>JANQID010000093.1 GCA_028282325.1 Chloroflexaceae bacterium | reverse complement strand
CCCTGAGCGGAGCGAAGGGTCTCAGCGTCCCCGACAGCCGGGATTCTTCGCTGCGCTCAGAATGACCGCTTGCGGTAGATCCAAATTCGTTTGGTAGCTACCCCTGACGACTCTCTGCATTGTAAGATTGCAGTTTTGTTAATGCTTGACAATACGTATTCAATGGATTCTCATTGACGCTTCTTACACTTATGCTAGGAACAGATTATCAAACGGTCGGCAGTTCTTACCCTGCTTATTTACTATAAATAATCGTATTATGTGCGGATAAAGCTGCGCTGTATTAGGGCTCTTGGGCTTTGTTATAAATAGTACTACAACGAGACCTTTTTGAGTAAGGCTTTGGAAAGCCATCCATCACATAGCACTCAGATGTTCTGAAATGCATCTCACCGCATCAGGTTGCGGAGTCACCAAAAGTTCTCTCGTTGTAGGAATAGACATCGAAATATTATGCCATATCCTACTTGGAAACATTATTATAGAGAGATCAGCCTGAGGATAAACAATCGAGGGCTGGCAGTCTTGCAGCCGCACTGTACGACTTCTAGCTGATTTATTCTATAGACGAAAGGATTGGAAAAGTGAAAACCGCGTTTGTTGATACGAAACGCTCACATAATGATGCTGCATCGAAGAAATCCTCTATCAGGCTTGACTTTCTTGATGGTATGCGTGCAGTCGCCGCGCTCGCGGTTGTTCTATTACATTCTTATCAGATCTATGGCATGGATCTAGTAGATGCTCCCGCAATTGAGCCGTTTTTGTCTACGCCGATCGGGGCGTTTATTACCAGCTCCTATATGCTTACGCGTTTTGGCCATTACGCGGTTGAAGTTTTTCTGGTATTATCAGGGTTTAGCTTGATGCTGCCTGTAGCTCGTTCGCACGATGAACGGCTCAGCGGCGGAACGCTTGAATTTTATCGACGCAGATTTCGACGTATTTTACCCCCTTACTATGCTGCGCTTGCGTTTGCGTTGCTCCTGATTGTACTCGTTCCAGGGATGAATGCTCTATCGGGCGCGTATTGGGATGTTGCACTTCCGGCGTTGGAAGCAGGACCTATTCTCTCGCATCTTTTCCTGGTGCATAATATCAACCGCGAGTGGTTATTAGCGATTAATCCTCCGATGTGGAGTATCGCAGTTGAGTGGCAGATTTACTTTTTGTTTCCGTTGATGGTTGCGATCTGGCGTATGTGGGGCAGCGCCGCTATCTGGATCTTGACAACGACGCTTGGCGTTATGCAACTCTTTGTCCTGCCGCTTACTTATCCATTCTCTGATTCCTGGTTTCTGGTTTTGTTTGTCACCGGAATAATTGGCGCAAGCATTAGCTTCTCGCGCCGTCCGAGTGAAATCTGGCTGCGCGAGCGCCTGCCTTGGAACTGGCTGGCGCTAGGCTTCACCGTAGCAATGTTCGGTTTCGGTGTTGTTGAGAATGCCCTGAATCTGGGGAGTTTTGCGAATTGGATTAAAGATATCCTGTTGGGGTTAGGGGTGACGAGTCTGCTCGTATATCTGGCGAAGCAAGGAAGTTGCAATGAGCGACGACCTTCATTGATGCTAAGATTGTTCCAATTGCCGGCTCTGGTTCATATTGGACGTTTTTCCTATAGCGTCTATTTGCTCCATGCACCGATCATAGCGTTGATGGCCCTGGTTTTGCGGAGCGCCGGGGTTCCGCTAGATATTGCCAATCTGGCTGTTATTCTGATGGGTATTCCTCTGGTGACATCGATGTCTTATGGCTTCTTCATCCTGTTTGAGCGGCCGTTTATGTCCAAACATGCGCGCTCAACAGAATCGAAGATGATGCACAGGCCAACTCAAGGCGTCGTAACTTGAGGGTTGATAATGTACAGAATCTGGATAGGTGGTACTATGAGTCTGACCGAAAGGTTTCGACAGCCTTGGCGTCCAGGGGTTGCAATGCGTGGCGACTGTGCTTCAACAATCAAACGACGGCGTTGAGGAGATCGTCCGGCAGCGTGCGCCTGCAGGCTTGTGGTCTGGGCTTGTTCAACGCCTTCCTCATCATCCGCATACGTCCGCCAATCTGTGGGCGGATCTGACCGAACGCGTGCATCCTCCGGCCCGCGCGACGGTTGGCATCTGGTCGCATCTGGGGCAACGCGCTGATTTTACGCGCTATCAACCGCGCCGACGAGATGATGTCGTCGAGGAGTCTATCATCGAAGGCGACGCCTCGTTCACGGTTCTGCGCAGCCCTACAGGCGCTTATCTGCGTTTGAACGATGCCGAACGCGAGTTGTGGCATGCGATGGATGGCTCGCTGACGGTGGCCGAACTGGCGATGCTGGGCTTTACGAAGTTTAAGCAATTGCTGCCGGTTGCTGAACTTGTGCGCAATCTCCAACAGGGTTTTCTCGATGATGCGCCGGTGAGTCTTTATCACGGCCTGCAAACCCGGCTTCAGCGGCAGACTGCGGTTGGCTGGGGGCAGCGACTGGTGAATGCCCTTAAAAGTCATACCCTGTCGTTTAATGGTATCGACGGCGTGGTGGGAGCGTTGTATCGCGCCGGCGGCTGGGTGTTCTTCACACGCCTGTTTCTTGTGCTGCATGCCGTCATCAGCATCGCTGGCTTGATTGCGTTCGGGCTTGCCACTAGTCAGGCCGACCAGGCAGCCGCCTACCAGATTCTCGACGCCGAAGGACTGACGTCGAGTTTCTTGCTGCTTTGGGGTGTGCTGCTGGTTTCGTTCGTTCTGCACGAAACGGCGCATGCGCTGGCGGTCAAGCACTATGGGCGCGTAGTGCATCGCGGCGGCGTGATGCTATACTATGGCTTGCCGGCAGCTTTCGTCGATACCAGCGACATCTGGCTGGCCGGTCGCAAGGCGCGTATTGTCGTCTCGCTGGCCGGGCCGCTCTCTGATCTGCTGGTGGGCGGGGTCGCCGCACTACTGGCGTTGAGCTTCCCCGTCGTCGGCGCTGTTGCATACAAGCTGGCGTTTGCATGCTACGTTGCCACGCTGTTTAACCTCAACCCGCTCCTTGAGTTGGACGGCTATTTTGTGCTGGTCGATGGCTTGCGCTTGCCCAATCTGCGCCGCCGGGCGCTACAATTTGTCAGCGGGCCGTTCTGGACCAAACTGCGCGCGCGGGCGCCGTTTACGCGTGAAGAGCGTATTTTTAGTTTGTTTGGCCTGTTGACCGCGACCTACACCCTGCTGGCGATCGGGTTGACGTTTCTCTTCTGGCAGCGCCAGTTTATCGCCGTGCTCGGACAACTCTGGAGCAGCGGCTGGGGCGGGCGCATGCTGGCGTTTGTGATCGTCGGCGCGGTCGTGGCCCCGCTCGGCATTGGCCTGGCGCTCGCGGCCTGGGGCGTGGTGCATGGAGTCGCGTGCTGGCTGGCGCGGCGCGGCTATGCGCAGCGTCCGGCTCCAGTGATCGTCGTGATGCTGACGCTGGTTGCACTGCTCGCTGCATTACCGTTTCGCTTCGATCCGCTCGCAGTGACCGAATCGGCCTGGTTGATGCGCATCATTGCGCCGTTGCTCTGGGCTGCTGCGCTCGTAGCTTTGATAGCGATCCGCGCCGATTATCGGGGGGCGCGCCTTGGGCGAGCCATCGATAGCCTGCTCGCCGCGAATGCATTGACGCTGGTGGCTGTTAGCGGGCGCGCTGTTGCGCCGTTGCTCGAATCACTGTGGCTGGGATTGGAAGTCGGCGCGTTCTTTTTGTTTATGCTGGCCGGCTTTGTCGCGCTGCTTGATGTCGATCTGCAGCAGTCGCCGCAACGTGAACTCTGGCTGACCGCCGCCTTGCTTGTGGCCGCATTTGGTGTGGGTGGCGCGACCATTTTCGAGATTCAGGCGGTTGTTGCAGGAGCGTCGGCGCCAATGATCGTCGTGCTGGCTACGCCGGTCTACTTTGGCATGCTGGCGCTGGCGTTGTTGTTGCCCCCCCTGCTCGGCTTGCTCGACTCGCGGTTGGTGTGGAGCTGGCTGCTGGTCTGGATCGGCATTGCTGTGCAAATGGTCGAGTATGTGCTGGTCTTGAAGGCCCGATCGGAGCCGAGGGCGCTGGCAATGTCGTTTGAGATCCTGGCCGCTGGTTGTTGGGCGGCGGCATGGTCTGCGCACTACGTTGTGGTGCGTAGCCTGACCCCGGAACGACTCCATTGGTCTGCGGATGCGGCGATGAGCGAGTCTCAGCGTCTCCAACGCGCATTTGAGCGTAGCTATGCCGGCTGTTATACGCTGTTGCGTGAAGTCTATGGACAACGGCACGCCAAAGCGCTCGATGATCGGATCGATGTGGTCGCCGCGACGGCAAACTGGGATGTAACGCTTGATCGCGATCAGGCGCGGATAAGCCCGGCGCTGGCTGCGCAGCCGCTCGATGTGCAGGGAGCGCGGTATGCTGAAATATTGCACTACACGGTCGCTTCGATTGAGGCTATCGCCGGTGCGAGTTTCGCCCGGCGCGCCATTCAGTCAGCGTACGATGCCTTGCCCTGGCCGGAGCGCGAGGCTGCCGATCGGCGGTGTTTCTCGAATGCGTCCTGGGCGCGCGATCTGTCGCGGGCGTTTAGCAACGAGCGGGCCATGCGCTTGCGGCTGTTGCGCCAGGTTGATCTGTTCGCGACGTTCGACGACGATGAGCTCGACGCGCTGGCTGCGGCGCTCCAGCCGTTACAGGTTTCAGGTGGGCGCCAACTTTTGGCATCGGGCCAGCAACCGCACGGTATCTGGATCGTTGAAGCAGGCGAGGTGATTGTTTGGGAAGGTCGTCGGGCGTTTACCGAACTCCATCGGGGTGAGTTCTTCGGCGCCATCGAGTTGGTGAGCAATACATCGGCGGGTGATGCGTGGCAGGATGATGTTGCGCTCCATAACGAGCCATCCGCCCACAGCTACCATACCTCTGTTGATAGCGCGCTGCTATTTCTGCCGCTCGATGAGTTTCTGCGCATCCAGCATGATGCGTCTGTACATACTGCCGATGGCATCGAGATACTCAAGGTGCTGCGTTTTCTGGAACGTGTGCCGTTGTTTGCCGATCTACCGCGCCAAACGTTGCGCGATCTGGCGCGCGCCGCCAGCCGCCGGGAACTCGCCGCGCGGCAGATCATTGTGCGCCAAGGCAAACCCAGCGGCGCCTTCTATATGATCGAGCGCGGACAGGTTGCCGTCGTGGCGAGTCGGGTGGATGCTACGGGTGCGGCCCGTCCGCAGGCAGTGGCTCAATTGGGGGCGGGCGAGTATTTCGGGGAAATCGAATTGTTGCGCAGAACGCCGCCGGTGGCCAGTATTATTTCGATTACTCCGGCGACTTTGCTGGCGCTGCCCCACGCAACGCTCTCCGATGCGCTCATTGGGAGCGCCGACGCATCACAACGGTTGGAACAGGTCGGCAGCGGTCGGTTGATAACGTTGCGGGCGAGTATTGGCATAGCGGAATAACACAAGAACCGGAACCGGCTCGATCTTCACTATTGTTCCGGTATTTCCCCTGATGGCTGAAAGAGCAATTGATAGCTGCCGTCGCGAGCGCCGCGCGCAACCACCCGATAGTGTAAACGGCCTTGCTCGTCGGTGATGGTCTGTCCGGTGCGCGTAACCTGCTCATCAGGACGACCTTCGACGGCGAAGGCTACCGATCCGTCGGGCTGCAAAATGTCAACACGCAGATCCCCCGATGCGACGGTGACAATGGCGATCACACGCAGGTCAATTGCCGCGTCGGCCGCCGGCAGCGAGCGTTCGGTTTGTCCTTCCGCGCTGACGAACGCTGTACGCAGGTTTCCACTGCCGCCGCGGGCGTCCGAGAATGTCTCTTCGCCGCTGGCAAGCAGACAGCCTGTGAGGATCGTCGCTGCTGCTGCGAAGGTGATTGCGAGCCGCAATGTGCGGGCATAGCGACGGACCAGTGCGCAGCGCTGGTCCGTTGTTCTTACGTCGATAGTGTGCTGTGAACGAATGTTATCCATACGACTCAGGACGATAATCGTGGTGGTGGGTTTCCTCTTCCGGCACCACCTCGACCTTCACCGGTTTGCGCTGAGTAATGCGCAAACTTGTCCCGCATTTGGGATTCGCGCAAACCACCAGGGCGCCGACCGCGACGTAGCTTTGTAGTGCCAGCTTCTGCTTGCACGTGGGACAGGTGATAAATTCGACGGCCATTTAATCTTACTCCGCAAACAAGGCATCGACGAAGCTTTGTGCGTCAAACAATGCCAGATTATCCAGTTTCTCGCCTGTGCCAAGATACCGGATCGGTCGTTCGATATCCTGGGCGACGGCGAACGCAATACCGCCTTTGGCGGTGCCGTCCATCTTTGTAATTGCGACATCGGTGACGCCGGCGGAACTGAGAAATGCTTTGGCCTGCAATACGCCGTTCTGTCCGGTCGTTGCGTCGATCACCAGCAATACTTCGTGGGGAGCGTCGGGAATGCGGCGCCGGATGATGTTGTACAGCTTCTCCAATTCCTTCATCAGATTGTACTTCGCGTGCAAGCGACCGGCAGTATCGACGATCAGGACATCGAAATCTTGCTCGAACGCCATATCCAGCGCTTTATAGACGACGGCCCCGGAATCTGCGCCC
Organism: Chloroflexaceae bacterium; assembly: GCA_028282325.1. Taxonomy (GTDB): domain Bacteria; phylum Chloroflexota; class Chloroflexia; order Chloroflexales; family Chloroflexaceae; genus JANQID01. Next base: position 51,449 of record JANQID010000093.1, on the reverse strand, counting down.
TGACCCAGACTGACGATCGGCACGCCCGCGCGTTCGGCCCAGGTTTCGAGTTGCTCGGTCGCTGCGGCGCGGAATGTGTCGCCGGCGGCCAACAGCACTGTTTTATTAAGGCGCGTCTTGAGGCGATGCGCCAGTTTCGCGATCAACGTGGTCTTGCCGGCGCCGTTGACGCCGACAACTAGAATGATATAGGGCTGTAGGGCTGATTGTTGTTGCCCAGCGTACTCCTGAAACGTGCTCACCATTTCGGCCTTAAGCATATCGCGAGCTTCGTTGGCTTTCTTCACGCCGTTGCGGTTGCAGCGGTCTTTGGTGCGATTAACCAGGTAGAGCGTGGTCTCGACGCCTACATCTCCCAGGATCAACGCTTCTTCGAGTTCTTCCCACAATTCATCGGTTATGGGATCGGATGTTGCGAAGAGTTGCGAGATCTGACCGAAAATGCCCTTGCGCGATTTCTCCAGGCTTTGCTCAACCTGTTGCTCTTCCTGCTGGGCCTCTTCTTCTGTTCGCGGCGCGTCTTGAACACGCCCGAAAATACGTTTGAAAAAGGACATCGCTCTATCCGTTTTGTATCAGCGCGTGGTTCCGCCGAACCGCGCGCTGTCTATTGCATATAACCATACCCTGGCGGTTACGTACAATTATAGCCGATATAATGGAATGCAGAGCAGGGATCAATCGGGGAAGCTGTTCGTACGCGCTACGAGGGAGTTGCGGGAAGAGTTGCGTTCTCCTCGCGTAAGCTTATTCGGTCAGCGGCAGGAATACCTCGACAACGCGCGGGTCAAACAGCTTGCCCGCCTGCTCCTTGATATACATTCGCGCTTGCTCTTCAGTCCAGGCGGTGCGATAGGGACGGTCAGAGCACAACGAGATCCACACATCCACTACACTAAACAGACGCGCTGCCAGTGGAATGCCTTCGCCTTTGAGGCCGCGCGGGTATCCGGTTCCATCCCACCGTTCCTGGTGGCAATAGGGAATTTCGAGCGCCGGGCGGAGGGATGTAATCGATGAGAGCCATTCGTAGGCGTTGGCCGGGTGTAGTGAGATAATCTTGCGCTCATTCTGCGTAAGCGGGCCGGGTTTGAGCAGAATATGGTCGGGGATCGCCATTTTGCCAATGTCGTGCAGCAGCGCTCCCCGGCGAATGTGAATCAAATCTTCATCGGGAATGCCATAAGCCCGGGCCAGGCGCAGCGTCAGTTCGATGACGCGCCGTGTATAACCGTCGCTTTCCTGATTACGTTCATCCAATGCACGCACCCAGCTTTCGAGTGTAGCATCGTAGGCAATGTCAAGCTCATCCTTCGATTGCTGAAGGTGTTGAAAAAGCTCGTAATTGTCGATAGCGATAGCAGCCTGGCTAGCGAGGGTTTCGACGAATGCTAACCACTCCGGGTCAGAGTTGAATGGTGATCGGTTGTAGAGTTCGAGGAGGCCTTTCACTCTGCCGCGTGCAATGAGGGGCTCGACATAATAGACTGTGAACCCTTCGTTCTTTGCGATCAACTGCACCGAGGAGTCTTCGACCGCGCGCAGATCGTCAACAAGAAGAGGTTGGCGATGCAGCGCCGATCGACCGGCCAGCCCCTGGCCTAAACGTCCCTGGGTGCGCCCGATGGCCATGGAACGGAACCCGCGCTCCGTCAGACACTCTATAATGTGCGTCTGGGCGTTGAGCGTCAATACACGCGCCGCATGCACATCAAGCTGACTCATCGCCTGATCGAGCAACACCCTCAAGGTGATGTTCAAATCCAGGCTGGCGGTGATTGTGCGATCAACGGTGCGGAGCGCGCCAAGTCGTTGAATTTGACGCTGCAAGCGGGCTTCGTAATTCTTTCGTTCGGTGATGTCACGGATGATTATCTGCGCCGCCGGCATCGCTTCCCATACACATACGCCGATCTGAATTTCTACAGGCAAGGCGTCGCCATTGATAGCGGTCAGGAACGTCTCCAAGCGTTCGACGTGGACAAGGTTGGCGATGACTCCTTCCAAGCGACTCATACACCGCTCATGCTGGTCGGGAGCGATATATTGAGTGATGGGTTGTCCTTCGATCGATGCATCTTCGGCTGCACCGATCATACGCAGCATAGCGCGATTCGCCAACTGAAGGTTTTTATGCTGATCAACAATCGCGATGCCGTCGGGCGAGAGCGTGATAATACGTTCGAATTTCTCGCGCTCCTCGACGAGGCGACGATAGCGATTGAGCCGCATAATCGTTTTAATACGGGCGCGTAGCTCGACGCGGTCGAATGGTTTGATAATGAAATCGTCGGCGCCGGACTCAATGCCTTGCAGACGCGATTCGCGATCATCGAGCGCTGTCACCATAATAATGGGCACTTCGGCCAGCCTGGCATTGGCGCGTAAGCGACGACATACTTCAAAGCCGTCCATCCCCGGCATCATCACATCCAGCAGGATCAAATCGGGAAGAAAGACATTGGCCATTTCCAACGCTTCCTGCCCGTTGCTCACGGCAACGAGGTGGTAGTTTTGCGAGAGGAGCAGCGCCTCGATGGTTTTGCGGCTCAACGGCTCATCATCAACGATGAGGATGATGCCGGAATGCCTGAAGCGCGGCGATTGTTTCTGAGTCATAAGCGAACCCGGTAGTGCAGCGTTTGCAGTGCAGACGGCAATGGATCTGCGCTGTAGTTCTATAGTTGTTGATCGCGAGCTAGTACCTCGTCTTCGCTCTCTCGTCGTTGAATGATTTGTGCGTTACCGTCGCGTACTAGAATCAATGCCGGACGTGGCGTGAGGTTGTAGTTGCTGCTCATACTCAGCGTATATGCGCCGACAACGGGTATGGCGACGATGTCTCCGGGCGCGGCCTGGGGTAGCGCGACATCGCGAATGAGAATGTCACCGGTTTCGCAATAGCGGCCAGCGATGATCCATACCGCATCGGCGGGTGCGTTGGCGCGATTTGCGATCAACGCGGTGTAGCGTGCTCCATAGAGCGCGGGTCGAATATTGTCGGCCATACCGCCGTCAATGTGCAGATGGCCGGGCAGCGATGGCTTGGCGGGAGATCGTGTTGCCACGATGCGGTAGAGCGCAACGCCGGCCCGCGCGATGATCGAGCGTCCAGGTTCGACGGTCAGGCGAGGCGGCGGAAAGTTACGGGCGGCGCAGCCATCGCGCAGCGCCTGACCCAGAATGGCTGCATAAGCGCTGATGTCGGCCGGCGGCATATCGGCGACGTATGGAACGCCCAACCCGCCGCCGGGGCTGATCTCGTCGATGATGACGCCAAAGCAGTTGCGCAGGTGAACGGCCTGATCGAGCAACACGTCGATAGTGGCGCAAAACTGATCCAGAGCGAAGATTTGCGAGCCGATATGGGCGTGCAGTCCTTGCAAACGGAGTCCCGGTGCATCTTGTATTCGAGCGACAGCGTGTTCTAGAGCGGTAAGCGGCAGGCCAAACTTTGAATCTGCGCTACCGGTAGCGATATGGGCGTGAGTACGTGCGGCGATGTCCGGCGCAATACGCAGCAGGATGTTCTGCGGTTTGGCGCGCTCGGCGCTGAGTTGTGCCAGTTGAGCGAGTTCATCGAGGCTGTCCACGACAATTGCGCCGACGCCCCAGTCAAGTGCGCGCTCCAATTCGGCGCGTGTCTTGGCGTTGCCGTGAAAGTGGATGCGATCCATTGGCATGCCTGCACGCCGTGCCACGAGCAACTCCGTTCCCGATACGACATCCAAACCGAGCCCTTCCTCGACGATGATCTGCGTCAGCGCCGTGTTCAGCAATGCTTTGCTCGCGTAATGAATGCCGTGGTTCACATAATATGCGGCGCTGAATGCATCCTGATAGGAGCGCATCGTCGTTCGCAGAGTTGCTTCGTCGAGTAGATAGAGCGGCGTAGCGTAACGATCTGCCAGCGCTGATACATCGCATCCGCCAATGGCGAGCCGATTATGGATGATATGAGCAGTGTCAGGCCAGATGTGACGCGCAAGATAACTGTTCATAAGGCATATGCTTATCAGAAAGAGCGCATCGGCATCATAGTTTCAAGAGATGCGGATAGTATAGTACCACTTTTTATCATACGCTGCTCTCTTGATAAGACTCTATCTTTACTTTAATGCTGCGGCTATATGATTAACATGACGCCCATCGCCAGCAAAAACAGATGCACGCTGAGTTCGAATTGGCGGCGTGGCAGAAGCGCTCCTAATCGTCTGCCGAGGAAAAACGCCGTTCCGATGATCGGCAGCATGAGGGCGTACAACTGGAACACTGTCGGCGTCCACAACCCGCCCAGACCGTGTCCGGCGATGATAAACAAACTGGTCGGGAAAAAGTAGTACTGGAGCGTTGCGCGGAATTGTTCGGGCGACCAGCGGCGCAACGCGGCGTAGATAATCACGGGTGGACCGCCGGTATTGTAGGCGCCGCCCAGCATACCGGACATAAAGCCGAAGATATAGGCCAGCTCCGGGCGTTGCGCCTGGGGGAGTTGTCGGTTTGTGAGTTTATACAATGCGAAAATCACCAGCACGCTGCCCAGAATCGCCTGCACCACCTCTGGAGCGAGGCCGCGCAGCAACAGTAGTCCGACCGGGATGCCCGCCGCTGAAGCGCCGAGCAGTCGTGGGACTGCTTTCCATTCGACATAATGCTGCCTGCCAATCATCATACTGAAAGCGAGTGTAGCCGAAATGAACGCAACCAGCGGCGTAGCGATCGGGATTCCAATGGTAAACACGAGCAGCGGCATTGCGATCAACGCATCGCCAAAGCCGAGCGAAGAGCGGACGAACGTTGCGGCGAATACGATCATCCCGATGAGCAATATTGATGACAACGAAATCAAAAGCTGCCGCCTTTTTTGATAGCGTGTGATAAACGCGCTGGATACGAACCGATGCCCGGCTGTGATAGCGATCTGCTGTAACGTGTAAAACGGGTGAACAATACCATAAGTTGTGCCAGGTGGCGCATTATGTGCAGGCGTGCTATAATGGCAATGTTTTGTAGCTAGAAGGAACGCCAGGTTGCGCCGACCTGTGCGCGATTATCAAGGAGGCAATCGGTGGCGCTTGACAAGGAAGAAAAAACGTCAATCATTGAAGGCTATCAGGTTCACAACAGTGATACCGGATCGCCTGAAGTTCAGGTCGCTCTGTTGACCGAACGCATTAATCAGCTGATCGAGCACTTGAAGTTGCATATCCACGACCATCACTCACGCCGGAGTTTGCTCAAACTTGTGGGCCGACGACGACGGTTACTCAACTATATGAGCAGCCGGGATAAAGCCCGCTATCGTAGCATCATCGAGCGTCTGGGCTTGCGCCGGTAGAAGACGGTGTGGTTTTTGCTGGAACAGGTTATCAGCAACATTTGTGAAGCTTTGATTATGGCAAGCTCTACGCTTGGCCCATATGTTGTTATGACGATCTAAGGCGCCGGGGAGCATGCCTCTCTGGCGCTATCTTTGTGTCTTTACATTATGTTCTCAGGGGCGGCTGTTCGGGATTGGAGGGTGGAAACCGGCAGCGAACCGCGGCGATTTCTAGCCTCCAGTACCGAACGCCTCCCCATACAAGATATGTCTTTGACGTGCGGGCCCCACCGCAGCCTGGCGTGGGTTTGGCGCGATCACAGGACAATACTACACTATTGACGAGGAGGAAGCATCCCATGTCAGAACGGCAGATTCATTCTGTCAGTGCAGAAATCGCTGGTCGTATGATGACGCTAGAGGCTGGTCGTGTCGCCGAGCAAGCCGATGGCGCTGTTATTGTGCGTTATGGCGATACTATGTTGCTGGCTACCGTGGTAGGCGCGAAAGAAGCCAGGGAAGGAACAGATTTCTTCCCGCTCACGGTCGATTATGAAGAGAAAATGTACGCAGCCGGCAAGATCCCGGGCAATTTCTTCAAACGTGAAGGCAAGCCCACCACCACCGCGATCCTTGTTTCACGTCTCACCGATCGTCCGCTACGTCCCCTGTTCCCCAAAGGCTTCTACAATGAAGTCCAGGTCATCATCACGACGTTCTCGATCGATATGGTCAACGATCCGGGTCCGCTGGCCATCGTTGGCGCATCTGCCGCGCTCGCGATCAGCGATCTGCCTTTTGCTGGCCCGGTCGGCGCAGTGCAGGTCGGCCATATCGATGGCAGTCTGGTGATTAACCCGGCGATGCCCGACATCGAACGCAGTCGACTGGATCTCGTGGTTGCCGGAACGAACGATGCTGTGCTCATGGTCGAAGCGGGCGCGTACGAGTTGACCGAAGATGAGATGCTTGACGCAGTGATGCAAGGGCACGCGATCTGCAAGCAGATTTGTGATCTGCAAACGCAGCTTGTTGCATTGTGCGGCAAGCCCAAGCGACCGTTTACTCCGCCGGCTGAAGATACATCGCTGGATGATCTTGTGTCGGCGTATGTGGGCAATCGTCTCAAAGAGGCAATGAACCACCCGGATAAGATGGTCCGCGAAGAGGGCATCTCCGGCTTGAAGGAAGATGTGTTGACCCATTTCACCGCCGACGAGCCGGAAGAGATGGTTCAGGAGCGCGCGCAAGAAGTAGCGAGGGTTTTTGAGCGGTTGCTCAAAGAAACTGTGCGCTCGGCGATTCTCAGTGACGGCCTTCGAGTGGATGGGCGCGCCTTGAACGAAATACGCCCGATTTCGATTGAGGTTGGTCTCATTCCTCGCGTCCACGGCAGCGCGCTGTTTGCGCGTGGCCAGACCCAGGCGTTGACCATCACGACCCTGGGTTCACCCAGCGAGGAGCAGCGTCTAGACGATCTGGGCGTGGAGACGACCAAGCGCTATATGCACCACTACAATTTCCCGCCTTTCAGCACTGGCGAAGCGCGGCGTCTGGGTTCGCCGCGCCGTCGCGACATCGGGCACGGCGCGTTGGCCGAGCGTTCGCTCTATGCGGTGTTGCCTGAAGAATCCGAGTTCCCCTACACGATGCGCCTGGTCAGCGAGATACTTAGCTCGAACGGCAGCTCGTCGATGGCCAGTGTGTGCGGCAGCAGCCTGAGCTTGATGGACGCCGGCGCACCGATCAAGCGCCCGGTCGCCGGTGTGGCGATGGGACTCGTGACCGGCCCGGATAATGCTTGGAGAGTGCTGACCGATATTCAAGGCGTTGAAGATGCGTTGGGCGATATGGACTTCAAGGTTGCCGGGACAACTGAGGGCATTACCGGCCTGCAGATGGATATCAAAACTACCGGCATTACCTACGAGATTATGCGTGAGGCATTCGCCCAGGCGCGCGAGGGTCGGTTGTTTATCCTGGACAAGATGAATGCTGTGATTGTAAACCCGCGCGAGGATGTTTCGCCCTATGCGCCGCGCATCATCACGATACAGATCCCGATTGAGAAGATCGGCGCTCTCATTGGCCCCGGCGGCAAGACGATTCGCGGCATTATTGAGCAAACCGGCGCGACAATCGATGTTGAAGATGATGGCCGCGTCTTTATCGCAACCGCCGATGGGGAAGCCGCGAAACAGGCTGTGTCTATCGTCGAAGGATTGACCCGCGAGGCCAAAGTCGGCGACATCTTCCTGGGCAAGGTCGTGCGCATTATGCCCTATGGCGCGTTTGTCAATGTTCTTCCCGGCAAGGATGGTATGGTCCATGTCAGCGAGTTGGCTGAGGGTCGGGTGGAAAATGTTGAGGATGTGGTGCAGATCGGCGACGAGGTCAATGTTATGGTGATCGATGTTGATGAAGGCAGCGGCAAGATCAGCCTGAGTCGCCGCGCTGTGCTGACTGGCGAATCGCCGGAGGATCGCAAGGCTGCCGGCGCCGCTCCGCGCAGCGGCGGTGGGCGCAGCGATCGGGGCGGGTCGCGTGGGGATCGTGACCGATCTGGCCCGCGCAATGGCGATCGGCCTCGCCCTCGCCGCCGCGATTAGTTGATACGGATAGCGTGACAGGGGCGACAGGTGACTATCGCCCCTGTTTTGTTGATAGGATCTGTAAGGCATGCTGCTCGTTCAAACTCCCGATTGGGTCAAGCACGCCGTTTTTTATCAGATATTCCCTGATCGGTTTGCGTCGAGTCCGCGAGTTGCAAAACCGGCGAACCTTGAAGATTGGGATTCGCCGCCGACGCTTGAAGGCTACAAAGGCGGCGACCTGCTTGGCGTTGTTGAACGCCTCGATTATCTGACCGATCTCGGCGTTAATGCGCTCTACGTCACGCCGATTTTTCAGTCGCCTACGAACCATCGCTATCACACCCACGACTACTATCGTGTGGATCCGCTGTTGGGCGGGAACGCCGCATTGCGCGAATTGCTAGACGCCGCGCATCAGCGGGGAATGCGAGTCATGCTTGATGGGGTGTTCAATCACGCCAGCCGCGGGTTCTTTCAGTTCAGCGATATTCTGGAAAACGGCCCGCACTCGCCCTGGCTCGACTGGTTTTTGATCGATGATTGGCCCTTAAGTCCATACGATGGCTCCAAACCGGCCAACTATCATGCGTGGGCGGGTAATCGCGCGCTGCCGAAGTTGAACGTCGATAACCCGCAAGTGCGGGAATTCATTATGCAGGTGGCCGAATACTGGCTGCACGAGGGCATTGATGGCTGGCGACTCGATGTGGCGTTCGAGATCAAGGCGGCGGGGTTCTGGCAGGAGTTTCGTCGGCGGGTCAAGGCGATCAATCCAGAGGCGTATATCGTCGGCGAAATCTGGCGTGATAGTCGCCAATGGCTGCAAGGCGATCAGTTCGACGGCGTGATGAATTATCTGTTCACGGGGGCGACGATTGCCTTCACCGCACAGGATCGCGTCGTTGTCGATCTGGTGGAAGATCGCAGCTATGACGCGACGCCAGCGTTAGATGCGGCAGCCTACGCTGACAGCATTGATTGGCTGTTGCAACGCTATCTCTGGGAAATTCAGCAGACGCAGTTGAATTTGTTGGATAGCCACGATACCGCGCGGTTGCTCAACATTGCCGGCGGTGATCGGGCGACGGTACATCTGGCGACGATCTTGCTTATGACGTTTCCCGGCGCGCCGTGTGTATTCTACGGCGATGAGATCGGTTTGCCAGGCGATATGGATCCCGACTGCCGCCGCTCATTTCCATGGCAACATCCGGAGCGTTGGGATCACGATACGCTCGCCTATCACAAGGCGCTCATTGCGCTGCGTCGCGCGCATCCGGCGTTGCGCACCGGCGCGTTCCGGCGTCTCTACGCCGATGCGCTGTGTTATGCATTCGCCCGATTCGATGTCGATGCGTTTTTTGTGGTTGCGATCAACGCTGGAGAAACGTCGAGCCGAGCCGAGATGTCGCTGAATTTGCCTGACGATGCAGCACGACAATGCTCGTTTGTGTATGGCGCCGGCGATGCGCGCATTCACGATGGGCGACTCTTTTTGGAATTGGCGCCGCGCGCTGGATGCATATTGCAGGTGGAACGATGATCGACGTAAACATTGCAGTCAACCGCTACGTTGACTTTGGCGGGGATGGCTCGCTGCTCCACCTTGCCACGGCGAATGGCTTCCCGCCTGAAGCTTACCGACCGCTGGCGCATGCTCTGGCAGAGCGGATGCGCGTTCTGGGCTACCGTGGACGACCGCTCTGGACGAATGGCCATCCGCAGGAGATCACGAGCTGGCACGATCTGGCGAATGATCTGTTGCACGATCTCGCGCAGCTTGCGCCCGGCAGCCCGGCTGTGGGCCTGGGACATTCGTTGGGCGGCATTATGACGTTGTTTGCGGCGTTGCGGCAGCCTGAGCTTTTCCGCGCCCTGATTCTCATCGATCCGGTCTTTATGCCTCGTCGCATGCTGCCGATCATCTGGCTGATGCGAAATCTTCGCTTACAGCGGCATATACCGCTGGCGCGCAGCGCTGCACGCCGGCGCTTCCATTTCACGAGCGCCGATGCGGCGCTGAACCATTATCGCGGGCGCGGCGTCTTCGCGCATATGACGCCGGATTCGCTCGCGGGGTATATTGAAGGCGGATTGCGCCCCAATGGCAATGGCGGTATGACCCTGACCTGGTCGCGTGAGTGGGAGAGCCGCATTTTTTCGCTTGTACCGATCGATACGTGGGATGCAGTTACGCGCGTACGGCTGCCGATATTGTTCATCCGCGGCGCGATGTCGGATCTGATCATTGACCGCACATGGACGCAACTGCAACGCCTCTTGCCGCATGCCCGGTTCGTTGAACTCGATGGCGGGCATATGATCCCGTTTGAGCAGCCCCAGGCAGTCGCGCAGGCCGCCCTGGATTTTATTGATTCCCTCTAGTTCGCCGATCTGTGCGTTGCAAGGCCCGCAGAACCTCTTGCCAGACCCGGATGCCGCTTTGCGTCACGGCGGCGGTGCTTTGCCCGGGGAACGTGTTGTCGCCGACAAGCCAGAGGCCGGGGATGCGTGGCGCGCGAATGCCGATGCTGGCGAATCCGCTTTGCTCCAGGCTCTGGCCTAATCCGCCGACCATACCGCGATCGCGGTGCGTATAGCGCTGGAATGTAACCGGCGTGCCGCTTTGCATAAAGCGAATGTGCTTGCGTATATCCGGCAGCGCGCGTTCGATCGTATCAAGAACACGTTTGCTCATCGCGTCTTTGCGTTCGACATATGCCGCGCGTCCCTGTTGTCGGGCATCTTGCCAGGCCTGGGTGCGTGTGTGGGTCGAGACGGTCAACGCTCGCTGACCGCTCGGCGCGCGAATGGCGTCGAATGCTGGATTAAGCGAGAGAAATACGCTGTTGCCTTCACCCGGCGGCGCGGTATCATCGACGATGATCTGGTGATGGGTGCAGAAATTCGGCGGGATGACCTGCTCGTCAATGCCAAGATAGAGCATAAATGCGCTCCATCCATCGGGCAACCGTTCGGCTGTTCGCCGGAGCGCGCGCGGCGCGGTGTCTCCTAACAGGTTCCGAATATCGTGCAGCGTTACATTGGCGATAATGTGGCGCGCGAAGAATTGTTCGTCATGATCGGTCTGCACCCCGACGGCGCGCCTATGCTCGACGAGGATCTTCGTGACCCAGGTGCGATAGCGCAGGTCGCCGCCGTCGCGGATGAATGCGTCAGCCAAGGTGCGGGCGATACTCCAGGCTCCGCCTTCGGCATAGAAGACTCCCTGGCGCGCAAGATCCAGCGCGACGCTGCCATACAGCCACGCGCATTCATCGGCGATTACCTGCGCGCTGATCAGCAGTTGTGCATCGATGAACGTGCGCAACGCCCGGTCGGTGATGCCGATGCGGCGCAACTCGTGACCGACGGTGCGTCCCATGTGGGGTAGCAAGGCGAATGTATCGGGGCGTACTGCGCCGGCCATGTGCAGCAGATCGGGGCCGGTTTCGGGCGGCATAGGCGGATGACGGGTGGCAAAACGCCATGCAATGTCAGCTATCTGCTCCTGGCGGCGCCAGAAGCGCTCGGCCTGCTCCGCTTGCTCTGCGAAGACCTGGCGACGATGGGAGCGCCAACGCGCCGCATTGCCATAGCGCGTCACCACACGATCAGGCAGCCAGACCTGCATTGCCGGTTCTACCGGAACGACGGGAAAACGAACGCCGAGACGTTGGGCGACCCAGGTGTGCGCGCCACCGGGCTGGAAGCCGCCGAAAAGCGTCGCGCCAACATCAAAAACATAGGCCGATGCGTCGGGGCATTTGCGTTGAAACGACGAAGCGCAGCCGCCCGGCTCGGTGTGGCCTTCGAGCAACAGTACACTGCGCCCGCTATGCGCCAACAACGCCGCTGCCGTCAGACCGCCGATGCCGGCGCCGATCACCAGAGCATCATATTTACGCATAGCGCAACTCTGACGTATACGCGCAGCTTGCAACGTTCACAGCGTCATTCCCAAGAGGTACAGGAACGGTAGGACAGTCGCCGTTTCCCAGGCGCGAATAGCGATCCCGGCCAGCAACAGGCACGCCAGGCTATAGATCAGGCTATCCCAGGGCGCAGCGCGAGCACGGGCGAGTGCAAACGCCGTTGGAAGCATAAACACGCCGACAACACCATAGATGACGTGCATCATCAACTGCACGGGTAGTGCGCCGGCCAGCAGCAATATGCCTCCGAGCAGCGCTTGGGCGACGAAGAGCAATTCGCCGATTATCAGCATAGCGCTATAGGTCTGGGTTATGGGTTGGCGACGGGCGACGTTGACCATTCCCCATATGCCGATAACCAGCATAAACACCATTATCGTGACCTGCAAGCGTCCATGAAGCTGTGCGATATGCGCCATAGCGGACATTCCAACCTGAGTTTGGAGAATTGCTGTATTATACATGATGTTCGGCGGATGGCTTTTTGCATAGCGTATAGTAGATCGTCCAGAGCATCCAGGAACATGCTCCAGGCGTTGGTTGGATGCTCTGGCAGCGGCTTGTAAGCGCGTCATTGAAAAAAAGAGTTGCTATGCAGCGGCTTAGTCACTATAATAAGACACACTTCATGTATTACGTTGTTTGCCCTGCACACTGATCCGCAAGCCAATTGTCGTACGCCGGTTCCAGTTTCTAACGATCACAATAGTGCTATAGTTCGAGGTGAAGTATGGGGTTGCTCAAAAAGGTCGGCTCAACCAAGCAAATGTCGCCCGCATCCAAACCTGCCGATACTGATCAGTCCCAGGATCTGACCGATATGAGCGCTCCCCAGACGCTTCCGACCGGCGCTGTGCTCCAGGAGCGCTATCTGATCGAAGGCTTGCTTGGTGTCGGCGGAATGAGTATCGTCTACCGCGGGCGCGATCTCCGGTTTAAAGACGTTGTGCGCTTGTGTGCAATTAAAGAAATGGCCCAGAATGCGCCGGATTCGCAAACCCGTATGCTGAGCCTGAGAAACTTTGAGCGCGAGGCGGGGCTCCTCGCGACTTTGCACCACCCGGCGATACCGCGCGTCTACGATTTTTTCGAGGAGAAAGGCCGCGTGTACCTCATTCTGGAACTGGTGCCGGGTCAAGATCTCGAAACCGTGCTTGATAAATCTCGTCAGCCCCTGGAAGAAGCTCGGATCGTGCATTGGGCCGTCCAGGTTTGTGATGTCTTGAGCTACCTGCATCAACACGAGCCGGAGCCGATCGTGTTCCGCGATATGAAGCCTTCCAACGTAATGGTTCTGGAAAATGATCGGATCGTGCTGATAGACTTTGGCATTGCCCGGAACTTTACCCAGGGCGATCGCAAAGGCACGATGATCGGCACCGAAGGCTACTCCCCGCCGGAGCAATATCGCGGCGTCGCTGAGCCCCAGAGCGACCTCTACGCGCTTGGGGCGACGATGCACCACCTGCTGTCCGGCAGCGACCCGCGGCTCGAAACGCCCTTTACTTTCCACGAGCGCCCGATCCGCCAGTTTAACCCGTCGGTATCCCCGGAACTGGAAGCCATTATCGGGAAAGCGCTGGAATATGATATGATCGCGCGATGGACTTCGGCTGAAGAGTTGAAACAGGCGTTGCTGGATATTTCGGGCGGCGACGGCGGGCAACGCGCGATAGCAAGGAGCGCTTCCGGGCCGCGCGGCGGAGCGGCGGTTGCCACACCGAGCGGCTCTAAAGGCGTCGAGTTGGTCTGGAAGTTTAAGTGCGAGGACGAAGTTCGCTCCTCGCCTTGCATCAGCAATGGTATGTTGTATGTCGGCTGTTATGATACGAATCTGTACGCGCTTGACATAAATCGAGGCGAGTTCCGCTGGAAATACCCGACGCAGGGCGGAATTAGCTCATCGCCAGCCGTCTGGCAAGATATTGTTATTGTAGGCTCGGAAGATGGAACCGTGTATGCCCTCAATAATCGTCAGGGCACATTGCGCTGGTCGTTCCAAACTTCACAGCCGATACGATCCTCTCCCCAGGTAGAGGATCGCGTCATATTTATCGGCTCTGATGATCAGCATTTCTATGCGATTGACGGGCTGCGCGGCGAGCCGATCTGGCAGCATCGCACTTGGATGCCTATTCGCTCGTCGGCGTGTATCGACGGGACGTCGGTGTATATCGGCGGCAACGATGGCCATGTCTATTGTCTTGACGTGCGTACAGGGAAAATACGCTGGAAGCAGCGCACCCAACAACCGATCATCTCACGTCCGACCTGTAGTGAGGGGATGGTTTTTGTCGGCTCGATGGACTACCATATGTATGCGTTGGATAGCGAGGGCGGGTGGCCGGTGTGGCGTTATCGCACGGGGCACTATGTGAACTCGTCGCCGGCGATAGCAGGGAAACGGATCTGTTTCGGCGGCGTGGATGGCAATTTCTATGCTCTGGAAATGCGCAACGGGCGCTTGGCCTGGAAATATGAAACCGGCAGCCAGATCGCTTCCTCGCCATATATCGAGGATGGACGGGTCTATTTTGGTGCGGTGGATGGTTTTGTCTACTGTCTCGATAGCGACTCCGGCGCGCTCATCTGGAAGTTTGAAATTGGCGCGCCGATTGTGTCATCGCCTTATGTTGCTGATGGCGTCGTCTACATCGGTTCAATGGATTACCATATCTATGCGTTGAAATGTTAGTTGTAAAGATTCAGATTATCGGCTGTTCAAGCAAGCAATGTGGAGCAATAAACCATGTCGAGTTCGCGCGAAAAACTTGGCGCTGGCAGAGTTTCACCCAACCAGCAGACTGCGCCTTTGTCAGAAATTGACGACCCGGCGTTGATGGCGCGGATGTCTTCATTGGCAAATCCCGAGGCCTCTGATAAGGCGCAATTTGGGTCGCCAGATCGCGAAGCGACAAATCCAGCCTCCACCGCTTCTACGCACGATTCTCCTACTGCGCCCTATAGCGCGTATTCGGCTGAACAACAGGATGCTGCTGATGAAGATGCGGGCGCCGACAATGCTGAAGCTTCTGATGCGCCGCGTCAGGATCGCGATAGCACGCGCCAGCTTGATCCGAACGCCATAGCGCGTACGCACGAACAACGCTCGTTGCAAGGGCTTGCTTTTGCGGTGCTCCGTGATATTGGCAAGGTGCGGCAAGTCAATCAAGATAGCGTCTTTGCGCTGCTTACAACGTTGCCGCGTGAGAGCGCCGATGTTCCGATGGGATTATTCGTGGTCGCCGATGGAATGGGCGGGCATACGAACGGCGAAGTCGCCAGTCGATTGGCCGTTCGCGCCGTTGCACACACAGTGCTGGCACGTTTGATGCTGCCGGCGCTTGATGATGCCCTAACCGAATCATTGCAACAACTGATGATCGATGCGCTGCAAAAGGCCAATACGGTAATCTGGGATCAGGCGCAGCAAACCGAGTCCGATATGGGGACGACTTGCACTGCCGCTTTGCTGCTTGGCGGCTCGTTGCACATCGCGCATGTCGGCGATTCGCGCGCCTATCTGCTCGATCGTGGTCGATTGCGCCTGCTTACCGACGATCATTCGACGGTGGGCCGGCTGATCCAACTCGGCCAACTCGATCCCGCGGAGGCGCGCGAGCATCCGCTGCGCAGCCATCTCTATCGTACCATCGGTCAGCAGCCGGATATCGAAGTTGACTATGCTCATACAAAGTTGGGAGCCGCGACCCACATCCTGCTTTGCAGCGATGGGTTGTGGGGAATGGTTGATGAAGAACGCCTGCGGCAAACCCTGGCGCGATATGTCTATCCCCAGGAAGCCTGCAACGCGTTGATTGATCTGGCCAATATGGCTGGAGGCGAGGATAATATCTCGTCTGTTGTGGTGACGTTGCCTGTAACGGAAAGGCAACCCTGATGAGTGCGGAAATCCAGTTGCGTTCGACCCTCAGCCGTATGGAGATTCCAGAGAGTAGCGAACCGCAATTGCTCTATGTGTTGCTCGAAGCGAAGGCTAAGGGCGCTGTTGCCACGATGCCAAAGCTGCCG
The DNA here is from genome assembly GCA_028282325.1 of Chloroflexaceae bacterium. GTDB lineage: Bacteria > Chloroflexota > Chloroflexia > Chloroflexales > Chloroflexaceae > JANQID01. The sequence goes on along the minus strand of JANQID010000093.1, from coordinate 35,568 downwards.
CTCAATCTCTGCCTGGTGATTGATCGCAGCTCGTCAATGCGTGGCGAACGTTTGATGCAGGTGAAAGACGCCACCCAGCGCATCGTCGATCAACTGGGCGAGGCCGATTATTTTTCGCTGGTGACGTTCAATGACCGCGCGGATGTGGTTATCCCTTCGCAGCGAGTACGCAACAAAGCTGACCTGAAGCGTACGATTACTCGGATTGAGGCTGCTGGCGGCACCGAGATGGCTACGGGCATGGCTCTGGCTTTGCAAGAGCTGCAGCGCCCGATGCTTGCTCAGAGTGTCAGCCGTATCCTCTTGCTCACCGATGGCCGTACCTATGGCGATGAGAGTCGCTGCGTCGATTTCGCTCGCCGGGCCCAGAGTCGCTCGATTGGTCTGACCGCGCTCGGCATCGGCGATGAATGGAATGAAGACCTGCTCGAAACGATGGCTGCGCGCGAAAATAGTCGCACTCAATACATTACCTCCGCCACCGAAATTACCGAGATCTTTCATGATGAGGTTGAGCGAATGCATTCGGTTTTCGCTCAGAGCGTTCGCTTGCGCGCCGAGCTGCGTCCCGGCGCTACGCTGCGCTCGCTTGATCGTGTCCAACCGTTCATCGCCTCCACGCAGGCTGCGGAAGAAAAAGATCAGGTGTGGGTCGCCAATCTGGGCGATTGGCCCCAAAACGATGTCCACGCTTTCTTGATCGAAGTTGTCGTTCCTCAGCTTCCCGTCGGCTCGCAGCCGCTATTGCGTCTGCGCCTGCATTATGACCTCCCCGGCGCAAATCTGCGCGATCAATATGGCGAACTCGTTGTACGGATTCCCGTTCACCCTGCCGCAGAGGTTGAGTATAAAGTTGATCCAACGGTCAAGCACTGGCTGGAGCGGCTGGTGGCCTATCGGTTGCAGGCCAGCGCCTGGCAGGAGGCCGAGTCTGGCCATATTGAGGAGGCCACGCGCCGATTGCAGATGGCCGGGACGCGCCTCTTCGACGCCGGCGAGGTGGATCTGGCGCGCACGGTGCAGGAAGAAGCCACCCAACTGTTGCTTTCAGGACACGCAACGGCGGAGGGTCGCAAGCGGATCAAATATGGCACGCGCGGCTTGGTCGGTCGCGGCGATATCAGCCGTGAGCGGGAAGTCTAGAGGCGCAATCGATGCAGACGTGTCGGCATTGTAACGCGAAACAACTTGAGGGGGCGATCTTCTGTTCAGAGTGTGGGGCTAGCCTGATCACCGGTCATAGGCGCGAATCGACTGCATCGCTTGCGACTGGCTTGCCTGATCCGGCTTCTGACGTTTCGGCGTTCCAGAGAGCTCGTCATGCGCCGCCCCAGCGCTATACTATCTGCCTGGTGGTGATAGACAGCGGCCGGCGCATGACGTTGGATGCCAGTGAGGATCTGTTGATCGGGCGCAAAGACAATGCGCGCGGCATCTATCCCGATGTCGATCTCGGTCTTGACGGCGGGTATGAAGCGGGCGTGTCACGCCGCCACGCCATCCTTGTGTCGCGCAACGGTACGTATGTCATCGAGGATCTGGGCAGCGCGAACGGCACGTTTGTTAATGAACGTCCGTGTAAGCCGCATACTCCCGTTCCGCTTCGCCACGGCGATGAGTTGGCGTTTGGTACGCTGGTCTTGCGCATTGAGCTGGAATAGTGACAATCGGTTGACAGTGTAGAAGCGTGTTTGTGAGCGATGAGGAAACCTCATCAGGTGCGACAACATGTGAACGGAGATGTTTGGCAGGTCTGGAACGTTGCACCTGACGGGTTTTAAGATTTCACACGAAGGAGCATATCCGTGGCAAAAACGGTTATTCTGCATATTGTCGGCGAGGATCCGGTGCTGGCCGATCTGGAGCAGGATCCGCAGCCGTCCGATGCGTTTATCAAGGTGTCGAATATGCGCAAACGCGACGGCAAGGATGTGCCGTATCTGGCGGCGGGGGTGCAGTATGTGCTGTTTCCCTGGCATCGGGTGTCGTTCATCGAGATGATGCCTAGCGAGGAAGAGCGCGATAAGGTGGTCGATTTCTTCCGCTTGTAACTTGCCCGCTGTCCACCGAATCAGGGGCGTTGCTGTGCATTGGGTGAAGCTTCTGGTTGCGATGTCGGCGCGTCCTTGACAACCCCTGGATACCTTTCTACAATCCCCAATGAGAGCGGATGCGGCCCGGTGGCTGTCCTGGTCTTCAAAACCAGTGAGCGGGGTGACGAACTTCGCTGGTGGGTTCGACTCCTACGCGCTCTCGGATTTTTGACGTATTGTAGTATTGTCAAATAGTGATGCCGCCCCTCCAACTTCCCCACATAACTTGCACGTCAGGTCACTCCAATCCTCGTTGTTCTCGACCCACCGTGCTACGATGAGGACGACCAGGAGGGTGGCGAGGACCACCAGGAGGATGACGAGGACCACCAGAATGTGCTCGCTATCGTTTGCTATCGATGATTACGAAGCCGCCGCCACGGCGTGCTGCGGCTGCCGTCCGCCGACGCCTTTCACCAGGAGCCACAGGGCCAGCGACAATTCGGCGACCAGCGCGGGCAGCAGCACCACATACGTGAAGATCGGCGCGTACGTGCTGTAGTTGATGAGCAGCACCTGGGCGAAGCTATCCACGAGATAGCCCGTAGCCGCGAGCATCAGCAGACCGCCCAACAACCGGGGGATGATGTCCGAGCGCACGATCAGGTAGCCCAGGATGAACAGGTAGACGCCGAAGAAAATCAGGCCGAGCGCATAGCCGACGCCGTGGGCCTGGAAAAAGAGCAAAGCGAACGTCTGGGCCTGATCGGCAGCGAGCGCGTCGGTTACGCCGGCGGGGCGCACCAACTCCAGCCCGATGAAGAGATTCAGCAGGTTGAGGCCCAGAATCGTCGCTTGCGCCAGCCGAAACAGAGCGGCCAGCAAAGCCAGCGCCTGGTTGGTCGGCTTCAACAGCACGTAGAAAATCAGGCCAACGATAATGTCGGCGATAATCATCGCCAGGTCGGCGGCGATCCCCACGCGGAAGAGGCCCTCGGCGGCGAGGATGTTCGCGGCGGTTGCGGCGGCGTCTCCAACCGCAATCAGCTCCGAGCGAACGAAAAACTGGGCGAATATCCCGGCGCCGATGATCACGAGATACAACACTCCTGCGATACGCGCCGCGTGCTGCGGCGACAATGCATACTGACGACTATCCATAACAACTCCTCCTTTATATGTCTTCTTGCTCCGGCGCGATCCGCACAACCGCAAGCAGCGGCAAACCGAGATCGCGTACTTTGCGCAGTACGCCGTGCAGCGTCGCCTGATCGGCGATCGGGCCGTGCAGCACGGTTATGCCGCTCTCCGCCAGCGTGACGCTTAGCCCATCGAACCAGTCGCTCCACTGTGGCTGCAAATGACCCTGAAGCCGGATGTGATAGATTGTCGGTGTGTTATCTTGTGCCATACGCCTGCCCCAGGGTGGTTGCAAGTAACGTTGTTTGAAGCGTGAGCCGACTCGGGTGTAGGTGTATTGGAACGCATTGCCTGGTTTGGCATTTCCACTGTACCGACCGGTGATGTGCTCACAGCATAGCGCCGGGACGGGGAACAGGTTAGACACTTTGGTGTTGTCGGGGGGTGTGGTTGGGAGAACCGGGGGTGTTGTCGGCGTGGCAGCCGGGAGCTACCAAACGATGATGCGTATGCTGCATGTCACCCTGACCCTGAGCGAAGCGAAGGGGAAGGGTCTCGGTGGCCTGGGAATCCGAGCTTCTTCGCTGCGCTCAGAATGACCGCATGCGGTGTCTCCATATATAGTTTGGTAGCTACCTCGCGCCGGAATCCAATAAGCCGAGCTCGCGGGCGCGGGCGACGGCTTCGGTGCGTCGCTGCACCTGAAGCTTCTCGTAGATCCGGCGATTATGCCCTTTGACGGTGTCGAGCGCGACGACGAGGCGTTCGCTGATCTCGCGGTTCGAGAGCCCCTGGCTCACCAGGCGCAAGACTTCCAGTTCACGCGGGCTTAACGAATCGGCCAGGGGTTGCGGGCTGCTGGTTGCGGGTTGTGCATCCGGTTGCGTGTCAAAAGCGCCAAGCACGTTCTGAAGGTAGGCAAGCAGCGGACTGCCGGACTGGCGTATCCTGACCAGGAGATCCGCCACCGGCGCGCCGGCATCGACGAACGTGCGGATGAAGCCTCCCGGCGCTGCGAGCGTGAGCGCGTCGTGGAGCGTTTGCAGCGCCCGCTCGCTTTCACCTTGCTGATGCAGCGCAATCGCCTGGAGGATCAGCGCTTTGAGGCGCTCGTCCGGCCAATCCTTCGCCTCGGCTGCTTGGAGCGTTGGCTCCAGCAATGCCAGCGCCGCCGCGGGATCGCCCTGGGCCAGGCAGACCCGCACCTGACTCAACGGTAGCGCATACGTTTGCGCCAGCGCTGCGGCTGTATCTCGTTGGCCTTGCCCCAGCAGCACTTGCACCTGCACGGCGGCGATCTCCGGCAGGAGCGCATCAAAGCCCTGGCGCTGCGCTGCTTGTTCGGCCTGAGCCAGGATTTCAGCCGCACCGGACGAATCGCCCCCGGCCAGCTTCACCCGCGCAACCACGATCTCCGCCGCAACCGCGCTGTCGATATGCTCGATCTGTTGCGCCAACTGTTGGCCCAGCAGCCCGTACTGCCGGGCGGCGTCCAGGTCGTTCCATTCATAAGCGAGTCGGGCCAGGCCAAGGTAGGCCTCGCAGGCGATCGGCGGGGGCGGATCGCCGACCAGCTCCAACACACGCCGAAAACTCGCCTTGGCCTGGGTGAGCTGCGTATCCATTTCGTGCAGAATGCCCAGTCCCGTGGTCGCCAGCGCGGCGATAAAACGATTCCCCGTTTGCTCGCTGAGTGTGATCGCTTTGTGATAGTAGCGCCGGGCGGCGGCGCGCTCGCCCTGGAATTGATAGGCCAGCCCCAGCGTATTGCTCACGGCGGCGCGGATCGGCAGATTCTCCGGGTGCAGATGGATCAGGGCGCGCTGCGCCTGCGCGATGATCGTCGCAACTTCGTATTGCGGCCCGGCCAGCAGGGCCCGAATGGCGGCGATCTGCCCGATCAGATCGTGCGTCTCGGCGTTCGACTCAGCGGCGCTCAGGGCGGCCTCGGCAGCCTGAAGGGTCGGCTCGACCTGGCTGTTCCATCCGGTAACGGACAGCGCGGAGGCGTATGTCACCCAGAGCGCCGGGCGCGCATCCAACACCGCGGGTGGAAGCTTCTCCAGCCAGTTCAGCACCGGCGTGGCCGTGCCTTGAAAATGCAGCGGCATCCCCTTCCCCGCGAGCAGGCGCTCGGCGCGGTCGATGTCACCGGCGGCGGCGGCATGGTGAAAGGCGTCCAACGAAAAATCATAGGCTTCGTACCAATCGGCGGCACGCCCGTGCAACTCGGCTATCCGCTCAGACAAGGATGGGTGTTGACTCAAGCGTTGCCGCAGCAGATCGGCGAAGAGATGGTGATAGCGATACCAGCGTCGCTCGTGATCGAGCGGGATGAGAAACAGGTTGGCCCGTTCGAGATCATCCAGAGTGGCTTGCCCGGAACCGGTCGGGCGTTCCAGCAGCGCATCGCAGAGCGGACCGCAGAGGCGATCCAGAAGGGCCGTGTACAAGAGAAATGACTGCACAGCTTCGGACTGGCGGTGCAGCACTTCTTCCAGCAGATAATCGAGCACGAAGCGGTGGCTGCCGGTGAACGCGGCGATAAATCCGGTAGCGTCGGCGTGACCTTGCAAGGAGAGCGCCGCCAGTTGCAGCCCGGCGATCCAGCCCTCGGTGCGCTCCTCCAGCGCCGCAATATCATTCGCCGTCAGGCTCAGTCCCATCACCTGGCTGAGGAAATCCGCCGTCTCGTCGACGGTAAAGCGCAGATCCGCGGCGCGCAGCTCGGTCAACTGGCCACGCGCGCGCAGCCGTGCCAGCGGGAGATCGGGATCCTCACGCGCGGCAATCGCCAGATGCAGGTGCGGCGGCAGATGGTTGAGCAGCACAGTCAGGATGTGATCAACCGACGAGTTATCAACCAGATGATAGTCGTCGAGAACGAGGCCGCATGGCTGGGGCAGGGTCGCCAGTTCATTCAGCAGCATCGGCAGCAGGGCCTCGATGGGCGGTGGTTGGGGCGCCTGGAGCATCGCCGCCGTGCCCGAACCGACCGCTGGCGAGATCGTCTGAATCGCCGCAACCAGATGCGCCAGAAAACGGTTCGGATCGTTATCGTCGCCATCGAGCGAGAGCCAGGCGACCGGCCGGTCGCAACCGGCGATCCAGCTGCTGAGCAGGGTGGTTTTGCCGAAGCCGGCCGACGCCGAGATCAGGCTCAGCTTGTGCGCCAGGCCGGCGTGCAGCCGCGCGATCAGGCGCGAGCGCATCAGCGCATGGGGGCGCAGCGGCGGGGCAAGCAGCTTTGTCGCGATCACAGGTGTCGGCATAGCTCTATCATACCCTATCCGGCAAGCCTGCCATACGGCTCAACAGCGCCCGTTTACTTTTGAACGCAACCTATGCGGCGGTCGTCTGTGGCAAGTCAGAGAACGGCGTTTTGAGATACTGCTCGTCGATATGCCGTATCACCTCCAGATTGAGCGGGTTGAGCGGTAGCCGACGTATACAGTGCGGGTTTTTCTCCGCGGTGACTGGCGCTTCCCGCTCGCGCTGGCGTCCGTAAATGAAAGTTGACAACGCTGACAGAACTGACCGGCGGCGCGCCAGAAGCGATGCTGGATGCGGCGCGCACGGCGCTGGGCAATGCGATCCACAGTGGCTTTCTGGTCATGCTCGGTGCGGGGTTGCTGGCCTTCGCCCGTGCCGTGTTCTTGCCGAGAATAACCTTCGGGCACGATGATGCTACCAAACGATAATGAACAGGCCGCATGTCACCCTGAGCGGAGCGAAGGGTCTCAGCGTCCCCGATAGCCGGGATTCTTCGCTTTGCTCAGAATGACCGCTTGCGGTAGATTCAAATTCGTTTGGTAGATGAGATCGTATGCATAAACCAGCGGGTTGCGTCGATACTCGCGCTGTTCGCTCCAGCGCCAGAGCTCATACGCAATCTGCCAGCAGAGAATGTGATAATCCAGCCAGGCGGTCGGGTCGCGGTCGGCGGCGAATGCATTCGCGTCGATCTGGTTCAATTGGCGTTGGTAGTCCTGAAGAGCGGCGATCCAACTGGCGATCGCGCCTCGACTCAAGTCGGCGCTTCGACCATCGTACGCATGCAATCCCAGATAGCTTGCAGCGGCAGGGTGAACGTCGAAATAGCGCTGCAGGAAGTCGTCGCCAAGACGTTTCAGATGGTAGGTGTGCTGCTGCATAGCCTACCCCTCTCTGCATTGCCGACATCGGTTATGCGTCTAACGTACGAAGAAGATGATCGTGATCGTAAAACCGATGACGATAATAAACCGTCGCACGAGTTGCTGATCCAGGCGGCGAGTAATATCTGCGCTGAAGTAGCCGCCGATCATTGCGCCGATGGCCATCAATGCCGCTTCGGGCCAAGCGACGGCGCCGCTGATCGCGAAGACGATGACGGCAACGCCGTTGATCATACTGACCAGCAGATTCTTCAGGGCGTTCATTGTATGGATATTGCTCATCCCCGATAGTGCGAGGACGGTAAGCGTCAGAATGCCGATGCCGCCGCCGAAATAGCCGCCATACACCGCGATCAGAAAGAAGAAGATCCAGTTTGTCCATGCCCCGGATCGTTCGAGCAGAATTTTCAGCCGGGCCGAGATCGGCTTGCTGAAGGTAAACAGCAAGGTCGCCAGCAGGAGAAAATAGGGAACCAGAGCCGCGAACAGGCGCTCAGACGTAAACAGCAGCAACAATGCGCCCAGGATGCCGCCGACCAGACCAATGCCGGTAAAGGCGACCAGCGATTGATCCTGATTGGCAAACTCGCGACGATAGCCGACAACGCTCGCCAGCGACCCTGGCCAGAGCGCGACTTTATTGGTTGCATTGGCGATGATCGTCGGCACGCCGCTGAAAATGAGCGCCGGGAAGACGATAAAACTTCCGCCGCCTGCGACCGAGTTGAGCGCACCGCCGAGCAATGCCGCCATGAAAAGGAGAAAGGCTTGTATGATGTCCATATCGTATATCTGGAATGCACAATGGCGATAGGCGAAAGCCGCGCGGCGAACGCACAAAGTCGCGCCAGAGCATATATCGAGCGTGCTACAATGCCAGCGTCTATGGGACTTGCTCATTATACACGAGGTGGAAAAATGTCGTTTGCGGTGTGTGTCTACTGCGGATCGCGCAATGGCAAAGATGCGACGATGGAAGCGGTTGCGCGTGATTTGGGCGTCGCGATTGCCGAATCAGGCTGGCGATTAGTCTACGGCGGCGGTCATATTGGTCTGATGGGCGTGGTGGCGCGCCATGTCCGCGATCATGGCGGCGAAGTGATCGGCGTAATCCCCCAGGCGTTGGTGGATCGCGAGCTGGCGATGCACGATGCGACCGAACTGGTCGTGACGGAGACCTTGCGCCAGCGCAAGGCGGTTATGGATGAACGCTCGGATGCGTTTATCGCGCTTCCCGGCGGGTTTGGCACGCTTGAAGAACTGGTAGAGACGCTGACATTGCGGCAGTTGGGGTATCACAACAAGCCAATCATTATTCTCAATCAGCAGGGTTATTATGATCCCCTGTTAACCCTCTTTGAACACGCCGTCGAGCAAGGGTTTGCCTCGCACGATCAACTGGGCCTGTATCAAGCCGTGCCCAATGTTGCCGCAGCCGTGGCGGTGCTGAAATCACACGTGTTGAATGCCCGGCATGAAGCGGATCAGGGACGGTTGGGTTGAGCGGTATCGCTGGTATAATGGCCAGAACTCTGGACTATGACGAGTGTGATGGAGGCATATATGGCCACGATAACCCCTCCGGTGCGTGTACGGTTCGCACCAAGTCCAACCGGCTATCTGCATATTGGCGGTGTGCGCACCGCGCTGTTCAACTGGCTGTTCGCACGACATTATGGCGGACAGTTCATTCTGCGCGTCGAAGATACCGACGAGAAGCGCTTTGTAGTTGGAGCCGCCGACGATATGATGTGGTCGCTGCGTTGGATCGGCATTGATTGGGATGAGGGCCCCGATGTGGGCGGCCCCTATGGTCCGTATGTGCAATCCGATCGCCACGAGCGCGGCATTTACAACGAATATGTTGCCGATTTGCTGCGAAAAGGGCTTGCCTACAAGTCGTTCACCACACCGGAGGAGTTGGAACAGATGCGCGCTGAAGCCGAGTCGCGCGGCATCAAGGCCTTTCGATTTCGCGGACCGGAGCGTGACTGGACGCCGGAGCAAATTGCCGAGGCTGAAGCGCAAGGAAAACCATACACCATCCGGCTGAAGGTTCCGCTGGAGGGGATGACGCGTTTTCATGATCTGATCCGCGGCGGCGAGCAGATTATCATCAACCACGCCGATCTGTACGATATCGTGCTGGTCAAATCGTCGGGCATGCCCTTGTATCACCTGGCGCACCTGATTGATGATCGGATGATGCGCATCACCCACGTTATTCGCGGCGAGGAATGGGTGCCCAGCACGCCGTATCACATCTTGTTGTACAAAGCATTTGGCTGGGAACCGCCAATCTTTGCGCATGTACCGAATATTTTGCGCCAGGACGGACGCGGCAAACTCTCGAAGCGCAAAGACGACGTTGCAACCAACCGCTTCTGGGAGCGCGGCTATTTGCCCGAAGCGATGTTTAACTATCTATCGCTCCAGGGTTGGAGCTATGACGATCACACGGAACTGATGACCCGCGACGAGATTGTCGAGCGCTTTACCATCGAACGTGTGCAACCGTCGCCGGCGCGTTGGAACCCCGATAAGCTGAAGGATATGAACGGCATCTACGTGCGTAAATTCACGTCGGATGAACTGGCCGACCGGATCGCGCCATTTCTTGTGCAAGCCGGCTTGATAAGCGATCCGCCCGCCGATGAAGAGCTTGCCTATCTGCGACGACTAACGCCGATGATCCACGAGCGGGTTGAGGAGTTGAGCGAAGCGCCGGAGTTGTTGGAGTTCTTCTTCCGCGAGGTTGGCGTTGCCGAAGACGTTGCATTGCGCTATGAGCCGGTGATGCTCATTCAGAAGAAGATGGATGCAGCGAGGACGGCGGCTGGCTTGCGGGCTGCCTACGAAGGGTTGTCCGCCCTCGATGCATGGCAGGTTGAGCCGCTGGAGGCGACGCTGCGCGCATTGGCGGCGGAGCAAGGACTCAAGCCGGGCCAGTTGTTTGGTGCAATTCGTGTGGCCATTACCGGTCGAACGGTCGCTCCGCCGTTGTTTGATACGCTAAACGGTCTCGGACGGGAACGCAGCCTGAAGCGGATCGAAATTGCTATCGCCGCTCTTGAGCAAACCAGCGCTGGATAATGATCTGATTTATGAAAACACTTGATGTTAGGTTTTGTTTCCAATCTGTCGATTCTGTAAGAATGAGGGTTGGAGTTTGAAGAGGTACCAGGTTCTTATTGCAATGGTTCGGGTTGCGTGCTAGGATGACAGCGTAGCTCTTACATCTCACTACTACATCTTTAATCAGGAGCACGCACATGAGATTGGAAGGTTCGCTTGATGTTTTGCCGTTGCGCGAATTAATCGAGATGACTGTTTATAGCTCTGTCACAGGAGCGGTCAATATCGAGGAGGCGCATCAGAGCGGAAAGATATACCTATATGACGGCAAGCTGTATCACGTCAGTTTTGGTGAGTTGAGCGGCGTTGACGCCCTGGCTCGCCTGTTTGCGTTGGAGCGGGCGCACTTCTGTTTTGTCGGCGACGAAGTGAGCAACGAAATTTCGATCTGGGAGGATCCCGCGAGTCTTGTAGAGCGTGCTGCGCTTCTCGGCGAACGTTGGAAACGTATCTTGCCGTTCGTTCCCAACCTGCATTACATACCACGCTTGTTGATTTCGCTCGAGGATGAGGCGTATCGGGTCAGCTCGGACCACTGGGAGATCGCCGCGGCGGTCGATGGACAGAAGACGATTCAGGATTTGAGCGAGAGCCTGAATTGGGAGGCCATCGAGATTTGCGAAGCCATCGCTCAGATGAGCGCGGGTGGCGTCATTCGGGTTGATGCTCCAACTCCCGAAGTTGTCCGTGAGCCGGAGCCGGAAGACAACGTGCGCAAGGCTCCGACGACACGTAAGCCGGGTGTGCTGGAGCGCTTGTTGGCGAAGGCGCTGGAAATGTCATCGGCCCAATCGCAAGCGTCGAAGCCGAAGCCGAATTCGCATAACACGGCTCCTCAGCGTACCGTGAATCGGTCGCGTGAAGAAGATGCTATTCTGCACCTCTTGCGAAGCTGATTGGAACGTTGATGCGATATATTGCCGTCACTGCACGGGGCCGCTCTTGGAGCGGCCCCGTGTTTTATGCGTTTCGCGGGCGGTTGTCTTCGCACTCGGCGCTTCCGTCGCCGTTTGCCACTGCTTGCATGCTCGTGCTACAATGGCAGGCAAGAAATACACAACGCTGTATAACGCTCAAGCTCTCTCTGAGGCGGATCACTGCTCATCGAGTGTTCATCGTTTCGTTGTTCATTTGCTCCTCGAATTGCTGGAATTACCTATGTCACAACCTCTGATCATCACGATCGATGGACCGGCCGGCGCCGGTAAAAGCACGTTGGGCGAACTCCTGGCGCGCCGATTGGGGTATCTCTATTTCGACACCGGCGTGATGTATCGTGCGTTGGCCTGGGCGGCGTTGCAACAAGCGCTTGATCTGGATGACGCCCTGGCGCTGGAAAATCTGGCCCGTTGGATTCGCATCGAAGTTGTACCGCCAACGCTGGAAGATGGCCGCCAGTATACAGTGCTGGCCGATGGCGAAGATGTGACCTGGGCGATTCGCACCAACGAGGTGGATCGCACCGTCTCGCGCGTCGCGAGGTATTCGGCTGTGCGGGCCGAGATGATCCGCCAGCAGCGCGAGATCGGGCGACGCGGTCGAGTAGTGATGGTCGGGCGTGACATCGGCTCGATTGTGATGCCGGATGCGCCGCTCAAAATCTATCTTGACGCTTCGATTGACGCGCGGGCGCAGCGACGCTCGGAGGAGTTGCGGTCCCGCGGGCAGCCGTATTCGCTGGAGCGGGTGCGGGACGACCTGGCGCGACGCGATGAGCTTGACCGGCACGTGATGCTTCCCGCCGATGATGCGCTCATTCTTCTTTCCGACAACATCTCGCCGGATGAAGAAGTCGATTGGATCCTTGAGCGCATACGCGAGCTGCAAAACGTTGGTAGTGATGCGACATAATATGTATCTTTGTAAACGCTCCGCTCCAAATCCGTATTGAATGAGGCGCACTATGCAAGCCAACCCGATCAGCTGGATTGACAGCATCATCAATGGCATACTGGATGTCGTGGCGCATTGGATGGGGTTGCGCGACGATGTCAGCAAAGATTTTGATCTGCTTGAAGATGAAGAGATCCTGCATGTGACCTATCGCCACTGGGGGCGCTTCATCTTCAATTTACTGATGTTGCTGCTGGTTGTGTCGCTCTTTGCAGCGATGGCCTTCTATCGTGCGATTGGCGGTCAAATTCTGGTGACGCCTGATGGAGGCCTGGCCGAGATGCCATTAACTGAGATCGGTGAAGATGGCGCTGGTTTTCTCGGCGGACCAGTCATACCGTTTGATCTGGATCCGACCAATCAGTTTTTGGTGCTTATGCTGGGCGTGCTTCTGATCTGGTGGGTTGTTGGGTATTTGCGCCGATCGTCCCAGGGCTTGTGGCGCTGGTGGCCGATTGTTGCGAGCTTCGTGCTGATCATCATTGTATATTATCGATTGCGGGGCGGGCAGATTTTGAGCATTGACCCGGCTATGGCGCGGCCTTTTGATCTCATCAATATTGGCTTGTTCACGGTGGTGATTCTAGGATTGTTGTCGGCAGGGTACATCTTTGTAGATTGGGCTAATGATCAGTTGATTTTGACGACGCAACGGGTTATTAAAGATGATGAACTGGTTATTATTCCAGGCTTGATCGAACGGCGAACCCAGGAGCAAGTGTCGATCGAAGAGATTCAAAATGTGGTAACGAGCACGGACACCTATCTCAAGCACTGGTTTAATTATGGAAATATTACGGTGCGCACAGCAGTCGCCAATCGAAAAATTTTCTTTCCCGCAGCGCGCGATCCGCAAGCGATGCAGTCGAAGATTAGCGACGAGGTGAAGAAGCTCCAGAAGCAGCAGAGCGAGCGCAATTTCTCCGAGATGATCGAGACGAAGGTCTATAATCAGCCACCGAAAGAAAAGCGCAAATTTACCTTCAACCGCGATACCATCAATGCACCGCTTTTCTTGCGCAGTTTTCTTGAGCCTAATCCAAAGTTCGATGAAGAAAAAGGCGTGTTGACCTGGCACCCGCACTGGCTATTCTTGATTCAGGCGTTGGCTGTGCGTCCGCTAACTGCTGCTGCTGTGGCGTTTATCGTGCTGGCGATCTTTGCCAGCCTCGGCGTCGTTTCGGCGAGTTGGTCGGTGATCATTGCTGTTGTGTTGCTCATTGGCCTGGTGGCATGGGTGATCTGGGAGGTTGAGGATCACCGGAATGATCGCTATATTCTGACGCCGACGAATGCGATCGATATTGACAAACGGCCGTTGGGTCCGGAGAAACGCAATACCGCCAGCCTCGGCGCACTCCTGAATGTTTCTTATACGACGACGTTTCTGGGGAATCTCATCGGCTATGGAGATGTGCTTCTCGAGACGGCCGGCTCCGGCGAGAAGTTCACCTTTGTGCGAGTACCCAATCCGCGCGATGTCGTTGCGACCGTCAATGACTATATCCTTCAGTTCAAGGCGGGCGAAAAGGAACGTTCGCTCAACGACTCGTTGACGTTGCTACGCCATTATCACGAAGCTCAACAGCGTCATCAAGAAATAGCCACGCCAGTTCAGCCGTCACAGACGCCTCCGCCGAGAATGTAAATTGTCTATGTCAGGTTTTAATCCATATACGCCCTCATCGTGCGGCATTGGCCATTCGTCAGGCCGCATTCGGTTTCGCGTCGGGATAGTTCGTATGTTCCGGCTGCTTCTGTTGGCGCTGATGTTGCTGGGAGGCGCGGCGTTTTCTGCTCAGCCGTTGCAAGCGCAGGATGACGCGCCGATCCGCCTGGATGTCCGTGCAGGCTATGATCAGCACTATCACTTGAACCAATGGTTTCCGGTTGTGGTGACAATTAGCAATGATGGGCCGGATATTCAGGGTGTATTGGAATGGAACTTTCCCGGAATCAATAACAGTACGGCATTTCAACGCGCTATTGACTTGCCCAGAGGATCGCGCAAGAGTGTTACCTTGAGCGTTGTGTCGGACAATTTCACGCGCAATGGTGAGTTGCGGCTGTTGGTCGGGAATGATGAACTGCTAAGCCAGAACGTGCGCATTGAGCCGATCGGGAGCGAGCAGTTGCTTGTTGGCGTTATAGGCAGCGATGCGACATTGCTCAACAGCCTCGCCGGCTTTGAGCTGCCCAATGTCGACATGAGCATTGAAGTTGTGCATCTCGACGCCACGACCTTGCCCGAAGACGCGATGCTCATCGAGGGTCTGAATGTGATCGTGCTTTATGATGTTGCGACCGCCGATCTCACTGAAGGTCAACGCGACGCTCTGGAGCTATGGGTGCGTCTCGGCGGCGAGTTGATCGTCAGCGGCGGCGTCAATGCGGACCGTACGACAGCCGGGATTGCCGACCTTTTGCCCGGCGAGGTGACTGAGCTTGTGCGTGATGCGTCGCTCGACTCGCTGCCATTGATGCTCGGACAATTTGCGCAGACCGGCGCGTTTCCGCCGAGCGCTACGGTCAATCGGGTAAACCTGCGGTCAGACGCCACAGCCCTTGATGATGCGAACCTGGTCACGGTGCGTGATGTCGGCGCCGGGCGAACGATCTTCGCCGCGTTCGATCTCGGCGTGTTACGAGCGTGGAATTTCGAAGCGCGCTTCTGGGGCGACATTATTCGTGCAGAGAGGCGTTTGAGCCCGGCGACGCAAGTTCGCTGGAGCAGCTCACGATTGCCCAATCAGGCGCTGCAATTGCCCGAACTCCAGCTCATTTCCGTCTGGATGTTGCTGCTGTTTATGGTCGTCTATATTCTTGTCGTCGGTCCGCTCAATTTTCTGGCGTTGCGGCGCTTGCGTCGCGTCGAGTGGGCATGGGCGTCGGTTCCGGCAATCGTGGCGCTCTTTATTGCCGGAACTTATGCTGTGAGCTTTCTGGCGCGCGGTAATCGTCCGCAGATGTTTCAGGTAACAGTCGTGCAGGGGTATGAGAACGCGCGTGATGCGCAGGCCACGGCGTTTGTCGGCCTGTTCTCGCCGCTGCGTCGTACATACCAGCTTACATTTCCGTCCGGGACACTGGTAGATGCTACGTCTATGCGCAGCGTCTCGAGCGATCGGACCCCTGTCGTAGAGTTTGATGATCGGATCGAGTGGCGCGATGTGCTCGTTGATGTCTCGTCGCTGCGCACATTTACCGCCGAACGGGCGATTGCGTCGCCTGTGCAGGTTGAAAGCGACGTGCGACGTGATCAGTTCTCGGTCAGCGTAGAGGTGCGCAACGGAGGAGACGCGCCGCTAGAGGATGCATTGCTGGTGTATGGCACGTCCGTGCAGCAGCTTGCGACGATCGCGCCCGGCGCTTCGGTGCAAACAACGGCACAATTTGACGCGAATACGTTCCCATATGCCGCCGATGCTCTGGATGAAGGCCTTTGGGATCGCCAACAGGTTCTGCAAGTATTGTTTGACGCCGATTCGTTTTCGATGATGATGCCCAGTGCTATTCCCGGTATGCCGGAGTCCGATGGAGTGTATCTGTTGGCATGGAGTGACCGGCTGACGCTGACGCCGAGCATAGATGGGGCGCCGCTGGCCGAACAGCAAGGCTTAACGTTGTATGTTATTCGTCTCGATGGTTAAATAGCTAAACAATGACGGCAATTGTTGAAACGAAACAACTCACGCGACGCTATGGCGCAACGCTCGCGCTCGATAGCCTCGATCTGGAAATTCCGGCGGGTGCGGTGTACGGCTTCATCGGGCCGAACGGCGCCGGCAAGACGACGACGATGCGCATTCTGACGACGCTGCTCTTGCCCAGCAGCGGGCAGGCCTGGGTGGCGGGGCATTCGGTCATCGGCGATGTGCAGGCGGTGCGGCGCGCGGTGGGCTTTATGCCCGATTTCTTCGGCGTCTATGAGAATATGCGCTCCTGGGAGTATCTGGAGTTTTTCGCTGCCGCCTACAAGGTTGCGCCGGAGCGCCGGGCGCGGATGATCGACGACTTGCTGGAACTAGTCGGGTTGAGTGAAAAGCGCGACACCGATGTGATGGGCCTTTCGCGCGGTATGAAGCAACGCTTGAGTCTGGCGCGGACAATGGTGCATGATCCGGCGCTGCTCATTCTCGACGAACCGGCCAGCGGTCTCGATCCTCGCGCGCGGGTTGAACTCCGTGAGTTGCTCAAAGAACTTCAGGCGCTCGGCAAGACGATTATGATCAGCTCGCATATTCTGACCGAGTTGGCCGAGGTGTGTACCCACATCGGCATTATCGAACATGGCCGCCTCCTCGCATCGGGCGATGTCAAGACGATTATGGGTTCGATGCGCCCGCACCGCGTGTTTGAGGTGCATCTGTTAAGCGATCTCGACGCTGCGGCGAATCTGGTGCGCGGGCTGTCGGGCGTACTCGACGTGCGCACGTTTCCCGATGCGCTGCCGCCGATGCTGCACATCGACCACGACGGCGACGATCGGTCGGTCAGCGCGATGCTGGCGCATCTGGTGGCCGGGGGAGCGGCGGTCGTTCATTTTGCCGGCCAGCATAGCGATCTCGAAGATATTTTCCTCCAGGTGACCGATCAAGCTGCGCTTGAGTCGGCGACTAACGTCGCGCCGCGTTAATGCCTCTCCCCATACATTTCTTCTGCTGCACCGCAACTTTTGGGCGCGCCCCTGCGTCCTATCCGACAGCAACGAGTAGCCGCCGCCTGAAAAGTTGATCAGGCGGCAAGCCTGGTAAAGCAGGAGGAAGCTTATGCAGCACGATATTGGATATATCGAGCAAGAAGGCGAGTATGCGGGCCGCCAGTCTTCGGCGGGTATGGCTACCCAGAATCTTCATCCGCTCCCTGCTGGTGCGCATTCGATGGAACCTCCATCGCGCAGGGAGCGCAATGGAGCAGCGTTGGCGCTCATCAGCCTTGGCGTCGTATTGTTGTTCAGCCGTTTTATCACGTTGCCGGTCGCATTTGATGGGAGCATCGTCCTCTGGACGATCGCGAGTTGTTTCCTCTTCTTCGCGTTTTGGAAGCGCGTCTACGGTTTGATGATTCCCGGCGCGATCCTGGCCGGTTTGGGGCTGGGCATTCCGTTCGCCGGCTTGACCAATGGCGTATCGGTGCTGTGGGGTCTGGCGCTCGGCTTCCTGAGCATTTTGTTCCTCGGTCGTGCGCTCTTCAATGTCCGCAACAACTGGCCGGTCTTCCCGGCGGTTCCATTGTTTGCAATCGGCATAATTGTCGCGGTGGCCAGTGCGCCCTGGATTTTTGCGGGCAGCCTGATATGGCTTCCGCTGTTCTTGATCGGCCTGGGGTTGTATCTCGGCTGGGGACGCCGCGCCGCGTAGCGGATGCGGCCTGTGCTCGTTTCGCCGCTGGATAAGCGTCTTGCCATATGGGCAAGGCGCTTTTTTGTGCAGATCGCCCGATCAGGATGTCTCGCCATTCCGCAATTTCAATGGTACAATCTTGTATTACAGCCGCGAGGCATATGTATAGAAGCGACGAATACTGCCAAATTCGGTTCAGGAGCCAGCCGAAGTTGGTTGGAGGAGACGGCGTTGGAACAGCAATTCCAGGAACTCAAAACGCGACTGGCTGAAATCGACGATTTGCAAGCCGCCAATGCATTGTTGACATGGGATCAGGCGACCTATATGCCCGCCGGCGGCGCGGCGGCGCGCAGTCGCCAGTTGAGCACAATCGCGCGGCTGGCTCATGAAAAGGCGACCGCCCCGGCGCTTGGCAGGTTGCTGGAAACACTGCGCCCATATGAAGAAAGCCTCGACTATGATACCGACGAAGCCGGCCTGGTTCGCGTGGCGCGCCGGACGTTCGAGCGCCTGGTCAATGTGCCGTCCGATTTCGTCGCCCGACTCAACGGCCACGCCGCTCAGTCGTATGAAGCGTGGACGCGCGCCCGCCCGGCCAACGATTTCGCCGCGGTGCAGCCGATGCTCGAAACCACCCTGGAGTTGAGTCGCCAACTGGCTGACTTCTTTCCGGGCTATGACCACATCGCCGATCCGCTCATCGCGTTCGCCGATTACGGGATGCAGGCGCGAACGGTGCAGGCGCTGTTCGCCGATTTGCGTGAACAGCTCGTGCCTATCGCCCAGGAGATCTTCGCGCGACCGACTGCCGATGCGTCGTGTTTGCAGCAGGCGTTTCCCATCGACCGGCAGCAGGCGTTTGGCGAGCATGTAATTAAGCAGTTAGGGTACGATTTCTCTCGCGGACGCCAGGATACGACGCATCACCCCTTTATGATCAAGTTCTCGCTCGGCGATGTGCGCATCACCACGCGCTTCAACGAGCACGATCTGGGCGATGGCCTGTTCAGCACCATCCACGAGAGCGGCCACGCGATGTATGAGCAGGGTGTCAGCAGTGCACTTGAGGCCACGCCCCTGGCGGATGGCACATCGTCGGGTGTACATGAAAGCCAGTCGCGCTTGTGGGAAAACATCGTCGGACGCAGCCGGGACTTTTGGGAGGCGTTTTATCCGCAACTGCAAGCGACGTTTCTCGACCAGCTCGGCAACGTGACGCTGGATACGTTCTATCGGGCGATCAACAGGGTCGCGCCGTCGTTGATCCGGGTCGATGCCGATGAAGTCACCTACAATTTGCACGTGATGATGCGCTTCGATTTCGAGCTGGATCTGTTGGAAGGACGGCTGACCGTGCGCGACTTGCCCGAAGCCTGGCGTGAACGCTGCAAAGCCGATCTGGGTATTGCACCCGCCGACGATCGCGATGGCGTGTTGCAGGATGTGCATTGGTTTGCCGGCTCGATAGGCGGTGCGTTCCAGGGCTACGCCATCGGCAATATCCTCAGCGCCCAGTTCTTCGCGGCGGCGACGCAGGAGCGCCCCGACATCCTCGCCGACGTCAGGCGCGGCGATTTTGGCGTCTTGCGCGATTGGTTGACGCGCAATATTTACCGGCACGGCAGCAAGTTCACCGCCGCGGAAATCACCGAACGCGCGACCGGGCGTCCGCTCAGCATCGAGCCGTACATCGCCTATTTGCGCGCCAAATATGGCGAATTGTACGCGTTGTGACGTGAGTGACGCCGGAGCGTGCCGGTTGTAGTTGACATAACTCGAAGAATGATTTAGCGAGGGGTATGCACCGAGATCGAACTGACCAGGCGCATCTGTTGCATTTGTGAGTCGAACAGGGCGTTGGCGTGGTCGATCAGCGCGTTGGCCTCTTGGAGGCGCATCGCCGCGCGGTTGGCGTGCTCGACCTGGTAACTTCCGTAGAACTCCAGAATGGCGTCGAGGGCCTCTTGTTCAAGCTCCAACCCGGCCAGATAATCCGCGTGAGCAGGCTGAAGCGCCTGGGGCGGGGTGAGATTTTCCATCGCCGTACGCGCCTGGTCGATCTGGCGGCGAAACGTCTGGGTCGCCGCGACATGGCTCACCGACGCGCCGCCGGGCTGGCCGGTCGCATTTAGATAGCTGTCGGTCGCGTTGCGCAACTGCTGGCGAATGGGTTCCAGCGCGCTGAAGTAGCCGATCGTCAGACTCTCGCGCAGGGAAAAAGGCTCGGCTTCCAGAATCGGTATGGCCGTGGGTTCGGGCGGCTCGGCGACGACGACCTCCGGCTGCGCCATCGTGGCGGGCTCCGCCTGCTGTTGATCAAGAGCGAGCGCGAAGTTGTTGTGGAGCAATAGGGCCAGGCAAAGCAAGACAATCGGGACGCTCCAGACCACGAGCCGCACGCGACTCATCTCGTGGCTGGTCTGGCGCCATTTGACCCACCAGGAGCTGCTCTGATCCGGTTGTTCGGCCTCATCAACGGGCGTGTCGATCTGGATGCTCGTCAGCACGGCGGGAACGGGCTTGCCGTTCAGCAACTTGCGCTCTTCCAGCCAGCGCAGCCCCTGTAACGCGCGCTCGTTGGCGGGGTTGATCTTCAACACCGATTGCAAGCAAAAGGCGATCTGTTCCGGCTCGTCGAGGACGCCGCTGAGCCAGAGCCAGGTGCGCTCGTTGCGCGGATCGAGCTGGATCGAGCGGGTGAGCAAACCGGCGGCCACCCGCCGCTGCCCGCCGCGCGCCGCCGCGACGCCGCGCTGAAACAGACGAAGCGCCTCGCCGGTATTAGCTTTCACCGCAGTCTCAATCATACCTTCACCATGCCTAATGCTCAGGCAGGAGCGGGTTGATCGCCCGCTGAATCAGCGCCGGATCTTCAACCATTTCGCGGCGGATTACTTCCCAATATTCCGGTTTCTCGTACCCCAGTTGCCAGATGGCCAGCCCGGCCAGATCCATGCTCTGGATCGTATCGATCTTCGATTCCAGGCCGCTATCGGTCATAAACCAGACCGTGCGCGTTCCCTGTGATGAGCGATAGTAGAAATAGCTCTCGTCCACGCGGCCCTGGGCGCTGCGCTGCATCAAGTTGACGGTCAGGCTCTGCTCCTCGATCAAGTCCTCGATGTCACGCCAGGGCAAGGCGCGGGCTCTGCCGCCGGGCGGCCAGTCATAGCCGTAGAATGGTACGCCGATGACCACTTTGGTCGGGTCAACCACCGAACGTGCGTACTCGGCGACGGATTGCACCCAGTAGAGCGGCGCTACCGGGCCGGGGCCGCTTCCGCGCCAGCTATAGTCGTAGGTCATAATCCGCAGCCGATCGACAAATTGGCCGATCTCCGCCCAGTCTTGATACCCGCCCAGGCCGCCGTAGTCTTTGTCTTTGGCATGGGCGGCGACGGTCAGCATTTTGCCTTGGGCGTGCAGGGCTTCGGCCAGTTCTTTGATGAATGCAGAGTATTCCTCGCGGAGCGAACTATCGAGCGATTCGTAGTCAATATCAATGCCGTCGTAGTTGCGTGCCAGCACTTCATCGACGATATTCTGGATGTGACGCGCGCGCCGTTGTGGATTCGTTAGCACGGTGACAACAGACGAGGGATCGCTGATATTGTGAATGGTCGGAATGATCAGGATGTTGTTCTCGTGGGCAATGCGCACCAGTTCGTCGTTGCGCGTGCCGTACAATCGTCCGCTGCTATCAGTAGCGTACCAGAACGGGCTGATCTCGTCGATAATATCTTTGTTCGCCTCGAAGGATGCCCGCGAGCCGCCGCTGAATGAGGGCGGCATCCAGACGGCGATGTAGCGTCCGGTCTTCGGGTGATAGCCGGGCAGGCCGGTTGCCGCATCGGCGCTGACCGGGATGGGGGTCGGCGGAACCGGCGTCGGCAATTTGATGAGCGGGACGGCCCTGGTTTGCGGCGTCGCCGCCGAAGGCGCCATTGTCGGCGAGGGCGAAGTCGTTGCCACAGAGGGCAGTTGGCGCGCCAGCGCCAGTGTGTCTGTGATCAACGCGGCTGCAACTGCCAGCGCGACGATGTACATCGTTCCAAGCAGCAGGGTTCGGAGCCCGGGTAGAAAGCGACGGTTCATGGGGCTAGTAGGCTCCTAGTTCGTCCAAGCGTTCATCGCTGATGCCGAATACGTGAGCGATCTCGTGCAACACGGTGCGCCGAACTTGCGCGCGCAATGCTGAGAGGCTGCGGAAGTCGCGTTCGAGCGGCCCTTGGAAGATAATGATATGATCGGGAAGGATCAGATCCGCACTGGAGCGCTCGGTCAACGGAACGCCTTCGTAGAGTCCGTAGAGGCTTTGCCAGGGCTTCAGTCCGACCATCCGCCGCTGTTCGGGCGACGGGCGTTTTTCGACGATGATATCGACGTTCTCCAGATAGCGGGCGAATTCGGGCGGCAAACTCTCGATCGCCTCGACGACAAGTTGCTCAAACGCACGATCATCCATATTACACATTTCCTCTCAGCTTAATGGCTATTATACGGGTTTGGGCGATGAGGTGTCAAGGGTTTTTGGCGTGTTATGTTCAATCGAACGAATGATTGCATAGCCGGTTGGCTTCGCATATGCGAGAATGGCCAAAAGCGAATATGCTATAGTCGGTAGGATCGCTGACGGTGAATGAGTCATACGCGGCAGCGAGAACTATCGATTGTAACTATAACTATCAGGCAGGAGACGTAACCAACGCCTATGCTTCGACAACGTCTTAGTCCTCTTGGTTGGATGGATTGGATGAGTTGGATGCGCCTGTGCATCGGTGGAGCGATAATTCTGAGTTTGATCGGTTCGGCGACCGCAGTGTGGAGCAGCCTGCACCCCGACCCGGCTTCAGCCGCAGCGGCGTCGCGCCTCGGACGGCGCGCGGTTGGTTTCGCGGCGCCGGGGCTGACGATTGAACCCTATGTGCGCCCGGAGTTGGCCGCGCGAATGGCGACCTTGCGTCCGACGATTCTTGCGGCGGCGGCACGCCATAATCGCCCAAATCTATCGGGGATGAACGATGTAGAGTTCGCCGAGGTCATCACCTTGCTGCTGTATAACGAGCATAACGGCTGGCTGGAGGATGATGTCGAGCCTCTGCGTGTGTTGACGCCGTTCTATGAAGCGGCGCAACGCCGGGCCAACGCGATCGGAGTCGGCGGCAATTTCAGCGTCTGGCCGGCGAATCTACGCCCGTCGGTGGCGCTGGAGATCTTGCGCCGGCAACTGCCGATCCCCGATCCGCCGGGGGTGATCAGTGTGCCGGTGCATGTCGCCGGCAGCCTGATCGACCCCGATCGTTTTGCCGATGAGCAGGCGTTGTTTGTTGCTATCAACGCCGAGCTTTGCCGCGACGAGATGGCGATCGAGTATCTGGCAGCGAACCTGGAGCGGGGGCTCTACCGCGCGCAATACGAACGGGTTCCGGTGAGCTGGCGCACGCTGGCGGCATGGCATAATCAGGGCGTTGTCGCGCCCGAACAGATTCGCGCTAACCCGGTCGCGCGCGACTATGTGCGCCGTGCGTCGGCTTACCTGCCCCTGGCGCATCAGTTTGTCACACGACCTGAAGCGCCCGTGCGGCCTGGGCCTGCCGACGGACGAATGGCCCGATTGGAATGGAAGTGATGTTGATACAAGGATCAGGCAACTTTGGATAAGGAGTGCATAGCGATGAAGTTGGCAATAGGAAGCGATGAAAAGAACGTCTTCACCGACGCGTTGATCGCCGAACTTGAGCAGCGCGGTCATACGTTCACGCTGTTCGGTCCGCTGGCCGGCGCCGATGATCAGTGGCCCGACGTTGGGCAGGCGGTCGGCGCGGCGGTGGCTGCGGGCGAGGCTGAGCAAGGCGTCGTGTGCTGTTATACTGGCACCGGCGTGAGTATCGCCGCGAACAAAGTGCCGGGTGTTCGGGCAGCGTTGTGCGGCGACGCCCAGACCGCCGAGGGCGCCCGCAAGTGGAATCACGCCAATGTGCTGGCGCTCAGCCTGCGGGCCACGACGATAGACATAGCGCGGGAGATTTTGACCGCCTGGTTTGCTACGCCGTGCCCGCCCGAAGAGCAGGCGGCGGTCGATCAGATCGCGGCAATTGAGGCGACCTATCGCGCGACGGAATAGCCGAGATAACGAACGGTCATTCGTTCGCCGGCAAGATGCCGACGCTGCTGTATGGCGCTATTTGCTGTAATTGAGCAGAGCGCCCTGCTCGAGCCGTTGCTCGATGCGTTTATGAAGCTCTTCGGGTGAAACCCGCGGAATATAGTCGTATTCGACCATAACCGCCGGAGCATCGTCGCACGCCGCCATGCAATCGACTGCATTGACCCGGAGGTTCTCGGCAAATTCATGTTTGAGTTTGTCCACGGTTCGCAGAAAGTCGGGTCGGCTTTGCGCGCAATAACTGCATATCGTGAGCAATATAGTCATAGGTTGTTGTATCTTTAGTCAGAACGCGAGCTTCCTGATGGTTGATCCAATCGACATTAGTTTCGATAGAAAAAACGCATTAATCTAATTATCCATCAAGCTGGCGCGCCTGTCAAGGGGTGTTTACGATTTGTTTATGCTTTGCCAATATCTTGTTAATGATGAGAGAATGGTATAGACGATAGCTACTGATATGCCTATGGCGCTCCAGAGCGCATGAGCATTGACGCGATGTCGAAGAGTCGCCAGGTCGATCGTGCCGCAAAGAACGCAGAGGAACGCAAAGATGTTCTCAGAGGGCGTCCGGCGCGTTAGACCGGTCTCAGCCCGCTGCGACCTTCTTGCACATACCCCTTTTTCAGCGTGGCCGGAATCCCGATATCCGACAGTTCTCGATGTATGCGGCGCTGCGCGAGGGAGAGCAGCGGCTGCAAAAAACACCGCTGCGCGTTCCTGACGTCCCTTTCGGGTATCGGTTTTCGGCTATTGATCGATTTCGTGCAGGAAGGCGAGCAGCGTCCGCTCGAATGCGCGCGGGCGTTCATCCATCGGGTTGTGCAGCGCGCCGGGGATGACGGCGAAGCGCGCGCCGGGAATGGCCCGCGCCGCGCGGCGCGAGAGTTCGGGGGGGACCAGGCCGTCGAACTGGCCAGTGATCACCAGCGTCGGCACGCGAATGGCGCCGAGCCGCGCACCGATCGGATTGGCGAACAGGTTGCGGATCAGGCGGTGCATACCGATGGGTTCGTTGAAGGTGGCGTAGGTCGAGCGACGCAGCCAGGGGATGATCCAGCCGCCGCCGTGCAGGGGTGGCACGCGCCGTCCCAGCGGGCGAAAATGACGCGCGAAGGCCAGCGAGAGGCGCAGCAGCGACCAGCCCGGCAGGCTTGTGGCGTAGGGGCGCACGTAGAGCGGCATCTGGCGAGGTTCGAGCGCCGCATCGACCAGCGCCAGCCGCTGCACCAGGTCGGGTCGCCGCAGCGCCAGTTCCAGGGCGATGTTGCCCCCCATCGAGTGGCCGACCAGCGTGATGGCGTTTAGGTCGCGGGCGGCGCAGAAGTCGGCGATCAGGTCGGCCAGCCCGGCCATCGTGTCGATGTCGCGCAGGGGCGAGGCGCCGTGGCCGGGCATATCGGGCGCGAAGGCGCGATATTCCGGCGCGAGCGCGCGCAGGGTGCTCCACCAGAGTTCTTTGAACGCGCCCCAGCCGTGGAGCAGTGCCACCGCCGGGCCTTGCGCGCCAGCGGACAGGTAGCTCAGGCCGAGTCGGGCGTCCCATTCGGTTGTGATCGCAGTTGTCGCCGCTTCGGGCCGGGTGCGTAGGGTTGGGCTGTTGGTTGAAGGCATAGGGCCGCTCATTCAATCATTCCTACACTTGCTCCTGCTTCGCCCGCGCCGCCGCCCTGCGCGCCACGGCGGCGAACGCAGCCTGCGGCCCGGTCAGCGCGGCGACGGTGATGTCGAAGATGTCGGCGGCCATCGCGGCCAGACTGCGCAGCCAGCGGTCAAGCTTCTTCTCGTTCGCGGCGTCGCCCTTCCGCGCCTCCTGCTCGATGTTCTTGACCGTCGCGGCAATCTCTTCCTTATCCACGTCGGCGTCGGGCGGGCGGGCGTCGATCGCCGCGTAGATCTGGGCGAAGGCCTGGGCGAACGCTGCGCTGTCGCCGTGCGTGACGTCGCCGAAGTGCTGCGACACCGGGCCGCTCGGTCGGTTGATGAAGCCCTGCGACCCCTGGGCGTTGATCTGGTCGCCGCCGATCTGGGTGACGTCGTCCCCGGCCTGAACGATGTCGCGGGCCGCGTTGTATTGGTTGCCAACTCGTTGCTGGTTGAACGTCACCGGCCCCTCGAACACGCCCTGCGCGCCCTGATTCGGCGCGGCGTTGTGAATGTCCTGGCGGCGTTGGGTCATCGAGCCGTAGTTGACGCCGACCTGCTGGCCCTGGTTCTCGCCGCTGTTGGTGAAACTCACCTGCACGCCGGGCGCGCGCCGGCGGAGCTCTTCGACCGCCGCGCGCAGTTCGTCCGCCGCCTGGTGCTGCTGCTGCAAATAGGCGGCCAGGCCTTGCGCCAGCCGCTCCCGGTTGCGTTCGTCGTCCGGCTCTTCCTGGTAGACCGCCAGCGCGTGGGCGGCCCGGGGGTCGTTCCGCGCGCCGCCGCCGAGCAAGCCCCAGGCCCGCCCGACGAGCCGGGTCACGTGGTCGGTTGTATCTTCGCCGATCTTCGCCAGCGTGCCCTGGGCCACGGAGGGCGCAAGGACAAGCAGCGCCTGGCGGGCGAGTTCGAGAGCTTCCATAAGGTGCGCCTCCATACCAGTGTGAATATCACGCTTCGTTCTGTGCGCCGCTACAATATGCAAATCCTCGATATTGAATTCAACCGGCGCGTTGAACTCGCCCTGCGCGCCCAGGTTGGATGCCGTGTTGAGAATCGCTTGATACGCGCCTTTGATGCCGGCGCCTTGCAGATAGGCCGAGGCGCGGATGAACTCGAAGTCGCGCGAGACGCGTGCGTTGTCGAAGGCGGTGAACCGGGGAAAAGGCACGCCCAGGTCGGCCAGGTCTTTGACCGCCGCTTTGATCAACATCATCGGCGACTGGTCGGGCAACTGCTTGAGGTCGATCAGGCTGACCGGCGTGCGCGGGCGGGTCACGCGGCAGCGGTAGCGGAACAGTTCGATCAGGTGACTTTTGCCCATACCGCTGGCGTCGCGGATGGCGAGGATGCGCGCGGCGTCTTGAAAAGCGAGCAACTCCTCGAACAACTCCTGCTCAAACTCGCGGTCGATGAACTTCTTCGGGTTGAACTGCTTGCGTTGGATCATACCAATACAGCTTCTCGTCGGCCTGCCAGATTTCATAGCCATATCCGTCAATAACCATCGGGAGACGTTCAAACGTGAGTCGTTCACGGACGATCAGGCGGATATCGGCATCAAAATAGAGCTCGCCATTGACCCGAGCTAGCGTTGCACCGTAGCGCACAAAAACCAAAGTTGAGCGACGAATAGCGGGAAACTGTTCGGCAAGCGTATAAACGAACAGTTCATAATCTTCCGGTGTGCGCAACGGGTTCGTCATGCCGCAACCCGAATCAAGCCAGCGAGGCCAGGGGTATCGTGTTGGAGGCGTTGCACCTCATTGCGGTATTCGGCCTGGCGGGCAAGCCATGTTTGGTAGACGCTGGCCCATTCGCTAAAGTCGAGAACCCAACTGTCATCATCAGGCTCTTCGCCGCTGACGTAGGCCGCGTAGAAGGTTTCGGAGCGAACGCCATACTTGCGCTCAAAGGCCAGGATGGTTTCTTCGAGCGCATGGATATCAGCAAGCAAATCAGGTAATCGCATCGGTCATCTCCGTCACAATTATACTACAGGGCATGATCGGGCGCCAAAGGCGGACAGTGCGTTGAGGAACGATGAGTTTACGGTACGAACAACCTTTCTCCAGTATACCATTATGATGATGGGATTGCCGTGATTTGCTATAATAGACTCAACGGACGCCGCCGGGTGAAAGCCAAGCCTATGCCGACCATCTTGCCAGATGACTATGACGCGCCGTGGAAGGAAGCCCTGGAAACCTATTTCACCGCGTTCATCGCGTTCTTTTTGCCGCAGGCGTATGCCGAGATCGATTGGTCGCGAGGCTATACATTTCTCGATAAAGAACTGCACCAGGTCGTGCGCGAGGCGGCCCAGGGCCGCCGCCTGGTGGATAAGCTGGCGCGCGTCTGGCGCACGGGCGGGGCGGAGACGTGGGTGCTGATCCATATCGAA
The DNA here is from genome assembly GCA_028282325.1 of Chloroflexaceae bacterium. Classification (GTDB taxonomy): domain Bacteria; phylum Chloroflexota; class Chloroflexia; order Chloroflexales; family Chloroflexaceae; genus JANQID01. The sequence goes on along the minus strand of JANQID010000093.1, from coordinate 7,654 downwards.
GTGCAGAGCCGGGAAGAGACCGCCTTCGCCGAGCGAATGGCGCTATACTATCACCGCCTGCGCGACCGTTACCGGCGACCGGTGGCGAGCCTGGCCGTCCTGGGCGATGAGCGGGCGACGTGGGAGCCGCAGTATCTTGAGGAGACGCTCTGGGGGTGCACGCATACGTTTCGGTTTCCGGTCGTCAAGCTCCTGGATTATCGCGACCGATGGGCGGAATTGGAATCCGACGAGAATCCGTTCGCCGTCGTCATTATGGCGCACCTGAGCACCCAGGAAACCCGTCACGATGCGGTACAGCGCAAAGACGCTAAACTGCGCATCGTTCGCGGGTTGTACGAGCGTGGGTATACAAAAGATGCTATTATCAAGCTGCATCGTTTTATCGACTGGCTGATGTGGCTCCCGGACGACATCCGCGACATCTACTGGCAGGAACTCCAGGAATACGAACAGGAGAAACAGATGCCGTACATCACGAGCATAGAGCAAATTGGCATTGAAAAGGGACTTCAGCAAGGACTTCAACAGGGACTTCAGCAGGGCCGCCGCGAGGAATTGCTGGCCGGAATCGAGCTTGCGCTCGAACTGAAGTTTGGCGGCGCGGGCCTGGCGCTGATGCCCGATCTGCGGCTGATCGCCGACCTCGACGTGTTGCGGGCGGTTCGCGACCAGATCAAGGCGGCGGAAACGCCGGAAGCGCTGCGACAGATATACCGGCCGCAGTAGGAAGGCAAAAGGAAAAGGGCGAAAGGTACAAGGCCGAAAGGTCATCCCGCGTCGGTCGCCCGGTTCGGCGCTAGCGGTTATCCGCGCAGGCGCGCTGCAACACGTCCCTGATCCGCTCCCTGGAAAAGAGCGACTGCTCAACCAGCTCCGCCGCGCCCTCGAGAAAACCCTCCACATCGCCCGATTGCATCAAGTGCAGCAACGTGTCGGGTCGGGCGATGCCCAGCGCCTGGCCCGCCAGCGTCACATAGTTGGCCAGCCGGTAGCCATAGTGCGGCGCTTCGGCTGCAAACGTTGCATGGCAGAAGTGGCACACATCCACCAGCACATCCGCGCCGGTGGCCGCCGCTTCGCGCAGCCGTTCGTCGCGCACGGCGCCGTAGCTCGCGGGAAACGCCGCCGCCGCGCCGCTGCCGCAGCACGCCGTCTTCTCACCGTGGCGCTCCATCTCAACCAGGCGAATGCCGCCGATCTTCTGCAAGACTTCGCGGGCGCCGGTGCGATCCAGGCCGGCGAAGGCGGCTTTGCACGCCTCGTGCAGCGTCACCGTCGTTGGGGGCAAATCGCGCAACGGCAGTTGATCCATATGCTCGGCCAGGAATTGGGGAAATGACTGCATCGCAAACGGCAAATCGCTCGCCTGCGCCAGCGTCGTGTTGAAGCGGCACAGGCACGTGGGACACCAGAAGATTACCGTTTCCGGCTGATACGCGGCCAGTTGCTGCACCAGGCGGCTTGACGCCGCTCCGGCCTGCTCGATCTTCCCCGCGAACAGGTACGCCTCGCCGCAGCAGAAGTCTAACCCCGGCACGAACGCGACGTCATCGGTGATGTATGCCAGAATATCCAGGGCTTGCAGGATTTTTTCCGGCTGGCTGTAGACGTTGCAGCCAGGGAAGAAAACATACCGGGCGCGTTCACGGTCGGAAGGGGTCAGCAAACGCCGGTACGTTTCGGAATCGACCTGGATGCTGGCGAGGATGCGCTGCGATGAGTCGGGTGCGGCGGGTTCGTCGAAATCGGTGGGGATGCCGTACCGGCGTTGATATTCCTGCTTCACGATCTCGTTGATGCGCAGCGGGCTCAGGCCCCTTGGGCAGCCGTCCATCTCGCATTGGAAGCATTCCATGCAGGCAAAGGCGCGGGTGTACGCCGTCTCGTTGGCGTCGCCGCCCCTAAGAAATGCCTTGACCTCCTGCTGGATGCTGCGCGGCGGCGTCTCGGCCAGTGCGGTATGCGGAATGACCGGACAACGTTGCGCGCACACCCCGCACGCCCGGCATGCTTCCAGGATCTGGCTTTTCTGTTCGGCGTAAAACAGAGCGAGCGGGTTCTGGGTCATAGGGCGGGATCCTTTCCCTTGGGCAAAAATCCGAAGTCGACCAGGCGCAGCGTGTCGGGCTGTATTATTCTACCGCGTCAATTCACGCCTGCTCGGCGCACCTGCGCGCCCATTGCGATCAGGTTGGCGTTGTGTTCGCTGGCGAGCGTGTGCAACGGCTTGCCCCACGCCAACACCTCGCGGCAGAACGCCTCCGTCTTGCCGCCCGGCGCGGCGTGAATCACCAGCACTGTTTTGGCCAGCGCGGCGACGACCAGGTTGCGCGTCAAGGCGGTTTCTTCGGTCATACGCCGCTGTGTGGCGCCGAAGGGCGAGAGCAGCAGCAAGCGCCCATCCCGTAACGGACGGCGATACTCTGACGGGATGCGCCAGTTTTCGATGCTGCGGGCCGGGCAGACGATGAGCGGCTGGTTGCCGCGCAATAGCACCGTGAGGCATTCGCGCTCGACCGGCGAGTGAAAGCCGCCGATCACGGCGCGCCCCTCTTGCCGTAGCTGTTCGGCCAGACCGTTCGCCCGCAGGATGAGCGCCGCCGGGCACTGACCGGAACTGAAGAGTGCCAGCGCCGGTTGCTCCAGAATGGCGAGGTTGCCGCGCGCGACGAGGGCGGACGGCGCACGCTCTCCTAACCACTGCCGCAGTGCGTGCGGGTAGGCGGGATGCTCAGGGGTCAGGTTGTGCTGGTCGGCGCTCATACTTGCTCTATCTCAGCTACGTAGTCAACTCCCGAACGTGCAGCATATCGCGGTGGCTGACCGGGCGCACCTGATGCGCTTCGATGGTCACGACATCAAGCGTGTGCCCATCCAGCGCGAAGAGTTCAAGCTCATAGGCGGCTCTGTCGGGGTAGATATGCACCACCACGCCGACATCTCCGGCCTTGAGGTTGTGTTTTGGTAGATCAACCAGCAAAACTGCGCGTTCGTGTTCCTGGATCATATCGTACCTCCTGTCAGTGGATAGGCCGTTACCAGGCGGGGTGCGTCGTTGCCGACATCAACAATCCACACTACCCGCACCTGTGGCGAACGACCATTCGGCGTTTGCATCGCTCCCTCAATTATATACTTCACACCGTGCGGTGTCGTGGAGGTGCCTGCAACTTCGTGCGTGGCGGCGTGGTGCAGCAGGGCATTGCGCAGGGCGTGCCACTGGGCGAGGGTGAAGCCAAACGCGGCAAAGAAGGCTGCCTTTCCAGCAGGGTGCTCCTCTGCGAGCAGGTAGGCGGTGATTTTGCGCTCCTCGACCAGCGCGTGTTCGTGGTTGGGCAGTTTCATTCCTCCCCGCCTCCATCCCGCCCCATCCGGTACTTGATGTCGTAGTTGGTGATGAAGTCGAGTTCTTCTTCCGTGAAGCCGTAGGGCTGCGCCAGCGCCCGGTCGATCTCGTCGATGTCGTGGCGCAGCCCCAGCAAGCATATAATCAGCGGCTCATAGGCGGGCTCATCGTCTTGCTTCACACACAGGCGATATTTGTCCCGCAGTGTGATCACCAGCCCGGTCAGGTCTTCGCATCTGGCGGTTGAGCGTGTCCACGGCGGTCTAGTGCAAGGGATAGCAGTGGCAGAGCTTGGTACAGATAGATCGGGGCTATCGAACAGCATCCCTGCCACCGCTTCTGCATAGCATTTCAGCCATTGTTCTATTATGTTTGGATCATATTTTGCTTATTGTACCACGGTGTGTCGCCAAGGCTAGGCGAACATATATGGATAAATCAGTTAGAAGTCTTACAATCTGGCTGTAGGACTGGCAGTCCTCGATTATCTATACCTTAGTCTGATCTCTCTATAAGCTTCGAGCCCGGCAATGCGCCGGTTTCACAGCATGCATGCACGGTTATCTGAGGCTTTGTATGCGCTGCCGCTCGTTGTACGTCCGCGCTGCGCTGGCGGTGCGATCGTGGGTGGCTCGTTGCGCTCCAATCAACGGCAGTATGCCGCCGATGGCCACGATGATCGCCGCGCCCACGAGCGGCAGCGTGAAACTGGCGGTTTGTTCGGCCAATACCCCGGCCAACAACGGCCCGATTATCTGACCGGTGCCATAGACAGCGGTGAGCAACCCCAGGACGCGGGCGCTCTGGGTTGGTGCAAGCTCCTGCCCCAGGCTCATTGTCAGTGTGACGATGCCCATAAATGTTCCGCCGAACAGCAACGCCCCCGCATAGGCTGCCACAAGACCCGGCGATAGCGCCGGCAGCATAATGCCAAGCGCCTGCAACGCATATGCCGCCGCCAGCGCACGCACATATCCGGTTCTGGCAGCCAGGATCGGCCACGCCAGGGTTGAAACGGCCGCGGCTAACCCTGCGATGATCCAGGTGGTTGTGCCGGCCGTGCTGCTGGCTGTGTTGGTTTGCACGATAGCGACCAGGAAAGTGCCGCTGACGATGTAGCCCAACCCTACCGAGAAATAGGCCGCCGCCAACCACGGGAGCAATGACGACCGCGTCGTTTTTGTAGGTGCGGCGTGTAACGCGGCATGGTGCGAGCTACGAGGGAGTCGCATCAGTAAACGCCAGCTCGCCAGCGCCAGCGGCAGACATAGCAACGCCAGCGCCAGCCACAGCTCGCGAGCATTGAGCAGCCGGTCGAGCGCCAGAACGACTACTCCCGACAGGGCAATACCTGCGCCGACGCCGCCGAAGATAACCCCGCGCCAACTACCTGCTCCCCGTTGCATCAAGCTGTCCAGCGCAATGGCCGTGCCAAGCGTCAGCACGCCGGCGCTGGCAAGTCCGGCTAGAAAGCGCAGCCCCCACCAGATGGCGACCGTATCTGATAATCCCATCGCTGCCGTTGTCGCCACGCTCAACGCCAGACTGATGCGAAACAGCCATACGCGTCGTGCGCTGACCGCTGCGAGCGTACAGAGCAGCGCGCCGAGCAGATAGCCGCCGTAGTTTACTGTTGCCAGTCCGCTGGCTACGTGGGTTCCGAATCCATATTCCTGCTGCATAATCGGCAGCAACGGCGTGTAGGCAAAACGTCCGACGCCCATCGCGATGACCAGTCCGAACATACCGCCGAGCGCCGCCGTCCACGCGGGCGGCGCGTATGAGTGCTGCATCTTGTGATTCCTTTCTCTTATGCTTGACAGCTATCATAGCAGGATGATATTATCAATACAAACGAATAATAATAAAGAAAACCATCATTCAGAGTGATGGTTAAGAGGACAGGGAATATGGAACTAAGCGCGCTGGGCATTTTTGTCGCCGTGGCGGAGACTGGCAGCATCTCGCAAGCCGCTCGGCGTCTGGAGTATGTGCAATCGAATGTGACGGCCCGCATCCAACATCTGGAGGACAATCTGGGGACGCCGCTGTTCTACCGCAAGAAGCGCGGCATCGCGCTCACTCCCGCCGGACGTGCGCTGCTGCCCTACGCAACCCGCCTGCTGCGCCTGGCCGACGAGGCGCGGCACGCCGTCGAAGACAGCGCACAAGGACAGGGATCGCTGATTGTTGGGGCGATGGAAACGACGGCGGCAGTCCGCCTGCCGTCTATCCTGGCGCACTACCATCAGGCGTACCCGGATGTTGACCTGACGGTTGTCACCGGCACGAGCGAGGAGTTGATCGCGCAGGCGTTGGACTATTGTCTCGACGGGGCATTTGTCGGCGGCTCGGTTGTACATCCCGACATTGAGCAGGAGCTATTCTTCGAGGAGGAGCTGGTATTTGTTACCGAGCGTCGCGTAACAACGCTTGACGCACTGCCACAGCGTACGGCGCTGAGTTTTCGGCAGGGTTGCGCCTACCGCGCTCGTCTGGAGCATTTGCTGCGCTCGTACGGCATCGTGCCCTACAAAATTATGGAGTTCGGCACAATCGAGGCTATTCTGGGATGTGTGGCAGCGGGTATGGGCATCACGCTCTTTCCGCGCTTTGTCGTGGAGCGGACGGCGTATCGGGATCAGCTTTGTTTACACCCGGTTCCCGCAGACCTGGCGTTGGCGCCAACGATGTTTATTCGTCGCCGCGATGCGCTCCGAACGAGAGCTATGGAGACGTTTCTTGAACTGGCGCGCCGACTTGCCTCTCCGACCGCGAGCGGCTGATGCCGAGTTCGATTAAAGACGCTTACAAAGCTCTGACGGTTTTTGATCTTTTCAGGGCTGGTATGACGACATACCATCTTCACTCCAGGCTATCACGCATCATAACGGCGGGCGGTGTTCAGAATTGATAACGGAGCGCTTGCCAGTCGCGTCCTTCAACCACAAGCGCGCCGATGTATCCGGGCACCGGCTCCAAGTCGATCCGCATCCAACGTCGCGTCTCGTGCGGATGGGCGGGGTGCGACAGGATGGCTTCCGCCGTTCCCGGTTCTAAGGGGACATCAAACTGTTTTGGATCCACGAGGAATCCCTCGCCGCGCGCTTTGACATACGCTTCTTTGCGCGTCCAGCAAGAAAAGAACGTTTTGACTCGATCCTCCGGCGGCAATGCGCGCAGGGCGTCGATCTGGCGGGGGGAAAGAAAACTCGCGGCAAGCTGGTCGATCGCCAGATCGGGTTGGATGCATTCAAGATCCACGCCGAGTTCGCGACCGCGGCTGAACGCAAACACGGCGACGCCATGCGAATGAGATAGATTGAATTGGAGAGCGGGGGGGGCCGCTGCCTGAATCAGGATGGGCTTGCCATAGGCGCTATAGCCGATCGGAACCTGCCTGGCGTCTATGCCAAGATAGCGGCCCAGGATGATCCTGAGCGCGCCGCGGGCGGCAATAAAATGTCGGCGATCTTTCTGGAAACGAAACCGATCGGCTCGTTCTTGCTCCTCGGAAGCAAGCGTATGTTGGAATGCGAGCAGCCGGACCTGATCACACTCCAGAGAGGCGCGCCAGAGATGCACCTGGTCGTCGGGCAACGCAGAGGGTTGCGAAAAACGCCATAGCTCAGCGTCTGGTGTTATATTCAAGCCTTGCAAAGGCTGTTTCACGTCGTGCAGAGCCATCTGAGATGTCGTGTTTTTCACGGGCGTATGATTACGGACGAATAACCACGATTGCCGGCATATATTCGTCGGGCGTTGGGCCATGCACAACAGTGATGGCATTGGTATTTGATGCTGAAATCGGCCATGGAACAGGCCGCGCAGTTACCTCAAAGCTGAGCGTTAGTATAGAACGACCATTGACGGTTATGTTATCCCACGTCAATGTGTGACTACCCGTATTGTAGCTCGCCCCGTGGCTGGCTGCTGTGGCAACGTAGTCGAAAAGCTCCGACAATTGTGTTTCGACCCGAAGAGACGCTTCGTTCCGGCTGGCATTGAGGAACCATATCTTGTAGGTTAGCCGATCCCCGGGATGAACAACCCACTCAGATGCGATTTCCTGGACAGTTAGCGTATTGCGTATCTCGGACGGCAAGACTGGCTCCTGATTATCCGGCGGTTGTGGTTGATCGGGAGTGCTAGTCGGCGTCGGCGTCGGAGTTGTACTGGGCGGCGGCTTAGGAGCGCTGGTCGGCGGTGTCGTCGGAGTTGCGCTGGGCAGCGTCGGCGTCGGAGTTGTACTGGGCGGCGGCTTAGGAGCGCTGGTCGGCGGTGTCGTCGAAGTTGCGCTGGGCA
>JANQID010000092.1 GCA_028282325.1 Chloroflexaceae bacterium | reverse complement strand
ACTTTCGACAAGTGTCGGCGACTTCATCTGGCAGGACATCAGCGGCGGGTCGCAGCCAACCTTCTACCTGGATGATATTATGCTGGTAGGCGTGGGCGGCGATCCAACGCCGGAACCAACGGCGACGAATACGCCGGAGCCAACGGCAACGCCAGATCCAGATCCTGCAACTAATCTGAAGATCTACACTGACCGGTTGCAAGAGGGGTGGCTCGATTGGTCGTGGAACATCACGACAAACTACAACAATCGCAGACCATGCAAAGTCGGCGAAGCGTCATTGGCAGTCAAATATGATCGTGCGTGGGCAGGCCTATACCTGCGCGCCGAGACGCCGGTTGAGGGTGAGCTGTACGACACGCTACAGTTCTGGGTTCACGGCGGTAATCGAGGAGGGCAACTCATCCGCATTTGGATGCGCGATGTCGATGGTAACGCCGGACCTGCCGTCGAGGTGATGCCCCGCAAGGGTAAGTGGACGAAGGTTAAGGTGCCATTGAGCGACCTGGGCGATTTGTCTATGATTAGCGACATCGTATGGCAAGAAGCCGAGGGGCGCTCACAACCGACCTTCTACCTCGACCAGGTGGTTCTCATTGCGGCGGATGATAGTGATAGTCGAGCTTTAGCGCCCACGTCACCAGCGAACGCGAATGATCTGGAGTATCACGTGTACATTCCGTTCGTAGCGCTGCCGTAGTCTGTGTCCCGGCAGAATCTAATCCGCTTATTGGGCCGGTCTGGGTAGTGAAAAAACCAGACCGGCCCGATAATTTTTCGGATGCGCCAGGCACCTGCTCTCTCCCAAACGTACCTGAAGAGATCCCGCTTCGTACACCCGCATATCCGGCGTTCCTGTGCTATAACTAAAGTGACTTCATCTAAACGGCCAGCGCTTCAAGGAAGAAGGCATACTTCAAGGAGGAATCTATGGTAAAGCGCAAATCTGAAGCATTTATCAACGGCAAGGCTCTGCGCCCCGAAAGCCTGATGATGGGTTATGGCTACCATCCTGAATGGTCGGAAGGCGCGATCAAATGTCCCATTTTTCAGACCTCGACCTTCACGTTCAAGAACGCGGAGGAAAGTAAAGCGTTTTTTGAATTGGCCTATGGTCTGCGCAAGCGCGATCCCAATGAAGAGTTGGGCTTGATCTACAGCCGTTTGAATAACCCTGACCTGGAAATTCTCGAAGATCGCTTGGCGTTGTGGGATGATGCCGAGGCGGGCGCAGTCTTCAGCAGCGGTATGTCTGCGATTAGCACGACGCTGTTGAGTTTTTTGCGTCCCGGCGACGTGATCTTGCATAGCGAGCCGGTGTATGGCGGCACCGACTACCTGCTCAAACAGATCTTGCCTCAATTCAACATCCGCCCGATCGGATTCCTCGCGAACGGCGGCATAGAAGCTATCGAACGCGTGCTCGCCGATCCCGATGTCGCGCATCGCCTGGGTATGATCTACCTGGAAATTCCGGCCAATCCCACCAACGCGCTGGTTGATATCGCCGCGTGCGCCGCGCTTGCCCAACGCCGCTCATCTTCTGAGCGTCGCGGGCTGCTTGCCGTCGATAACACCTTTCTTGGCCCGCTCTGGCAGCAGCCGCTCAAGCATGGCGCGGATCTGGCGTTGTATTCGGCAACCAAGTTTATCGGCGGTCATAGCGACTTGATCGCCGGCGTCTGCCTCGGTGCGGCGGATCTGATCGCGCACGTAAAGACGATGCGCACGATTATGGGCACGATGGCCGATCCCTGGACGGGCTGGCTGCTTATGCGCAGTCTGGAGACGCTGAAGCTGCGGATGACCAGCCAGATGAAAAACGCGCGCTATGTAGCCAACTTCCTCGCCGAGCATCCCAGGGTTGAACGGGTTTATTATCTGGGCCACCTCGTCGAAGATGATCCGCAATATCCTATCTATCGCAAGCAGTGCAGCGCGCCTGGATCAATGATTGCGTTTGATATTGTCGGCGGACAGGCCGAGGCGTTCCGTTTCCTCAATGCGCTTGAGCATATCAAGCTGGCCGTGAGTCTGGGCGGGACGGAATCACTGGCTGAGCATCCGGCAACGATGACCCACGCCGATGTCGATCCCGAGGAGCGCATTGAAATGGGAATTACCGATCAGATGGTGCGGCTGTCGGTAGGTATCGAGCATCCAGAAGATCTGATCGCCGATCTGGAGCAAGCTCTGGCTGCTGCATAGTTGTAGTCTGACCGCACCTCTACGTGCAAGACGTGGAGCTATCGGCGTTGGGTTGGCATTTTTAACTTTCTAAAAAACGCCCCAGCAACCGTTTCCCGGTTTCGGTCATTATCGACTCAGGATGGAACTGCACCCCCTGGATCGGATGCTCCCGATGGCGCAGACCCATAATCAGCCCATCTTCGGTCCAGGCGGTGATCTCCAACTCGGCGGGGAGATCGTCACGACGCACGATCAGCGAATGATAGCGCGTGGCGTCAAAAGGCGATGGCAGGCCGGCGAATACCCCTATGCCATCGTGATAGATAGCCGAAATTTTGCCATGCATCACCGTAGGGGTGCGCACCACCACCCCGCCGTAGGCTGCGCCGATTGCCTGATGTCCTAGGCATACGCCCAATAGAGGAACGTGGGGACCGAGCTCCTGGATTACGGCTACGCTGATCCCGGAATCATTGGGCGTGCCGGGGCCAGGGCTGATCACGATGCGGTCAGGGCGCTTTGCGGCGAGCTCGGCTACGCTGATCTGATCATTGCGATGTACTTCGACTGTGACGCCGAGCTCGCTCAAGTATTGGTAGAGGTTATACGTAAACGAATCATAGTTATCCAGAAGCAAGACCCGCATAGTAAAGAACTCCCGTCTCTCTTTGCGCCGGTTGTAGACTGCGCGATTGATCCGCATATGCGCAACACTATAGCGTTGGGCTGGAGCAACGTCAAGATGGGAAGAAGAAGAATGACCAGATTGTGTGAAATGTTTCTCGAATGTTACCCCTACGTAACCGCGATGTAACCTGTGGTGATACTCTTGAGGTGCAGTAATCGTTAAATGTCGCGGCGCAATCTAGCGCACTGGGTTGGTGAATAGAGAGCAGACAAGCTGTATTGCTCTGACGGTTTTGTATTCTCTGAATACTTGTTTTTCTGCTATACGCGATGCTATAATAGCCGCGTACCTTTTTTCAGTGAATTGAGGAGGGTTTTCTAATGGACTGGACCAAACAAGCCGATGAAGTGATCAAGACTGTGGCAAGCACCCAGCAGAGGATTTGGGAAAGCCTGATCGAGTCGATTCAGACGATGAGTTCGCCACAGACGCCCGGCGCCTGGGAAAAGACCGTTGAGACGTGGCGCGGCGCCGTGAAGAAAGCGTTGGACTCGCAGGTTGAATTGACCCGCCTCTGGACCGAAGGCTTGTCGGAAGGTATGAACACGGCTGGCGCCCCGGCCGGTATGACCGACTGGACTCGCCAGATGCTGGAGATGACCAAGAACCTGACCGATACCCAGGTGCGCTTTTCGGAGAGCTGGTTCGATATGATGAAGAACACCGATCCGATGGCTATCACCAAGGCTTGGGATGCTGATAGCGCCAAGAAGATCTTGCAGACCTGGCAGGAGGCCGCTCAGAAGGCAATGGAAGCGCAGGCTGACTGGAGCCGCATGTTTGCGCCGAAGAGCGAAGGCGAAAAGAAATAGCCGTTTTCCCCGTACCGCCGAGGCGCGCTGCTGGCAATTATCGAATGTCAGCGCCTCGGCGGTTTTTGATTCTAGCGGTACCCTTCAGCTTGCATATTGAATAGTCGTGCGTATATTCCTCCTCGCTCCAGCAATTCCTGGTGCGTGCCGCTTTCGGTGATCCGCCCGCCATCGATAACAATGATCTGATCGGCCATGCGCACTGTACTGAAGCGGTGGCTGATCAGCAGTGCGATTCGCCCCTCGGTGAGCTCGCGGAAGCGCTGGAAGATCTCGTATTCGCGCTCGGCGTCGAGCGCTGCGGTCGGCTCGTCGAGAACCAATACTTCGCTGTCGCGCATAAACGCTCGTCCCAGCGCGATCTTCTGCCACTGTCCCCCCGATAATTCGTTGCCCTTCGCGAACCAGCGTCCCAGCATTGTGTTGTAGCCATTGGCCAGTTCGCGCACAACCTCATCCGCGCCGCCGCGTTCGGCAGCGGAGATGATCCGCGGCTCGTCGTCGAGATCGCGTATCTGACCAAAGCCGATGTTCTCGCGGGCGGTCGTCTGATAGCGCACAAAATCCTGGAAGATCACGCCGATGTTTGCCCGCAGGTCGTCCAGGTCATATTCGCCTAGATCTACACCGTCAAGCAAAATCTGTCCCTCGGTCGGATCGTAGAGGCGGGTCAGCAGCTTGATCAGCGTCGTTTTGCCAGCGCCGTTTGCGCCGACCAGAGCCAACTTCTCGCCCGGCCCGATACGCAAGTTGATGTTGTGCAAGGCCCAGTTTTCACGATCAGGGTAGCGGAATGAGACATCGCGGAATTCGAAGCCATACTGAAGCGGACGCGGGAAGGGGCGCGGATTGGCGCTGTTCGGCATTTGCGGCGTCAGATCGAGGAATTCGAATAAGTTGTCCATAAACAGCCCATTTTCGTAGAGTCGACCGATGCTGTAAAACAGGCCCTGGAAGGTGAATTGACTCTGGCGGAACAGCGCCAGATAAAAAGTCATATCGCCCAGCGTGATCGTGCCGGCAATAGTGCGCCAGATGATCCAGGCATATGCGCCATAGTAGCTGATAGTCGCCAGCATACCCCAGAGCAAGCTGTACAGACTGCGCCGTTTTGCCAGCGCTTCGTCCTCAGAGTTGAACTGATGGAACAGGGTGCGATAGCGATCCAGCAGTGGTTCGCCCAGCCCGAATAGCTTGACCTCCTTAGCGCTATTGTCTACGGTCAGCAAATGTTCCAGGTAGTTCATACGCCGGAATTCGGGGGCGCGCCAGGTCAGCAATCGAAAGTTCAACTGGCTGAATTTCGTTTGAGCGATAAATGACGGTACAGTGGCGCCGAAGAGAATCAGCGTGATCAACGGGTTAAATGTCAAGAGACCGATAGCGAATGATGCCAGTGCCAGGGCGTTCTGGATCAGCGTGAAGCTCGTATCGATGATCGACAACGCGCGGTAGTCGGCTTCACGGCGGGCGTTTTGCAGCTTGTCATAAAATGTTGCATCCTCGAAGAAATGCAGGTCGAGCGCCAATGATTTGCGAATGATCGCGATGTTGATCGTGTGCCCCAGACGCGCGTTGAGAATATGTTCGGCCAGCGTGCGGCCTTGATTGCTCACCGCGCTCAGCATCAGCAGAATGAATTCAACGATCAAGAATGGCAGCACGGCGCGCAAACCGACCTCGACCGCCACGCCAGTGTTTATGCTCGCGACGACGGAGTCGACGATCAGCTTGCCGACCCACGCCTGTGAAATCGGCATAGTTGCGCCGATAAGCGTGCAGATGGCCATGCCGATGGTGCTGGGACGATGTGCGCGCCACGCCAGCCGAAAGGCGCGCGGGATGTTGGCATACGATGCGCGGAATTCGTTCCAGCGTTGGCCCAGCGAACGTGCGGCGGGCGTCGGATTATCTGTAGGCGATGTAACAGCCATAGGCGCGCCGATGTTTGCTTGACCGTCTCAGCAATTGGTGACGAGCTGGCAACGGTCGAATAAGAGCGCATAGAGTTTGTCCACGACTTGGCGCGGAACTTCCACAAACTGATACCACAGCATATCGTCCCAGATCAGCCCTTTGCGAAACTCAGGCGCGCGCACGACAGCCCATTGGGCGATCAGGCCAACGTTCCAGTAGACAAGCAGCAATGTCGCGACGAGTAACGGCCAGACTCCCACGCGTGCGTGCAGCCATTGTAGCAAGGCTGCCAGTCCGATGACAATGATGGGTGTACATTCGATCAGGCGACGAAATCCGAATGATCCGCTCAGGTGCCAGGTTGTGCCAAATGCGCCGTTGATATACGTTTGGGCGGCGAATCCGAGGAAGAGCAAGGCCGCGAGGAGCCGATCGTATTGCGCCAGCCAGATCAGCCCCAGCAGACCAATCGCCAGGATCGGGCTCCAGAGAAACGCGCCGTGCGCAGGGTCAATGAGCGTGTTCAGCGCATTGGGGCTGGTGAAGTCGAGCTTACCGGCGACAGTGGAAGACGGACCGGGTTGACCGTTCAAGATCTGGTAGGCCAGTATCTGCGGAGTCAACGCCAAAGCCAGGGTGACCAGAAAGACGCTGTGACCGGCCAGCAGATCGCGCCACGCGAGCCAGCGTCGATGCGCCAGCAGACGGACGTGAGCGATTATGCCTTCGGCTGCCGGAATGATCAGCACCAGGCCAAGCTGTTCACGTGTAATCGTCATTAATCCGCCGATGAGGCCGAGCAACGCCCATATCCATAACGGGCGGCGAGCTTGCCGTGCGAAGAGTGGTTCGCGATCACCATGCAGCCAGGTCGTGAAGAACAGCGCCGTGAGGAAAAAACCGGTTGTGTGCGACCAGGGCATCGCAATGTAGGTATAGAACGCCAGCGGCGTTGCCAGCCAGACGCTTATTGTCGCCAGGGCGGCGGCGAAAACGCCGGTGAAGCGCCGTGCCAGACGGTAGGCGAGCAGTAGCCCGATCAGCGAATAGAGCGCCGACATAAAGCATGCCGCCCAGATATATGGCGACGAGAAGCCATCGGCGGGAATGTGTGCGCCGAAAGCATTGGCAACGCGAACTAGGCCATCGGCGAGGATGAAGCCAGGCGACCACAACAGTGCGGAACCGACCGGCGCGACGTTGCGAAACAGGCCGGTGCGTGGGTTGGGATTGACCGGGTCAGGGCGCAGCAGAGCGTTAAATACGGCTTCATCGCCGTTTTCGCGACCGCGTTCGGCGAAGTATTCGTATTCATTGCGGAAATCGAGATCCCGATCGAAATACGCCGAACGCAAGTATGCATAATACTGAACCTCGTCACTCAGAGCGACGCGGGGCGTACTCAGGGGAAGCAGCAGCACAAAGAGCAGAATGATCAACCAGACGCCTGAATCACGGCGAGCAATCCAGGCGCCAAGATTAATCGGTATAGAACGGCGGTTCGACGGATTTGTCGGGGTAACTTGATCCTTAATCATACGATCGACTTAAAATAACGCCGGTCTCGTACAACCTGCACGAGACCGGCGCCGTACTCGAACACACGATATAGTAACGTTGCGGAGAACCCGATTTCTACCTGTGAATAGTTGTGAGATAGATTTTAGGCTTGGTAACACTGGTCAAGTTGATGCTTCCGCTTGTCCAGCCATCGGTGAGATTGCTGGCGCCATCGAGATAGCGAACGTAGATATAGTAATCTCCCGTTGTCAACTCGCTTTCCGACAACCCGCTCGCCAGACTCCAATCCTCGATAGTGAAATTAGCTCCGGGGACGCTCACTTCCACTGGATACCAGGCAAGCGTCGTATCAGCAAGCGGATCTGTGATCGGATCACGACTGTTGGCTATCCAAGCGCCCCAGAATCCATTGGGGTAGAGATTATCGGAGACATTTACGCCGCTAAACGTCAGTGAGGTGATGATTGTCGCGTCAGAGGAGCTATTGACTGTCAGCGTGCCGGGAACGTTTAGCGTTGGCTTTGTCTTATCGTAGATAAATGTGCGCTCGACATCCTCGATATTCCCGACATTGTCGGTGACTCGTATCACCATCGAATTATTGCCTTCGGTTGCGTCACCGGGATTGGGGAATGGGATGATGTTCGCAAACTGATCGTTCGAAATGTCGAACGGCATACCGAGGTTGCTGGCGTCCGTACCGACAGCGACATTTTGCAATCCGCTACACTCGTTGACGCCATTGACTTCGAGATAAAACACCGGTGCACGAGTGTAATCGGGATCACCATCAGTGGCTCCGCTATCTGCGGTCAGCATCGGGGTAAACACGGCAGTTTTGTCCGACGTATAAGGGTTGACGGCTCGTATGAACGCCTGGATGCCGCCATCAACCGTAATATCGTCGGAAGCCACTGAAGTCGAACTGTCGTTTCGCACCTCTGTATAAAGCGTAAGCGGCGTACATCCCGATACATTCAGTTCCGTTGGGAGCGCAATCGATATTGGGTTAGCAAACGTCTGCCATCCGCCCGAGTCATTTTCTGTGTCGGTTGGCTCCGCATTCCAACGCCAGCGCAGTTGGCTCGGGTCGCCATCCACGTTGGTGAAAGACACGCTGACCGATCCAACGCCGATAGTGGTTGCGCCATCTGCAATTGACGGGTCGGCTCGTAGAGTTGTAGCTGTACCGCCGACGGCTGAGAAGCGGAAATAGCGTGTGCTCAAATTGCCGCCGTCAAACTGCTCGAGAACAATGTGGCCATAGGAACGATCGCTTAGCGTTGCGCCGACCCACGCGGCAAAATACTCGCGCCCGCCGCGATCGACCCGGAGCGGCCCTTCCCAATCGCCGCTGGGACTTTTGAAGGCGTAGTAGAGATCGGTAGGATTGTTATTGACCCAGGCCACATGCAGGTTATTGCCAGGGTCTGTGGTAATAGCAACGGTATTGTTTGCATCGCCTGAGGCAAGGCGGGCGGTTCCCCAAGATCCATTGCTCTGCCGCGCCGCGAAGTAAATGCCTCTGCCGATTGAGCGGAAAGCTGCGAAGTATTGGCCGTTGTTATCAATTGTTGCAGTTGGCTCGGCGTAATCGCCGTCGGGAGCGGTGATCTGCTCAACCGTAAAATCACTGCCATTCCAGATCCCGGCGAAGACCTGGATCGGCTCGGTTGCACCCATAAAGGCGATCATCACCTCGCCGTTCGGGCCGGTCGCAATCGCCGGTGTGCTCAGATATGCGTCAATGCTGCCGAGATCTCGCACGCCGGACCAGGTGGAACCGCCATTTGTCGATACGACATATTTGAAGGTGCGCCCGCTTTCGAACCAGGCGATAAATACCTTGCCATCGCTCGACACGCCAATATCGAGCCTGACTGCGCCGGGGCTTGCGAAGCCGCCATGCTTAACCGTGGTGGCCGATGCCCAACCGCCAGATGGCGCTTTGCGGGTAAAGAAAATTGCCTGATCATCATTGTTGATCCAGGCATAATAGAGCGTCCCGTCTGTGCCTACGGCGACGGATGCGGTGTCATAGTTCGGATTATCGCCACGCGCCCCCAAATCCGTGCGTGACGAGAAACTACCCGCAATGTCTTGTTTGGACCAGAACGAGGCCTGCCCATCGGGGTTGCCCGCCACATAAACCTGGTCTCCGAACCCGCGAACTTTAGGGGCTTTCGTATTACCGGAATTGGGAACGACGATGGTCGTCTCGTATTGTAGATCACTATTAGCGAGTACAGCGCTCTGCTGTTGTATGATCGGGAGCGCCAGAACAACGGCGCAGAGCGCCATAATGCTGAGTAGTCGCGTCATATCATATTCCTCAAACGATCCGATGCTGAGTTCATTGTGCGGTTACAGTTATATCGTCGAACAGGATGCCGCCCAGGGCGCGTGTATACACCCCGGCCTGTCCGTTGGTTAGCGTTGCGTCGTCGGCTTCGGCGACAACCTTGCCATCAACCAGCGCCTGGATCGTCGTACCGTTCACGCGCAAGGTTACGCTGTACCAGCGGTACTCGTCGTGTCCAATCTGGTCGACTGTTGCCAACGTTGTGGGGACGCCATCAACGACCTTCTCCAGCACTTGCTTGGGTGTGGACTCGAAGCGGTTGGCGATGCTGCGATAGCGATAGAAGCTGCCGTCCTGATACCGAGCAACGAGGCCAAAGGTGGCGTTGGTCTGGTTGTAGACCTTTGCACTGATGGCGTAGTCGGTCCAACTTGCGTCGCCGATTACCGCGAGGGTCTCCTGGGTGCTGGGATTATTGGCTGCGGCAGTGCGGTTTTGAACCAGGCGGCCATCTTCGATTGCCCAGAGCGAGCGTGCTTCGGGAATGACCGTATCATCGAGTTCGACGATGGTCCAGTTATCGAGAGCCTGAGGATCGGTGAAGTCGGCGGCAAAGAGCGCTGTCGCAGCGGGTTGGGGCTCATCGACAGGCGGCGGAGCAACCGTTGGCGTGGGCGGATATTCAGGCATTTGGAGGAGAGGCGTCGGCAGGGTTTCCTGCGCCTGACCGCTGCCACCGAAATTAACGCCGAACGCAAGGCTAAGTGCCACAACGATGATCAGTACGGCTGAGCCGCTCAGAATTCCTATGAGAAGAGTTTGCTGCTTCATAGCGATTTCTCCTGGCTGCGTGGAAAGAAAAGTAACATTCCAACGCAGTATAGCTTCCGATATAGAAACGAAGCCGTTGTGGAGAGAATTCTATACCGGGAAAGGCATCGTAATACCGTTCAGTCAATTTGTCAATACCTTACAGGTAGACATTCTATAGCTAGAGAATGTGTTATAAAAATGGTTGCTGATAGAGCGAACCTTACGTAGTGTTCTGTTCGATCTGACTGAACCGATACATCTGCAGCAGGTCCGCTGCAATGACGCCAGAACTAAACATATCTGCCATCGCGACAGCCCGTGTGCTGAAATTGTGCCACAGATGCTGATCGCTCAGCAAGAGCGAAAGGGCTTCCGCAATCGCTGTCGCTGAGCGTGGTTCCACGGCGATGCCGCACTGGTATTGTCGGATGTAGAAACTCACTCCTGTCGTATTGGTTACAACTACAGGCGTACCGACTGCCGCCGCTTCAACGGCGACTCGGTTAAATGATTCGGCGACTGACGGCACCACAACCGCATCCGCTGCCGCCAGGTATGTCAGCGTTTGTTCGTGCGCGACCGCGCCGACCAGAAACGTATCGTCCAGGACGCCTAACTCCCCGGCGCTTTGGCGTAAGTGATCGCCATAGTCGCCGAATTGGGGTGTGCTGCGACTCGGCCCGACGATGACGAACTGTGGTCGTATGCCGGCCTGGCGGATCTGCGGCAGCGACTCGACCATATACGCAACGCCCTTGAACGGATGCAGACGGCTCAGGCTGACGACGATGGGACGGTCTGGATCAAGGTTGTGTTGGCGCACGACCGCCGCCCGGCTGCGAGCACGCAGTTCAATCAGATCGACGCCGGGCGGCGGGTAGCTGTCGGCAGTGATGTTGTACGGGATAGCCTGGATGCGATCCAACGGTGCGCCTAGCCGCACGGCCAGTTCGAGTAGTTGGGGCGAGTCGGCGCGCAGGAGCGCGGCGCGTCGAAAGACGAACGGCAGCAGCAGTCGAACGGTGAGAAAACGGCCATATCCGTAGTCGAACTCTGATTCGGACATTATGTCGGCACCGGGCAGCGTCACTGCCAGCGGCGGATGAGCGTCGTCTGCAGCCAGGGCGGCGATCAATCCCAGTGGGAACGCGGTTTCGATGTGAACAAGATCGTATGCAGATCGGCGCATAAATCGTCGATAGTGAATCAGCGCCCCAACCAGGTAGGGGTAGTGCAATATCGGATTGAGCGCCCGGTTGGTGAGCTTGGCGAATAATCCTGAACTGGCGGGCAGTCGATGAATGGCAATACCTTCTTCGACCGTCGTGGTGAGTTGATGTGCGCTTGCGTCGAGCGTAATCACGTCTGCATCAACGCCGTGCTTGCGCCACTCAGCGATGACTTCGGTGTGGATGCGATTCCCCATCGCTGCGCTCGTGTAGCGGGGGATAAAATACAGAACCCTCACGGTTTACGCTTCCAAAGTTCTAGTTCGCGCCCGTAGCGCGTCTTGATAGTGATCAGCTCGTACTGATCACGCCAGCCAGGCTCCGTGTCGAAATAGCCGTCCCATATCCGAGGAATGTAGGTCGGTTGGCGTTCGTACAAGACGTAGTGCGGGTCGCTCTTCTCGTGCCCGGCGGTTCCGCTGCCCAGCGCGCTCACTTCGACTCGCGCAATGTGCCGATCGTTCAATCCCAACAGGTCGATCGTCGTGCGGTCGGAGTAGTAGGCGATCGCTCCTGCTCCTAGCGCGGCGATGCTGGCGTCAGGCGGGGTGTTTTCATTCATCCAAAGCCCTAGCTCGCGCCAGATCCAGACGCTTTCGTCATTGCCGACCAACGTGCGGTCAAACGATTTGCTGTGTGATAATGCGTGCCAGCTAAATGTCGTCAGGACAATCGCCAGCGCCGCCGGCATAATCTGCTTGCCCAATGGGTAGCGTTGACCCCAGCGGTAGATCCAGGCTAGCCCATCGGCTGTCAGGATTGCAATCCAGGGCGTCAGTGGCACAAAGAACCGCTCCCCTGGGAAATGATCACCGCCGACAGAGATAATATAAGCACTATATACTACGACAATCGGGAGTAAATAGTTCCACCAACGTCGTAGCATTGCTTGTTGGTCGATGAGCGGCGGGGCAAGGATGGTCAGCAGAAGCGGTCCGCCCATTGCCAGGGCGAATGTGCTGCTGTATTGCAGCCCGCGCCAGACTTGGGCCAGCCCGCCGCCGGTTTTGGCATAGAACGTGTTCGGGAGTAAATCGCCATAGTAGCTCAATCGCCAGAGGAAGAACGGTGCGACAATCAGTAGGAATGGTCCGACTACACGCACTTGCGCGCGGATGCGTTCGCGAAAGCGCCGTTGGTTGGCGTCGGCTGCAATCCAGCGATGCAGCATCGTCAGCCCCATAAGCAAAACACCTTCAGGGCGTGTCAGCGCGGCCAGCGCGAATATGAAGCCGCTCCATGCCCACATACGCTGGATGTAGAGCGCGCTGCCAAGCAGTCCCAGCAGTGTGAACAGGCCGGTTTCCAGCCCGGCTCCACGCGTTGTATAGACAAACAAGCTCTGGCTTGTGGCGACGATCAAGGTTGCAACGAGCGCCCAGGGCGGATCGAGCAGCACGCGGGCCAGCCAGTAGGTTGCCTGCACAATCGCCAGACCGAGCGCGACGCCGGCGACATATGCCCAGAATACCGGGTCGCCGCCGAGCCAAAGGACGAGCGCGGCCAGCATGGTCCACAAGAAGTTGGTGTAGCCTTCGACTCGTTCGCCGATGTTGTAGATCAAGCCGTTGCCCGCGACCAGGTTCTGCGCATAGCGAAAGGAGATGAACGCATCGTCGGTAAACCAGCTCGGCCAGAGCATCCCGCTGAAGCCGACCAGCGCGGCGATGAGCGCTAGCGCCAGACGCGACGCGGTTTCACGGGCGAGCGTCGCGCCGGTTGCTGCGGCCAGCAGCGCCAGCAGCGCCATCCAGAGGTAGTGCAGCGGTGCGGAGCGATAGATCGCGTAGAGCGCGACCAGCGCCGCCGCCAGCAGCGCGCTGATCAACAGCGCCACGCCGGGCGGCTCCCCACGCCGCCGCAGCCAGCCCCAAAAACCCAGCAGCGCGAGAGGTATCACGATCGTCGTCGTCCAATCAATCTGGCGCACCTGGCGAATTTCCAGATCACTCACGATTACGCCCAGATCGCGCTGGTCGGCAGTGGGGCGAAAGGGCGTTGTGCGCAATCCGAAACGCATCAGCGCGTCGCCTTCGGGATCGGGTGGCAATACGAGATCGTAGATGCGAAAGTTGTTGTTGGGCGTTACGGTAGCGATGGTGCGCTGATTGAGCAGGAATGTCAGCGGTTGCGGGCCGTCGGGGTTGGCGGCGCGAATGCGCACGGCGGCGGTGTAACGTGCGTCGGTGTTGTAGCGCAGCGGCAATTGGATAAATGCGTTGCCTTTTGTCCAGCGGTAGACATAGTCGCCGTTGGATTCGGGATCGTAGAAGCCGACGAGCCGGGTCTCTTCCTCGCGCGCCGTGGCGGTGAAATCTTCGCCGTAGACCGGCGGAGTCTGGCGCGCAAGGATCAATCCCCATATGCTGAGAACCGCCAGGAGAACGGCTCCGAGAACCTCAAGCAATGGTTGGGCGCGTTGCCGGTCGATCCAATTCACGAGCGTATGCTGTCGATCCGCGATATGCACAGGCGTTACTATGACTGTGTAGAACCCCGGTTCGACGGCTCTTTGACCAGGGTGAACATGACGTACAGGGGATCGGTGCGGTCGAGGCGCTCTTCAATTGGATGCACGATCACTGCCAGCAACCAGTCTTTGAGCACAAACTTGCGCCAGTAGCGAGTCAGCCGGGTTTCGTGGTATTTCCAGTTGAGCCAGCTCCGCCCAAAGCCGCGCCAGCTCGTTATCCGTGCTTGCATCGGTTCGACGTAGATGCGCTTGATGTCATCGAGTGTGTAGAAGCGAAAGAACGACCCGGCTTTTCCCTCTTGCACAAAGGCGTTTCGCTCGACGCGTTGGAACGGACGGATGCCGGCGAAAAAGGCGGTGCGCTCGGCGCTGGTGAAGGGCAGCGTGATCGCGGCCATTCCATCTGGCGCAAGCACGCGGGCGATTTCCTGGCCTACGCTTACATCATCGGGAATATGCTCCAGCGTCGAGATAGCCGTAATTCTATCGACCGAATCGCTGCGAACAGGCAGGCGAGTTGCATCGGCGACCAGCGGGTAGAACGCGCCGTCGCCGGGCCGGGCGGTGCGCTCGCGCTTGTCGCGCTGCCAGCGCACGCGGCCTGGGTCGATCTCGGCCACAATCACATTCACGCCCTCTTTCGCCAGCATATGCGGATAGGATGACGTACCCGATCCAATATCCAGCACGATGTCGCCGCGGCGCATCGGCAGGGCCTCGGTGGACCAGGGGTATTCGATCAGGCGCCATAGGCTGAAATCGTTGACCGTTTCCCAGAGGATGCGCCAGCCGTTGAGCGCGATTTCGTAGACAATGCAGCGCAAACCGGTCAGGCGAACCGGCGCAGCGGACGGTCGGGTTGTCGATGTTTGTATGTGAGTAGCCATTCTCTCGTGATAGCGCTTCCGAATGAAGCAATTCAATTGCGCGCATAATGACTTGAACATGTGTTTCTGCTGCGCGGAACGCCCAAGTATAACATAGGTTGGTCACTGCGATGATTGCGCATCTGTTTGTGGGTTTGTACGGCGTGTATCGCGCTAGTACAGCCATTTGGAAGTCCGCAGGGAGTTGCGGCCTGGGAGCGCGGGCAGCTTGCCCGCATCCCGCCTGAGCGGGCGGGCCGCCCGCGCTCCGGCC
>JANQID010000091.1 GCA_028282325.1 Chloroflexaceae bacterium | reverse complement strand
ACTTTCGACAAGTGTCGGCGACTTCATCTGGCAGGACATCAGCGGCGGGTCGCAGCCAACCTTCTACCTGGATGATATTATGCTGGTAGGCGTGGGCGGTGATCCAACGTCGGAACCGACAGCGACGGAGTCGCCGGTACCCACCGCCACCACCGAACCGCCGCCGCCAACCGACTCGGTAAGTCCGGTGCTGGAATGTGTAGAAGTCCAGGACGATGGCGTCTACCGAGCTTACTTCGGCTACGACAACAATAGCGATGCAACGCTACAAATCTCGATTGGATCGCATAACCGTTTCTCGCCGCAGCCTCAGGATCGCGGCCAGCCAACGATATTCGTTACCGGTCGACAAACTAGGGTCTTCAGCGTTGAATTCACGCAGGGTATTCTGGTCTGGATCCTCAATGGGCGAACGGCGACAGCGTCTGAGAATTCAACTGTCTGTGATGTCTCCTCCGGAATTTCCCCAGAGCCAGGCGGCGCCAACTCGATACGGCAACCAGGCGATAATCGGCGAGCCGACAATTGAGGTGCTAGCATACGCTTGCTCGATAAGCGCTAGCGCCGCCTCGATGTGACTGTAACCTTATGTCGTGCAGCAAATGTGGCAAGCGTACAGCGAACCAATAGCAATTCGAGTATAATATCGGCAATAGCAGACCGATGAAAGGCAGAGTTACTGTTTTCTCCGGTCAGAACTTTGGCTATGGGATGTACTGATCAGCGCAGAGAACGTTTTCCAGGCGTCGTCCGCCTTGTGCGATAGAGTGTGGCAATATTATGCAACCAGCGGCAGAGACGAGCGAACAAGTTAACACTATCTTTGGCCGTCCATCCTTGATCTTCTTCACTGAGCTTGACGACCTGGCTCTTCGCGAAACGCTATACGCCAACAACCTGCTGGATGAATTAGCCGCTCAACAGTATGGAGTAGCGCTGGCGATGCTCGATCTCAGTGACGAACGGGCCGCAGTGGTGCGCCAACTCAATGCCCGCGGGATCCGCACAATCGGCTGGTTGTTACTCCCTCCAGGCGAAGGTTTCTGGTTCAATCTGCAAAATTACCCTCAGGCCATTGAACGCTATCGCGCATTCCGCGACTGGGTTCAACTCAATCAGTTGCACTTTGACGCCGTCGGTCTCGATATTGAACCACCGGTAAGCGAAGTCTCCCATATCCAGCAGTGGAACTTGAAGGATTTCGTGCGCCGTATCCGGCTGGCCAGCGAGAATGTTCTATATCCTGCCGCTCGTGCTGCGTATACCGACCTGGTGGCGGAAATACATCAAGACGGTTACGAGGTTCACACTTATCAGTTGCCGTTGCTGGCCGATGATCGGCGGGCCGGAACGACGCTTGTGCAACGTGCGCTGGATATTATCGATTTGCCGGCCGATGTCGAAGTGTTGATGTGCTATAGCAGCTTGCCGGTTGAGCAGTTGAACAACGATCTGGGCGGCGCGCTGATTGCCAGTTATGGCCCGGACGCCGATGGTATAGGTGTTGGCAGCGTCGGCGGCAGGACGATGTTGGACATCGTCGGAGAGGGTTTGCCGCCGCTGCCCTGGGAGGCGATAGAGCGTGATCTGCTTCTGGCCGCCCAGTATACCGATACGATTTACCTGTTTTCGCTGGAAGGCTTCATTGAACGCGGTTTATTGCCGCGCCTCGCTTCGCTCAGATGGGATAATGAACCCTCGCTTATATTGCCTCGCCGCGTGTTAGTCAGCGTGCTGCGGTCAGTCTTGCTGGTCGTATTGTTAGCAACCCGCTTCAGTCGCATATTGATTGCTTGGTTGGGGTGGGTGATAGCAATCGTGCTGCTCTTTCAGCGCGTACGTCAACGGTGGCGCGAGCGAGGAAAACAGGTGTCATAGCAATGCGCCCGACGGCGCGACTTGTCGCAGGGGGGATTGATGAAACTGTCGCCGGATAAAATCGAACAACTGGCTAATGCGCTCGTTGATGAATTGGCTGAGATTGATGGCGTGATGTTTCAGTCCAAAGATGTCCAGTTGCGCACAGCTATGCGCGATATTATGACCGACGAACTGATGATCGAAGAGCGGCTTGACGCCGAGATTCATAAAACGCTCCAGGCTTATAAATATGAAATCACGATGGGCCGGATGAATTACGACGATCTGTTTAAGAAAACCAAGAGCCGCCTGGTGCGCGAGCGGAAGCTTATTCTGTAACGATGATGAACATAGAAATTATTGACATTCCCACCGAGCAGACCACCGCGGCGACTGATGCGTTGATTGCTGTTATGGCTGCTCGCATCGCATTTTGCTTGCGTCGTCGTCGTCGTCGCGATCCCTGGAAAGTCGATCTCTGGACCTGGACGTTCGGCTTGCTCACGTTGTCCGGCGCGCTCGGCGCGGCGGCGCATGGGTTTAAGATGTCGCCCGCGACCAACGCCGCCCTGTGGCAACCGCTCAATCTGAGTCTCGGTATGGTGGTCGCCCTGTTCGTTGTCGGTGCGATTCATGATCTGTGGGGGCGCGCTGCCAGCCGACGCGCCTTGCCAGCGATGATTGTGACCGGCGGGCTGTTTTTCGGTGTCACCCAGGCTTTCCCCGGCATATTTGCCGTTTTCATCGTCTATGAAGCGCTGGCGATGTTGTTTGCGCTGGGCGTCTATGGAAAGCTGGCGTTTGGCGGTCGTCTGCCCGGCGCATATTTAATGCTGACCGGAATTCTGATCTCAATCATCGCCGCTGCGGTGCAGTCCAGTTCGCTCGCCGCCAAATTCATCTGGCAATTCGATCATAACGGCCTGTTTCATCTTATCCAGATGGTCGGGCTACCGGTGCTGGCCGCGGGTCTCTATGCGGCACTGCGCGATTCGCCGTCGGTTCGAGGCGACGCTGTGAATCCAGCGTCCGGCGCCGCATAGCTTTCACATCATTGCGAATCCGCCGCCGCAAAGGCTGGAACTGCTCCGCGTAAAGTATGGCTATGCATCGTCGCACACGAATCATTGTTTTGGTGCTGCTCCTGGTGATCGGGACGACAGCATGCGGTGAACGGGCGACCCTGGCGCCGACGCTGACCAGCGACTCGCTGGTTCCTATAGTCGCCGCTTCCGAGCTGGTGATCGGGCAAAATCGGCTGCCGATTGGCGTGCTCAAAAACGGCGCGACCTTGAACGACCCCGACCTTGCGCTCACGTTGCGCTTCTTCTATCTGGATGGCGACAACCCGGATCAGATGCAGTTTGAAACGCAGACGATCTATCGCGGCGCAGGGCTGCCCATCGGATTGTACGTGGCTTACCCGGAGTTCGATCGAGCCGGCGCCTGGAGCGTCGAGACGTCCATTCCGCGTGATGATGGGACGGAGCAGGTGCAGCGCCTGCGACTGGATGTGCTGGAACAATCACGTACGCTGTCCGTGGGCGAGGCGGCTATTGCCAGCCAGACACCGACTATTCGCGATAACGGAGATCTGACGCGTATCACGTCGGATTCGGAACCTGACCCCGACTTTTATCAGTTGTCAATCGCCGAAGCTGTCGCCGCGAATCGGCCATTCGTCGTGGCCTTTGCGACGCCAAGCTTTTGCCAGACCGCGGTATGCGGTCCGAATATGCAAGTGTTGAAGCGGCTGAAAACCCAGTTCGGCGAGCGGGTCAACTTCATTCACGTCGAGGTCTATCCTTACCCCTTCAGCGAGTCGTTTGAGCAACAGCGCTACGTTCCCGCGATGGCCGAGTGGCGATTGCGCACCGAGCCCTGGACATTCCTGGCAGACGCCGAGGGCGTTATTCAGGCGAAGTACGAAGGCGGCATCACGTTTGCGGAGATGGAGCCTGCTCTAGAACAACTCGCCGCCGGTGAGCCGGTTAATCTCGCGCCGCGGTAACGCCGATCCTTGAGGCGGTGCGGCGGACCTACGTTGACGTTGGGGCAGTCGTGCATAGATGCGATTCACTCTTGTGTGTCAAAGCGTTACTCCGGCAGGTCATTGGCTAGCGGAGTGAGAAAGCGAATCCGTTATGAGTATAGATATTCAAGCAACGACCGGTGCCGAGGCGGGCTTGAACAGCCAGCGCCAGATCGAGATCGCGCTCCAGGCTATGGTTAAGAGCGATGGAGAGGCGACAAATGAGGCCATCTACGCGGCCGTAGAGCGCTACATGGGTGGTGCGGTGCTGTCACAGCAAGGCCGTGACACCTTGCGCTCGCTGATCAACCGCGAAGCCGTGCGCCAGGGCCTGGTGTATCCATACGAGCCGAATCAGGCTGGCTGGCGCGTCACCGATGCTGGACGGACAATTGTTGCTGGTCTACCGGACGAGATCCCCCCCGAAGGCCTCGAACCGAACACCTTTGATCTCGGTGAATACCCGATCGATAGCTTGCTCATACGCTCGGAAACTCGCACTGTGTTTGAAGTTGTGCGGCGTATGAGAGCCAACCAGTATATCCTCGATCCCGACTTTCAACGCGAGTTTGTCTGGGATGAAACGAAGCAGAGCAAACTGATTGAGTCGGCATTGATGCGTATCCCGCTTCCGGTCTTCTATCTGGCTGAGAACTATGATGGACGGGTCGTAGTTGTCGATGGGCTACAGCGACTGTCCACCTTCCAGCGTTACCTGAATAATGAACTAGCCCTGCGTGGGTTGAAGGGCAATAGTGAAGAATTAAACGGTAAGCGTTTTGATCAGTTGCCGCCCAAACTTCAGAACCGGATCGAAGACACCCAGTTGGTGCTATACATCATCGACTCAAAGGTACCGGATCGAGCTCGGCTTGATATCTTCGAGCGGGTCAACAGCGGAGTCGCTCTGAGCCGCCAGCAGATGCGCAACTGCCTGTATGTCGGCGATGCGACCCGTTGGTTACGTGATCGGGCCCGTAGCGAGGTCTTTCTGCTGGCGACCGGGCGTGGATTGAACAGCCATTCTATGCGTGATCGCGAGGCGATTAACCGCTTCTGTGGATTCTATCTCTCTGGCGTTGAGGGTTATCGCGAGTTGCGCGGTGATATGGACGAACTGCTGGCACAGACCTTGATCAAGATGAACCAGATGGGGGTTTCCCAGCTTCAACAGCGCCTGACCCCGGTCTTCGAACGGAGTATGCGAAACAATCACACCGTGTTCGGCAAACACGCATTCCGTAAGCACCGTGAGCCCGAAGACAGTCGCAATGTCATCAATATCGCCCTCTTTGATGTTTATTCTGTGTTGATGACTCGCTACTCCGAGCACTTTGTCGAGGCACACATTCCGGATTTCTACCAGCGGTTTCAGATGCTGCAGGATGACGGAGCCTTTCGCAATGCGATCACCATCTCAACCAATGACGTACGCAACGTCGCAACCCGGTTTGAGTTGATCGAACAACTGCACGAAGACCTTGTCCCCGACACGGAGGCAAACTGATGCTCCAATCGATCCGGCTTGAGCACTTCAAGTGTTTCGAGCGGCTACGTCTGCCGCTCATGCCCCTGACCTTGTTAACCGGGCTGAACGCCGCGGGTAAATCGACAGTAATACAGGCTTTGACGTTGCTCCACCAGACGTTGAATGAGAATCCAGGCAGCAATGGATTGGTGTTGAATGGGAAAGATGTCTCGTTAGGAAGCGCCGATGAAGTCGTAGACAAAATAAGCGGGCGAGACAATTTCACGATCGGTGTTGATCACGACGCAGGCAGCGTACTCTGGCGCATGCAGGTCGAAGCAAATGCAATGGTCGCGCCATTTGTGATCCAGCCGGATCACCCACCTGAAGCCCTGCTCCAGACATTACAGACACTCACCTATATCTCAGCTGATCGAATCGGTCCGCGTGAAACCTACCCGGCAAGCAGTAGCGCTCAGCAAACTGGGGTAGGTGCGCACGGAGAGTATACGCCGTGGTTCATTAACGAGCATGAAGACCTCATCATTCCCAGAGCAATGTGTAGTCCAGATGCGCCTCCTCCACTAAAGCGGCAAGTAGAGGCCTGGCTTGCCTCGTTCTTTCCTGGTAGTGCGATTGAGATTGAGCCTCTCCCGCGGACCAGCTTACTCGTGATGCGTATGCGCACAAGTGCAGCAACCAATTTTCACCGTATGACGAATGTGGGTTACGGCCTGAGTCATGTGCTTCCAGTCATTACGGCGTGTCTCGGAGCGGTCGGTCTCGCTCAACGCGAAGAACGGATCGCGCCGTTAGTGATGGTGGAAAATCCTGAACTACACTTGCATCCAGCCGGTCAATCGGCGATGGGCGTATTCCTGGCGCGTGCAGCGGCGTCAGGAGCTCAGGTTATTGTTGAGACGCACAGTGACCATGTGCTGAACGGTATTCGCCGGGCAGTCAAGGGAGTTGATGGAGCGCCCATTCTTATGCCTGATCAGGTGGTTATACATTTTTTTCAACTACGTGATGATACGGGCCAGCGTCCACAGGTCATATCTCCCATTATTGACCCTCAGGGAAACCTGGACACTTGGCCACAGGACTTCTTCGATCAGTATGAGAAGGATCTGGGCTCACTGATTGGATGGTAGGTACAGGATGGGCTTCTTCGTCAACGATCTTTCACTCCACGGCCAATATGCCGACCATCTAGGCTTTCGGCAATCTCTTGAAGAAGTCATGCGCTGTCGGGAATGTGCGACAAGCTACGGCCGTACCCTCCGTGTGTCACGAACTATCTTAGAGAGTCAGGTATATACCAATCAGAGCTTTCGCCAGGCAGTTCATGCGACGGGAGATAAGAATTTCATCACATTAGTTATGGTCTGGATCGACAAGAATGGGCCTTTTGTTGAAGATCAACTTATGGGAAGCCCGAATGAATACTTGAGCCTTGAGGACGATATAGTAGTAACTGAAACGGCAATCGGTGAGGCAGCAGCACGCCATTTTCAAGGGCTTCCTGCTGGTTTGGTGAGCTTCGTACCTTCGGATTATCAGCGCACGCCTATTGAAGTCAGCTGGCATCGTGACAGCGGCGATGTTGAGACATGTGAATTACCCAACTTTTGGGGCTTACTGGAATTTGAGCACTACCTCAAGGATCAACAGAGCTTGCCGCGAACGTGGGAGGAACTAATAGCACAGCTCCCCGCACGATTCTCCAACCTGACATTTCTCCCAAATCTCGAAGGATATCTTGCTGGCGAACCATTTAGCCCATATGTCGTCGAGCGAACCTTCGTACTGCTTGATGTGCTCAATCAATTAAAGACGTGCTTTGATGCCAAGGGACGACGAACGGCGAGAGGCGATGAATTAATAGACAACTATTTCCGGCGCAGAAATGCACGATTCTCCGATGCATCAGAGCAAGAAAAGAACGATCCACGTTTCCGATCTGCGATGACGTTCCGAGATCCGGAGGGTCGTCAACTAGAGTGCTTCTGGCATGGCAAGATCAAGAGCCCACAGTATCGAATCCACTTTAGCTATCCAATTGAGAAAGATGCTCCTCTGTACGTTGCCTACATTGGGCCTAAGTTGACGAAAAAATAGCTGGGTGCAGGCAATTCATCACCCGATCACCCCATCGTCGGCGCAGCGGTGCCGGCGAATCCGATATCGCAACGCGCAGCAAGCTATACAGCATGTTCCCAATCGCCGACCTGATCCGTCGAGGCTGGCTGCGCGCGACCAATGTCGCCGATGATCTGGAGCGTGACGTACGTCACCTGCTGGGCGGCGACCCTGAAGCGATGATCGAAGCGGTCAGCCTGTGCCATAGTGTAGCCCGTGGACCTGAGCGCGGCGCCCAGGTTGCCTGGGTGGCCCGGGTGCGCCAGCTTGCGCATAGTCAGGAGGCGCCGCCCTTCAGCCGCGAAAACCTGACCAGGGCGATACCGGCTATCCGCCAACTGGCGACGACGCCAGAGCAGGTGGCTGAGGTTCCGCCGCTGCTCCAGTCGCTTGGCGTGCGCTTCATCGTCGTGCCACAGCTGCCGAAGACCTATATCGATGGGGTTCTCTGTGACACTAATAGCGCGCCGATCATCGGGCTGACTCTGCGCTACGACCGGATCGACTCGTTCTGGTTCACTCTGATGCACGAGCTGGCCCATCTGGTTCTTGGCCACCGCGCACTGCATCTCGATAACCTGGACGACAAAGAGCAGTGTCGAGACGCCCAGGAGATGGAGGCGAACCAGCAGGCGCGATCCTGGCTGATCGACCAGAGCGCCCTTGACTCTTGGGTCGCCCGCACCAGGCCCTACTTCTCACGCCAGAATATCGAGCGCTTCGCCGCCGCCCAGCAGATTCATCCAGGTATCCTCCTCGGCCAATTGATGTTCGATGAGACAGTGGGCTATAAGCATCTGCGCGCCTTGCTGAGCAAAGTGAGTCCGTATCTGCATAACTGGAGTGACCCTGCCGGTCGCTGAAGTCACCGGCGCTAGCCCATAGCAAGCTCAGCGCCTCCTCGCTCGATCCATCACCCCCGCGCCCGCTCAAGCTGATCCAGCAGCCCCATCAGCTTGTACTTGCGCCCGTGCTGCGCGCGCAGGCCTTGCAAATAGGTCTGCCACTCCTGCGGGCGACCGGCCGCCTGGTAGGTCGCCCGCGCCCGACGTAGCCAGTCGATCGCCGAGTCGTAGTACTGGGCTTTGCCCGCGTCGATGATTGCCGCCGCGCTGGCGGTCGCCGCCGTGATCACCCAGTCCGGCCGAGTCGCGGTCGCGGCGTCCATCACCCGCGCCAGGTCGCCGCCGCCGGGATAGTCGCCCAGCACCGCGATTGCGTCGTCGATCAGCCCTTCGTGGAGAAAGATGTCGATCCGCCCGGAGGCCATCCAGCTCTTGTTGGCGCGCAGGGCCGCCAGCAGCCACTCGCGGAGCGTGGGCCACCCTCCTTCGACAAGTTCAGGGTGTGCGCCGGCCAGCTCGGCCA
Organism: Chloroflexaceae bacterium; assembly: GCA_028282325.1. Classification (GTDB taxonomy): domain Bacteria; phylum Chloroflexota; class Chloroflexia; order Chloroflexales; family Chloroflexaceae; genus JANQID01. The sequence goes on along the minus strand of JANQID010000091.1, from coordinate 2,827 downwards.
GTCGCCGGTAGAGGCCCAGCTCGGGCGCGAGCTTTAGCGCCTCGGCCCCGGCGCGCAGGGCCAGATCGACTCGCCCCTGGCCCTCGGCCAGATCGACCAGCCAGGCTGCCAGGCGAGCCCGCGCCTGCTCCTGCCCGTAGATACTCGGCCTGGCTCCGCCGAGGCTCAACCCATGCTCGCCGATCATCAGGGCGCGCTCCAGATCGCCGTGCTCGCGCAGCGCCTGGGCGAGCGCAAACGCCTCCTCAGCGGCGCTGAATTGCCCTCGGCCCAGCTCGACCGCCTCGGCGACGCGACCCAGGCGCAGCAGCAGCAGCGATTGCTCACGGTGCATCCCCGCCGCCGCCGCCAGATTCAGCGCCTCCTGGATGCGCCCGCTGCGCTCCAGGATCTGCAGGCGGATCGCCAGCAGCTCATCGGCGTAGCCGTTGATCCGCCGCGTGCCAGGCAGCACCTCGCCGAGGATCGCCGCGTCAACCCACGGTGCGCTCCAGCCCTCATCAGCGGCCTGCAGCGCGATATTCAGCCCCTCACAGCCATACTCCTCGGCGGCGGCGGCCCAACCCTCCAGCCGCTCGCGCCAGCGCTTCAGCTCCGCCTGCTTCGGGTTGGTTCCCAGCAGCGCCTCGGCCCAGAGTGTACCCAGCTCGTCGAAGAAGCCGCCCAGCTCGCCGTCGGAGTCGTCGTAATCGACCCAGGAATCGCCGTACTCCTCGGTCAGCGTCTCCAGCAGCGGCAGCGCACTCTGGGCGTCGTCGTCGAGGAAGCTGCGGATCTGCGCGATGAGCGGTTCCATATTCGCCAGGATGCTCGCGTAGGCCATGTAGTCGTCGGGGCGCTCGGCGCGGAAGATGCGGCGGATCTGCTGGCGGAACGACGTCGCATCGACGGCGGTGCGTCGCCTGGTTCCTGCGCTTGTCGAAAGGATCGAAGGAGAGTCTGTCGCTGGGGGAGGGGCGGCGATAAGGGCGTCGATCCGCTCGGCCAGATTCGAGTCCTGCGCGGCCAGGTGCAGCAGCAGCGCCTCCAACTGACCGCGGTCTAGCCCGGCGAGCAGATCGGCGAGCGGCGGGCGCACCTCCACCTCGTCCGGCGCGGCATGGACGTAGGCCAGCAGGATCGCCACGATATGCTTGCACCAGCCGCCCCAGTCATAGGGGCAGGTGCAATCGGCGGCGCGCACCCCGCCAGTGTCAAGGCTGACCGTCACCCGGTAGGGCTCGTACTCGCTGCCCTCGACCTCGGCCTGCAACAGGTCGCCGCGCAGCGTCAGCGGGCCGACGGCGCCGCGCTGGTAATAGCTTATGCCGCGGGCGAACGACTCCGCGCTCGCATGCTGGCGGATCTGAGACTCGCTCAAGGGTGGGAGTGTCATTGTTCTTCCTTTCGCCGTTCGGCCTCGCCCGGCGCTTGCTCGGCCACCGCCCAACGCCCGCGTGTTAGCCGCCGGCTGGAGAGGATCACCCTGACAGATCGGGGATGCCTTTTTGCCACTTCTGGATGATAAAATCGCCCTGGTCCAGCCAGTCGGCTACACACGCTGGTTGGGCCGCCGGTTAGGAGGGTTTCCGGGCGAAACGTACCCGCTTTTCGGTTACGACGACGAACTGGCCCGGTAATTGGTCAGCATGCTGGTGCAACAATCATGGAAAACACCTCGTGCTGCTGCTCACGCAGCCAACGTGCGGTGAGCGGGCCAGTACAGGCGTCGACCAGAAAGTGCATCTACCCCTCCGTCGCTACCAGGGGCATGAAGGTGGTCGTTTCCAGTGCTTTGGTGGCAAACAGGAGACAGGCGCGGATATCATCGGGCGTGAGGCCATGATATTCATCGAGAATATCAGCGATGGTTGCACCAGAAGCAAGCAACTTGAGGATATATTCGACGGTAAGCCGCGTCCCACGGATAACGGGTTTCCCGACCATCACATGGGGGGCGAGCGTAATCCGTTCCAGCAAAGCATCGTCTTGCATAGGCACCTCCTACCGATATTATACACCGAATGAGCGGGCGTGGGGGTGGCCTCGAAACGGGAACAACCACCGGCATCGATATGGAGCGGACGTTGGCTAAGGCGGCCCAATGCGCGGATAAGCTGCCGCCGCAGGCGATCCGATTCATCCGCTTGTTATGCGGAGCGCAGCGGAGCATAACAGGCGATGAAGCGTGCTTATCCGCGCATTATGCGGCAAATCAGCAGCGCGAGACGAAGGCTAAAGTGCCGAGAACGCTTGATGCGCTACCTTTTTCAATCAAAAAGCGAGCTCTGAGCGTCCGCTGCATTTGGGTTGTTAGCTGGACATAACGTTATCCCAGTCAAAGTTGCCACTATTCCACTCAACCAATCTAGCCCAATCAATGTTTCCTTCATTATCACAGAAATCATCAATGAACGCTTTCGTGAGTATATTGACTACTCTCGCCTTTTCATCAAAGAAGGCATCGTTATGTTGTTTGGCTCGATAACCAATTGGCTCAATGATGTCAATGTACAAATCACGATTCTCGCTGATGAGATACCAGAAGTTCTGCCCAACGACTTTAAGATAGCCACGTAGGTAACTGGTTCGTGTTTTGCCATAACAAATTCCCAAAACGGCCTGAACGTTTGCGCCGAATCGAGCTTGTTTTATGGTGGCAGCTGCTTTTTGCAAATCTTGTTGTAGCTTATTCTGCTGTGAACTATTGCCCCAATTTGTTCCTGACTTTATAGAAACGATGTAGTGGTATAATTGGCCCCAGAAACTGGACCACACGCGAAGTAAAGATCTGGTAGGATCGTCGCATCGCTTGTGGAGGAACGTATGGCCAGAAAACGTCAACGGC
>JANQID010000078.1 GCA_028282325.1 Chloroflexaceae bacterium | reverse complement strand
AGTTGCCGCCGTCTTAAGCACCCACCCGCAAGTGCGCGAGCTGGCCATACTCGTGTATGAACCAGCCGCCGAGCGCCGTCAACTGGCAGCCTATGTCGTCCCCGTGCCGGATGCCTCCGTCAATGCGGCGGAACTGCCGGATGCGCTCCGTCGCCACGCTCGCGAAACGCTCCCCGACTACATGATGCCCGCAGCATTTGTGATCCTTGACGTACTCCCACTCACTCCGAGCGGCAAGGTGGATCGCAAAGCCCTGCCGGCGCCGGACATCGAGCGTGAGTTCGCCGAACGCTACGTGGCGCCACGCACGGACCGGGAAGTGATACTGGCGGAGATCTGGGCCCAGGTGCTCGGTCTGGATCGCGTCGGCGTCGATGACAACTTCTTCGATCTTGGCGGCGACTCGATTATGAGCATCCAGATCATTTCGCGGGCTGCGCAGGCCGGCCTGCATATCTCGCCGCGTTTGTTGTTCGAGTTTCCAACGATCGCCAGCCTGGCAGCGCACGCCGAAGCAGCATCCGTGGTAACTGCCGAGCAAGGCCCGGTGATCGGTCCGGCGCCGCTGACTCCGATCCAACACTGGTTCTTTGCGCAGGAGTTCCCATCGCCCGCGCATTGGAACCAGGCGGTTCTGCTGGAAACCCGCGGGCCGCTTGATGTAGATGCGCTGACCGCAGCGTTCGCCCATCTGGCGGATCATCACGATGCGCTGCGTCTGCGCTTTACGCGCACCGACGCTGGCTGGCGACAGAGCTACGCCGCGCCGGGCGAACAGCCGGACATTGTCCGCTATGACCTGGCGGCGCTCGACGATGCCGCCTGGCGTGATGCACTCGCCGCGCGGGCGGAAGAACTCCATGCCAGCCTCGATATCGAGCATGGTCCGCTGTATCGCCTGGCCTACTTCGATCTAGGGCCGACGCGACCGGGGCGACTACTCGTGATCATCCACCACCTGGCGATCGATGGGGTTTCCTGGCGCATTCTGCTGGAAGATCTGGAATCGAGCTATGGACAAATGGTTGCCGGAGCCCAGATTCAGTTGCCGCCAAAAGCCAGTTCCTACAAACAATGGGCCGAGCATCTGGAAACCTTCGCTGCATCCAATGAATTGCACGATGAAATCGCTTACTGGGAAGCGCTCCCCGATCGGAAGCCAATCAGTCTGCCGCGTGACTTTAGCTCTGGAGCGAATGTCGAAGCGGCATCCGTCGTGCTGACAACCGAGTTGGACGCCGCCGAAACTAGCGTTTTGCTCTATGAAGCTGCCGGAGCCTACGGAATCGACGTGAATGAGCTGCTGCTGGCGGCGCTGATCAGAACGCTGTCCGAATGGAGTGGCGCGTCAGACTTACTGATCGACCTGGAAAGCCATGGACGCGCAGATCTGTTTGCCGATCTCGACGTCTCGCGCACGGTGGGCTGGTTCACCAGCGTGTATCCGGCGCATTTTGATCTACGCAACGGCGTGGAGCTGGCGGCGTTGTTGATGCATACAAAAGAGGTGGTGCGGGCCGTACCGCGCCACGGCATCGGCTACGGCATCCTGCGCTACCTGAGCCGCGATGCAGCGCTGACACAACGATTGAGCGCAAAAGCCCAGGCTGAGGTGAGCTACAACTACCTCGGCCAGTTCCGCCAGACCAACGCCGAAGGATCGCTTTTTCAGGCGGCAGCGGAACCGAGCGGCCCGGCCCATGCCGCAGACGCACAGCGGAAACACATCCTCGAGTTCGCCGCCCATATCGTTGACGGACGCCTCCAGATAGCCTGGATCTTCTGCACCAACCTGCATCGCCAGGCGACTATTGCGCACATTGCCGAGCATTTTCTAGACCATCTGCGCAGCTTGATCGTCCATTGTCGCAGCAGAGAAGCCGACGGCTACACGCCATCAGATTTTCCCGACGTCGCCCTGAACCAGGACGACATCGACGCATTGCTGAAAGAAATTGAGGTGGGGGGAGATTTATGAGCCGACGCAATATCGAGGCAGTCTATGCGCTTTCGCCAATGCAGGAGGGCATGCTCTATCACACGCTTCAGGCGCCGGAATCGGGCGTGTATGTAGAGCAGGTGACAGCCGTACTGCGCGGCGCGCTTGATGTCGCCGCCTTCCGCCGAGCCTGGAGCGAGGTTATCCGTCGGCATGCCATTTTGCGCACCGCCTTCGCCTGGAAGAGCCAGGAGCAGCCGTTGCAGGTTGTGCAACGGGAAGTGGCATTGCCTTTTGACGAGCAGGACTGGCGAACGCTGACGTCGGACGAACAGCAAACACGGCTGGAAGCGTACCTGGCCGATGACCGGCGGCGCGGCTTCGATCCGGCCCGAGCTCCGCTCCTGCGCCTGACGTTGATCCGGCTCACAGATGAAGCCTGCCAGTTTATATGGTCGCACCATCACCTGCTGCTCGATGGCTGGTCGCTCCCGCTGGTTATGGGCGAGGTATTTACGCTATACGAGGGCTATCACCGAGGAGAATCGCCTCGTTTGCCAGCGGCGCGACCTTTCCGGGAATACATCGCCTGGCTGCAAAAGCGCGATCCGGCGCGTTCGGAGGCCTTCTGGCGCCAGATGCTCGCCGGTCTGAGCGCGCCGACAGCACTGACGTTTGACAAACGATCAACTTCAGCAGAGCACGAAAATCGCCACGCCACCATCGAACGCCTGCTGCCGCCGGAAACGACAGCCCAACTTACAACGTTGGCTCGCGAGCAGCAATTCACACTAAGCACACTGGTACAGGGCGCCTGGGCCATCTTGCTGGCCCGCTACACCGGCGCAGATGATGTTGTCTATGGAGTTACAGTATCCGGACGACCGCCGGAGTTGCTCGGCGTTGAGACCATGGTAGGCCTGTTCATCAATACTCTGCCAATGCGGACTCGCGCCACAGTCGATCGACCGGTTGACGCCTGGTTGCGCGAGCTTCAACAACAGCTTCTCGAACTGCGCCAGTATGAGGATACGCCGTTGGTTAACATCCAGGGCTGGAGCGATTTGCCCGGAGGAACGCCGCTATTCGAAAGCATTGTCGTCTTTGAAAACTATCCGCTCACCGATGTCCTCGATCGCCAGAGATTCAATTTTGTGGTCGAGGATGTGCATTCCTTTGAACAGACCAACTACCCGCTCACAGTGGTTTCGGGGCCTGGGGAGCAACTGCCGCTAAAAATTGCCTACGACAGCGAGCGTTTCAACGCAGCGACCATTGAACGCATGCTGGGCCATCTCACCACTATCCTGACAGGCATCGTCGCCGACCCCCACCGCACTATCGGCTCCCTCCCCCTCCTCACCGCCACCGAGCGCGCAGCCCTCCTCCGCCAGTGGACCGGTCCGAGCCACCTCCTTCCTGAGGCCTGTCTCCACGACCTCTTCACCCAGCAGGCCCAGCGCACCCCCACCACTGTGGCCGTGCGCGGCAACGGCACCGACCTCTCCTACGCCGACCTCAACGCTCGCGCCAATCAACTCGCTCATCATCTGCGCCGCCTTGGCGTCGGCCCCGACACCATTGTCGGCGTCCGTATGGAGCGCAGCCCCGACGTCATCATCGCCTTCCTCGGCATTCTCAAGGCCGGCGGCGCCTACCTCCCCATCGACCCCAGCTATCCCCCGGAACGCCAGGCGCTGATGCTCGACGACTCGGGCGTCGCCCTCCTCCTGTCCACCGCCGCCATCGCCGCGCAGCTCCCGTCCACCACCGCCCGCACGCTCCGGCTCGATGCCGACTGGCCCGCCATCGCCGCCGAGCCCAGCGCTGACCTTCCCTCGCGCACCACCCCCGACAACCTCGCCTATGTCATCTATACCTCCGGCTCCACCGGTCGCCCCAAAGGCGTGTTGATACACCACCGCGGCGCGGTCAACTTCGGTCTGGCCGCCATTGACGCCTGCGCTGTGCAGCCAGGCGACCGGGTGTTGCAGTTCGCCGCCCTCAGCTTCGATGCCTCGCTGGCCGAGTTCTTGATGGCCCTGTTGTGTGGCGCAACCCTGACGCTCGCGCCCCAGGCGACCCTGAGCGACGGCCCGGCGCTGCTGAAGCTGCTGCACGCCGAACAGATCACCACGGCAACCTTGCCGCCCGCGCTGCTGGCGGTCCTGCCCACCGCCGAGCTGCCAGACCTGAAGACGCTGGCCACGGCTGGCGAAGCCTGCCCACGCGCGGTCTGGGCGCGCTGGGCCCCCGGACGCCGCTTCCTCAACGGTTATGGCCCTACCGAGGCGACCATCGGTCCATCGCTGGCTGAGATCGCCGACCTGGCCGATGACCTGGGAACGCTGCCGATTGGCCGGCCCTTCCCCAACACCCGCATCCTGGTGCGTGATCATCACGGTCATCTGGCTCCCATCGGGGTGGCGGGCGAAATCTGCATCGGCGGCGTCGGCGTGGCGCGCGGCTATCTCAATCGCCCGGAACTGACGGCGGAGCGGTTCGTCGCCGATCCCTGTGCTTCGGAAGCTGGTGCGCGGATGTACCAGACCGGCGACCGAGCGCGTTACCGCGCCGATGGCTGGCTGGAGTTCCTGGGGCGCATCGACCACCAGGTCAAGGTTCGCGGCTTCCGCATCGAACTGGGCGAGGTGGAATCGGCGTTGCGCGAGCTGGACGCAGTGTGCGAGGCCATTGTGGTCGCCCGTGAAGATGTTCTCGGTGCTCAACAGCTGGTCGCGTATCTGCTCGCTGAAGATGCGCAGGTGATCGCGCCGGCAGACCTGCGCGCACATCTGGAGGCGCGGTTGCCGGGGTATATGATCCCGAGCCGCTTTGTCGTACTCGACGCGTTCCCACTCACGCCTAATGGAAAGATCGACCGCAAGGCGCTGCCCGAACCCGATGGCACAACCGTAATAGAGAACTACATCGCACCACGCACCCCGGCAGAGGA
>JANQID010000106.1 GCA_028282325.1 Chloroflexaceae bacterium | reverse complement strand
TGCATGTCACCCTGACCCTGAGCGCAGCGAAGGGGAAGGGTCTCGATGGCCTGGGAATCCGAGATTCTTCGCTGCGCTCAGAATGACCGCATGCGGTGTTTCCAATATTGTTTGGTAGAGTTCCCAATACTATAACGATTCTCGCCGATCTGTAAAGAACCCAAACCCTTCAGACGCCGTATGCCGGGTATGGCAAACGCGCGCGGCTGCTTGACTATCCCTCTACAATCGGCTACAATCGCAATCCCGATGTCTACAAACATAACCACGACGAAAGCTATGCCCCAATATCTGGTAACAGTCGCGCCGCGCGAATCAAGCGCCGCCGAACCCGCCGTCCAGTCGCTGTATCTGCTTGCCGGTTCGACGCTTGCCGATGCCGCTGTCGCGCAGCTCGCCGCCGAACTGCTGCACGACCCGGTGACGCAGCACGCGCGCTGGTGTGCGCTCACGGAGGCCGATCTCGCCGCCGAGGCACGCGCGGCGATTGGCGCTGCCGGACGCGGCGTACTGGAGATCGCCTATCGCCCCGGCGTCACCGACAACGAGGCCGAAAGCGCGCTCGAAGGGTCGCGCCGCCTGGGCGTGGCCGGGGTCGAGCGCGTGCGGGCATTGCGCCGCTGCCTGTTGCCCGCCGGCGCCGACGTGCGGGCCGCCGCGCGCGAGCTGGCGAACGACCTGGTGCAAACCACGCTGGTCTACCACGACCGCGATGCTGTGGCGAATGCCGAGCGCCGGCGCTTCTACGCCGATCTGCTCACCCCGCCCGCCGATGTGATGCCACACACGGCCCGCGTGCCGCTGCGCGACGCCGATGACACGACGCTGCTGGAAATTAGCCGCGCCGGCGTGCTCGCGCTCGACCTCGCCGAGATGCACGCCATCCGCGATTACTTCGCCGCGCTGGGCCGCGACCCGACCGACGGCGAACTGGAGACGCTGGCGCAAACCTGGAGCGAACACTGCTCGCACAAGACCTTCAAGGCGCGGGTGCGGTACCGGGTGCAGCCGTCCGCCGAACGCGAACCGCCCGCCGACCTGGACGCCGACCGCTACGCGGCGTACCACATGCTCCGGCAAGATTGCGAGATCAACAGCTTGATCCGCACCTTTCTGATGAGCGCAACGAGCGACATCCTGGCGGCGCGATCCGCGTCGGATTGGGTGCTCAGCGCGTTCGTGGACAATGCCGGCATCGTGGCCTTCACCGACGATTACGAAGTCTCGTTCAAAGTAGAGACGCACAACCACCCCAGCGCGCTGGAACCCTTCGGCGGCGCGAACACCGGCGTGGGCGGCGTGATCCGCGACGTGCTGGGCGTGTCGGCGCTGCCGATCGCCAACACCGACGTGCTCTGCTTTGGTCCGCCCGACCTGGACGCTGCCGGCCTGTCCGACGGGGTGTTGCACCCGCGCCGAATCTGCGCCGGCGTTGTGGCCGGGGTGCGTGACTATGGCAACAAAATGGGCATTCCAACGGTCAACGGTGCGGTGCTGTTCGATCCCGGCTACACCGCCAACCCGCTGGTCTATTGCGGCACGCTCGGCATTGCCCCGCGCGGTGCACACCCGCGCGACCCGCAACCCGGCGACGCGATCGTCGTGGCAGGCGGGCGCACCGGGCGCGACGGCATCCACGGCGCAACCTTCAGCAGCGTCGAGCTGACCCACAGCACCGCCGCCGAGGTTGGCAGCGCGGTGCAGATCGGCGACCCGATCACTGAGAAGAAAGTTCTCGATGTGATCATCCAGGCGCGCGATCTACGGCTGTACAACGCGATCACCGACTGCGGCGCGGGTGGCCTCTCATCGGCCGTCGGTGAAATGGGCGCAGGGATCGGCGCGACCGTCGAACTGGAGAGCGTGCCGCTCAAGTACGCCGGGTTGCAGCCCTGGGAGATCTGGCTGTCTGAAGCGCAGGAGCGCATGGTGCTCGCCGTGCCTCAGGACGACCTCGCGGCCTTTCTCGACCTCTGCGCCGCCGAGGATGTTGAAGCGACGGCGATCGGCCGCTTTACCGACGATAAGATGTTGCGCATTACCCACGCCGGCCAGACTGTCGTTGAAATCGGCATGAACTTTTTGCACGACGGCCTGCCGCAACGATTGTTGGATGCACTTTGGGATCCATCCGGCCCGGCGCGTGCGGCGGCGGAACCGTCGTCGATTCCATCCGGCGAACCGCTCGCGCTGCTGCTGGCCTTGCTCGCCCATCCCAACATCGCCTCGAAAGAGCGGATCGTGCGCACCTACGACCACGAGGTCGGCGGGGCGACGGTGATCAAGCCGCTGGTCGGCGCGGCGAGCGATGGCCCCGGCGATGCGACGGCGCTCCAGCCGTTGTGCCACAGCAACCGCGGGTTGGCGCTGGGCTGCGGCATCAACCCGAACTACGGCAAGATCGACCCCTACTGGATGGCGCTGGCCTGCGTCGATGAAGCCCTGCGCAACGTTGTCGCGACCGGCGGCGACCCGGCGCGCGCAACGATCCTCGACAACTTCTGCTGGGGCGATCCGCGCCAGCCCGACCGTATGGCTGGGCTGACCCGCGCGGCGGCGGGATGCTACGACGCGGCGCGAGCATTCGGCACGCCGTTCATCAGCGGCAAAGACTCGCTCAACAACGAATATCGCGACGCAACCGGCGTGCGGGTGGCGATCCCGCCGACGCTACTCATCTCGGCACTGGCCGAAGTTCCCGACGTGGACCAAACGGTGACGATGGATCTCAAAGCAGCGGGGAATGTCGTCTACCTCGTCGGCGCGACGCGCGACGAACTGGCGGGCAGCCATCTCGAATTGGTGATGGGCGCGACCCTGCCTTCGGCGCTGCCGAAGGTCGATCTGACCATTGCGCCGAAGACATTCGCCGCGCTGCATAGCGCCATCCGCGCCGGGCTGGTGCAAGCCTGCCACGATCTCAGCGAAGGCGGGCTGTCCGTCGCCGCCGCCGAGATGGCTTTCGCCGGCGGGATCGGCCTGATGCTCAACCTCGGCGCGCTGCGCGTGAGCGATGGCAGTGGTGGAACGCTCGTCCAACTCTTCGCCGAGACGCCGAGTCGCTTCCTGGTCGAGGTGCGGCCCGCAGACGCCGCCGCGTTCGAGGCGACGCTCGCCGGCGTGGCGCTGGCGCAGATCGGCGCGACGCACGCCGAAGCCGAACTGCGCGTGATTGACGACACGGGAACGGAGATACTACGCGCCGACCTGGCGACGCTCAAAGCGGCGTGGCAGGGCGGACTGGAGAGCATCGACTTATGAGTATGCGCGAGGATCGGCAGATCCGCGACAGCAACCTCCTCGACGATGAAGAGTTTGGCGCGACGGTCGAAAGCCAGATCGAGGACCTCGACGCAATCGACGTGCTTGGGCGTATGGGCCTGGCATTGACCGTGCGGGTAGGCACGACCGATCTGAAAGTCAACCTGGCGAAATTCTATGCCGCCTATCGCCAGTATCCCGACCAGATCGATGCGATCATCGCCGTCGCAATCGAGTCGCTTCAGCACCTGAAAGCGTCGCGCTCGCCCCGCACCTTCGCCGAGTTGCGTGATCGCCTGCTGCCGATGCTCAAGCCGATCACGCTGCTGAACACGATGTATGAAGGCGATATGCCGATGCCGGTCTATCGTCCGTTTTTGGCCGATCTGATCATCACCTATGTGATCAAAGAGCCGGAGAGCGTCGCGTTCGTCAACGAAGAACACCTGACGGTGTGGGGCATCGGCGAACACGAACTCCACGAGCAGGCGCTGGCGAACTTGCGACGTCGTACCCTGGAAACAAGCGAATACACGGTGGCCGGCAGCGGCGATCAGCGTTTGTTCATCTTCAACACGCAAGATGGTTTCGACGCCGCGCGGCTGCTCATTCCAGAGATACTCGACCGATGGCGCGCTCAATTGCCGGGCAGCATCGTGATCGCCGTGCCGAACCGCGATTTTCTCATCGCGTTCAGCGACATCGACCGCACGGTGCTGGCCAATATGGCCCGCCAGATCCAGCTTGACTCGGTGCAGCATGAACACGGGCTAACCGATCAGTTGTTCACGTTGAGCAACGGCGAAGTTCGCGCGTACGAATGGGATTGATGACGAACCGGGCATTGCCGGGGTGGGCATGGAAATAGCGTCAATTCTGCTGGCGATCGTGTGTTACGGGCTGGCGGCGTATGCATGGCGGCGGTTTCAATCGCCGATCTTTATGATCGCCTTGCTTTCGGGGCATCTGGGCGCATTGACGATTCCGTTGTGGTCGTGGTTATATGGCATCAGCTATCGCGCCGATCTGAGCGTAGCGGCGACGTTTATGGGTCAACCGCTCACCTGGTTTGTGTTGATCGCATCGACGTGGCTCTATGCTCTCCCGGCCCTCCTGACGCTGGCGCTCTACCAGACGCACTGGTGGTTTCCCGGCTACATCACCGGCGCGCTGACGTACGCGGCGTTTCTCATTTACCATATGCTGGTGGAAGGTCTAGGGCTGCGCACGCAGACCTGGAGCTATCGGGTCGCCGGTTTGCCGTTTGGCGTCTCAAACGCCTTGCTCACGGCGCTGATTGCGGCGCTGGTCTCGCTGGCGCTGCTCTATGCGCTGCTGGCCGTCCGCCATTATGCCTGGCCCAGCCTGCTGATGACGCTGCTGCCAGCGACATTCCTGATCCTACTGCTCGTGCGCGGTCTGCTCGGCGCGCCGCTCTGGATTGTGCTGATGCTCGACGGGCGCACCTGGGCGCTCCAGATCGGGGCGCTCAGCGCTCTGGCGCTATTGCTCTGGGGCGTGCATATCGTGATCAGCGGCCTGCGCCGGATGAATCGAAGCGGCGTGATTTGAAGCGTGGCGCGGCGATGAAACTGACTCCCGATCTCCTCATTGCGGCCTACGCCCAGGGCGTTTTTCCAATGGCCGATGATACCGGCGCGATCAGCTGGTACGATCCCAGCCCACGCGCGATCATTCCGCTCGACGCATTTCATGTGCCGCGCCGGTTGGCCCGCACGGTGCGCGGCGGACGCTTTGACGCGCGGTTCGACTATGCGTTCCGCGCAGTCGTTGAAGCTTGCGCCGCCCCCGCGCCCGATCGCGACTCAACCTGGATTTCGCCTCAGATCATCGAAGCCTATGCCGAACTGCATCGCCTGGGGATCGCCCACAGCGTCGAGTGCTGGCGCGATGGGCAACTGGCGGGGGGACTGTACGGCGTGGCCATTCGGGGCCTGTTCGCCGGCGAAAGCATGTTCAGCCGCGAACGCGACGCCAGCAAAGTAGCTCTCGTTCATCTGGTCGATCGGCTGCGGCGCAGCGGTTTTCGACTCCTCGACACCCAATTCCTCGGCAGCGACCACCTGCTGCAATTCGGCGCCGTCGAGATACCGCGGGCCCGCTACAAAGCGCTGCTGGCTGAAGCGCTGAACGCGTCAGCCATCTTCTGAGCTACCGTCGCTATTCGCTTCTTGATGATTACCGATTCTTGCGTTTGCGATCGCGTCGCGCGCCGCGACGTCGGGTGACAGGAACAGCCCGTTCCAGCTCATTGGCGGCTGAACTATCACTGGCGCCGGCGCTATCCGATGGAACGGCGCGCCGAGCTTTGCCGCGGGCGGTGAAACTTTGCGCGCGCAGCGTCGGGTAGACATACCGCGCGTAATAGAAGATATACCCGGCCAATCCTAACTCGACAACCAGAAGAACATAAAACCAGAAGCGCTGATTCAAGAGAGGAACATCACTCATTCGCAGGATGCCTAGCAGCGTGCCAATGCCGCCAATGATCATCAGCACATTCCCCAGCCGACTAAATTCGCCGCGCCGGAATGCGTTATTGTCTTGTCGAAGGAATGCAAAATACGCGCCTGCCGCTGTTGCGCCGATCTGGAGGAGGAAAAATACCCAGGCAAGAGGGCCAAACATCACGCTGGCGGTTGTGAGGTAGTTCGGGTCGAAAGGGTTGGTCATAAAAATACACGCTCCAGGCTTCCAGATGCGATCAGCGGAATGACGGCGATTATACCAGCGGAAGTATGGCCAAGTCAAACTACGCCTGGCCGACAGCGCGATAAACAAACTGTTATTATGCCATGCAGTAGTATGTTATGTTTGCTGTGTCTGGTCATATTTGAACTGGAAGCCTGAATATGGCTGCTTCGCCTTTCAGTACGCGAATGACGCTCGCCTTTGCTTTCTTATCCGGCCTTATTTTCAATGTCTGGAATCGTTGCTGATCGGGCGACAATCCGGCAGGCGCGGCTGGTCTAACCGTGATCGGGCGTCTAAATGGCTTTGCTATGGCCTGAGGAATAAAGTTAATAAATTGTCAAACCGCTTTCGATCTGCTATGATACAATCTGGCCATGCTGAACTAGCGAGAGTCCGTAAACGACCCATTGACTAAACCCATATGTAATATCACTGTATGTGATGATTAGCGCCCTATGAGCCGTTCGCCTCTCGACACGCTTGACCTCGCCCAGAACTGGCTAGCGTTGACTATCGAAGTAGCTCAGGCAAACGCATTGCCGGATTTACATCGACGGTATACGCTGGCTCTTGATGCCATTGTTCCCAATTCCGAGGCCGAACTCATATGGGAGATGGGCGGACGTCCGCGTTGCTTATGCGGCAAGGGCGATACTCCCGCCCATATGCCTGCTCCAGCAGATATTCGTCGCCTGCGTATGGGCGAAGTTGTCACTTCCACCGAGGGCGGGCCGGGCTACGTGCCGCTATGTCCGGGTGGCGAGTTGCAAGGTTGGCTGTGCATTACGCCGTGCGATTGGAACGAACGGCAAATCTATGGCCTGACCAGTCTAGCCGCGGTTCTTGGCCCGATCAGCGCGATCCTCGTTCAACGCATCTATGGTGCATCGATAGAGCAGCGGCGCGCGTTTGTCGCGGCGCTCAACCAGTTGCGCGGCGTTATCGAACTCGATGAACTCCTCGATCACATTTACCAGATTACGTATGACTGGCTCGAACCCGCCTCGTTTATGGTTGTGCTGTGTGACGAGGAAAACGAATGGTTGGAGTTAGTATACTTCGCCGACAAAGGGCGACGTTCTGATATGCATCACTTCTGGCGTGCCGACGCCGGATTGAGCGGCGCCGTCATCGCAAATCGCACGACAATTTATACCGACAATTATGTCAGCGAGTGCGAGTTGCGCGGCATTCCCCCGCTGCTTTTCAAAGGCTCCGCCCAGCCATACGCGTGGCTGGGCGTGCCGCTCATATCGCGTGATCGCGTTATTGGCACCCTAAACGCCTTCCATACGCAGCCCAGCCATACATTTAGCCCGATCCAGGTGGAATTGCTGCAATTTCTGGCCGATGAAGCCGCGACGATGATCGAGAATTCGCGGCTCTACGTCGAGGTTGAACGCCAGGCGCGTCAACTTACGATGCTAAATCGGATCGGACGTACGATTACCTCCTCTCTCGATCCAGAACGTGTTCCCCAACTGATTATGCAGCAGGTGCAGGAACTGCTGGGCGTCGAAGAGGGCTCGCTGCTGCTGCGCGACGAAGAAACGAACGAGTTGGTTTTCACCTACGCGAGCGGCCCCACGGGCAGCCAGCTTATTGGCGAGCGCTTGCCATTGGGAACGGGCATCGCAGGATATGTCGTCGATAGCGGCCAATCGGAGATCGTAAACAATACCAGCAGCGATGAGCGATTTGATGGGACGACCGACCAGAATACGGGCTTTACCACCCGCTCGCTGCTTGCTGTGCCGCTGCGTGATATTGGCGGCGTGCGCGGCGTCATCGAGGTGATGAACCGGAGCAATAACGCGCCATTTGTCGATGAAGATCGGCGTATGCTGGAAGCGGTGGCTGATCAAGCGGTGATCGCGCTTGAGAATGCTCGCCGCTTCGCCCAGATCGACCAGGCGCTGACTCGCCGGGCGCAGGAGCTCAACCGCAACAACTCGCAACTCCATACCCTGTTGGATCTCAGCAACGCACTCCGCGCCGAGCGCCGTCTTGACGATCTCCTTCAGCTAATCACACAGGCAGTGAGCAAGAGCGTCGGTTTCCAGAGTGCAGTCATCGCACTGGTCGACGATCAAATCGCCACGCAGCCCTATTTGCGCCAGATGATCGTCTATGGTCCCGCGGCTGACATTATGCGCGACATTGAGCCGACCTCAATGCCGTTGAAAGCGTTTCAGGCATTGCTGCGCCCCGAAACTCGGCGTGGTTCGGCAACCTATTTGCTCGATCACAACAATGCGGCATATCGAAGATTGTGGGAACAAGTCCACCCCGCATATATTGCCACCTTGCCTGAGAGAGTTCTGGGCGGGTGGCATCCGCTCGATATGCTCTTTTGCGTGATGCAGAATAAAGATGGCGCAATTAGAGGGGTAGTTGGCGTTTCACACCCCGAAGACAATAAACCGCCGACGCCGGAGCAGGTGCAGATCTTAGAAATTTTTGTCAACCAGGCCGCGGTTGCGATCGAAAACGCCCACCTGTATAGCGAGCAACAGCGCAACTTGCAAATTATGACGGCGTTGAGCGGGTTGAGCATCGCCCTCAATACAACGCTTCGCTCGCCGGCGCAGATCTTCGAATTGATAATCAGTGGTATGGTTGAAATGACTGCGGCGCGGTGCGCTGTGGCCTTGATTACCGCCAACCAGTTGCCCGCCATCGCTATGGTTGGCGATGGCGATGATGCTGTTTCGCCGCGCTCGCTGCTGCGGATTTCCAGCGTGGGCAAGCTTAATGATGCCGATCAGGCTCTAGCTGCTGATCTGGCGCTTGAGGCCACGAACAGCGGTCGACTAGGGTTTCGCGAGACCTCCAGCCTTGACGGCGAGAGTTGTGCAGCGTGGGTTATCATTCCCCTTCGGGCCACCCGTCGCGTGATCGGCGCGATGTGCGTCGGCTATGCCGATGGGTTTCCTGCCGCGAGTAATCTGGAAACGTTAGCCCTGTTCGCCAATCTGGCCGCTGTCGCGGTTGAGAGCATCTGGTTATTCGATGCGGTTCGTCAAGGTCGCGATCAACTAGCGTCGATTATGGCTTCCACTCACGAGGGGATTGCGCTCATCGCTGCGGATGGCAAAGTGGCAGTGATTAACGCCACCTTCTTTGAGTTGATCGGAGCCGTGACTGAAGATTATGACGCTGAGGCGGCGAAACGTGCTACTATCGGACTTTCGCTCAACGAGTTTCTTAATCGCTGGGCGACGATCGAACGCTATGAAGATGCGGAGTGGGCCGATCTGCGAATTGGTCTCGAACAAATCGCCAGCGGGAGTCGTCCGCTCGCGCAGGGTCAATTGAACCAGACCGACGCTAAATTGCAGGCGCTTGAGTGGACGGCCTTGCGGGTCGCCGGCAAAGACTCGGTTAATGGCGCCGCAGACGGCGAGTCCTATGAACGGCAACTTCCGCTGTTGCTGGTGTTACGCGATATTACCGATGCAAAAGAGACCGAGCGTTTGCGCCAGGATCTGACAAGTATGATTGTGCATGATCTGCGCAGCCCGCTTACCAGCATAATGACCTCGATTGATATGATCTTTAAAGGGGTGGCTGGGGAGACAAGTTCGTTGCAGCGCGAGATTCTCAGCATCGCCTACGCCAGCACGCAGAATCTGCTGACTATGGTCAATATGTTGCTCGATATCAGTCGCCTTGAGGGCGGCCGTATGCCCTTGAACTTGTCGCCGCAGCCCATTGCACGCCTGGTGCAGCGGGCGATCAGTCACTTAGATGCGCTGGCGCAGAGCAAATCCATCCAGCTTGTTGTCGACGTTGATCCTGGATTGGCGCTTGCGTATGCTGACAGCGAACTTGTCTTACGGGTAATGCAAAATTTGATCGACAACGCGCTGAAGTTTGGCCCTCGCGACAGTAGCGTGACGATTTTTGCACGCAATCCGCCGCCGCTGCGGCCTGACGAGCCGACCAGGATGAGAATGGTTGGCGATCAAGCAGCCGCATTTTTTAAAGCCTATCCGCAGCGCTATGTAACAATTGGCGTCAAAGACGCCGGTGCCGGCATCAGCCCGGCGGATCAAGAAAAGATCTTCTCTAAGTTTGGCCAGGCCGGCGGTCATCGCAGCGGCGGCACCGGGCTGGGTTTGACATTTTGCAAGCTGGTCGCTGAAGCCCATGGCGGGAAGATCTGGGTTGAGAGCGAGCTCGGCAAGGGCAGCACATTCTCCTTTACATTGCCCATAGCTGAGATGCCTGAAGATGAGATGCCCCTGATTTCGGAATAGACCCCAACATCTGTGCATCACAAGACAATTTCTAACCCCTCGTAGGCAGCCACAGTGTTTGGGAAGAGTTGCTGTGCCTCGCGTTCGAGTTCAGCGATCATTGCGTCGTCATAACGCGGCTCGTGGTGAGAAAGCGCCAGGCGTTTGGCTTCGCTCAGACGCGCGACTTCGCATGCCATACGCGGCGTGCTATGCCCCCATCCCTGCCGATTGGAAATATAGTCCGCGTCGGAATATTGCGCGTCGTGGATCAACAGGTCGGTCTGGCTGGCGAATTTGACCAGTCGCCGATCCGTGTTAATGTAGCCTTCCGTATCACTCGCAAAGACCATAGATTTCCCACGCCATTCGATGCGATAGACATACACGCCATTTCGCGGATGCGCGTAGCTTTTGTGTATTGATATGCGCACGGTCTCAGAATTATACGCTACCTTCTCATGATATGGGTTATAGATATAAGGCTGGTTTTCATAGGGTGTTAGAATCACAGCCTCGGTCTCGCTCATGCTGCGCACAATTTTGAAAGAAGGCATTTCGTGCAACCTGACCGGGAAATTCGGCGGGAGTACCGCATGATCAAACGCCTCTTCGAGGTCTCGTTCAAATGTTCGAGGTCCAAGAATGTACAATATGCTGCTGCCGATATACGCCGGGGTGAAATACGGAAACCCTTGGGTATGATCATGGTGCATGTGGGAGAGCAGAATGGTGGCAATTATCGGTTTGCCGCCTTGCTGCTGTGAACGGCGCAACAGGTCATGTCCCAGGTTAATAATACCCGTTCCGGCATCGATAATGATCGTGTGCTTGCCCGCCTGAACTTCAACACACGTTGTATTGCCTCCATAACGAACGGTAGATGGTCCTGGAGCGGGATAGCTGCCGCGGGCTCCCCAGAATCGAACAATGAACGCGTCGTCTGTCATCGATAAGTCCTCTTCCGGCGATGGTCGATGTCGAGTGAGCTATAGCATGCGACGATTGGCGATCAGGATTGGTTCCTGTTGTTGACAAAGGTCTGCAACATCTGCGCAAGCAAGCGCACGCCGACGCCAGTCGCTCCCTTGATCTGGTCCGACCGCCGGGGGGCGTCGGTCCAGGCTGTGCCGGCAATATCGAGATGAACCCAGGGATAGTCGCCGGCAAACGCAGACAAGAAACTGGCCGCAGTGATGGCGCCGCCGTATCGCCCGCCCACATTTTTCAAGTCGGCGATGTCGCTCTTGATCATATCGCGATAGTCGTCCCACAAGGGCAATTGCCAGACTCGTTCGGATGCGGCCTCGCCAGCGGCGGCGAGACGGTCAATAAGTTCCTGGTTGTTGCCCATCATCCCAATAGCGTGTGGGCCGAGCGCGACCATGATCGCGCCGGTCAGCGTGGCCAGATCGACGATTGCCCGGGGCTGATAGCGTTGCGCATAAGTGAGTGCATCGGCTAATACGATACGCCCTTCGGCGTCGGTGTTGAGAACTTCAACTGTTTTGCCGCTCAACGTTGTGATAATGTCGCCGGGCTTGTACGCCGCGGCGCTGGGCATATTTTCGGCGGAGGCGACAAGGCCGATGATGTGCAGCGGTAGTTGGAGTGCGCCCACAATGTGCATTGCGCCAAAGACCGCCGCGGCGCCGCCCATATCCATCTTCATATCGTCCATACGTTCTGCCGGCTTGATGGAAATGCCGCCGGTATCAAAAGTGATACCTTTGCCCACCAGGCAGATAGTCGGACGATCCTCAGCCGCGCTGCCGTGCTCCATTACGATGAAGCGCGGTTGCTGCGCCGAACCTTGTCCTACGGCGAGAATGCCGCCGAACCCTTGCTCTTCCAACGCATCGCGATCCAACACGGTGACGCGAAAACCAAACTGCGTCCCCAGATCCTGGGCGGTCTTGCCCAGATGCGCCGGGGTGACGGCGTTGCCCGGACCGTTGGCGAGATCGCGAGCCAGCTTCACGCCGTTGGCGGTAGCCTGTCCCAGCGCTACGCCCTGCTGAACGATATGAACATCACCATCATCATGGATCATGACATCAAGGCGTTCCACCCGATGTTTTTGTTCGTCAGTCAGTTCGCTTTTATACGCGAGATACTGATACAGTCCAAGCTCAGCGCCTTCCGCCAACGCCTGAGCGACGAGGCTCGCCGAGAGATTTGCTATTATCGGCAGATTGATGCTGAAACTCGCCAGGCGCAATTCATGGGCTTTTCGCGCTGCCTGGGCGGCGAATTGGCGCACATTGTCAGCAGTGGCCGTAGCCTGTTTCCCCAGGCCTAGCAACATCAGACGCTGCGACGGCAGGCTATCGCGTGGATGCGTGATGATATGCTGTTGCCAGGCCCCTTTAAAGTCATCGACTTCGATGAGCGCCGCCGCAGAGTCAGGCAGCGGTTCGTCCTCAAAGACCCCTAACGCCAGCAACGGCGTTTCAGCTTCAAATGCATTGCGTTGATGCAGATTAATGTCCATTCGCTCACATCCTTCAATGACGTTTATTCATCTTGTTCAGCTTCAACGGCGTTGCTGAACGGCGTATTTTTACAACACGATTGCATATTTGCGTATTCTACGCCACGGGTTGTATGAGTGTCAAACGTTAGTGAATGCCCGTAAGCGTGATGCGCATACATAATCAGCGATCTGGTGTCACCGTCACTCGTGTGCTATAATCTGAAACATTCATATACTCAACGTTGTTGCAGCCTAACATTCCCGTAAGCGAAGCATGCGGATACGGGCAAGGAGGATGGCGGGGTGAAGCTCTCGTGTCTCCAGGGTAATCTCAAGCGCGGCCTGGCCACGGTAAGCCATGCCGTTGCCGGGAAGAGCACGCTGCCGGTGTTGTCGAACGTGCTGTTGGCGACCGATGGAGGACGACTCAAACTGGCGGCGACCAATCTGGAGGTTGGCATTACCTATTGGATTGGCGCGCAGATCGAAGAAGAAGGCGCGATCACGATTCCGGCCAAGCTATTTAGCGATGTCATTAGCGGTCTGCCGAATGATACCGTAAACCTGACGCTGGATGCTCGTACGCAGTCGCTCAAAGTCGAGTGTGCGCGTTTTACGAGCAATATTAAAGGGGTCGAAGCTGACGAGTTTCCGACGATCCCGACGATAAGCGATCGCGCTCCGACGGTCATCCTGTCGCCGGATGTCTTACGCGAAGCGATTGATACAGTTGCCTTCGCTGCAGCCAGCGACGACTCGCGCCCGGTGCTGGCGGGCGTGCTTGTTCGCTTGCGTGATCAGCAGGCAATCCTGGCCGCAGCCGATGGCTTTCGCCTTGCGACCCGCACAATCGAATTGCCGGCGCCGGTCGCCGAGTCCCAGGATTTTATCGTTCCGGCGCGCGCTTTGACCGAGTTGTCGCGGATTATCGGCGATGCTGAAAGCGACGTGACGATAACCGTGACGCCGGGAGGCGGACAGGCGCTCTTTCACACCGAGACGACGGAGCTCATCTCACGCCTGATCGATGGGAAATTTCCCGACTTCGAGCGGATTATTCCATCTTCCTATGCGACTCGAACTGTAGTAGACACCGCCGAGCTTGCCAAGGCGGCGAAACTTGCCGCATTGTTTGCGACCGCAAGTCAAAACGTGGCCAAATTGAGCGTTGAACCGGGAGATGATCTTGGTCCGGGCCGAATTACGATCAGCGCCAACGCAGCAGAGGTTGGAGATAATACCGGCGAATTGGATGCAATGGTGCATGGTGAAGACGGGCAGATTGCACTCAATGTAAAATTCTTAAGCGATGCGCTGGGGGCGATCAAAACAGCCCAGGTGGCGCTCGAAACGCAGTCTTCGCAAAGCCCAGGCGTTTTTAAGCCGGTCGGCCAGGAGGGGTACGTTCACATTATTATGCCTATGTCCATTCGCTAACGCCTTGTTTTCTTGACAGGGATAAACTATAATACATCCAATTCCACGTTGCAATGTAAAGCATTTTGTACGGTGTTACAGCAACTTCACAGGCGTTATATCGGCATTCAGCCTTCTTCACTCTGGCGTATTTCCGGGATGGAAGCCTGCTATAACGCCTGTAAGCGCTAGTTGTTTGGTATAGACTGGGACGTTTCAGATGTCGAGAGCCTTTCGTCTTGAGACGCTGAACAAATCCCTTACTTTGAGTTACACACTCAGTGGTTCACCGTATTGCCTGCCGACGCCTTCAACTACCTTTGTCTGGGAATCGGTCGCCACTATAGTTGTGCGGTTATGTGAGGGAGGTTGCTCGTGAGTGTTACTGGCGTTGTGCTCGTTCATGCCCACACATTTTTCCGTGAGGGTCTTCGCCATAATTTAGAAGGGCTTCCCGAATTTCGAGTTACCGGCGAGGCGAGCAACGGTCAGCAAGCAATCCAAATGGTGGATTATACCGACCCCGAGCTTGTTGTGATGGAGGTTAACCTGCCCGGCATCAACGGCCTGGAAGTCGCGCGGGCGATTAAACGCTCGCATCCGCATGTCGGTATTATTCTCGTTGGCGATGATATGAATGGGCAGCAAGTGGTCAAGGCGATACGCGCCGGGGTTGCTGCATATTTGCCGCATAACGTTGAATGGGACGCGTTGCTGCGTACGATGCAAGATGTACGTAAGGGCGACTATCCGATCAATGAATTGGTGCTGTCGTTGCCCGATGTGGCATCTCAAGTTCTAGAAGCGTTTCGTTTAATGGTGGTCGATGAAGACGACCAGAGTATCTACTCGCCGTTGTCGCCCCGCGAACTGGAAGTGCTGGAATTGGTTGCTGCTGGTCGCACAAACAAGGAGATCGCGGTCTTGCTGGATATCAGCAATCAGACGGTTAAGAACCACGTTTCTTCGATTCTGCGCAAACTGGCAGTTAATGATCGCACCCAGGCCGTCGTTTATGCAATGCGTCGCGGATGGATCAAGGTCGTTTTGCCGGGAGAGTAGTCGCGCGGAGGCGGGAAAGCAAAAGGCGATATGACAACCCAGAAGAATCACGCACGTTCGACGTTCAGACTTTTGCTCCTGTTGGTTGCTATAGCGCTGTTTGGGCTGGTCGGCTGCGAGCAGACATCAGTAAGCCAGGAAGAGGAAATCGCCAATGTTGAGACCATCATCGCCGGAACGCCGACGGTAACACCGACGCCAACAAATACGGCAACCCCTTTTCCCTCGCCGACGCTGACCGCAACGGCGGGGCCTTCGCCAACGCCCACTGATACGCCGACGCCGACCGTGACGCCGCTGCCGCCGACGCCGACGCCAAATCCGGCTTTGGAGGGATTTAGCTATTGCGATCAGTTTGCGGGGGTTCCGGGCAGCGGGCGCTTCTCGGCCCGGCTGGATGCGGTCCAGACAACGAGCTTCCCGGCGTTTGAGCAGATAACGTTCGACTTCACACTGACGAAAGACTCGGCGCCGTTCAGCGCGGATGTACGCTGTCTGCACGAGCAAGACTATGTCGCGTTGACGGACGAGCCTGCCGCCCCCGGCCCTTATGTGATCCAGATTGATCTTCCATATTGGATCCACGATGAGGCCCTTGAGACGTCGCCGCTTACTGAAACGCTGAATCTCTCCACAACCACAATGTTAAAGAGCATCAGCTTTCAGGTTGATCCGGAAGCTGCGGCGGGCGCGACAGTATTTGTGGCGCTTGATGATCTGGTTCCGTATCGAGTGACATTGTCGCGCCGCCCATTGCAGCTAGAAATACAGGTAGCGCGCTCATCACCGCTCGTTGCTACCAGCGACCAACTCAATGTTCCGGCGGGCGGAGGCGATGTTCAGTTGCCAGAATCGCTATTCTTCGTTGCAGATGGCGATATCTGGCGCCTCGATCCGTACGATAGCGATCGAGGCGTTGAACCAACCCCCGCAACCCGATCACTGAGCGTTGAACGCGCCAACGCATTGAACTTGACCGAATCGCTTGAAGTCGAGTATGACGCAGCGATAAGCCCTGATAGCACGCTCCTGGCGTTTTGTCGCACCCAGGGGCCGGGGGGAGATCCTGATTCCAGCGCTGTTGTCATGCCGAGCGGCTTGTGGGTGATGGCAGCGGATGGCAGTGATGCGCCGCGACAGATCATTGCGCCGGGCGTCAGTTGCGCCAATCCGACATTTAGCGGTGATGGCGCGACGATTTTCTTTAGCCTGGATGAAACCGGCGTGCCCCCGGCTCAACGCAGCATCTGGCAAGCGCCGATCGACGGTGGGGCTGCCACACCTGTGGTCGGCGGCGATGAATGGAATCGCTTCGGCCTGCAGGCGCTGGATGGCGGCGCGCTGGCATATAGTGCGGATTCGCAAGATGGTCGCAGTACACTGTTCTTACGCACGGCTCAGGGCGAAGAGCTTGACATTGGGGCAACGATAAGCGTCAGCGATGATGAAGGCGTGCGCTATCGCGGCTTTCTTCGTCCGCTCGCCTCACGCGATGGTCGTCTGTTTGCTGTGGAAGCCCTCCGCGCCGATGAGCCAGGGGCGGATCTCTTGCTGATCGAGGCTGATGGCACGTTACAAACGGTCATCAATGCCGCTTCTGAGAGTGAGCTAGCCTACTGGACGCGCCCGCTCGCCTGGAACGAAGACGGCGAACTCTTGTACCTGACGACTGCCTGCGCCAGCTCAACGGTGCAGGATTACGCGATCTCGCGCTACTGGCTGGGGCGTGATCAGCTTTTGGTCGCAGGCGTGAGTCAGGGAGCGATTGGTGGAGCGACAGTCGTCGGCGATGGTCTGGCTTACACTACTGTCGCGCACGTTGCAGCGAGGCCGTGCGGCGCATTTGGGCTTCTGTCGGATAGCCCGACCACACTCTGGTTCTGGGATCTGGAGAGTGGGGTTCGTGGAACTTTGGTGACATCGGATCGCAGCGTCAACTGTCTGACGCGCTAGAGGGCATTGCTTCCTTTTGGACCTGTCTCTGTACTGCCGGATAGCGGCTGTATCTACCAAACGATGATACATATGCCGCATGTCACCCTGAACGGAGCCGCAGGCAGCGTGGATGCTACCCGTGCCGCATGTCACCCTGAACAGAGCCGCAGGCGGAGTGAAGGGTCTCGGCGTTGTGGGGATCTGAGATTCTTCGCTGCGCTCAGAATGACACTCTGCGGTGTCTCCAATATTGTTTGGTATCGCAACACAAAAGGCTGTAGGTCGTTGACTTGCAGCCTTTTGTGTTGCCGCCGGCCTCTCAGTTGGAATCCTGACCGCCGGCATTGATATGCGCATTTTGCATAAGTGGTACCAAACCATATGGGAGACACCGCAGAGTGTCATTCTGAGCGCAGCGAAGAATCTCAGATCCCCACAACGCCGAGACCCTTCACGCTGCCTACGGCTCCGTTCAGGGTGACATGCGGCATGGGTATCATCGTTTGATATGGGATGTTTATGCACAAACTTTGTTGATGCACAGATCACAAGAATGCACAAGTTTTGTTTATATGCAGAAGAACGTGTTGCATTTCTTCACTGTAAGTGGTGATTTCTTTGCTTTTTGGTTATAGTGTAGAGCGTGAATACAGCATTGTAATAAGTTTTTTATACATTTTAGATATAGCGTTTCTGAAGACAATGCTAGACATTGCAAGTATTCTATTGTATAATGCGTCAAAATTCCAGCCCGCGCTTCCACATATGCTATGGATCGAAACGCAAAATCTAGATCCAGGAGGAATCAGTCATGCTTTACCAGATTGTAAGGCACGAGTCGGACTTATTGTGGGTTGTGATGCGTGGTCATATGGAGATGCATCATGCAGACGCCTTCTTCCAAGACATCTGGGGACGGCTCGACGACTCGCCGCATCCGACTGATCTTCTGGTGGACGGACGTGAGATGCATAGCGCCAATTACGCAGCTCGACGACGTTCTGAACAGGTGGCCCACCATCCGCATCTGGGCCATATCGCTTTCGTCGTAGAGCAAAAGCATATGTTAGTATTCGCCCCGATGGTTCGGTTGTTCAGCGGTATCGGTTTATTTGGAAACGAACACGACGCGCTGAAGTTCCTCCTTTCGTCTCGTGGTCTTCCCTCGCTGCATGAATCGAAGTTGCCCAATTTACCCGGACGTCCGGCTGAGGTTGTAACCAAACGATCGGCTGAAACCAAGGCTGTGCATAAGGCATCGGCGGTGTCAGAGCCGGTTGTTGCAGCGCCGTCTGTCGAAGCGTCGACGCCGACCGCTGCGGCGCCGATGGACGTTATGCCGGCGGCGGCGGAAGTGGAAGCGGTGCTCTCTTCGGCTCCAATCAGCGTTATGCCGACGGCGACAGCGGAAACGCCGAAATCAGCGCCCACGAACGTTGTGCCGACGGCGGAAGACGTGGAGGCGCTAACCGCTGCGGCGCCGATCAGTATTATACCGACAGCGACTGTGGCGGCGTCGCATTCGACGGCGACGGCATCCGAGCCTGCTCCCGCCGATCGATGGCCAGAGATGGCAGACGCGCCAGCCGAAACGACAGCGACTCCCGCCGCCGAACCGCAACCGACGGCAGCAGCGCCTCAGCCAGAGGCCAACGGCAACCGGAACGGCCATAGCAATGGCAACGGGAAAAGCTATAGCAATGGGAGCGGAAGCGGAAACGGTTACCCGAAGGCCTATCAGTCATCGGTGATTTCACAATCACCGCATTATGTTCCCGCACCGCCTCCTGCTACCCGATCGCTTAGTCGGCTCACCAATGTTATCTCATGGTGGACAGGCAACTTCCGAGCATTCAATGATCTACGAGAACAGGAGCAAGCCCAGAAGCAAGCGCAGTCAGGCTCACCAACGCAGTCGCCTTGAGGGCAACGACAAGCATATCGTTGAAGGGTTGGTTTGTTGCGCACCTGAGTGCGTTGCCAGCCCTTTTATCATGGTTGTGATTTCTGGTGTGACGCTTTTTTCGATGCTTTGCCTGATAAATGCACAGTTTGTCTTTTCTGACACTTAGATCGATAATAAGCAACGCTGTAAAATCCATATAACCGATAACATCAGTATGATTGCATATTGTGTGGGCGGCGCCAATCCATCTGACGCGTCTGTTGGTGTTCCATTCGTGCTCACTGTCACCGGAGGTTGTCAATGACACAAGCAACGGAGTTTGTTCTGCTCCTCGGTATGGAGCGCTATAGTCGCACATTCTTTGATCAGGTCGAAGCTGAAGTACGCAAGGCGGTTCCTGGATTTCGGCTGCATGTCTTTGAGGATCGTGACACGCTGCTTAAGTCGGATGAACTTGAGGCGGCGATTTCACGCGCTTCCTGCTTGTTTATGGCGCTTCTCCATGTGACCGAGCAGACCGAGTGGCTTATTCCGCGCGTTCAGAAGTATGATCCTCCGGTGGTGTTTAGCTTCGAAGGTGTTCCTGAAGTTCTCAACTTGACCAAGGTCGGTTCATACAACCTGGCGAACTCCAAAGGGATGCCCAAGCCCGTCCAGAATGTAGCCCGCCTGCTTGTCGGCGGTCGCGAAGAAGACGCGGTGTATGGCTATCTGAAGTTGCAGAAAATCACCTCGAAGGTAATCAATTTCCTGCCAGGCAAGCGGTTTCAGGATTTCCGCAACTGGACCAACGTCAGCATTTACTGGAACAACCGCAGCGTGAAGAACATCGCCAACATGTTCAAGCTCATTCTGCGGGAGTATCTCGGCTTCAACAAGTTGAAGGTCGAGTCGCCGGTTGAGATGCCGACAATGGGTTTCGCCCATCCCGATGCGCCGCGCCTTTTCGGCAAGCCCGAAGAGTATGAACGCTGGGAGCGTGATCGTAAGAAGGTGGCCAAAAAACGCAAAGGCGCACCCCAGACCGAGCCCATCGGCACGGTCGCGTTGCTTTCATACCGTGTCCATATTCTCAGCGGAACTCAGTATCACAACGACATTGTGCGCACGCTCGAAGCCAGCGGCATGCGCGTGCTGCCTATCTTCTGCGTGGGCGTTGAGAATCACGTCGTCGTGCGCGAGTGGTTGTCCCGACTGGGCGTGGATGTCATTATCAATACGATGGGCTTTCCGCTGGTCGGCGGCCCGGTCGGTTCAGCGAAGGCCGGCCTGACGACAAACGTCGCCCGTGAGTTGCTGGGCAAGCTCGATGTGCCCTATATCGTGGCCACGCCGATGTATCTGCAAGATGTTGATGATTGGCGCAAGAACGGCGTCGGTCCGCTGCAGAGCATTATCACTTTCAGCCTGCCGGAGATGGACGGCGCGGTATCCCCTGTGGCGCTTGGCGGCATCCAGGGTAATGATATTGTGCTGGTCTCCGACCGTATCGAGCGTCTGGCGCGTCTGGCCAACAGTTTTATCAAGCTGCGCAAGGCGGCGAACCGCGACAAGAAAGTGGCGATCGTCGTCTACAACTACCCGCCTGGTATGGGCAACGCTGCCACCGCCGCGCTCCTTGACGTTCCGAATAGCATCCTCCGCCTGTTGAAACGCCTGCGCGACGAAGGGTATGATGTCGGCGATGTGCCCGACGACCCCACCACACTGGTGCGCGCCATTGAGCACAGCATCCGCCGCGATGAGACCGAAGCTCCGCCCGACTATCCGGTAACGCACGCGCCGATCACGGTTTCGCGACAGCAGTTCCACGATTGGGTACGACCAACGGATCAGCAACGTATTGATGAACGCTGGGGAGCTTTTCCCGGCGAGCTTGCGCCGGTAGGACGCGATGATGTGTTCCTCGGCGGGATGCGTTTCGGCAACGTTTATATCGGCGTACAGCCGATGATCGGCATGCCCGGCGACCCGATGCGTCTGCTGTTTGATCGCGAGAATACGCCGCATCATCAGTACATTATGTTCTATCGCTGGCTGGTTGAAGGCTTCGGCGCTCATTCCATCGTGCATGTCGGCATGCACGGCACTGCCGAGTGGATGCCCGGCTTGCAACTGGGCGTCAGCGGCGATTGTTGGCCCGATGTTCTGCTGGGTGAAATTCCCAACTTCTATATCTATCCCATCAATAACCCGGCAGAGGCGAATATTGCCAAACGGCGCGGCTACAGCACGATTATCGGCCACGCCATTCCGCCGTATGGACGCGCCGGCTTGTACAAAGAGCTGATTGCGTTGAAAGATACGCTGGATGAATATCGCGAGGCTGTGTCGCGCAACCGCGAACCCGGCACGCTCGAAGATGCGATCCGCCAGAAGCTGGAGTTGTTGAATATGGATGCGGATGTCGTTCAGCGACCCGACGAGACGTTTGAATCGTTCGCATCGCGAATCTATGCCTACCTGCGCGAACTGGAACAAGCGATGATCGTTGATAGCCTGCACGTGCTGGGCGACGCGCCGCCGGATGATCATCAGCTAACGTTGTTGACCGAGACGCTCAAGGTTTCGCGCAGTGGCGAGATGGGCTTGAGCGACCTGGTGATCAATATGCTGCGCAACGATCAGAGCATCGAGTTGGGGGCTAGTCCCGGCGCTGACAATGGCCGCCAGCGTGCAACATTGCAGGGCATTCGATCCTACGCCGAGATGATGTCAATGGCCCGTCACGGCGATGTCCCGGCGCTTGAGTTGCGCGATGTTGTGGATCGTATCTGCGTCGCTTTTGTTCAGCGGGCCGTGCTTGAACAGCAGCCGCTCGATGCGGCGATGGCCGGGGCGTTGAGCCAGACCGGCGATGAACGCAAGTCAGGGCGGAATACGCCGCATGTGTCGCATCAAGAAGAACTCAAAGCGATGACCGAACATGGCCGCTCGATGATCAACGCGCTGCGCGATAACACCCAGGAGATGGATTTCTTGCTCAAAGGTCTGAGCGGCGGCTATGTTCCGGCGGGGCCGGGCGGCGACCTGATCCGCGATGGGATGGCGGTGCTGCCGACAGGACGCAACATTCACTCGCTCGATCCGATGCGCATTCCCAGCGATGCTGCGTTCGAGCGCGGTTCGCGCATTGCCGACGCTTTGATTGCGGCGTATCGCGCCGAGAACGATGACGCGTATCCCGAAACAATTGCCCAGGTGCTCTGGGGTCTCGATGCCATTAAGACCAAGGGCGAGGCTATTGGCACAATTCTGCGGCTGATGGGCGCCTACCCTATGGCGGATGGACAGGGCAAGATTTGGAGCTACAAACTCGCGCCTCTGTCCGATCTGAATCGTCCGCGCATTGACGTACTGATGACGACAAGCGGTATTTTCCGTGACACGTTTGCGGGCGCAATGGATATGCTCGACAAGCTCGTGCGCGACGCCGCCTCTGTGGATGAGCCGGAGGACATGAACTACGTGCGTAAGCACGTCAACGCATTAATGGCGACCGGTGTCGATTTTGAACAGGCCACGGCGCGCATCTTCTCGCAAGCCTCCGGCACCTATGGCACCTACGTTGATGATGCCGTGGATAGCGGCAATTGGGAAGAGCGCCAGGATCTAGAAGAGATGTTCGTACGTCGAAATGCATATGCCTTTGGCGGCGCCAAGGGCGGCGGCGCCCAGCCGGAGGTGCTCAAGTCGCTCCTCGGCACGGTGGGCCAGGTATCGCAAGAAATTGACAGCGTCGAATACGGCTTGACTGATATGCAGCACTACTATGGCTACAGCGGCGCGCTGAAGGCTGCCGCCGAACGCCACAGCGGTCGTGACGTACGCCTCAAATATGTCGAAAGCTTTACCGCCGAGACGAAGGTGCAAGAGCTAGGCCAGGTGCTGCGGATGGAATACCGCACCAAGATGCTCAATCCGAAGTGGTACGAAGGCATCCTGCGCCACGGTCACAACGGTGCAGCGGAAATTGCGAATCGCTTTACCTATATGCTGGGCTGGAGCGCAACGACCGGCGAAGTCGATCAGTGGGTGTATGACCAGGCGGCGGAAACGTTCGTGCTCGACGACGCGATGCGCCAGCGCCTGGAGGCGGCCAACCCTGAGGCTGCTCGCAACGCCGTTGGCCGTTTGCTGGAAGCCAACAATCGCGGCATCTGGGAAGCCGACGATGAAACGCTTGACCGCCTGCGCGAACTGTATGCCGACCTGGAAGATAAACTGGAGGGCGTCGCATAGTTGCGGTTGAACACGATAGGGCTATCAGTGTTATACTATGTGCATCGAACATTTTGTGCTAACAAGTATTCGGTGTCGCGATATCGGGTAGCCTTATGCCAAATTCGCTTCCTGTTCTGATCGTCGGCGGTTTTGGTGCGAACTGGCAGCAATATCAGCCTCTGCGCCGAACGTTGCAGACCATCAGCGGACGGATTGTTGATCTCGTTCCTATTGCGCTATTCGACTGGTTCGGCGTGGCGATCAGCGACGATTACAGCGGGATCTTGGAAGTTTTGGATCGTGCGGTGTCGAACGTGCTGCGCGACACTGGCGTCGAACGCCTGGTGCTGGTTGGGCACAGTGCGGGCGGTGTGCTTGCGAGAATCTATATGGGCGATCGGCCTTATGGGCGCAAGCAACTTATTTTTAATGGATTTCAGAAAGTCGCGACCCTGGTGACGCTCGGTACGCCGCACACAACGGCAAACGCCGGTCGCCAGGGCGGATTGAATCAGATTGCGTTCGTGCAGCAGCATTATCCCGGCGCCTACTGGCGATTTATCCGCTACGTCACCGTGATCTCCAAGGGGATCTATGGCTTGAAGAGTGGTACGCCGCAGGAGCGAGGCGCTTGGCAAAGTTACGAAATGCTCACACGAAACGGATCGCAGTGGGGGGATGGCATAATACCGATTGAGAGCGCTTTATTGGATGGCGCACGGCATGTAATCCTTGAAGGGTTGCGCCACAATCCCCATTCCGACCAACCCTGGTATGGCCAGGACGAAGCTACCGTACATTCCTGGTGGAGGATTGTTGAAGAAGTCGAGCGTGAGCCGACGCAAGGAATGCTACGCCGCGCCTGACGGGAGGCGACAATGTGCGGCGCAGCGGCATCAACTCTGCAAATCGTTCTTTTGTGGCGTGAGATGGCAAGGCAAATTCAAGTATGCGCAAATTGCGCAGATTGCCTCTTGCTTCTAAGAGAGAGCGTATCGCACTGACTGGAAGTAGTAACTCCTATGCGCATTCTATTCTATACCGGCAAAGGTGGCGTCGGAAAAACGAGCGTAGCAGCCGCAACAGCATTGCGTTGCGCTCAACGAGGCTATCGGACAATTGTGCTCAGTACTGATGCTGCACACTCGCTCGGCGATTCCCTTGGCGTCGAATTGCGTGCAGAACCGATGCAAGTGCAGACCAATCTCTGGGCGCAAGAGATTAACGCTCTTTACGAGTTGGAAGCAAGCTGGGGCAACGTACAGCAATACCTTTCAGAGTTGCTGGCCTGGCAGGGCGTCGAGACTATCGCCCAGGGCGAGCTCTCGGTTGTTCCAGGAACCGAAGAGTTGTTCAGCTTGCTCCAGATCAAACGCCACTATGACGAGGGCAAGTTTGATGTGCTGGTGGTTGATGCTGCACCTACCGGTGAGACATTGCGCTTGCTATCGTTGCCCGACATTATGCGCTGGTGGATTGCGCGACTGATGCCGGTCGCCCGTGCGCTCCTCAAGGTCGTGCGCCCCGTTGTGCGACGGGTTACCGATATGCCCATCGTCGAAGATGATGTGCTGAACACGGCTCAGGAAGCAATCGATGCGCTGGTTGACGTGCGCCGCATTCTGACTGACCAGAATGTTTGTAGCGCACGAGTTGTGATGAACCTGGAGAAAATGGTCATCCGTGAAGCGCAACGCAGCCTGACCTACCTGAGTCTGTTCGGCTATGGTGTAGATGCTGTCGTGGTAAATCGTATTTTGCCTGAGAATGTCGATCGCCACTTTGCGGCATGGCGGGAGATGCAGCAGGGTTATGCACCTCATGTTGAAGAGCTGTTTAATCCGCTGCCAATTTTCAAAGCGCCGCACTTTCCGCGCGAAATCATCGGTTCCGTGTTGCTTGAACAGCTCGGAGAACAGCTCTATGGCGATCGCGATCCGAGTGAGTTTTTCTATCGCGGGCCTTTGCAGCGCCTGGAGCGCACCGTGAATGGCTTCGACCTAATCGTTCCATTGCCTTTTGTTGCCGAGGATCAGGTTCATCTGGCTCAGAGCGCTGATGAGCTGATCATTTCGGTGGGTTGGCATCGCCACCGTGTGGTGTTGCCCCAGTCGCTGGCGCGGATGCGCGCGAACGATGCGTTCTTTGAAGAAGAGACGTTGCGGGTCGTTTTTACACGCTGAGCTTGCCAGCTCACAAAACCGATGCTACAATGACGATTAGCCTATGAGCGCTGCACGGCTTTTGCCGTGCGCCTTTCTTTTCAAGGAGCTGAACGACGCTATGGCCAGCAAAAAAGGGAACCGCATTGTTATTAAACTCAAGAGCACCGAAAGCGGTCATACCTATACGACGGAGAAGAACCGGCGCAATAACACCAGCCGCATCGAGTTGCGCAAATACGATCCGCTTGTTCGACGGCACGTGACCTATCGCGAGACGAAGTGACATTGCCGAACGTTCCGGCAGGTTTTGAACAATGAAACGAGTACGGATGCTGCAATCCGCGCTCGTTTTTGTATGCCTAGACTTCTTATAATGCCGACGTATGAAATTCGTTGCACACTGTCACGTCGATTTCGACGAAACAAAGCTATTTGACAAGCATGAACGGCCTCGATATAATAAGCGCCATTGTAAAATATGCTGTGTATATCCGCAACGGTAGCCACTCCCATAGTCGTCACGGCGATATGTTAAGGAGAGCCAGCCATCTACGCGGAACTCTCGTAGGCACTGGATGATACGCTCTGTCACAAACATTCGCCACGGAAAAAGAGACTAAGGGACTCAGCGTATATTTTTAGACATCCAAACAGTCGCGTATGTCGATTCTGCGCCTACCTAACCATCGGCACAGGTGGCGCTTTTTTATGGGTTGAGCAACGTAGGCGCTATGACCACAAAATCGTTTTCTTAGGAGGCTCTGTACAATGACGGTGCAACCGGATCAGGTTACTCCGCGAGATGGGGAAGAATTGGATTGGACTCAGCTCCTTGATGCGTATGATTACGCCCGGCCGCAACGCGGCGAATTGCGCGATGGGCTGATTATGCAAATCGAGGAGAATGGCGTTCTGGTATCTATCGGAACCAAGCGTGAAGGGATTATCCCCTCGAGTGATCTGCGCGCTATGGGCGAGGAACTCACAACCACGTTGGAAGTGGGCGCCACTATTCAGGTTTACGTGCAAGAACCTGAAAATCGTGATGGTGATCTTATTCTCTCGCTGACGATGGTTCAGGTCGCTAAAGACTGGGAAACCGCCGCCAGCCTGCATCAGGACGGCGGTATCGTTCGATGCAAGGTGATCGGCTTCAACAAGGGCGGTCTTCTGGTTCAGTTCAATCGCATCCGTGGGTTTGTGCCTGCATCCCAGGTGGCCCAGCTTCATGGTCGCACCGCTGCTGAGGAGCGTCAGCAAGCGCTTCAGCGTATGGTCAACCAGGAAATTCCATTGAAGGTGATCGAGGTTGATCGCGAGCGTAACCGCCTGGTGCTCTCTGAGCGCAGTGCGACCCAGGAGTGGCGTAAAGCGCAGAAACAGCGGTTACTCACCGAGTTGCAGCCCGGCGATATCCTGGATGGGCGCGTTAATCAGTTGACCAACTTTGGCGCGTTCATCGACCTTGGTGGCGCCGATGGTCTGGCTCACATCAGCGAGCTATCCTGGCAGCGCGTGAATCACCCTCGCGAGGTGCTCTCCCCTGGCCAGGAGGTCAAGGTCGTGGTGGTTGAGATCGACCGCGAGCGGGAGCGCATCGGTTTGAGCTTGCGGCAATTGCAGGAGAATCCCTGGGAGACGATCGACCAGCGCTATAGCCTCGGTCAACTCATCACCGGGCCAGTCACCAATGTGACGCCGTTCGGGGCGTTTGTCCAGATCGAAGAGGCGGTTGAGGGGTTAATCCACGCAAGCGAACTGGATGTTGATCCACAGACGCAGCCGCGTGATGTACTCCAACCGGGGCAGATGGTCACGGCGAAGGTGATCAGCCTGGATCGGCAGCGTCAGCGTATGGGACTCTCGCTTCGCCGCGTGTCCGACGATGACCGCGATAATCAGGATGCAGATGGCGTTGAGGCGGAGCACAGCGCTGACAACAGTAATGGCGTTGAGGCGACGTCGATAATGTCCGATGCGGACGATACTGTTGAGCCATCCGGTGAAAGCGCTATCGATACTGCCGAGCCGACCGATGCCAGTCAGGCTGAATCGCCGACTGAGCAAGCGGCCAATCCTACAGAGTAGTTTTTGGCCCGAATCATCTGCAAAGAAACGCTTCCTTGCCAATGTTGTACTGGCAAGGAAGCGTTTTTGCGTGAAAGGGTTCGCCACTGGCTTGCAATATTCTCAACGCTGCAATGAACGACTGCTCGACTTCATCAGGCGTGCTGCATAAACGATTTTTCATAACCTCTAGATGAACGGCAGTGTATGAATAGATACCAAACAATATTGAAGACACCGCATGCGGTCATTCTGAGCGCAGCGAAGAATCTCGGACTCCAAGGCCATCGAGACCCTGACCCTGAGCGCAGCGAAGGGGAAGGGTGGCATGCAGCATACGCATCATCGTTTGGTAGAGCAGTCGTACATGCCGTGTAAACCTTTCAGGTGCGGCAACGCGTTAATAGAGGCGTTTGTCAAGCCTGGCGCGTCGCATCTGGCAAGTGTTGGTTTGTTACGTAATAGATTGGATAGAATTGCTTTATCGTTTGAACGCATTGCACAGTAACTTGATATGCTTATATGTATGCGTAGCGCCATTCATAAAATCGTCACTATTGCTCCTTATACTCTGCATTTAGTTGAAGGTTAGATCTGCATCTACAGCGTCGTAATAGAAATCGGGTACAATCGTTACGTTCACTTGCACATCATTGGAATGTTTGAACCTGCGCCTGGGTTCACAATACATCTGTACGTCTAAGGAGGACGGTTTTGAAACAGATATGCGTGATCGGAACGGGCTATGTCGGCCTCGTCACTGGTGTGTGCTTTGCCGATCTTGGCAATCGCGTCGTGTGCATGGACATTGATAGGCAAAAGGTTGATTTGCTGCGCTCCGGAAAATCACCGATTTATGAGCCAGGGCTCGAAGAGCTGATGGAGCGCAATATGCGCGCAGAACGCCTTTCGTTTACCGATGACTATGCTATCGCTGTTGAAGGCGCCGATTTTGCTTTCATCACGGTAGGAACGCCGATGAGCGACGATGGCGCCGCCGATCTTGGCTATGTCGAGGCCGCAGCGCGCGGGATTGGCAGTGCGCTCACCGGGCCAATTGTCATTATTGATAAGAGCACTGTCCCGGTTGGCACCGGCGACAAAGTAAGCCAGATTATCGCCGAGCATTCGCATACCAGCGCTCCCTTCTCTATTGTCTCGAATCCTGAGTTCCTTCGCGAAGGCAGCGCCGTAAGTGATTTCTTCCATCCTGATCGCATTGTGCTAGGTTCGACTGATCGCGAAGCTGCCGAGAAAGTTGCCGCATTGCATGATCCGCTGGGTACAATGGTGATTATCACCGACCTGCGCACCGCTGAAATGATCAAGTACGCTTCTAATGCCTTTTTAGCTGCACGTATTTCTTTTATCAACGAGATCTCTCAGATTTGCGAACGCCTGGGCGCCGATGTGCGCGAAGTTGCTCGCGGTATGGGTGCGGACAAACGCATTGGGCCGCACTTTCTGGACGCAGGCATTGGTTATGGCGGTTCGTGTTTTCCGAAAGATGTGTTGGCGCTTCGGCATATGGCTGCGAGCGCTGGCTGTCACCCCCAGTTGTTGCAGGCCGTGATGGATATCAACCAGGATGCACGCCGCCGTTTTGTCGATAAAGTGCGTACGCTTCTATCGGATTTGGATGGCAAGGTGATCGGCGTTCTTGGGTTGTCGTTCAAGCCCAACACAGATGATATGCGCGAAGCGCCGTCGATTGACATCATTCAAGCATTGCAATCAGGCGGGGCCACGGTCAAAGCGTATGATCCCGTAGCTATGGAGCGCGCCGAAGAGGTTATGCCCGAAGTCACGTTCTGCGCTACGCCCTACGATGCGGCGAAAGATGCCGATGTGATGCTTATCATCACTGAGTGGAATGAGTTCAAGCAGATCAACCTGGATAAGATCCAGCGTGTGATGCGTCAACCTATTATCATTGACGGGCGCAATATCTATGATCCGCAGGATATGGCCAAACGCGGATTCACCTACTGGGGCGTTGGTCGTGGAGCGCAGCCGATCTTGATCGAACAGCAGCTTCTGCCGCTTGATCAAGTGGTTCCCCAGTGCTAACTTGAACATCGCAACCAGACGAACGATCCATTGCAACCACGCTCGCCAGCGGAGAAAGCTGGCGGGCGTGGTTGCAAACGCCAACAGGGTATGCTATACTCCCGTAATCATTTGGGCGATTAGCTCAGTTGGTTAGAGCGCGTCGTTCACACCGACGAGGTCAGTGGTTCGAGTCCACTATCGCCCACCAGAATGCGGCAGCCAATAGAAACGGCTGCCGCATTTGCTTGTCGTTATTTCGCTTCAGCCTGTTCGTTTCGTGCGGATACCGAAGTCGCTCCGGCGCCGAGCGCGCTCAGGCTGGCCCACACCAGCGGTGAGTAAATTGGTTGGCCGGCGGTGTCGCCATTTTCGTAGCGCGTAATCATCATTCGCTGCGCGTGAGCTAGCGCTGTTGGCGCATCCTCGCCCGCCGCCAGCACTGCATAGAAGGGTTCCAGGATTTCCAGAATCGCATGATCGTACATCTTCCAGAGGCTGGCGACCACATCACGGGCTCCGGCAGCCAGAAAAGCCCGGCTCAAACTCAATACTTCCTCGCCGGACAATACCTCATGAGCGGCGCCGTCGCATGCGGCGAGAACGACCAGCGCGCCACGCAGCCCTAGCCACAAAATGTCATCGATGAACAGATCGCGATCAGCGAGCTTCATATGCGCAAGCATACCCCGATTCGGGATAAATTGCGCATGCGTGGCAAAATGGAGCAATCGATAGCGCTGCCATACGCCTTGTGTCGCCCCGGTCAGCAGCGCTTTGCGTGTTGCTGCGGCGTCTTCCAGGCGCATTGTCGGGCCGTGCCAGTAACGTTGAACAAGGTCGAGGGATGGCAAAGCATTCGGCAAATCTGCCGCACGACCGCCAAACTGGCTGCATCCTAGCAAGAGCGCGTTGTGTTCATGCGTCGTCGGCGATGTCGCCAGGTGCGACCAGAGCAGTAAGCCGGGCACGAGTTGCACAACTGCACGTTGACAGAGCCAGGCGTCATCTATGCGCAGCGCCGACCAGGGCAATGCATGGAGCAAACCGCTTGGTGCGATCAGCAAGCGATGGTTGTCGTGCAAGCGGCTATGCACCTGCTCAGGGATCAGCCTTTTGGATAGCTCGGTCAACGTTTTCCAGGGAGCCGGCTCCTGTCCACTCATATAGCGTAGATTGAGATACGTAAATCGGCGATGTCTCGGCAAACAGGCGCGATCAAGGCACTGGCGCAGTCGTGCATCGACTGGCGTACGATCAAGTTCCAGGGTTGTGTCGGTGTATGTGATGATCAGCAGTTCTCCATCGAGCAACACATAGACAAGCGCGGTCCATCCGTCGGGGAATGCTGTGTTGAGCTGAGTACGGAGCTTGGCAAGATCCAGACGCCGCGAATGCTCTACTGGCGGCATGCCTTCGTGATGGCGGGCGCGCAGTAACAGATCATTGTATGTAGCCAGCAGTTCGTCGAGGGCGGCGGTCTGCGCGGCGGTCGGTTGTTCAGGTTCAAGCGCCGCTTCGATCCGGATCCGCAGTTCGTTATGCTCTATTCGGCAGGATTCTGGAAGGCGGTAGCGTTCGATTGCCATCAGGCGCTGCAATGTCAATCCACGTTGCGACTCGCTGATAACCAGTAGTTTCTCCAGCGCGTTGGATGCTGAGGCAAGGTGAATGGCATCGGTATAGAACTGTGCAGCCTGATTGTAGAGTGCGCTTGAAGCCTCTTCGCTTGCCAGGCGCAGACGTAAGCCGGCGATGATTGCGCTCGCTTGTTCATAGAAATGCAGCGCAGTTTGAACGTCCTGGCTGGCTTCAGCGCATTTTCCCAACCCATAACTGATGCGCCAATGATGATGCGGATGTCGTTGCAGATCTGCTTCGGCGGATTGGAAGAACATACGCGCCTGATCGAATGCATCGCTTCGCAATGCCAGCCAGCCCTGCTCCATTCGGCATTCGGCTGCCGCGGGCGCATTGGCGATCTGATCGAATAAAGTACTTGCTTCTGCATACAGTCGCATCGCATCAGCATTCTGGCCTTCGTCAACGTGCAGCGCCGCCTTCACACTGCGCACTTCGGCGACTTCCGAGAGGTATCTAAGCTCCCATGCCTGTTGTTCAACATCGTCCAGCAATGTACGAGCCTCTTCGAGACGGCCGTGCGCGCGATAGACCATCGCGCGATTGCGTCGGGCGAGCAGTCGTTCGGCGAGCATCCCGGTTCTTTCACACAGCGCTTCCGCACGGACATAATTCGCCAGCGCGGCTTCCATTCGCCCGGTATAAAAATGGATGTTTCCGAGATTGAGCTGTGCGCCGCCAACATCGCTGGCGCGACCCAGAGCAGTGAAATATTCGAGGGCTGTGAGCGTCGCCGTGAGGGCCTGATCGTACTCGCCGCGCATCATAAAGACAAGGCCGGTATTGCGTGTTGAGAATGCCATACGCAAGGGTAAATCGAGACGGCGAAATACATGTTCAGCACGCTGGTAGCACTCAAGCGCATAGTCGAGTTTTTCCAGTCGGGTTGCCAGAACGCCCTGGTCGGCCCAACAACGAGCAACGTACAAGCGTTGATGCAGCTTGGCAAATTGATTCTCCGCCTTCTCCAAAAACATCGCCGCGTAGGCAAAATCATTTGAGGAAATGGCGACAACACCACGACGCCATAGCCATAGCGCCCACGTGAGATTGCCCGCTGCGGCAGCAGCCGGTTCGATATCGCTCAAGATATTTTGGGCATCTTG
This sequence comes from Chloroflexaceae bacterium, assembly GCA_028282325.1. Classification (GTDB taxonomy): domain Bacteria; phylum Chloroflexota; class Chloroflexia; order Chloroflexales; family Chloroflexaceae; genus JANQID01. The sequence continues at coordinate 11,088 of JANQID010000106.1, read as the reverse complement.
CCAATGCCCTTGGGCGGTCGCCAGTTGGACGTGATCAAGCTGCACGGTCAGCGACTCGCGCGCCGCGCCGATCTGTGAAAAACGAAGGGTTAGATCGGTAAAGGCCGATTCCAGATCGGGCTGACGTAGTTGGGCGGCGTTGATGCGCAAAAGGCCGTGTTCGCAACGCAGTGCATCGTACGGTCGTTGCAGGCGATTGAATATGTGTTGCGCCGCATCGAGAAAGGGGCGCGCCTGATCAAAACGCTCCCAGAGCAGCAGCGACCAGCCGAGAACATAACTGACGCGAGCATGAACAAATACATTGCCGGTTGGGATAGTCTGGAGCAAACGACGCGTCAGGCGAACCGCGCGACGGGGATGAATTTCGGCCAATGCGAGCAATCGGGCTATGACGTCCCTGTCATGTATGTGCGCTGTCACGGGTCAAGCCTCCTCAACGGAGATTAGCTATTTGCGTAGAACATAGCCGCTCATTGCATCCTGGAATGAGTCGATCCGATAGCAGGCGCCATCGTCTCATAATACCCGAGTTTTGTGCCAAACATTGCGTCACATCTTGCGTAGCGGCGCGAATAGTATAGTATAGTTGGATAGAGAGATTCTCTGCCGTTGTTCAAGGTCGATCGTGTCGCAATCGCCGCATCTGTTCAAAATCATAGCCGCCACGCTGCTCCGGCCTCGACGTTTTGCCGACTATCTGGCGGGCGGGCGACGCAACCTCGTCTGGACAGCGCTGGCGGCGCTGACTACGCTCGTTGGGGCATTGGGATTGCTTGTCCTGGGCATCGGGTCGTTGCTGAGCCTACGTCCGACGGAAATGATCGCCAGCCTGTGCTTCGCGATCACGATCCCCATCGCAATTGCCGGAATTTGCACGATGATCAGCGCTGATCGACGCCTGGGGCCGCTGCGCAACGGTGCGTTCTGGATGCTGCGCAACCTACTCGCGATGACGCCGCCGTTGACGCTGGTTCTGGCGCTGGTGTTAAACGACGCACGCGCGCAGCCGCCGCTGTTGCACGCCCCTCACATATCCATCGGATGTATGCTTGGCGTATTGGTCGGTGGTGTTGTCACGGTTATCCTGGCACGCCATAAATGTCGCGACGAGGCCAACGCCGCGCGTTGGCTCATCACAGGCGGCGCACTTGTGATCGGCGGCGCGCTCTGGCAATCATACACGCTGCATCCGGCTTGCGTGGCGCTCTCCCCCGCGTTCATCGGGTTTGCCGTCGGCGTGTTACGTCCGCTGAGCTATCTCTGGGCGGCGTTGCTCAGTGTAACGTTGGTAGTCGCCGTACGAACAGGCGTATGCGTGCGCTCGATCCGCCAATGGCACCCCGTTTCCTACGACGATCTGAGTTTGCCGCCGCTGCCGGGATTGCGCGGCTTGCTCGTGCGAGCGTGCGCCGTTGATAGCGACGCGGGATGCGACTGGTTGCTGGACGTTGCGCGCCATCCTGGGCAGCATCGAGCTGCGGAGCGGGCCATTCTGGCCGCCGGGCAGGATCGCCGGATGGCGCATCCTTTACTCTTGCGGCTCAGCACCCGCTCCGATGGCGCCGCATTGCTGCGGGGCATCGTCGAGCGTTCAGCCCAACCCCATCCGCTGGTTGCTGCGTATGCTGCACTGGCGCACGTCGAATCACCTGAGGCATGGCCGACGGAGATTAAACGCCGGCGTGTTTTGCTGGTCGCCTGCCAGGACTGGCCCAGTGCAACATCGCTGGCGATATTGCTGGATCTCAGTCTCGCAGTGCTACAATCAACGCGCTGGTCCGCGGCGAGGGAGCGCCTCCTCGCGGCGCCGCATTGCGCCGATGTCGCCGATCCGATTAGCCGTGCGCTGCTCCAATTGCGTTCGCTGGCAACCAACGACGCGCTTGAACGCGGTGCGGCCATCACGGCGTTTCCATCTGCATCGTGCGGGTTGACAGGCTGGCCATCCGATCTGCTGGCGACGATATACGAGCATATACATTTTTTGCTTGCTGTTGAACGCCGACGCCTTGATGACAAGCAACGTCAGTTTTTGATGGCATAATGGAGTTATATGACTATCGCATCATTACTGCCGCGCTATCGGAGCCGAGAATCGATTCCGCCGTTGGGCCCTGCGTATGACGTTGTGCGTGTCATCATCAGTCGGACTGTCGCCGAGGACGAGGAGTTGTTTCACGCCACACTTGAGCGGCCCGGCGTGGGGATGCTCGGCGGACCGTTTCGTCAGCGAGAGGCGTTCCAATTTAGCCAGGTTTGCGAACTGCGCCGCGCCTACGAGCAACGCCTACGACTCCAGCGCGAATTGGAAGCCTGTGGTCTCCCCACGCCTTCGCTTGATCGCTACGATCTGCGCGCACTCATTGACCTGGGTCGCCGCGTCGCCGAGATCCTGCCACAGACGGTGCGCCAGAGCATCATTGCGGCAATTCAGCGCTCCAGACAGCGTCGCCGCGCGCTGCGCTTGATCTTGGAAGTCGCACGCGATGCCAAATACCTCCTCGGCGTGCCGTGGGAGTTGATGGTCCTGCCGCTCGTGCGCGGCGCGCAGGCCGAGCACGACGACGAGGGGTTCGTATTGCTCAACGCCGACGTGACGCTAATCCGCCAGGTTCAATCGATTGGATGCAACGTCGTGCCGCGCCTCGCGCGTCCGTTGCGGCTGCAAGCTTTCGCCGCAACGCCGACAGACGGGCAACCGATCGATCTTGGAGCGACCCGCGCCTCCATCGCGTCGGTGCTTCCCGATCAGCCGATTCCGTGCTGGTGGTACGCCGACGCCGACACCCTCGGCGAATTGCAGCGCCGATTGCAAGCGACTAATCCACAGATTGTTCACATCCTTTGCCATGGCGAACGCCAGGACATCGGCAATCGCGGGCGCAACAGCTTGCTGTTCACTCATCGCGACGGCTATATTCAGCGAGTCAGTGCGTTCGATCTTGCACCAATTTTCTCGCTGGCTGGCGATGTGCAACTAATTGTGCTGCAAGCCTGTCACGCTGGCGATGCTATTCCTAATCTGGAAAACCGCCCCAACGGCGCAGACGCTGACCGCGAACGATTGGCAGTCGAAAGCATTGCGCTCGAACTTATTCGGCAATGCGCGCCGGCGGTGATCGCGATGCAGGGCGCCGTCGATCAGGCATCGTCTGAGGCGTTCATCCGGGCGCTGTACCATACGTTTGCGCAAGGTCGGTCGCTGGAGCAAGCGGTCGCAGCGGGTCGCATTGCAATGCGCGCCGCCGGCGGTCTGGTCGATTGGAGCATGCCGGTGCTCTATCAAGGCAGCGGTTTTGCCGAGCCGGAACCCTGGTACGGCCGGTTGGCCGATAGCGTGTTCGAGCGCTGTGTATACCACGCCTCGGCGCAGCGCACTGGGCGCGGCGGCATAGCGACGATCGCGCTTGTGCTGCTGGCTGTGGGAATGGTGCGCTGGCTGCTGCTGCCGACCCCGGAGCCGCTGCACCGCGAGACGTTGCTGCGCGTGTGGGTGCTCTGGGCAGAGTTGGGGTTGATCGGTCCGGCAATCATCGCGGCTGCATATCGTGGGGTACGCAATCGCGCCGACCTGAGTGCGGGGGTGCGTCGTGCGGCGCGCTATGCCCAGTGGATAGGAGCGTATCTGGGGTACGTGCTAAGCGGTCTCGTCGGGTTTACGGCGCTTGCGGCAATCTGGCTTATCGGCGCGTTTGCGTTTATGTCGACGATGGCGGCATTGACGCTCTTTGCTGGGATGCTGCTCGGCGGCCTGTTCGCCAGCTATGCCGCCGCTCGCGCGCAAATGCGCAGCGCGCTCGCCATCGCCCCGCTGCAACCGGAGCTGTTTAGCCCTGGCACGCTGACCCTGGCGCTCGTCGCCGCAGCGGCGCTAGCAGCCGCGCCGTACGGTGTCGTCTTTCTGCTGGACACACCCTGGGCGTTCTTACTCGACCCAGGTCCCGGCGCATTCACGCTGGCGCTGTTGCTGCTCACACTGGCGCTACTCTGGGAGTAGCTCGACGCAGCGCACCACAAGCGCGTCGAGTGCCGCCAGTGCGATCGGTGCGAACCGGGCGATCCCGTGATCGTCAGTCGTGGCGGTATGCATCTGATCGGCGACCATAGTCCGGACTTCCCAGCGTGTCGTCGCCTCCGCTTCACGCACCGCGACAAGCAACGCCGCAGCGTCATTCTCAACCTGCAGCGACACCGATACCAACGGCGCCCCGGATACTTCGGACAAGTGGTCGGTGAAGAGATTGATCTGCCGTCCGCCGCTGAGCGTTCCCGCGGCGGGAAGCAGGCGTGCGGTTGCGAGGGAGAGATCGAACTGGCGCGCCACGCCCTGCAATACGCGTACCACAATATGCTCGCTCGCTCGCGTCGGCGTAAAAAATGTCGGCGGTTTCAACGGCGTTGGTTCAAGCGCCGCCGCTGTTTCGGCGTCACCCAGCAACGCTTCCATATCCGCCGCGAGTTGCGCATAAAGCTCGGCGCAATCGGGGCAGTGATCGATCGCACGCAGCACAGGCGCAAACACCGGCGATGCGTCCACATCTTCGCCGGCGAATTCGGCTTCCACAAGCGCAGGAATCAGTATGCGCGCCTGCTCGCAACTCAGCGCGCCCGACGGCTTCAGTGCGTGTAAGAGGCGTTCCGCTGCCTCACGCTCAGGGTTCGGTCCACGGGCCATCGCCCTCTCCTTCCGTAGCAGTCGGGGTCAAACGTGGATCGCCGACAAGATCGCGGAGGGCCTCGAATACTTCAGAATCTTCTTTCAACCGGGCCAACGCGCGGTGTTTGGCAATGCGCGCGCGGTGCAGCGGCAAGCCCAGATCACGTGCAACATCGCGAGGTTTGTCATCCAGAACGACTATGCGCAACAACACCAGGCGTTCCAGGTCGTTGGGCAATTTTGCCCACAGCAACGCCTGCAACTCCCGGCTCACCAGACGTTCTTCAACATCCGCCGCCAGATTCGCCGGATCTTCAATCTCCCATACTCGGTCATCGGGATCGTGCGGCAGAGCGATTTCGTTTTCGGCGACCACTTGACTCTCGCGCCGCACCGTGCGGAAGATTGTCAATGCCCAGGACAGCAGACTCTGCGGCTGCTGAAGGACGGGCAACTTTTCCAGCGCGCGTGTGACAGTCTCTTGGGCAAGCTCTTCAGCATTAGGCCGCGCAACGCCTTTGCCTAGCGCAAGCCGGGCAAACGCCAGCCAGAGTTCCTGCGCCGCGCGTTCTTGACCATGCCACAAGCCGCGGTACAACAATGCGCTGTACGCGCGCCAGACCGCAATCTGGCATCTGCGAGACAGGGATGCATCACTGACCAGAGATTGGAGTTCGGTCGCCGCGCTTTCCAGAAACGCAGCTTCATCTTGAGCCAACTGCCAATCGTAACGCTGCGCCAGTCGTTGCCAGGCAGTCCGTAGCGCGTTCCGCTCCGGATCGCTCACGCTGCTGTCCTTTCCGCCCTCGTCGTGTTGCTCTGATGGTATCACAGGCGAGGGGAAAGCGTCAATCGCCGAATCGATTGGCTGTGGCGGTTGCCAGAGTTTGTCCGTTGTCCGAGTCGCTGCTCTGTTGCGGCAGATGCACACGCGACCGGATTGCAGATGATGAACGGGACAGACAAGGCGAATATCACACATAACGTGCCGGTGTTGGTGAATGAACGACGGGCGGCGCCAGCCCGCCGTCATTATCGTGATTCGTCTTCTCTAGCCGTTGCCGCAACTGCCGCCCGGATCGGCGATCATCTGAACCGGCGCAGTCGTGGGCTGTTCAGCCGCAGCGCTTTGCAACTGACTGGCTCCTGCGGCCATGCCAAAGGTCAGCATAAGCGCAAGCAACGCACCCGCCGTCCATCGTGTCATTCGCTGTGTCATCGTAGTTGCCTCCTCTTCAGATAAGCTGTGTCACCGTAACGACACTGAAGAAGAAGCAATGAGGCGCAAAACGTATCAACGCCGGAGGCGAAAATGCGCGCAGTTTGCAGCTTGCCAACGAATGAGATGAATTACATGATTACGCAGTAGTGCTGTACTGTTGACGTACACGTCTCGGTGCGATATACTTAATATCATTAACTATCAAAGTTGTAGAGTATCTGGGGACAAGGAAGGAACACACCAATGTCAACGGGAAAAGAGGCGGAAGCCCTTGATGCATATTCGCAAGCAATAACCACCGCAGCGGAGCGCGCCGGTCCGGCGGTGGCGAAGGTCGAAACCGGGCGCGGCGGGCGGCAAGTCTGGCCCTGGCGCGGCGATCAACATCCGCGCGGGGTTGGTTCCGGCGTGATCTACAGCAGCGACGGGTATATTCTCACGAATGCGCATGTGGTCGCCGACGCCTCCCGCGTTACGATCACGCTTCCCGACGGGCGCGCACTTCCCGCCGGCGTGATCGGCGCCGAAAGCGCCTATGATCTTGCCGTACTGCGGGTGGCCGCCAACCGTCTGCCTGTGGCGGAACTCAGCGCGGCTCCGCTGCGGGTCGGCCAGCTTGTGATCGCGATCGGCAATCCCTATGGCCTGGACTTCACCGTGACGACAGGTGTCGTGAGCGCGCTGGATCGTTCGCTGCCGATCGGACCGAATCAGAAACTGGATCAGCTCATCCAGACCGACACGTCGATCAATCCGGGTAATTCCGGCGGTCCGCTGGTTGATGTGCATGGGCGCATTGTCGGCATTACTACGGCGATTCTGCCTTTTGCTCAGGGGCTGGGCTTTGCTATTTCCGCCAGCACCGCATATGAAGTGATCGGGCGCATTACCGAGCGACATCGCCAGAGCATTGCGAAGGGTTTGCTCGGCATCAGCGGCCTGGATCTAGAAATCGATGCATCCATCGTGCGGCAGAACAACCTGCAACAAAGCAACGGCGTGCTCCTGTTGGAAGTTGCACCGGGAGGCGCAGCGGATCGCGCCAGCTTGCGTGGCGGAGACATCCTGCTCGACATCGAGGAGCGCAAAATCGAAACCGTCGCTGCATTGCGCGAAGCTGTGCAGGCGCTGAAGCATCGTCGCCCATGGCGCGTTACCTTCCTGCGCGATGGTCGTCGTCGTACGGTAAGTCTCATCCCCACGACGTAACAATACCCTTTGAGATTGTCGTGCGCCGTGCTACGATGCGAAGTACAGGCGAAACGTCTTTCGCCCCTACCCGAAAGGCGCGACTCGATCCGCGCTTTGCGATTTCCCCAGGCGAGTGTGCTAGAATACGACAGGTTTGAAGATTGAAATCGCAAGGACATAACGATGCAAGCCGCTCGTGACTATGTTCGTCTGGGCCTGGGCGGTCTGTTTCTCGAAACGGACGTGTATCGAGAACAACGCGAATCGCCCGATGGATTGACCCGCGGGGCCATTCTGGTCGTTATCATCAGCTTGATGGTCGCTGTAGCTAAACTGATCGGCCGCATCGGCGAGGTATTGACATCGCCCGAACGGGAAGTTTTTGAGCGCGCCCTCTATGAAGGGCTGGCGGCAATGCCGTGGCATCGCCAGTTGAGCGCCGACATTCCCGGCTTCGCTACAAGCTTTCGCGAACAATTCGACCAGGTATCGCGCATCGTGCAATTGGTTGACGGCAACGTCTCCGGCGATCTCATTGGTCTGGCGCTCACTCCGGTGATCGCATTATTGGTCTGGAGCATATACGGGCTATTTGCGCATAGTATTGCGCGCCTGATGGGCGGCCAGGGCACGCTGATCCAAACGTTGGGATGCACCGCTCTGGCCAGCGGCGCCAACTTGCTTGGTCTGGTGCAGATAGTGCCGTTCGCCCAGGTCGCCGGAACCGTGCTGCTGGCATTACTCGCCAACTATGTCGCTATTCGCGAGGCACATGCGCTTGCGCCGTGGCGCGCCTTCTGGGCGACGCTGCTTGGGCCGTTTCTGCTGGTGACGCTGTTGACGTGCATTGTGTGCGTCTTTGGTTCGGCAATCGCCAACGCGGTCGGCGGATAGCAAGAGGAGAATGAGCCTGATGATCGACACGTTCAACGGCGCATTAACGCTGAACCAGACGCTACTCTACGGGCTGCGCGAATCGCCGCATGCCGTGCGACGGGGAATGCTGGTTGTGCTCCTGGTGGGATTGCTCGTCGGCGGTGTAAACGGCGTACGCACATTTATGGGAGTTCTCAATCCGGATCGCGAATTTGCGACGCTCCGCGAAGCGTGGTTCGATATGCTTGACCAGCAAGCGTTGGCGGCGACCGCCCCCGAACAGCGCGAGGCAGTCAAGCTCATTCGCGAGAACATTGATCCTGCGTTTGATCTGGCGCGTACCCTGAACGATCTGCCAGTTGCGTTGCCGCAACCAGCCGGCGCGTTGTTTCAAGGCCTGGGCGTGCTGGTCTCGCAACCGCTCAGCTATCTGAGCGGGTTGCTGATCGCGGTCATCTTTACCCACATTGCTGCGCGCTGGCTGGGCGGGCAGGGCAATATCCAGCAAATGCTGGGACTGGGAGCGCTCTCGGTGGCGCCGCATGCGCTCGATGCGCTCACGTTTGTTCCATTTCTCGGCAGTGCATTTGGCCTGATTGCGTGGGGATGGGGACTGGTGATTTTGATCGTCAGCGCTGGGGTGGCCCATCGCCTTGACAATGGACGCGCCGCAATCGCCGTCGCATTCTTCCCGGCCATTGGCGGCATTCTTGCGCTGCTCGGTCTTTGCGCGCTATTGCTTGTGAGCGCTGTGACGGCGGGATTAGGCGCGTGATCGAGGCCGAAGCTTCGGTCTATAACTAATCGCATCTAGCGGTGGCGCCGTTGAATGAGTTATGGTATGATAGGTTCCGTTTCAATTTACGGCGTCGTGTGCTTTGAGGAGTACTATTGTGGGTTCGAAAATGAAAGTGCTGCTGACCCAGGATGTTGAAAAGCTGGGTCAGGCAGGAGAAATCAAAGATGTTGCTGGTGGTTTTGGGCGCAATTATCTGATTCCCAAAGGGTTTGCCGTCATGGCGACGCCCGGTCAGGTGCGCCAGGCCGAAGAGCGTATCAAGGCGCAGCAGCGACACGCTGAGGCGGTGCGGCGTGATGCCGAGGCGCTGGCAGCGCGCATCAACGGCCAGACCATTCGTTTTACCGCCCGCGTTGGCGAGCTGGATCGCCTCTACGGCTCCGTCACCAACCTTGATATTGCGGAGAAGCTGAGCCAGACCCTTGACATCGAGGTTGATCGACGCAAGGTAGATCTTGAAGAGCCGATCAAGCGCATCGGCATCTATCCGGTCAAGGTGCGCCTGGCGAGCGATCTGGAGCCAGTTGTGAATGTCGTGGTGGAGGCAACCGAAGGCTCGGTTGCCGTTACCGACGATAGCGAGCAAACTGAAGCTGAGGCGTAGCCTGAGAAGAACGCCTGACGCTCTCGCCCATAGCTGACAGCGCGACAATCGCATACGTCTCGAAGGGTTGATAATGTGCCCGGCTGCGGCCGCTGGCACATTATCGATTCTGAGCGCAGGATGTGGACAAGGTCTTGAGAACCGGGGGATTGGCGCGGGAGAAGTGGGGACAAATCGTATGGAACAGCGTTCACTGCCGGCTGATATTAATGCGGAGCGTGCGACGCTCGGCGCTGTGATGCTTGATCGCGATGCCATTATTGCCATTGCGCCGTGGCTGTTCGCCGACTATTTTTACCTGGAGAAACACGCCTGGATCTACGAGGCGATGCTGGCTTGCTATAGCCAGCGCATTCCTCCCGATATTTCCACTGTCGCCGATGAGTTGCGCCGCCGCGAACGCCTTGAATCGGTTGGCGGGATCGCGATGTTGACCGACCTGACCGCCGATGTGCCGACCGCCGTACACGTCGAATATTATGCGCGCATTGTTGAGCGCACCGCGATGCGGCGTCGATTGATCGAAGCCGGTGGAAATATTGCGGCGATGGGTTATGACGAAAGCGAAGATCTAGAGGATACGCTCGACAAAGCCGAGGCTGAGATCTTTAACATTGCGCAACGCCAATCTGCGCAAGATTTTGTGCATATCGGCCAGGTGGTGAATTCGTTCTTTGAACAAGTCACCCGTTTGCAAGAGCGGCGCGGCGAGGTGGTTGGCGTACCAACCGGCTATCACGACCTCGACGAGTTGACTGGCGGGTTGCAGCCGTCAGACCTGATCATTCTTGCGGCGCGGCCCAGCGTAGGGAAAACTAGCCTGGCGCTCTCCATTGCCTACAATGTCGTGATGCATACGCAGTCAACCGTCGGGCTTTTTAGCCTGGAAATGAGCCGCGATCAACTTATCCAACGCTTACTGTCGATGCACACATCGATTAATACGCAGCAACTGCGCACCGGCAATATCCGCGATCACGACCTGCAGGCGGTGATGGAGGCGATGGGTATACTCTCCTCCGCGCCGTTGTATATCGATGATACGCCGGGGGTGAGCATTGCCGAGGTGCGTAGCAAATCCCGACGATTGCGCGCCGAGGCCGGCATCGATTTGTTGATGGTCGATTACCTGCAACTGATGCAAGGTCGCCGCACCGACAACCGCGTGCAGGAAGTGAGCGAGATCAGCCGGGGATTAAAAGCTCTGGCCCGTGAGTTAAACGTTCCGCTGATTGCATTGAGTCAATTGTCGCGTGCGGTAGAAGGCCGCACTAGCCACATTCCGGTGCTGGCCGACCTCCGAGAATCGGGGAGCATCGAGCAAGACGCCGATATGGTGATTTTTATCTATCGCGAAGAGCTGTATGATAAGGAAACCGATAAAAAAGGTATTGCCGAACTGCATATCGCCAAGCATCGCAACGGCCCACTTGGCGTGATCCCGTTGCGCTTCGAGGCGAATACCACCCGGTTCCAGAATTTGGAACGCTATCGTATGCCGGAAGGATATTGACTTTGTCTGTAATGGAAGCGTATGTTATGAACTACATAAGGTATAAAAAAGCCGCGCATAGCCGGATTTTCCGGCTTGCCATCAATTTTTCCATTGATGTGTTTTCTTATCCCGTATTCATAGATACCAAACGATAATGAACAGGCCGCATGTCACCCTGACCCTGAGCGAAGCGAAGGGGAAGGGTCTCAGCGTCCCCGACAGCCGGGATTCTTCGCTGCGC
>JANQID010000009.1 GCA_028282325.1 Chloroflexaceae bacterium | reverse complement strand
GAGGGGCGCGCTAAACATAAGATCGATGTCGGTCAGCGACGGGAGATCGACTCGGGGTGACGGCAGATCGGCGCCGGGCGGTGGTTGACATACAATTTGCGTCGCTGCGGGGCGATCTGGCGTCGGTCGGTGACGGCGGATCGTTCCGGGCCGCCCGCGATTCATGATCCCCCGTCGCTTCCCAACGGGCTCCAGGTGCGATAGGATAGCTGTACCACCAACCCACCCACCGCAGCCTGGAGTACCTCTATGGTAGCGGCATTCCCCCAAATCTTCAACCGGCTCATCGCCCCATTTCGTCGCCTGCCGGATCGTCCGCCCGTCGTGGCCGAGGTGACCTGTCCGCTGACCCAGCCCGACGCCGTGCTGCCGACCTGGGTGACGTCCGACCCGGTCGTGCAGAAGTACCAGCACCTGCTCGGCGACCTGCCCTGGAGCCAGTTCCCCGAGCGTCCGACCGACCGGCCCTGGCCTGGCCCCGCGCCCCAGCCGCGCGCCCCGTTTGTGGCCGCCTTTCTGGTCAAGCTGCAGGAGGACAAGCGGTTTATGCGTGACCTGCGCACCTACCTGATCGAGCACCCCGCGCTGGTCTACTGGCTGGGCTTCACCCGCGTGCCCGACCCGCATGCGGTGCACGGTTTCGATGTGGCCGCCAGCGTCCCGACCCGCCGCCAACTCAGCAGTGTGCTGCGCCACCTGTCCAACCCGGCCCTCCAGTTCCTCCTCTCGGCCAGCATCGATCTCCTCATGGCGACCCTCAGCCCGGCGGAACAGGCCAGCTTCGGCGACCGCATCGCCGGTGACACCCAGGCCATCCTCGCCTGGGTCAAAGAGAACAACCCCAAGCAGTACATCAAGGAAGGTCGTCTCGACAAGGATCGCCAGCCTGCAGGCGACCCCGACTGCAAGCTTGGCGTCAAGAAACGCCGCAACACCAGCCCAGAAGCGGCCAGTGCCGACCATCCCGCCCCGACGACCGAGGCCACACCAGCGTCCCAGCTCCAGGTCGGAGTGGACATCCTCTGGGGCTACGCCAGCGGCATCGTCGTGACGCGCATGCCCGACGGCACCGAGGTGGTGCTCGCCGAGCGCACCCGGCCCTTCAACGAGTCCGACCCGTCCTCCTTCCACCCACTGATGGCCCAGGTCGAGCAGCGTCTCGGCCGCCGGCCGCGCTTCGGCACCTGGGATGCGGCCTACGATGCCCACTACGTCTACGACTACTTCGACCAGGCCGGCGGATTCGCCGCCGTGCCCTTCAATCCCGGTGGCCCGCAGCGGGCCAAACGAACCTTTGCGCCGGATGGCAGGCCGCAGTGCGCGGCTGGGTTGGCAATGCACCGCCAGTTCACCTACCAGCACCGGGCCTGCCTGGTGCCGCACGAGCGTGCCAAGTACCAGTGCCCGTTGCTGCATCCGGCGGTGACGGGCGCTGCCTGCCCCTGCGGCGATGCCCATTTCGCCAAAGGCGGCTGCACGACGACGATCGCCAACACGAAGGGCGCACGCATTCGCCACGAGCTCGACCGTGCGCACGACGATTACCAACGGCGCTACGCCATGCGCACGATGGTTGAGCGGATTAACAGCCAGGCCGAGGCGCTGAACATCCTGCACCCGAAGCTGCGCCGGGGTCAGGCGATCGTCAACGCGAATACCCTGCGCTATGTGCTGATCAACCTGCGCGCACGGCACCGCGTGCGTGCGGACGCTGCCGCCAGGGAGGGGCAGCAGACCCAGGGCTAACCTGACGCCACCGGCGTCTCTGCGTCCCGGCCGGATCGTGCGGTGGGGGTGGGGGTGGGCCGGACCGGGAACGCGGGCGACGCTGACGGCGGGGGACAACTGATGCGCTCGATGCTGCCTGGGCCGACTCACGCATGGCACCGGGGCATGATTCCCTGTGCGTCCGCCCACTGGCAGCGCGTCTCCCCCCTGCCGACACGGCATCTGGCTCGCCAGTCATCGGCAGCGGCACTGCCACACGCCCGCTTCTGTCCGCTCCCGGCGAGCCGATCCCGCCGTCTCCACCCGATCCGCTCCCTTATGTTTAGCACACTCCGGAATCGTCCACCTTATGTTTAGCGCGCCCCTCGTTACCTGCCACACCTTTCGCCATAGTTTCGCCACCCATCTCCTTGAGGCTGGCTACGATATCCGCACCGTGTAGGAGTTGCTTGGTCACGCTGATATGCAGACAACTATGATCTATACCCACGTCCTGCGCCGCGGCCCCGGCGCGGTGCGTAGCCCGCTCGATGATGCGACCGGAAGATAGGGGAAACGCCACCTGGCATCACTCAACGTATCTGCAACAGTCACGTATCCTTTAGTCAAGGGGAACAATACTTATCACACATCACTCGCCACTCGTGCCAGCCCCGATCCGGGTTATAATGATACAAGAAGACCCGCGATGCCAACCCGGAGAGCAGCGAACGATGTTTGGAATGCGCGTAGCAACCGTCGCTCTGCGCGAGCGACCGCGAATGGAGGAACTGGCGGAAACCGCCCGGCAGCGCGCCGCACAACTGGGCCGCCCGGTGCTGGTCAGCATTACCGCCGAGGTGCGGCCCGAAGACCCGCTGGCGTTGTTCGCCCGCGCGATGGGCGCAACCCACAATCGTTTTTTCTGGAGCGTTCCCTCCGCCGGCGTGGCCATCGCCGGGCTGGGCGAGGCCTGGAGTTCCGAAGCGGCGGGGGCCAATCCGTTCCCCGCCGCTGCCGCCGCCTGGTCCCAACTCGTCGCCGACGCGGAGATCGAGGCAGGGGCGAGAAATCTTTCGCCCCTACCTCAAGGACCCATCGCCGTCTCCGGCTTCAGCTTCGACCCGATCCGCCCGCCCAGCGGCGACTGGACCGGCTTTCCCCAGGGCACGCTGTTGCTGCCGCGCATCGTGCTGGCCCAGGTCGAAGATACGGCTAGCCTGACCCTGAACGGGCTCGTCGATGCGCGGACATCGTCGATCAATCTGGCCGTCCAGGCCGCCCGCCGCCTGAGTGAATTTATCGGCAGCGCGCGCCGCCTGGGCAAACGCCCCCCCCGCGTGGAGCTGGAGGACATCCTGCCGCCCGACGTCTGGCAGGCCATCGTGGCCGACGCAACGGGTCAGATCCGCGCCGGTGCGATGGAAAAGGTCGTGCTGGCGCGCAATGTGCAGCTTCGCGCCGACCGTCCGCTCGCCATCCCGACGGCGCTTGAGCGCCTGCGCCGCGATTATCCCGACACCTTCGTCTTCGCCGTCGCCCGCGGCGGGCGCACGTTCCTCGGCGCGTCTCCCGAACGTCTGGTCAGCCTGCGCGACGGGACGGTTTCGGCCTACGGCCTGGCCGGTTCGGCGGCGCGCGGCGCAACGCCCGCCGAGGATGAACGCCTGGGCGCCGAGTTGCTGGCAAGCGCCAAGGATCGCGCCGAACACGCCTTCGTCGTTCAGTCGATCCTTGAAGAGCTTGCCGAACTCTGCGACGATGTGCAGACCCCGCCCGCGCCGTCGCTGATGAAGGTGCGCAATGTCCAGCACCTCTTCACGCCGGTCAGCGGGCGCATTCACCCCGGACGCACGATTTTCGATCTGGTCGAACGCCTGCATCCCACCCCCGCCGTCGGCGGGCGCCCGCGCGACCTGTCTCTGGATTGGATCCGCCGGCATGAGCGCCTTGACCGGGGCTGGTACGCCGGGCCGGTCGGCTGGGTTGATGCCCGTGGCGATGGCGAGTTTGCCGTGGCGCTCCGCTCGGCGCTGGCCGACCGCAGCAGCGCGCTGCTCTACGCCGGATGCGGGATCGTCGCCGAATCGAACCCCGAACGCGAATACCACGAGTCGCGGCTGAAGCTGCGCCCGATGCTCGGCGCGCTCGGCGACGAAAGGCTGGAGACCCGCCAGGGCGCAGCCGGTCGCGCCCCGTAAGAGAAATGATTCGACCACGATGCACGACAACGCTACGCCGCAACAGATCCTGACCGCCTGGGCGGCGACCTTGATCGACGAGTTGGTACGCGGCGGCGCCGACCGATTCGTGATCAGCCCCGGTTCGCGCAGCACGCCCCTGGCGCTGGCAATCGCCCGCCATCCCGCCGCGCGCATCTGGATGCACTACGACGAGCGTTCCGCCGGGTTCTTCGCCCTGGGCATGGCCCGCGCCCGCCGTGCGCCGGTGACGCTGGTCTGCACATCGGGCACCGCGGCGGCCAACTATCTGCCGTCCGTGATCGAGGCCGGCCTCAGCCACACGCCGCTGCTGCTGCTCACCGCCGACCGGCCCCACGAATTGCGCGACAACGGCGCGCCACAGGCGATCGACCAGATCGGCATCTTCGGGCGCAATACGCGCTGGTTCAGCGACCTGCCCGAACCGCTGGACGATCCGGCGGCCCTGGATCATTTGCGCAGCGTCGCCGCCCGCGCCCTTGCCGCCGCCGTCGGCTCGCCGCCCGGCCCGGTGCATCTGAACTGCCCCTTCCGCGAGCCGCTCGTTCCCGATCGCCGCATGCTGGCCGACTATTACCGGCAGGAACGCCCCGCCGCCGCGCGCGTGGTCGCCGGGCGGCGCACGCTGCCCGCCGCCGTACTCGACCGGCTGGCCGATCAGCTTGCCGCAGGCCGGCGCAGCCTGATCCTCTGCGGGCCGGGCTGCCCGGACGATCTGGCCGAACCGCTGACCCGGCTCGCGGCGCGCCTGGGCGCTCCCATCCTGGCCGATCCGCTCTCCGGCCTGCGCTGCGGCCCGCACGACCGGAGCATGACGCTCACAGCGTACGACGCTTTTCTGCGCGACGAGCGCTTCGCCGCGCGCTACGCGCCTGACCTGGCGCTGCGCTTCGGGGCAGTGCCTACCTCCAAACCGGCCCTGCTCTTCCTGCAACGCCACGCCGCCGCCCGCCAGATCGTCATCGACGGCGACGCCGGTTGGCGCGACCCGGCCAACCGGGCGGTCGAACTTATCCACGCCGATCCCGCCGAGCTTTGCCGCGCCCTGGAAGCGCGTCTCGGCGGCGCAAGCCCGGATAGCCGGTGGGCACAGTCCTGGCTGAACGCCGAGCGCGCCGCGCACCGCGCGATCACGGCGCTCTTCGCCGAGCAGGCCGAATTGAGCGAGCCGGCCGTCTTCGCCGATCTCGCCGCGACCCTGCCGGACGGCGCGACCCTCGTCGTCGGCAATTCGATGCCCATCCGCGATTGCGACACCTTCTTTCCCGGCTGCCCGCGCTCGCTGACCATCGCCGGCAACCGGGGCGCCAACGGCATCGACGGCCTAGTCTCGACCGCGCTGGGCATGGCCGCCGCCGGGACCGGGCCGCTGACGCTGGTTCTGGGCGACTTGTCCCTCTACCACGATTCGAACGGGCTGCTGGCGGCGAAACTGCACCGCCTGAACGCGACGATCGTGCTGATCAACAACGACGGCGGCGGGATCTTCTCCTTCCTGCCCCAGGCGTCCGAGCAGGACAGCTTCGAGTTGCTCTTTGGCACGCCCCACGGCCTCGACTTTCGCCCGCTGGCCGACTTCTACGGCGCCGATTTCATCCGCGTCACCGACCGTGCGGCCTTCCGCGCCGCGTTGCAAACCGCGCTCGGCGGCAAAGGTTTGCGGATCATCGAGGTGCGTACCGACCGCGCCGAGAATGTCGAACGGCATCGCACCGTCTGGCCGCGGGTGAACGCGGCCCTCGAACACGACGGCGTGATTTGAAATAGTGCAGGACTGCCAGTCCTTACCGGCAAGTTTGTAAACGCCGATGCGGCTGACGATCAACCAGAACGAGTATGCCATCGACGTGAGCGGCTATGGCCCGCCCGCGTTGCTCTTGCACGGCTTCGCCGGAAGCTCTGCCGACTGGAGCATGGTCACGCAGATGCTGACGTCCGAGCATACCGTGATTGCCCCCGACCTGCTCGGCCATGGACGCAGCGCCGCGCCGCCCGAACCGGAGCGCTATACGATGGAGCGCTGCGTCGCCGACCTGTTGGCGCTGCTCGACGCATTGGCAATCGCGCAGATCGACCTGCTGGGCTACTCGATGGGCGGGCGCATCGCTCTGCATCTGGCTTTCGCCGCGCCGCACCGCTGCCGACGGCTCATCCTCGAAAGCGCCTCGCCCGGCCTGGCCGACCCCGCCGAACGCGCTGCGCGCGCCGCCGACGACGAGGCGCTCGCGGCGCGGATCGAGCGCAACGGAATCGAGCGCTTCGTCGACGAATGGGAACGGCTGCCGCTCTTCGCCAGCCAATCGCGCCTGCCGCAAGCCGTGCGCGATGCACAGCGCGCCCGCCGCCTGCACAATACGCCGCGCGGCCTGGCTAGCGCCCTGCGTGGTCTGGGAACCGGACGCCAGCGCTCGCTCTGGGACGACTTGCATCGCTTGCAACTGCCGACCCTGCTGATCACCGGCGCGTTGGATCCAAAATTCTGCGCTGTCGGCGCGGCCATGGCCGAGCGGATATCCAACGCCGAACATGTCATCGTTCTCGACGCCGGGCACAATCTGCATCTGGAGCAGCCACAGGCGTTTGCAGAGATTGTGGTACGATATATAGAGAGCGATCATCGAGCAGACGCACAATAGAGGACAGGCGGTTCTTGAAGGGCTGCCTGTCTTCTGGTATTAGCAACAAGAAGGATGCATTATGTCAGTTGAATGGATCAGGGTTCACGAATACAGCGACATCATCTATGAGCACGACGCCGGCGGCGAGGGCATCGCCAAGATCACGATCAATCGCCCGGAGAAGCGCAACGCCTTCCGTCCGGAGACCGTGATCGAGCTTATCGACGCTTTCTCGCGCGCCCGCGACGATGAGCAGATCGGCGTGATTCTCTTCACCGGCGCCGGAGACAAAGCCTTCTGCTCCGGCGGCGACCAGACCGTGCGCGGCGACGGCGGCTACGTCGGCAAAGACAAGGTGCCGCGGCTGAATGTGCTCGACTTGCAACGCCTGATCCGCGTGACGCCCAAGCCGGTCATTGCGCTGGTCGCCGGTTACGCCATCGGCGGCGGCCACGTCCTGCACGTGGTCTGCGACCTGACCATCGCCGCCGAGAATGCGATCTTCGGCCAGACCGGCCCGAAGGTTGGCAGCTTTGACGGCGGCTACGGCTCGAACTTGCTGGCGCGCATGGTCGGCGACAAGAAGGCCCGCGAGATCTGGTATCTCTGCCGCCAGTACAACGCCCAACAGGCGCTGGAGATGGGCATGGTCAACGCGGTGGTGCCGCTGGAGCAGCTCGAAGCGGAAGCCGTGCAATGGGCGCGCGAAATCCTCGAAAAGAGTCCGATGGCCATCCGTTTCCTCAAAGCGGCGATCAACGCCGCCGCCGACGGCCACGCCGGGCTGCAACAGTTCGCCGGCGACGCGACGCTGCTCTACTACCTAAGCGAAGAGGCCCAGGAGGGCAAGCAAGCGTTTGTCGAGAAACGCCGCCCGAACTTTCGGCGCTTCCGACGTTTCCCGTAATCGCTACGGCGTCGCTATAGAGAGATCAGCCTAAGAATAGACGATCGAGGACTGCCAGTCCTTCAAGGACTGGCAGTCCTACAGCCACATTGTACGGCCTCTAACTGATTTATCTATATGTCTCTGCCGACCACCCTGCCCGACTGGCTGGCCCGCCGCGCGGCGAGTCACCCCGAACGACCAGCGCTGATCACTGGCGCGCAGCGCGTGAGCTTTGCGCAACTCGACGTGCTGGCCGACGCGGCGGCGGCGCATTTGCGTGCGCTGAAGCTCGAACCCGGCGCGCCGGTCGCGCTGCTGGCCGGCAACGGCCCGGCGTTCGCCGCGTTGATCCACGCGATGCCGCGTTGTGGGGCGACGCTGACGCCGTTGAATACGCGCCTCAGCCCGGAGGAACTCGCCTGGCAACTGGAAGACTCCGGCGCACGCGTGCTGCTCCACGACGCCGACCACGCGGAACTGGCCGCCGCCGCAACCGCACATCGCCCGCTCCCGCTGATCGCGGTCGATCAAGCCTGGCTCGCCGCCCCGCCGCCCCGTCGCGACGCGGAGCCGTTGATCGATCTGGCGGCGACCCACACGATCATCTACACCTCCGGCACGACCGGGCGACCCAAAGGCGCCCGGCTGAGCTACGCCAATCACTGGTGGAGCGCCGGCGCATCGGCGTTGAATCTGGGGCTGTACGCCGACGACTGCTGGTTGGCGCCCCTGCCGCTCTTTCATATCGGCGGGATGGCGGTGATCCTGCGCGGCGCAATCTACGGCATCAGCATCGTGCTGCCGCCGCGCTTCGATCCGGCGGCGATCAATGCCGCCATCGAGGCGGAGCGCGTAACGATCATCTCCGTCGTTGCGACAATGCTCCAGCGTATGCTCGACGAGCGCGGCGACCATCCCTACCCATCGCATCTGCGCTGCGTCCTGCTCGGCGGCGGGCCGGCGCCGCGCCCCATGCTCGAACGCTGCGCTGCCTTGCGTCTGCCCGTCGTCCAGACCTACGGCATGACCGAGACCGCCTCGCAGGCGGCCACCCTCGCGCCCGCCGATGCGTTGCGCAAGCTCGGCTCGGCGGGGCGTCCGCTGTTGCCGCTGGAATTGCAGATCAGCGTTGATGGCCGGATGGCGGCACCGGGCGAGGTGGGCGAGATTCGCGTGCGCGGCCCGATGGTCATTTCCGACTACCACGGGCGGGCGGAGAGCGCGGCCTTGCGGGAGGGCTGGCTATACACCGGCGATCTGGGCTATCTCGACGCCGAGGGCTACCTCTATGTCGTTGATCGGCGCAGCGACCTGATCATCTCCGGGGGCGAAAATGTCTACCCGGCCGAGGTCGAGGCGACGCTGAGCGCGCACCCGTCCGTCGCCGACGTGGCGGTCGTCGCCACCGCCGATCCGCAGTGGGGGCAGACACCGCTGGCGGTCGTCGTGCCGCATTCGGGCATCGTCGCCGACCCGGCGCTGGCGACGACGCTCATCGCCTATTGCCGTGAGCGCCTCGCCGGGTACAAAACGCCCCGGCGCGTCGTCTTCGCCGCAAGCCTGCCGCGCACCGCCGCGGGCAAGCTCCAGCGCCGCCGCATACGCGAGCAAATGGCGGGGGAGTGATAGGATTGCAGAATCGTGCGCGAAATCAACATCATCGCCAGCCACAATGCCTATCATACCGGCGAGCTGGGCATTTTGCGGCAGGTGATGGGGCTATGGCCGGGGAAGTAAGCACATGACCCGTCCGGTCAGGACAACCGCGTATCGTCCCACACGCCGGAATTCTGCGTGCAACGTTGCGAAAAGGGCTACATTTGTGACGCCTTTGCGACTATACTGAGAGCATATGCTTTCACTGCTAGCCTGAGGAGTCGCCAATGTCACACGAGCCTCTCCCGTTTGCTGAGTTGTTGCAGCGTTTTCGCCGAACGGTCAATGTCACAGATATCCGCGGCCTGATCCTGCTCGGCAGCGGTCAACCGCAGACGGCGGCATTGCTGATCGGGGCGCTCAATCCCGAACGGACGGCGTTTCTCTTGACCGATTTCGCTCGCGGGAAATTTGCCGAAATTCCGCGATTGCTCGCCGAGGCCAACCACATCACCGGCCCGCTGCGTTGCGATCCCGCTGCCTGGTTGTGTCCCGACGGCGAGCATGCCGATACACTCAGCGTCTATGTAGGCCTCAAAACGGTGCTGGAACAATGGCGCGATCTGCCGCTCGACACTATTGCCGTGGACCTCACCGGCGGCAAATCGACGATGACCGTCGGCTTGACCAAGGCGGCGCACGTTCTAGGTCTGTGCGAAGTCTATGTCAACGCCGAATACGCCGAGAACCGCCCGCTGGACGGGACCCAGTTTCTAGATGCGCCGCCCGACCCCTATGCCTTCTTCGGCGATTTGAAAGCGGCGGAAGCGCGCCGCCTCTTCGCGAGCCACGATTATGTCGGCGCCTGTCGCATCTTCGATGAACTGCGCCGCAGTACGATCACCCGCCAGAGCGACGGCTACGCCGCCCTGGCGCGGTTGGCTGAAGCCTATGCCGCCTGGGACGCCTTCGATATTCCGAGTGCGTGGAATGGTCTGCGCCAACTGCTCGATACGGATGCGTCTTCAGCAATGCTCCTGCCACTCAAAAGCGTCCTGGAAGCGCAAGCCGCCGCGTTGGAGCAATTGCACACCGATGGCGTTCAACTGGCCCGGCAAAAGGGGCCGGCTCTGGATCTGCTGCGCGATCCGGATCGAGTACTGCCGATCCTGGGGTCGCTGCATATGAACGCGCTGCGCCGCCAGGATCAGGGGCGCTACGATGTAGCGGCGCTGCTGCGCTATCGCTGCCTCGAATTAATAGCGCAGCAGCGCCTGGCGACCTACGGCGTCTTGTCCGAGCGGCCGTGTTTTAACCAGGCGCAACAGTCCATCCCGGATCTCGAAGATTGTTATCGACAGGTCACTGTAGCTCAGGGCCGCAGAAGGTTCTTTGGCCTACCCGATCGCGCGTTTGGCCTGTTTGTCGGCTATATGCTGCTGGCGGCTATTGATGACCCGCTGGTTCGGGGCTATGATATTGGCCGGATTGAGCAGCGAACCGAGGCACGCAACAAGAGCATTCTGGCTCATGGGTATCGCTTGATCTCTGAGGATGAGTATGGTTTATTCAGCGAAGTGGTCGAAGACATGCTCAATCGCTTTTTTGCCATAATCAACGTTGATCGAGCCGCCTGGGAAAGCTGCTATCGCTTCGTTTCACTAGAGGGTGTTGTATGAGTGAGTCATCCGTTCGCCGCGGCGGCGGCATCAAACGCGATTCGGGCCAGACGTTCCACCGCCGCTTGTTTCTGGTGCGCCGCCTGGTGCGCGGCCCCGCCGATGCGGCGACCCTGATTGCGGATGCCCGCGACTTCTTCAACGTGCTTGACATTGACGATATTTATCCGGCTGACGCCCGCGCGGCCCTGCGCAACGACTTTCGAGCGCTGCGTGATGAGTTTGGCTGTTGCATTAGCCTTGGCGAAGGTCGCCGCTATCAGCTTGACGATCTCGGACGACTGGCATTGCTCGATCTCCCCGACTCTGATCTGGAGGCGCTGGCCTTTCTAATCGCCAATTTTAGCCAGAGTTCGTTGCCCAATGCCGATCAGGTCGATGCCGTGCTTGATCGCATCATCGCGCTATTGCCGCCCGATCGGCGCAAACTGCTTGACCGGCAGACGCGCGATGTACGTCTGGATCACCCGCAACCATCGGGCGAAGCCATCGCAGGGCCGCTCAAGAAGATCAAGCGCGCCCTTGGCCGCCAGGAAATCACCTTCGCGTATCGCTCATCGTTCGCGCAGGGCGATACGGTGGTGCAGCATCGGGTAGCACCCTATCATCTGATATTTCGCGATGGGCACACTTATCTCGACGCCTATTGCATTGACTGCGGCGTGTCGGATATCGAACGACGCTACTGGTTCTATCGAGTGGATCGCATCGTGCCCGACAGCCTGCGCCAGTTGCCCAATCGTTTGCCGCCGGTCGAACCGCCGCGCCCGCGTTACCAGCTTGATTACACTCTGGGGCCGCTCGTCGCCCGCCAGCGTGACATTGCCCTCTGGTTTAATAACAGCGAGGTAACTTTTTATGAAGACGGATCGGCCCGTATACGCGCCGAAACCGGCGACCTGTGGCAGGCACGCCAGATTCTGTTGCGCTATCGCGAGCATTGCCGGATCCATGCGCCTGAAGAGTTGATAGCGATGATGCACGAGAGCGTTCTACGAATGTATGTCCTATATAGCAACGAGGAATCAGCGTGAAACGTCGCAGCTTGAGTGAATTGACAATACTCCTGTTTGAGCCGCGGGCGCCACTGCTCTTTCTCATCGGCTCGCTGGCCCTAGCGATCTTTGGCAATGCCATCTATGACTTGTTGATCGCTGCGTTCGATGCGTCGCCGCAAGCACTCGCCTCGCTGACGCTGACCACTTCGATCATTTTTGTGTTTGCCATCTATGCTTTTCAGCGTTTGGTCGGCGCTATTGAGCAACGGCGCTGGCGAGGCGTCAGCATTGTCGCGCCGGATGAAGCGGCGACCGCCTGTGCCAGCTTGATCCTGCCGGTGGGACTGAAACTAGACGGGCCGGAGCGAGCGATTATCAACTGGCATCTCCAGGCGCAAACGTTGCGGCACTGCTGGTTGATTGTCACGCCGGAGGTGAAGACCAGTCCCAAATTCAGCGACTTGCGCCAGGAGTTGATCGAGCAAAACGTTGATGTGCATATGCAATCGATCGAGCATCCCAACCAGGCATATCTCAGCTACCAGGCTACCTGCGAAGCGATTGCCGAAGCCCGCCGCAAACGCAACGCTCAGCCGCTGATCGTGGATATTACCAGCGGCATTAAAGCAATGACCGCCGGCATGGTCGTGGCCTGTCGTGACCTTGGAGCGCCGATTCAGTATCTGCCGGCCCCGCGCGACGCGATCGGCCAGCCGCAAATCCAGGCCGACTTGCGCCCGATGATGGTCAGGCTGCGCCCTGAAGAAGAGGAGACCCGTTCGTGACCAGTATGCTTTTGAATTACGCCCATCCTTTAACGGACGAGCAGCGGCGACGCATCGGCGAACTGCTGGGCGAGACGCCGGAGATTCGTGACATCCCGACTCAGATCGACCGCGCTCTTCCCCTGGCGGAAGTCGCTCGCCAACTGGCGGACGCCGCTGAGCTGACTTCGGAAGCGTGGCAGACGTTGCCGTTGTTGGTGAATCCGCCGGCCCTGGCGCCGCTGGCGTTGAGCCTGGCGGCTGAGTTGCATGGCCGTTGCGGTTATTTTCTCCCGATTATCAATATTCGCCCGATACCAGAGTCGCTGCCGCCGCGGTATGAGGTGGCCGAGATCGTCAATCTCCAGGCGCTCCGCGAAGGCGCCCGCGCCGCCCGCTGAACCGCATAGGCGTATCGCTTCACCGCGTCGGGAGACATCTTCAACGCTGTCTCCCGACGCGTATTCCATATGATACTCCCTTCGCCTCCATCCCCGTTAGCAGAGAGTTACTCCGGCGCACGCCGAAGCATCAAACCCGGCAGGTTTCTACCAAACAATACTGGAGAAACCGCATGAGGTCATTCTGAGCGCAGCGAAGAATCCCCGACTCCAGCAACGCCGAGACCCTTCCCTCCGCCTGCGGCTCCGTTCAGGGTGATATGCGGCATGGGTAGCATCGTTTGATATCGGAAACCTACCCGGTTTTTGGGCGACATCCGCTGATACGAGATCGCGCCGAAGCATCTCTATTTATATGTGCCGAAAAATAGACGCCAGCGATGCGCCGTCTACCAAACAATAATGGAGAAACCGCATGCGGTCATTCTGAGCGCAGCGAAGAATCTCCGATTCCCCCAACGCCGCGACCCTTCCCCTTCGCTTCGCTCGGGGTCAGGGTGACATGCGGCATGGGTAGCATCCACGCTGCCTTTGGAGAAACCGCATGCGGTCATTCTGAGCGAAGCGAAGAATCCCCGACTCCAGCAACGCCGCGACCGTTCCCTCCGCCTGCGGCTCCGTTCAGGGTGATATGCGGCATGAGTAGCATCCACGCTGCCTTTGGAGAAACCGCATGAGGTCATTCTGAGCGAAGCGAAGAATCCCCGACTCCAGCAACGCCGAGACCCTTCCCCTTCGCTTCGCTCGGGGTCAGGGTGACATGCGGCATGGGTAGCATCCACGCTGCCTTTGGAGACACCGTATGCGGTCATTCTGAGCGCAGCGAAGAATCTCCGACTCCAGCAACGCCGCGACCCTTCCCCTTCGCTTCGCTCAGGGTCAGGGTGACATGCGGCATGAGTAGCATCGTTTGGTAGTCCGCTCATATGCGTGCCGACGAAACGAATCCAGCGCTCGTCCGCCCATTCACGTCGGCATGTACACATTTGTCACGTATCGGCGGCCTATTATGAACATGCGTCACACACGTGACGCGTGAAGAGCGACGGCAAGGTTGACCGGTACGTCAGGTCGCCAGACTTGCCAGCTTTCCGAAGCCGGATCGGTCTTTGGGCGACATCAACCCAATCTGGCGGCAGCCCATCGAACACAAGGAGGAGGCAATGGTATGGTGTCTGATGATCCCCAGCGCGCTGTGCGCCGTGATGGCGTATCTGATCCTGACGGCGCAGCGTCCCCGTTGGAATCCGAGCCAGGTGCATCCGGGCCGGATAGTGCGCGGTTGCGTAGCAACGTTCTTTTTATTCTGGGCCGTCTTCTTCGGCGGGATCGCCCTCTGGGCATGGTATCCGCCGCAATGACGAGCCATCCGCTGCTGGTGCAGGTCGATGGCGCCACCGGCGCTTCGCCCCGCGGGGTGGCCGGGCTGGGCATTGTGTTGCGCAATGCCCAGGGCGTAATCATCGATACGTGCGTATTGCGCGCCCCGGCTCAAACCAACAACGAGGCGGAGTATCAGGCGTTGATCGCCGGCCTGGAATTGGCGCGGCAGCGCTACCCGCAGGCGACGCTGCGTTGTCTGAGCGACAGCCGGGTTGTGCTAGAGCAACTGCTTGGCCGCAGCCGTGTGCGGGCCACCGCTCTCAAACCGCTGCACCAGCGGGCTACAGCCCTGATTGCCCAGTTCACGCAGGTTGAGCTGGTGTTGATCCCCCGCGACTTTAATCGGCTGGCCGACGCCCTGGCCTGGGAGGCCCTGAACGGGCGCGACTGGCTCCAATGTTCGTCGTCGATCCCGTGCGACATTCCTGAATCAGTTGATCAGAGAGGAGAAAACCCATGAGTTCCATCCAGGATGAGATCGTCGATACGATTGAAGAGACCGTACACGAAGGCAAAGCGATATTGCGCGGCGACGCCGGTCAGGCCGCCCGCGGCAATGCGCTGCCAACCTTGCACTTTAGCACCGGCCTGGCGACCGAGGCGCGCAGCCTGCCGCGCCAGGCGTTGGGAATGGGAACGCAACTGGTCGTGCCGCCCGGTACATGGGCGGTGGTGCATACCAAAGGCGATCACACGCTGTACACTCCGGGCAGCTACTGGCTCTGGGGAACGCCCGGCGCGGTGCTGGCGCAGTGGGTTGATGCGCGACGCCAGCAAACGCCGGTCGGCCCGGTGGAGGGTTGGAGCGCCGACAAGTGGCGCGTACGGATCTGGTTGATTGTCGATGTGTCGGTCGCCGATCCGTTGCTGATTGCCCGACACCGCGAGCCGCGCAGCGCCTTGATCGCCGCCACGCGCAGCGCCGCGCTGGCATTCATCGAGCGACATACCCACGCGGCGCTGACCGGTCGCGACGGGGAGACCGGCGGCATGGACGCTCCCAGCCAGGTGATTGCCGAGCGTTTGCGCAACGATCCGGCGCTGGTCGGTCTGGACATTATCAACGTGCGGGTGGTCGAACGTCAGGGTGACGAGCGCCAGATCGAAGCCGCCACCGCCGCAACGGTGGCCGCCGCCCAGATCGATGAGGAGTTGCGCGTGTCCGCCGCCCGCCATCGCGCCCGTCTGCACCAGTTGACTACCGAGGCCGAAGCCGCCGACCAAGAGCATACCCTGCGTATGGCAGCGGCCACCGCCGAAGCCCGCGAGCAACTGGTGCGCCAGCAAGCCGAAGTGCAGCAGGCCGCCCTGGCGGCTCGCCTGGATGTGGTGATGGCGCAGATCCGCGCGCAGACGGCAGAGATTGCGCACGACGAGCAGGTGTGGCAAGCCGAGCAAACGCGGCTGCATGCCGAGTGGGAACGGGTGCAGGAGCAACTGCGCGATACGCATTCGACGGATCAGCAACTGCGGCTACTGGAAGCCAAGCAGGGGATGGCGCACACTGAGGGCGAGGTGGTCCTGGCTATGCAGGATCGCGATCATCAGCATATGTTGGCGCTCGCCGAAGTGCAAGAACGCATCGCCGAGCAGCGGTCGCAGCAGGCGCGGATCAGCGCCGAGCGACGCGCCGAGCACGAGCGCGCTCTGCTTGATCTGCATCTGCGTCACGAGCAACTAGTCGCCGAACAGCTTCAGAAGCTTGAGCAGTGGCGCAGCGAGCGCAGCCAGGCCAGCATTCAACAGCAGCGCCAGCATGATCGCCAACTGGCCGGCATCGCCGGCGCCGCTCAGATCGCCGCCGCCGCAGCCAACCAATTGCCGGTCGCCGATGATCAGCCGGAGCAGCCGGAAGTCGCCGCCGCCGGTCTGCGAATGTTACAGCAGATGACAGAATAGGCCGGCTGTATTGCCGCATAGCCTGTATGAGTTCTCTCTGTTCGTGATGTTTCCGGCGAAGCACCACGAACAGAGAGACTCTCCATAGATGCCGAGGAGACAAACCTATGCCCATTTTTCCGCGTTATAACGGCCCGCCGTTGATGAACCAGATATGCAGCGTCGAGAATCTGACGCTCGCCTGGCGGCGGGTTCGCACCAATATCCAGGTGGCCCGACGCGGTCGCAGCGCCGGGGTCGATGCCGTCACCTTGCGTGATTTCGAAGCCGACTGGGCCAACCAGATGACGCAGCTCGCCGATGAGTTGGCGAGCGGAACCTACCGGCCATTGCCGCCGAAGCGGGTCACTATTCCCAAGTCCAGCGGCGGCGAGCGTGCAATCGCCATTCTGGCTGTTCGCGATCGCGTGGCCCAGCGAGCCGTGCAGCAGGCGCTGGATCCGCTGTTCGATCCGTTGTTTCTCGACAGCTCCTATGGCTGCCGCCCGCATGTCGGCGTGCCGGACGCCCTCGCGCGTGTGGAGCGCTACGCGGAGCAGGGGCTGACATGGGTGGTGGACGCCGACATCAGTCGCTATTTCGATAGTCTCGATCAACGTATTTTGATGGGCTTGCTGCGCCAGCGTATCGAGGAGCCGTTGATCCTCCAACTGGTGGTTCGCTGGCTGGAAGTCGGCGCATTCAACGCCGCGGAGCATGCGCCGCTCGCCGAACCGCACGGCTCACAGCTCTGGCAGCGCGGCGGCGCGATGCTCCGGCAACTCCTCGATGCCGAGGCGGCGCCGCCGCCGAGTGGGTCGACAAATGGGTATGAGCCGGTCGATCCGTATGCCGCGGGGATGTGGGAGTCCGGCGCTCCGCTGAGCAGCGCTTACACGCCGCTCCCGCCAGTTCGTCAAGGCGGGATGGTGAATCAGCTCTGGACGGCGGCGTCGCTGGTACAACCGGCGATCCAGGGGTTTCGCTACGCCCTGCCGCATATCCAGCGCATCGGGCCGCGGCGGTTGCTCCTGGCCGGGGCGCTGGCCGCCGGCGCGGTGACTGCCGGCGAGCTAGCTCTGCGCGCCCAGAGCGTCGCCCGGCGCGGAACGCCGCAGGGCGGCTCGCTGTCGCCGCTGTTGTCAAACCTGTATTTGCATCCCTTCGATCTGGCATTGACCAGCCAGGGGCTGCGCCTGGTGCGTTTTGTGGATGACTTTGTGGTGATGTGTCCAACCGAGCAAGAAGCCCATCGCGCGCTGGCGCTCGCCGAACGGCAATTGCAGATGTTGCGCCTGACGCTGAACGCCGAGAAGACCAGGATTGTTCAATATAACGACGGGTTGGAGTTTCTTGGCGCGGCACTGGCGCCGCGGCAAAGCGGGCCGAGTTTTATCGAGGGGGCGACGAATTTCGAGGAGGCGCACACACGTCTGCGGGCGGCAGCGCGCCAGGTGCGCAAGCGTACCCGCAAGGCGGGCGAGCAGTTGCGCGGCCGGCTACGCAAGCGGCCCAAGCAGGATTGACCCGAAGGAGGTAATGATGCCAACGTTATATGTTCAGGAACAGGGTACGACGGTGCGCAAGCGCGATGAGCAGATCCTGGTGACGCGCGGCGCGGAGGTGCTCCAGGAAGCGCCGCTCAACAAGATCGAACAGGTGGTGCTGATGGGGCGGGGCGTGCAGATGTCGACCGCGCTGCTGGTCGAGTTGCTGGGGCGCGGCATTCCGGTGATGTTGACCAATCAGCGCGGCAGCCGCCACTATGCCACGCTCAACGCCGGACCTTCGCGGTTCGGGGCGTTGCGTTTGCAGCAGATGGCCCGGATCGGCGATCCGGCGTGGAGCCTGGAGCAGGCGCGCGCGATTGTACTGGCCAAAATCGCCAATCAGCGATCGTTGCTCAAGGCGACTGGTTGGGCGGCGGCGCCGGCGGCGATGCTCCAGATCGACAATGCCGCGCGCAGTCTCGGCGGCGCGGGAACGATCGATATGGCGCGCGGCTATGAAGGCGCCGCCGCGGCGGCCTATTTCGGCGCATGGCGCGCGACGATGGAGCAGAGCTGGGGATTCGCCGGGCGGGCTTTCTATCCGCCGCCCGATCCGCTCAATGCGTTGCTCTCTTTTGGGTATACGCTGCTGTTGCATGATGTATTGACCGCCACGCAGTTCGTCGGCCTCGATCCCTATCTAGGCGTATTTCATGTCATCGAAGCCGGTCGGCCCTCGCTGGCTCTCGACATTATGGAGGAGTTTCGCCCGCTGGTAGTGGACAAGATTGCGCTTGAACTGGTCGCCAACGGGCAGATTTCTCGCGATCAGTTCGAGCGTCCGGCCAATCGTCCGGAGGCGGTGCATCTCAATGCGGAAGGGCGCGCGCTGGCCATCGATCGCTATGAGGCGATGATGCAAGCGTCCGTCCGGATGGCGAATGGCCAGCATACGCCGCTCCGGCGGGTCGTTTTGCTGCAAGTGCAGGCATTTGCACAGGCGGTGCGGGGCGAGCAGGATGTGTATGTGGGGTATACCGTGTAGGGGCGAAACATTTTTCGCCCCGGATGCTACCAAACGATGCTACCCATGCTGCATGTCACCCTGAACGGAGCCGCAGGCGGAGTGGATGCTATCCATACCGCATGTCACCCTGACCCTGAGCGAAGCGAAGGGGAAGGGTCGCGGCGTTGCTGGAGTCGGAGATTCTTCGCTGCGCTCAGAATGACCGCATACGGTTTCTCCAAAGGCAGCGTGGATGCTACCCATACCGCATGTCACCCTGACCCTGAGCGAAGCGAAGGGGAAGGGTCGCGGCGTTGGGGGAATCTGAGATCCTTCGCTTCCCTCAGAATGACCCCATGCGGTTTCTCCAATATTGTGAGGTTTTGTATGTTTACTATCGTCAGTTATGACATTGTCAATGATCGGCGGCGCACGAAGGCGATGAAGCTGCTCAAGGGCTATGGCACGCGGGTGCAGTACAGCGTGTTTGAATGCGATCTTGATGCGCGGCAACTGGGTGATTTGCAAAGCAAGCTGCGCGACATCGTGGATCTCAACACCGATAGCGTGCGCTGCTATGTGCTGGATGCACTGGCCGTGCAGCGCATTAGCATTATCGGCATTGGCCGCGTTACCAGCGACCCGTTGTATTATCTGGTCGGCGAGTAGCAACCGGCGTAGGGCGACAATACGGCCGCCGGTTGCGCTTGCCAATGCCTGTGCGCCGCTATCGCCTTTCCCTCCGCCGTGCCGCTAATCGGCGAGCCAGATCCGCACCAGCGGCTGACCGGTCGGCGGCGGCGGCGCGGCGAAGAAGCCTCCCGGCGGCGACGATGGCGGCGTGGCCCGGGCCCGCGACGATGGCGGCGATGCGCGCGGCGCGCGCCCGCGGCGGCGCGGTTCGACGCGCAGATCCAGCGTGGTGCAACGATCCAGCCGGAAGGTGCGTTCGCCGCCCGCCTGCACGCAGTAGGCGCGGATGTACCAGTGCGCCCCGTTCCGCTCGACGGTCAGCGGGCGTATCTGGCGGTCGCTCACCCGCCCCGCCGCGTCGCTGTAGCGCACCTGCAGCGGCGCCCGGCGCCGGATCGCCGTTTCGACCCGTTGCAGCCGCACGTCCAACGGTAGCGCCGCCGGCGCGGGCGTGGATGGATCCGGCGGATTCGCGTGGGCCGGCTCCGGCGGCGCGGGCGCGGATGGTTCCACCGCCGCTTCGTCGGGCGCGTCCGGGGCGACGACGAGGCGCAGCAGCACGCCCACGATGGCTGCAATGCCGAAGGCTGCCGCTGTCGCTGCCGTCCACGGCGTTCGCGCCTCCTCCTCCGGCGTGACGACCAGCGGCCACGGGCGCAGTGACGCGACGCTGGCCGCCTCCGGCTCCGGGGCGACGTGGACCGGCTCTGGCTCCGGCGGCGGAATGTGCGCGTCGGGACTGAGGGCGTGCAGCCGCCGCATCACCCCCGCCAGCGCCGCGTCCGCCCCCGCGTCGGGCGCATCTGCCCGATAGCGGCGACACGCCTCCAGCAGCAGCGCGCATTCCGCCGCCGTGAAGCCCTCTGGCGGCGCGGCCGGCGGCGGCGCGCTGGCGTCAACCGTCACGTCAGCCCGTTCCAGCGCTCGCGTCAGCCCGTCCGCTGCTCCCGGAGCGGCCACTCCGAGGCCCGGCGCTAGCCGGGTGAGCCACCGCCGCACGCTGCGCGTCCGCGCCGCCCGGTCCAGCCCGGCCGGGTCCGCGCTGAGCACGAGCAGTCCGGGGCGTACCTGCACCACCGGCGCCCCCTCCAGCAGCGGTTCCAGCGATGGCGGCACGGGGCCGGCCCGCCGGTCGAGCACCGCCCGCAGCCGTTCCGCCGACGGTCCGTCCCCGGCGGGCGTCGGCCCGCGCCCCACCCGATAGACCGTGGCCGTCGCATCGGCCTGCACCCATATCAGGCGGGGGAGGATCGCCAGCAGGTCGGCCCCGCCCGCCCCGTGCGGGATGGCCACTCCATCCGGCGTCACGTAGCGCCAGGCGGCCCCATCGGCAAACGTCGGCGTGGTCGCGGCGACCGTGGTTCCATCCGCGCTCCGCGTCACGTCGCCGAACCAGGCCAGCGGTGTGCGCAACGCGGCCGCCCAGACCGTCGCCGCCCGTTGGCGGTTCCAGGGGCTGCGCCGCGCGGCGTGGTGCACGTGGGTGTGCGCGTCCGCCAATGGCCCGAACGCGTCCGCCAGTGGCGCGTAGAGTTCGGCGATCGGGCGCCTGCCCGGCGGCAGCGCCGCACTCCAGGCGATCAGCCGCCGCCGCAGCGTCGGCCAGCGGAGCCGCCGGTCCGCCGCTCCACCCGCCGGCAACCAGCCGTCCGGGCGCGGCGACGCGATCCAGGCCGCGTGCAGGCGCGCTAATTGCACAGCGCACGCCTGGGCCAGGAAGCTGCGCGCCGCCGGCGTGGCTGCCACCCCGGCGTGGTGCACCGCCAGCAGGCGCAGGTCGACCAGCAGTGGCAGGGTGTGCTGGAGCAGCCGTCCCGCCTCCGCCGCCAGCGGGGCCAATTGCGGCGCCAGCTCGCGCACGACCGCAACGCGCAACCGCCCGTCCGCGCAGAGCGCCAGCGGGTGCTGGAGGCCGGCGTGCAGCAGCGCCTGGGCCGCGCGCAACACCGGCGGATAGGGCGGATCCGGCGACGGGGCGACCGCCGCAAGCGCCAAGGGGCGCGGCAGCCAGGCGCGCACCTCGGGAGCCAGGAGGTAGCGCGGGCGCGGAGCGCCGCGCACCGGGCGGGGCAGCAGCCAGCCCAGCAGCACCAGTCGTTCGCTCAGCGAGCGGGGCTGCGGGTCGCCCCGTAGCGCTGTCGGCGCACGGAGCGGGCCATAGCGGGCGACGAGTCCGGCCTCCGCCAGCCCGCGCGGTTGGGCACGCAGGTGCTGGAGGGCGGCTTGGGCATCATCCGGGAGGCGGAAGTACATCTCGCGGACGGTCTGCTGATGGCAGAGGGCGGCGCGCAGGCGCGTCGCGGCGTCGGCGCCGCGCGGCAGGGAGATGCGATTGGCGCGCGCGATGGCGATATGCAGAGCGGCCGGCGCGGCGGCCAGCCAGGCGGCCCAGTGATTCATAGTTGACCTCGCGGAAAAGACCTGATAAGATAGGGGCAGTTGCCCCATGATAGTCGAACCTGGCCAAAATGATCAAGCGCTTCCCGGTTCACCGGTCAGAACCGAGGCGCGCTGTACCGCAGCACAACGAGCAATTCACGCACTGCCCCGCTGCGAAGCTCTATCGAGGAATGCCCCGCTCTGAAGGGGTTTGAAACACACAGCTGCCTTAACGGCAGCGAGGAGATCCAACGACTATCGAGGAATGCCCCGCTCTGAAGGGGTTTGAAACATCCTCCCGCCATGCCGAAGAAACCAGGTGCCGCCACTATCGAGGAATGCCCCGCTCTGAAGGGGTTTGAAACATCCGGCTCTTGACCGCCTGGTTCACCATTCCGCCGACTATCGAGGAATGCCCCGCTCTGAAGGGGTTTGAAACCAAGCGGGGTCATTCTGGTCGACCCCGATCAGGTTTCTATCGAGGAATGCCCCGCTCTGAAGGGGTTTGAAACAACTCCAGCCCGTTGCCGTAGCCGACGGTCAAGGGACTATCGAGGAATGCCCCGCTCTGAAGGGGTTTGAAACGAGGTCACCCTCCCCGTACCATACTGTCGGCGGCTCCTATCGAGGAATGCCCCGCTCTGAAGGGGTTTGAAACGACCACCACGGCACCACCGCGGTAGAAGCTCCCCATTCTATCGAGGAATGCCCCGCTCTGAAGGGGTTTGAAACACGACCTGGCCGTTCCCGGGGGTTCCCGGGTTGCGGTCTATCGAGGAATGCCCCGCTCTGAAGGGGTTTGAAACTCCCCGGTCCACTCCGCAAAAATATCAGCGAAGCCAGCTATCGAGGAATGCCCCGCTCTGAAGGGGTTTGAAACACGGCGCCGGTGTCGCTCCCGGCCACCCGAGTCTCGCTATCGAGGAATGCCCCGCTCTGAAGGGGTTTGAAACTTGCCGGCCGTAAAGATCAACACGATCTGCCAGGCCACTATCGAGGAATGCCCCGCTCTGAAGGGGTTTGAAACCCGTATCAGCTACAGCGGAAAACTCTCCACCGTAGCCTATCGAGGAATGCCCCGCTCTGAAGGGGTTTGAAACTTAATCCTCGGCTTGCAGCTTAAATACCGAGGACGAGCTATCGAGGAATGCCCCGCTCTGAAGGGGTTTGAAACCAGCAGCCGATGCCGCACCCGAGAAAGCGAACAAAACTATCGAGGAATGCCCCGCTCTGAAGGGGTTTGAAACTAGCACTACTGTGATGATAACTCTATGTGACGCCCAACTATCGAGGAATGCCCCGCTCTGAAGGGGTTTGAAACCAGCAGCCGATGCCGCACCCGAAAAATCGAACAAAACTATCGAGGAATGCCCCGCTCTGAAGGGGTTTGAAACATATCTCCTCAGTCTTTCGACCAGTAGATATCCACTGCTATCGAGGAATGCCCCGCTCTGAAGGGGTTTGAAACATGTGACGCCCAATCCCCGGGAGATCCCGGGTAATTGCTATCGAGGAATGCCCCGCTCTGAAGGGGTTTGAAACATGACCCGTTCAATCTCCCACGGTTGAATTTCTTCCCTATCGAGGAATGCCCCGCTCTGAAGGGGTTTGAAACCTCAGGGGCATAAAAGCACCCCGCAGCTTCAAAATCACTATCGAGGAATGCCCCGCTCTGAAGGGGTTTGAAACGAATTAGGATGTTCAGTCGTCGGTAAATAGTTTGACTATCGAGGAATGCCCCGCTCTGAAGGGGTTTGAAACCCTCATCTTGAGGCCAGCCAATGAGACTTCTACCAAACTATCGAGGAATGCCCCGCTCTGAAGGGGTTTGAAACATATCTCTTCAGTCTTTTGACCCGTAGATATCCACTGCTATCGAGGAATGCCCCGCTCTGAAGGGGTTTGAAACTCCCCGTCGGGGTCCCCGTCGGGGTCGGGGTCCCCGTCTATCGAGGAATGCCCCGCTCTGAAGGGGTTTGAAACATGTCCGTTGCTTTGGCATACCATTACTCCATGACCCCTATCGAGGAATGCCCCGCTCTGAAGGGGTTTGAAACCTCCGGGGGTAGGGGCGGGACGTCAAATGTCCCCCTTACTATCGAGGAATGCCCCGCTCTGAAGGGGTTTGAAACTTGTCGCCGTTCGCGTAGGGGTACGCGTCGGCGTTTCTATCGAGGAATGCCCCGCTCTGAAGGGGTTTGAAACATGGCGAGCCAAACTAACAGTTCCATAAACCCTCCCGCTATCGAGGAATGCCCCGCTCTGAAGGGGTTTGAAACACAACAGGATAACATCTCCTGCCATACCTGAGCCCCAGCTATCGAGGAATGCCCCGCTCTGAAGGGGTTTGAAACACGTATAACACGCGGTATATTGCATCCCCGCTCCCGCCTATCGAGGAATGCCCCGCTCTGAAGGGGTTTGAAACCCAGCACCGGGTGTGCTGAAACGCGCTGAAAAAAAACTATCGAGGAATGCCCCGCTCTGAAGGGGTTTGAAACCTCTGCCCCGTGAGCCCCAGAGCTCATATCGAACGGCTATCGAGGAATGCCCCGCTCTGAAGGGGTTTGAAACATCCCCGCTCCCGCTGTCGCGGGGGGGGGCGTTTTCATCTATCGAGGAATGCCCCGCTCTGAAGGGGTTTGAAACATAACAGGATAACATCTCCTGCCATCCCCGGGCCCCGCTATCGAGGAATGCCCCGCTCTGAAGGGGTTTGAAACGGGGTCTCCGTTGTCCGGGTGGGGGTACCCGGAGTGCCTATCGAGGAATGCCCCGCTCTGAAGGGGTTTGAAACATAAGAGCAACAGCTGATGTCTTCATTCCCGAAAAGCCTATCGAGGAATGCCCCGCTCTGAAGGGGTTTGAAACATGCCGCCTACGGCGACAACAGTTGTTTTGAACCCCCTATCGAGGAATGCCCCGCTCTGAAGGGGTTTGAAACGTGCAGTGCGAACAACTGCACGTGCAGCCCGCGGCTTCTATCGAGGAATGCCCCGCTCTGAAGGGGTTTGAAACTCGGGGATAAATTCCCCGCCTCTGGTTATTACCGGCTATCGAGGAATGCCCCGCTCTGAAGGGGTTTGAAACAAGAACCAACCCCGCCGGAAACCCGTCAATCGGTACCACTATCGAGGAATGCCCCGCTCTGAAGGGGTTTGAAACATCTCTATACAAAACGGCCCCTTGTTAGAGATGCAGCTATCGAGGAATGCCCCGCTCTGAAGGGGTTTGAAACGAATGGTGTCCCCCTGGGCGAGCATCGTACCCGCGCCCCTATCGAGGAATGCCCCGCTCTGAAGGGGTTTGAAACTTGTCAACGGCGGGGTTGCCGTCGACGTCGGGGTCCCTATCGAGGAATGCCCCGCTCTGAAGGGGTTTGAAACATGGAACGGGCATAACCCCGTGTCATCCTAGCGACCGCTATCGAGGAATGCCCCGCTCTGAAGGGGTTTGAAACACGTGAGTCCCCGTCGGGGTCGGGGTCTCTGTTGTCCCTATCGAGGAATGCCCCGCTCTGAAGGGGTTTGAAACGGGTTGCCGTCGACGTCGTAGTCCCCGTTGGGGTCGGCTATCGAGGAATGCCCCGCTCTGAAGGGGTTTGAAACCTGTTCTGTTAATCAGAGTGAGAGTTCGATTCTCTCCTATCGAGGAATGCCCCGCTCTGAAGGGGTTTGAAACTCTCCGTACCAGGAGGGGTCCTGGTAGGAGTGCTTGTCTATCGAGGAATGCCCCGCTCTGAAGGGGTTTGAAACTCGAGTTATCATCACAACGTGCCTCTAACACGATTGCTATCGAGGAATGCCCCGCTCTGAAGGAGGGGCGCGCTAAACATAAGGTGGACGATTCCGGAGTGTGCTAAACATAAGGGAGCGGATCGGGTGGAGACGGCGGGATCGGCTCGCCGGGAGCGGA
>JANQID010000088.1 GCA_028282325.1 Chloroflexaceae bacterium | reverse complement strand
ACCGCTGCCGGTCGGCAGCGATGCGTACGCGGCATTTCTGCGCGCTGCCGCCGTCACGCCGGCCGTTCGCGCGTAGCCAGGAGCGCGCCCAGATCGGCGACGAGATGCAGCGGCAGCGCGGGGGCCAGATCGGCGGCGTATCGATGCCACGCCAGCGCGCGGCCCCACGGCCCGGCGCCCAGCGCGGGCGACCGGATGAAGCGAGGCTGATCGGGTTGATGCGATGCGTTGCTCATTGGACGAACTTCGGCACAGGTTTCAGGCGGCTTCCTCCAACCGATCCAGCGCGGCGTCGATCAGCGTCTCGGTGCGCGCAACCAGGTCGCGCCAGTGCGCCGCTACGCCGTCGGTCTGGCGACTCGCGCTATGGTCGAGCAACTCCTGGCGGGTGCGCTCCAGGTCGTGCAACAGCGCGCCGTAGTACGTCGCGGTGTACGCGCGACCGCCGTCGGTTGGGTGGACGTTGCGCTCCAGACGGTCGAGATCGGCGGCGAGATCATCGAGATTGCGCTCGGCGTGGACGACCAGTCCGCCGGCGCGCTCAACCGCCGGCCCGACGATCGCTTGCAAGGCCGGAATCTGCTCAGGCCGATTCCAGATATGCAGCAGCACCCACAGATCCGCCGGGTCGGCGCGGCCCTCGCCACGCAGCAATGCGGCGGCGGCGACGAGCTTGAGCAGCTTCACCGCGCGTCGGTCGCTCAGGCTGATGCCGTCGGCGCGGATCTGGCGCACCAGTTCGCGATAGTCATCGAAGATCGGTTCGAGATCGATGTCGTTGAGCGCGTCGTACACCAGATCCAACTGATCAAGCGAGTCGAGCGCGGGGACGATCTCCTCGCTGCGTCCCAGCCGGATGCGCTCGCATTCCATGCTCCAGCCGGATATGAGCAGATCGCGAAACTGCCGCTCGTCCACATTATCGGTTCGCACGCGCAAGAGGAAGCGGTCGTAGAGGGCTGCTAGCTCATCGCCTTCCGGCACGTCGTTGGTCGCGCCGTACAGGCTAATCAGCGGTACGCCGACTTGCTCTAGCCCGTTGAAGAAAAAGCGCTCGTTGAGGATCGTCAGCAGGGCGTTGAGGATCGCGCTGTTGGCTTTGAACACCTCGTCGAGAAAGGCGATGCGCGCCTGCGGCAGCGCCCGCTCGGTGTTGCGCGTAAATGTGCCGGCCTGGAACTGCTTGATGTTAACCGGCCCGAATATCTCGTTCGGTTCCGTGAAGCGGGTCAGCAGATACTCGAACAACTCGCCGGAGTTCTTGCTGGCGCCAAGCAGCAACACAAAACGCTTGATCAGCTCCGACTTGGCCGTGCCGGGCGGGCCGACCAACAGCAAGTGCTCGCGGGCGATGGCGCTGATGATCATCAGGTCGATCACCTGATCTTTGTCGACGAAGTCTTGTTTCAGACGGCTGCTGATGTTGAAGCGCAGCAGGCTGATCACCTCGTCGCGGGTCAATCCGGTCATAGTCTCCTCTCGACGTGTCATATCATGTTGGGCCCGAAGCCCGGTGGGTCTTTGTGTGTTCAATCAAGTGCGGCGTTACCCCTGTCCCCCATCCTGGCGCTGCCGGCGCTCGCGGAGCAGCGCGATCTGCGATTCGAACGAGGCGTGCGTCACCAGCTCGCGCCAGAGCATCGCGCGGGCGATGGCCTGGAAGATCGCGCGGATCTCGTCGCCGTTGAAGCCTTCGGTTTCGGCGGCGATCTGGTCGAGCATATCGGCGTCGGGCAGCGGCACGCCGAAGTTGTGCGCGTGGATGGCGGCGATCCGGCGGCGCGCGGTCACGTCGGGCAGGCCGATTTCAACCGGCTGGAAGCGCGAAGGTCGCAACAGCGCCGCGTCGATGATATCGAGCCGGTTGGTCGTGCCGATCACCAGGAGGTCTTGATCGTCGCGAAAGCCGTCGAGTTCGGTGAGCAACTGCGCGACCACCGCGTTTGACGCGCGGCTGGCGCCGTCGGTGAGATTACCGCGCCGTGCCGCAATGCTGTCGAACTCGTCGAAAAAGATTACCGCCGGGGCGTTGCGCCGGGCGATCGCGAAGATACGGCGCAAGTTGCTTTCACTTTTGCCCACCCACATATCCATAATCTCCGGCCCGCTAACCATCTGGATCGTCGCGTTCATCGCGTTGGCAATGGCTTTGGCGAACAGTGTTTTGCCGGTGCCGGGCGGGCCGTGGAAGATGAAGCCGCGCGGCGCAAGCTTGCGGCGCAGGGCGCGCAATTCCGCGCTTTCCGGCCCGCGTTCGGCGTCGGAGGGCGGCGTGTACGGGCTGCCATCCGGGTTGGCCGCCACGGGCTTGCCGGTGATCAGCTCGATCGCGCCGAACAACTCGCGCTTGACCTCGGTGTATCCGCCGATCTGGTCGAACGACACGTCGGGAATGGCCACATCTTCGCCGCCGCCGCGTTTGAATTCGCGGATCAGATGGGTTAGTTGTCGCGTCGAAGATCCGGGCTGGCTATTGGCGTGCAGGTAGCGCATGGCATCGCGCAACTGAATAGCGTTGAACCCAGAGACGTTTTTGAACAGCGTCTCGGCGTCGAAGTCGGCGAAGCGCTCGCGTTCGGCGCGGGTGATCATGCCCGGCAAGATCTCGCGCCGCAGACCGCCCAGCTCGATCCGCACGGCGAACCGATTCGCCAGCACGCGGGGTAGCCCGATCGACGGGTCGATGAAACCCAGCAGCGTCGGCGTAAACTCCGGGCTGCGATAGAGCGTTTCGGTGAGCATGCGCGCCTCGGCGTTGAGCGGGCCGTCAGGCGATCCTCCCGCGAGCATGTCGAGATGGCGCAGCACGAGAACCTGGTCGGATTTGATGCCCGCCAGGAGCCGCCCGATACCTGCGATGCGCATGCCCGCGCCAATCATGTTGCGTTGCAGCAGGCCGTCTTCGTCGCGCGCGACGCCCGTCTCGCCCTCGATCAGCGGGCGCTTGTTCGATTGGCGCACGGCGTGGCGGGCGATGTGTTCGGCCAGCACTTTGTCGCAGACCGCCAGCACCGATAGGTCGCTGCTCAGATAGCGCCCGATTTTGGCGATCTCGTCGGCGTAGGCGCGTGCTACCGCCTCGCCGTCAGTCAGGGACAGCGGCGCGGCTGCCTCCGGCGCCTCCGCGTTGCCGGCCGCCCGGCGTTCATCGCGCCGATCGTCCTGCTCTCTGCCGTTCGCCTCCGGCTCGCGTTCGAGCTTCACCGGGACGATCCGAAACGCGCGCAGCGGCAGATCCAGCCACGCCGGGTCGATCGGCGTCGCCGCGCGGGCGGGGAAACGCACCAGGAAGTCGCGCAGCGGCAGGTTGCGCTCCTGGCCCAGCGCAATCTGCGCCCGTGTCCGGTTGTCGCCAAAGTCCAGTCGTAATTCGTGCATCATAGCGTGATCGGTTTCAGTAGGTTCCTATGTTTGCGTTGATGTATGGCGCGCGTTTGCCCAGACCAGCCGAAAGCTCCAGTCATCATCGCCGAAGAAGGGGTCGTAGCGGTGCCACGAGCCGCAGTAAACCCGCTCGGCTTCGACATAATACGCGCCGCCGCGCTGGGTCGGCTTGTCTTCCAGCATCACGCCTTTTTCCGTGATCAGCGCCGACACGCCCATACCCGGCGCGGTGGTCCATTCCCACACATTGCCCATCAAGTCGAGCGCGCCGCACGCCGCCGCGCCGGATGGGAAGCAGCCCACCGGCGTTGGCGCGCCGACGCCCGTTGCGTCGAAGTTGGCGTAGTCGGCGTCGAGCGTGGCATCGCCCCACGGGTAGCTGCGGCGGTCGGTGTGCCGCGCGACGCGCTCCCACTCCAGCGCGGTCGGCAGGCGAATCACGTCGTTCGGCGGCAGCCAGCCGGCCGCGTGACCGCGCGCGGTGAGCCAGGCGCAGAACGCGCTGGCTTCGTGCCACGATACGCCGACCACCGGCTGGTTCGGATTCCCGAAGCGCGCCGCGTCGTCGTTGGGAAAGCGTGGGCCTTCCCAGTCGCGCTGCTCGCGTTGCGCCCAGCCCTGGTCGCTCCACCAGCGCGGATCGGCGTAGCCGCCGTCGGCGACGAACGGTGCGTACTCGGCGTTGGTCAGCGGATAGCGGGCGACGCGCAGGGCGTAGGGTAACACAAACTGGCGCAACTCGTCGCGGCGTTCGTCGCCGAACCAGAACGCGCCCGGCTCGATCATCCGCCAGTAGCCGCCCAGCGTCGAATCGCCGGTCTGGCGGTTGAGCAGGCGCGGATCGCCGACCGCGCCCAGCGTCCGTCCGGCGCGCAGCCGCACTGCCAGGGGTGCGGCGGGGTTTTCGGCGATCTCGACCAGCAGCAGCGTTGCCGCATCATCGCTGGACTCGGCGCGTGGAGCGAGCTGGTCGAGCGCCGCATACCACTGCCCGGCGGCGAGGAGATCGCGCGTTGCGTCGGCGGATGGTTCGGGCGCGGCGACGGCCGGCGCGGCTGTGTTGAGCTGTGCGTTGAGTTGCGCGACCAGGCGGCGGTTGCCGATTGCCAGCGCCGTGTCGCGATAACGTTCCGCCATCGCGTGCCAGCGTTCGGCGTCGCCTTCCAGCCGGCGCAGCGCCTGGGCGTATCCCTCCTGCACGCGATCCTGCCGCTCGCTCGCCGTGCCCCATTCGGCCAGCGCGATCCAGGCCGGGGCACTTTCCGGCGTGGCGGGCAGGCGCTCCAGGATGTGCAGCGCGGCGTGGTAGTGAACCCGGCTCGTATCGTCGTCGAGCGTCGCCAGCGTGCGGGCCAGCGCCAGGCGCAGCGTCGCCTGATTCACCGGATCGGTTTCGTCAGCCAGCGCGCGTTCCAGGTGCGGCAGCGCCTCGGCGGGGCGATGCGCCGCGACCAACCGCGTTGCTGCCGATGCGACCTCACCCAGCGCCAGCAGGCAGCGGATCTCGCCGTCGATCTGATTCGCGGCGCGAAAGCAATCCAACGCTTCGGCAGGCATTCCGGCGTCGAGATAGGCATCGCCGGCCGCCGTCAGGTCGCCGAGCGCAATAAAGCGGCGTGCGGCCTCGGCGCGGTCGGCGGGCGCGCCGTATGTCGCCAGTGTCGCCGCCGCCGCCGCCGGACGGCCCGTCTGCTCGTAGCAGGCGGCCAGGCGGCGCGCATACCATTCGGGGGGCAGTGTTGAGCGATTCACGATGAACAATCTATCCTCGTACCATGCCAAGCGCATCGAGAAAGCGCGCGTCGAGCCGGGTATAGGGCCGTAGCAGCGCCGGTTCGCCGAACAGCGCGGTCAGCGGTTGATAGCGTGCCAGCAGACGCTCGGCGTTGCGGCGACGTAATGCATCATCGCTTGCACGCGCCGCTCGAATCCCGTCGAGCAGCGGCCATACCGGGCGCTCATCGTCGCCGCGCCGGTTCAGCGCACAGTCGGCCTCGTAGAGCGCCAGCGCGAACGCGCGACCCTCCGCGCCGCCATGTGCCCAGAGGCCCATCAGCACCCGCCCGGCCTCGGCATTCGCGATAGCGACCGCCGAATCCATCTCGCCGCGTTCAAGCGCTTCCGGGTGCGGCAACACGCGTAGCAGGCGGTCGTGCAGAGCGGCCCGGATCGACGTGTAGCGCAACAATTCGCGCACCGGCTTCCAGTCGTCGATTGCATCCGCGCGCGGCAGCCAGGCCGCCGTCAGCGGGTCGCGCGCCAGCAGCGCCGCCGCGACCGGCCGCCAGTCGGGCGGGGGCGCAATCCGCTCAATGCGCCGCAGCAGCGCGTGATAGGCCAGCGTCGCGTCGAGCGTATCGGCGGCGGGCAGCGCTGTTACAAGCCGCGTGGTCGCCGCCAGCAGGCGCGGGTCGGGCGGATTGGCGGCGGCCCAGGCCAGGTTGTTCAGCGCCGCCGCAACCCACAACGCTGCTGTCGGCGCCGCCGTTGGGCGCAGCGTGTTACCGGCGGGCCATTCGGACAACAGCGCCTGCACGTGCGCGCCGATCAGCGTCTGGAAAACCGGCGCGGGGCGCGCCGCGAGTCGATGAAGCATCACGGCATCGCGGGCGGGGCCGACCGGGTTCAGACTTCCGTCCAGCAGGCGGTGCAAGAATAGCGCTAGCGTTCGCTCACTCATCACGGCGCCTCTGACGATTGGCGACATCTCGATTGGGCGATCGTTCGGCGAAACACGGGCGCTATTATCGCCGCAACCAGCGAAAGAGGCAAGGCGGGGCGTCGCCGCGCGTTCTATTCGCCATACTGTGAAACCAAAAGCGGAGGAGCATGGTCGCCCCTCCGACTCTGGCGCCAAATTTGATTAAAGGCACACAAAGACCTGACAGGTTTTAGAAACCTGTCAGGTCTGACAATCCAACTCTTGAGCCAAAATTGCTGCTAACTGTGTCGCCAGGCCGCTCCTTGGCCCCTAGTCCAACCCCTTCTTCTGCCAATAACGCGTCAGGCCGCGGTAGCTGAGGAAGATTTCGCCCGATTGCAGCGTCAGAGCCGCTAGCTCCGCCTCGGAGAGATAATCAACCTCGGACTGGGCCTGTCGTTCCAGGGCGGCGATCTGCTCCTCCTCGCTCGCTCCGCTCTTCAATCCGTCGCGCACCAGTGCGGTCCAGTGCAGCAACCGCTCGCGGAAGTCGGCCAGATGGAAACTCACGTCGCTGAAGGCGCCGAAGTGGGTCGGCATCAGCCATTGGGGCGCGAGCGAGCCGATGAGGTCGAGTGTGCGCAGCCAGCCCTCAATGTCCACGTCGGGCGGCGGCGTGGCCGGGCGGGTGTGCGCCATCCCCGGCAGGCGCACGCCGGTGTTATCGCCCACAAACACGCCGCCACTCGTCTCGTCAAACCAGATCAAGTGGTGCTTGGCATGCCCCGGCGCGTCGTAGGCGCGCAACACGCGACCCCCGATGCGTAGCGTCTCGCCGCCGACCAGGGTGATGATCGCTTCGGTCGGAACCGGGCAGGTCTGCCCCCACAGCGTCTCGGTTATATCGCCCCAGAGCATCGTGGCGCTGTTGACCAACCGCGAGGGGTCGATCAAGTGAGGCGCGCCTTTTTCATGCACGTGTACCTGGATCTCCGGGTTGCGGGCGAGGATCGGCCCGGTTGCGCCGGCGTGATCGAGGTGGATGTGCGTCACCACAATGTGGCGAATGTCGCCCAGGCCAAGGCCATGCTTGGCCAGCCCGGCTTCCAGGTTGGGCAGCGTGCTGGCCGGGCCGGGATCGACCAGGGCCGGTTCATCGCCGGTCAAGGCGTACGTCGCCACCACGTGGGCATGGCCCATGAGATGGGTGTCAATGACAAAAACCCCTTCGGGGTGAGTATGGGTATTCATAGCCTCAATGGTAGCATATGTAGTTACGTTACGTTGCAGCGGACGCCGGACGCGAATCGGCGTCTGTTCAGGGCTGCGCATGCTCCGAGATGCGCGGCGCAGCGCCCCAGCCGTCGGAAACGGCAGTGCCGCCATACTCGTCGGCGCCCACGTCCGGCGCGGTGCCGATCGGGCGCGGGTCGCCGTCGAAGTCGTCGGTCACCTGGGACAGTGCACCGGCCTGGTCGATGGCCGCCGCGGCGGCGGAACGCAGATGCAGGTCGGCGGCGGCGGGATTGACAAACCAGCCCGCCGCGGCGTCGGTGACGTTGCCGGTCAGCGT
Organism: Chloroflexaceae bacterium; assembly: GCA_028282325.1. GTDB lineage: Bacteria > Chloroflexota > Chloroflexia > Chloroflexales > Chloroflexaceae > JANQID01. The sequence goes on along the minus strand of JANQID010000088.1, from coordinate 4,229 downwards.
TGCCCCGGCCCCGTCGCGGTTGATGATGTCCAGCGTGGTCAGGTTGTAGGCAAACGTTCCCACGCTATCGGCGAAGCGGGCCTCCATGCCCCAACTCAGCCCGGCGGCGGGATTGAGCAGCAGCGCGGTGTTGTTGGCTACGAGCCAGCCGGTGGCATGCACCATCTCGATGGCCGTATCGTGAAGTTCCTCGGCATAGATCATATTGTTGCGCACCACGCCGCCGCTGTGGTCGCCGGGGCCGTGGCTGGCGTTGCCGAACGCGATGCCTTGATAGCAATCCACCAGCAGGTTGCGCTCCACCACGGTGTCGGACGAGCCGGACCAGAAGAGGATGGCCGGCGCCGGAACGTTACCCGGCGTGCGGATGCGCCGCCACTCGTTGTCGCGCACGGTCCAGCGGTGGGCATCGTGGGCGCTGATGCCGTTGGTGTAATCTTCCGGCGCAGTCGTTGTGTACTCCAGCGTCGAGCAGGCCAGCAAACCATCCTCGCTGCCGTCGCCCGCCGGGTTGACCTTGACCAACTGGTAGCCGGTATCGATGATGTGCAGATTGTAGAGCACAGGCCGGTCGCGGCCCTGCACCGAGATGCCGTGCTCGTCGCCGTTGCGGATCGTGAGGTCGGCGACGGTTACGTCGTCGGCGTTGATGGCGATGACGTGGGTGTGGCTCCAGGTGAGCATGCCACCGCCGTCGAGGATAACGTCATCGCGGTTGCCGGTCGCGCCGCGAATCGTGATGCCGTCGACGGTCGCCCAGACCGCAGCTTGCAGGTTGTAGACGCCTGGCGCGACGAGGATAGCGGTTCCGGGCGCGGCGTTGGCGGCTTGGTCGCGGAGTTCGGCCTCGGTGGAGACGGTGACGGTCGGACCGGTCGGCGGGGGCAGGGCCGAGCAGTGGTTGGCGGCGCTTGCCGGCGTCGGCTTGAGCACAATGGGCAGATAGACCGCGACGGCGTCGAGCGTCGTTGCGTCGCCCCGGCGTTGGGCGCCGACGATGTCTGGGCCGGGCGGCGCGGCGAGGGTAACGAGCAACGCGACCAGGAGCAGCAGACCGACGCAGATGATCGACGCCGGCCGGCGTAGGCGCGGAAACGATCGGGCGGGTGTTGGCGAGTGTTTCATAGGCGCTACCAAACAATATTGGAGACACCGCATGGTGTCATTCTGAGCGGAGCGAAGAATCTCAGTTTCCAATAACGCCGAGCCCCTTCCCCTTCGCTGCGCTCAGGGTCAGGGTGCCATGCGGCGTGTGTATCATCGTTTGGTAGCAATCAGATGCTGTCATTCTGAGCGGAGCGAAGAATCTCAGATTCCAATAACGCCGAGACCCTTCCCCTTCGCTGCGCTCAGGGTGCCATGCGGCGTGTGTATCATCGTTTGGTAGCTATCAAATGCTGTCATTCTGAGCGCAGCGAAGAATCTCAGATTCCAATAACGCCGAGACCCTTCCCCTTCGCTGCGCTCAGGGTGCCATGCGGTATGTGTAGCATCGTTTGGTAGCTATCAAATGCTGTCATTCTGAGCGGAGCGAAGAATCGCAGGTTCCAATAACGCCGAGCCCCTTCCCCTTGGCTGCGCTCAGGGTCAGGGTGCCATGCGGCCTGTTCATTTTCGTTTGGTAGCTATCAGATGCTGTCATTCTGAGCGGAGCGAAGAATCGCAGGTTCCAATAACGCCGAGATCCTTCCCCTTCGCTGCGCTCAGGGTGACATGCGGCATGGGTAGCATCGTTTGGTAGCTTCCTTCGCGTGTGGGTTAGACCAGGTTCGGCTCAGAATTTGGGTTGCCAGGCTGTTGTGTAGCCGAATGTGGCGTCAGGTCATCAGGGTTGGGGGTATGATGCTCTATTCTAGGAGATTTCGCGCGCGGGCGCAATGGGTCGTTGGCCAGGGCGCATCCCCCCGCAACAAAAACGCCTTGCGGGCTTCCCATGCTTCGGCGGCTGTGTTATACTTCTGGGCAGGAATGCAACGTCCGCTCCTGATGGTCAGTTGAATATTGCGAAGGGAGACGCCTATGCCCGACTGGATGCTCTACACAATCATTGGCTTCGCTGTCCTTCTGCTCGTGCTCCTGATCGTACTCATCGTGAGCGGCAAGCTAGTCTTCGGCGGGATCGAAATGGGCTGGCCGCCGAAGATCAAGCTGGTGCCCAAAGGCGGCGGCAGCGCCGTTGCTGGCAGCAAAGACGAAGTCACCGCCAAGAACAAGGGCAAGGTCGGCAATGTGGAGATTGAGGGCGCCGCGCAAAACACGAGCTTCAAAGCTGACGGCGGCGAGATTGGCGACGTGAAGGTCAAACGCAAGTTCTGACGAGGCCGGCTATGACGCAGACGAAGCTTCCCCCAGGCTCGTTCTACGGCCGCACCGCCGAGCTGTCTAGCGCCCGCCGGCTCATCGAGAAGCGCACGGGCGATCTGCTTGGGTTCAGCGGCATCGGCGGCATCGGGAAATCAGAGTTGCTGGCTCGGATCGCCGCCGAAGCCCAGCGGCTCAAGGTTACGCCGTATGTGGTGCTGGTGACGATTGACCCCGATATGACCCCGGTCGGCTTCTACCGCGCCGTGATCGAGGGCCTGCGCGCCACCGGGCGCACCGATCGCCGCAGGCTGATGGTGCTGCGCGAAGACTTGCTCAAACCCTGCGACACGCTGTTGAAACGCCTGGAGCAGCAGGAGATCTCCCTCGGCCAGTGCATCCAAACTAAGATCGTTGCGACTCAGGGCGGCAGCATCGGCGGTGTCGAGATTGGGCTGGAGAAACAGAGCAAGATCGACTCGGTCGTGTCTATGCGTGATTTCCAGCGCGCCTTCCAGCAACTCGTAAGCCGGGCGTTGCCGGACGTGGTGAGTCTGCCGTCTGGCATCTCGAACTACCTCCCGCAGCGACTTCTGGTGCTGCTGGTCGATAACCTGGAACAGGCCCAGCCGGATCTGTTGAACGTCGTGCAGACCCTGCGCAGTGGTTCGCTCACCGAGCGGGTGTTGCTCTTCTGCGCGGGGCGCTTCGAACCGAACCGGGCATCCGATCGGCCGGCGCAACTGCTGACCCACAGCCTGGAGCGGCTCGACCAGCCCTCGTGCGAGGCCTGGCTGAGCCGCTCGGGCATCACCGATCAGACGCTGCGAACGGCCATCAATAACCTCTGTCAGGGCGTGCCGCTGCTGCTAAAACTCTGTATTGCGGAGGTTGAGGTGGCCCGATCCCAGGGCGAAACCATGCGCGCCGAGGAGTTCACGCTGCCCGCGCCGGAGGCGGACGACGGCGCCGCGATCAAGGTTGTCGAGGAGTTCCTGGTCGGGCGTTTCATCGAGCGCTTCGAGCGTGCGGAATGCGAGGGCCTCTGGCTGAGCCTGCTGGTGCGCTATGGCTGCGTGCTGCCCGACTTCCGTGATCGAGACGCCGTGCGTGCGCTCCAGATCGAGGAGCTGCCTGAAGACATCGACCGGCCCCTGCGCGCCCTGGATGGACGTGGCCTTCTGCGCGGCGCGGCGCTGCACCCGATAGTTCGGCAGTCTGCTCTGGCTCGTCTGGCCCAACGCGAAGCGCGGTTCCTGCAAACGCTCTGTGCGCGGGCCGCCGGCTACTACGCCGACGCGGGCCAACCTGTCGCCAGCCTGGCGATGCGGCTCCAGGCCGATGATGCGGAGGCTGCCACGTTCTTCACCGACCGGTTCGCTGTTGCCCTCCAGGCCGGGGATGTCACCATGGCCGAACGGTTGATTCGGGTGGCCGGCGCGGCGGCACCGCACACCGACATGGCCTGGCGGGCGGCGCTGGCGCGGATCGACCTGGCGTCTGGCCAGGGGGACAAAACGACCGCCGAAGCCCGCGCCGCGGAGGCGGTGGGGCTGGCCGGAGATTGGCCCGAGCGCATCGCCGCGCTGGAGGAGCGCATACGTCGGCTCGAACCGTTGCAGAACGCTGACCTCCTGCTCTGGTGGCTGCCGCGCCAGCCCTACTCGCCCGAGACGCTTGGGCAATTGCTGGCGCTCGGCGGGGAGTTTGTCGGTGCGTACCATTACCGACGGGCCGTCTCCCTCCTTCACCTGGCCCTGGCAATGGCCGAGCGCATCGATGACCGTCTTGGCATTGCCGCCGCCCTCCGCGGCCTGGGCGATGCCCTGCTTCAGCAGGATGAACCGCGCGCGGCCCAGGCGTACTACCAGCAGGCGCTGGAGGCCTCTCGGGCCATCGATTCCCGGCGTGGCATTGCCAACGCCCTC
>JANQID010000081.1 GCA_028282325.1 Chloroflexaceae bacterium | reverse complement strand
TTTACAAGCAATGTAAATCCATGATTACGACCAGCTTCAAATAATGAGGAGAATATGATGAAAGCCATTGTTTACGAGAAATACGGGCCACCTGACGTTCTGCAGTTCAAAGAAGTGAAAAAACCAAACCCTAAGGCTGATGAGGTTTTAGTAAAAGTTCAGGCTGCTTCTGTCAATCCTGGAGATTGGCATGCCCTAAGAGGCACACCCTTCTTACAAAGGCTGGAAACCGGGTTGCTAAAACCAAAAGACAAGATTCTCGGCGCAGATGTCGCCGGAATGGTTGAGGCGGTTGGCTCGAACGTCAAGGGATTTCAACCTGGTGATGAAGTTTATGGAGACTTGTATTGGTGCGGGTTTGGCGCTTTTGCTGAATATGTCACCATTCCTGAGAAATCCGTCGCTCAAAAACCGGCCAATCTAACTTTTGAGCAGGCCGCTGCCGTACCTCAAGCCGCATTCACAGCCTTACACGCCATACGTGACGCCGGCCAGGTCAAAACCGGGCAAAAGGTTTTGATAAACGGGGCCTCGGGTGGCGTAGGGACCTTTGCTGTGCAAATAGCCAAAGCCTATGGTGCGGAGGTGACCGGCGTGTGCAGCACCCGAAATCTGGATCTGGTGCGCTCGATTGGCTCTGATCAGGTCATCGATTACACCCAGGAAGATTTCACCCAAAATGGACAGCAGTATGACGTGATCATTGATATGGTGGCCAACTATTCCCTTTCAGTTTTGAAGCGGTCACTCAAACCAAATGGAATTTGTGTTGTGGTCGGTTTTTCATCCCTGCTCCATATGATCAAAGTGAACATCCAGGGTCCCCGGATTTCAAAGAGTGGCAGTCAAACATTGGGCATGCTGAACCCCAAAGAAGATGAAAGTGATCTGGCTGTCTTGAAAGAACTGTTGGAATCTGGCAACGTTGTCCCCGTTATCGATCGGCAGTATTCGCTGAGTGAAGTCCCAGAAGCAATCCGTTATCTCGAAGAAGGGCACGCCCGCGCAAAGGTCGTCATCATCGTATAAATTGAAGTTTCGAACGCACAAATTGTCTCAAGTTGTATCAACCAGAAATATATCAAAAGGAGAAAAAAGATGAACACCAAAGAAAATACAAACTCGAAGAAGAGCGTCGGAATCCCTGATATTTCACTGCGCAAAGCCGCTATTTTTGCAGGGATTGGATTCCTGATATCCTTTGCTGGAGCGATCTTCGCTTCTGGCAATGTAAATATCGGAGATGCCGCGATAACGGCCAATCATGTTATGGCAGGCATATTTGGATTTCTGGTTGCCATCCTGGGTGATATCGTCAGGGCTTGGGCGTTCTATGTGTTTTTCAAACCGGTGAACAAGAGCCTGGCATTGTTTTCGGCCTGGTTCATGTTGATTCATGATGCCATTTTTGGTGCCGCCCTGATCAATCTTGTTTTAGGCTCGGCACTCATCAGTGGGGCCGACTACTTGACGGTGTTGGATCCCAATCAAATGCGAGCGCTGGCATTACTGTTCTCCAATGCGTATACCTATGGATTCCAATTTGGCTTATTCTTCTTCAGCTTCCATTTAGGAATCCTCGGATATCTGGTTTACAAATCGGGCTATGTCCCCAAAATTCTAAGCATACTATTGATGATTGCATCCGCAGGTTATCTCGTGAATAGCGTCGGGGTCATCCTTTCACCAAACTTCCCAGAAATCGTTTGGTTAGTTCTGATGGGACCTTGCCTGATTGGTGAGTTAGCCCTCGTCCTATGGCTGGCAGTCAAGGGTGGCAAATAACCCTTGTTAGAAACACTCCTACGAAAATGGAGATAAAAATGAAGTCGACAACGAGAAATTTCTCAGAAACAAATAAGAACACCCCCCGGCACATTGGCACAGCATTCCTGCTCCAGGCAGTCGCCTCGGCCATCGTCGGGTTAGGGATCATCGAACCCTTGAAGGTGCCAGGGGATATCACCACAACAATGACCAATTTTGCCAATCAGGTCACACAGGTGCGGGTGGCTATCCTAATAGAAATGGTCACGGTGACCGCCCTGGTCATCCTGAGTGTATTGCTCTATCTAACCCTAAAAAGACAAAATCAAAATCTAGCCTTCGTGGCATTGGGACTGCGTCTCACCGAAGTGGCGCTCCTGGCTGTCAGCAAGATCTTCATGTTCGCATTCCTGAACGTCAGTCAGGCATTTGTGCTGGAGGGCAGCCCCTCATATTTACAGACTATAGGAGAGATTCTCTTCAATACCCAGAATACAGCCTACTCGCTCAACGTGATCTTTTTCACTCTTGGGGGCACACTCTTCTACGTTTTGCTATACCAGTCAAGATATGTCCCCCGCTGGTTGGCTACCTTTGGTCTCATCGCCGCGCCGCTGGCTTTCATCGGAGAATTGGTCACCTTGTTGGGCATTGAAGTTCCCTTGTGGGTTTTTATTCCTAACTTGCCATTTGAACTCACCATTGGGTTTTGGCTGCTGATCAAAGGTGCAAGTGTCCATCATAATAGCAATGAAAAACAAAAATAAACTTACCTTAGATCAACTGGCAACCTACCAAGTCAGCGTGCCGGGAGTTCTGAAGGAAACGTGGATACATATTGACGGTGAAATGTCGATTAGGGTTGGTAAAGATAATGTTGGCCTACCAATCACAACCCTGACCGTCACCGTTGATCAGGCTGCCTTGCAAAGTGTATTACGACGTCTCTACACTCTTGGTTTACCGTTGATTTCAGTGATCTATATTGATTAAAGGAGATTCAAATGAAGCGCCCGTTTATGCTCTGGCCCTTAGTTTTGGTACTTGTCTTTTTAGCTATGGGAGGTTTTTCTGGGGGAATCCCGATGTTAGCTGACCCTGCAAACGGTGGATATTTAGATTTTGGTGAAATGCTACCAGACTTGCCCGTTTCGAATTTCATTTTGCCTGGTCTTTTTCTACTCATCGTTATGGGGATATTCCCACTTTTTCTGGCATATACATTAATTGCCAAACCAAGCTGGGGTTGGATTAATCGCTTTTTCCAGTGGAGTAAACACCACTGGTCTTGGACAGGGTGCCTGGTATTGGTAGGGATCATTACCATCTGGTTAGGCTATGAAGGCTGGCTGGTGGGTTGGTGGCCAATCACTTATGCTACGGCAGTTATGGGCGGGTTGATCCTGATCATCATCTTGATGCCCAGTATGCGAAAATTTTACAAGAACTAAAGGACAACAAAATGAATAACAAGATTTCTTTCCCAGTGGGCTACCATAGATTCCACAAAACCCAATTCTTCAACTTTCAACTGAATCGCTGGTATTCGATTGGGCTGGCCAGATATGATGATATGCTGACAGCTGGGAAGAATATCAAGAAGTATGAAGATTGGAAGCCTGAGATGATCAGAATCGCACAGCAGGCTGAAAGCGAAAATCGCCTGATGAATGCCGCGATCTACTACCGCAGTGCCGAATTTTTCACGCACTACCAGGATTCTGACAAAGAATTACTCTATGATAAATTCAGCGAACTTTTCTACCAGGCTTTTGCCGCCGATCAAATTCAACGGCACAAAATCCCCTATGACGGTGGCTATCTGCCTGCAATTAGAATTCCTGCTGTTGGAGATAAGAACGGCACGATAGTTTTACATGGGGGCTACGATTCATTTCTCGAGGAATGGTATTTGATGCTCAAGTATCTTTCCCAGGATGGATACGAAGTAATCGGATTCGAAGGGCCGGGACAAGGTGCTGCATTGATCAAAGCTGGATTGGCTTTGGATATCGAATGGGAAAAACCGACAGCTGCGATTCTGGATTATTTTGATTTGGATGATGTGACCCTGTTTGGTTTATCCATGGGTGGTTGGCTGTGTCTACGAGCTGCGGCCTGTGAGTCTCGTATCAAACGAGTGGTTGCTTCCGGGCACGCCATCCACTACATGGATATTGTTCCGTCCTTTATAGGTTGGATTTTCAAGTACTTCATGAAATATGAGAACTTTTTCAACAAAAGTGCGTATGCGAAGATGGAGAAGAATCCACGGATGAAATGGGAGATCGGCAACACCATGCGGATCACCAAATCTGAAACACCCTTTGAAGGGGCGCAGCTAAACTTGAGTTTATCGCGAGAAAATATGTATGCTGATCAAATTACGCAAGATGTGTTGTTCATCTCTGGGCAAGACGATCATTTTATTCCGATTCGATTGCATAACCAACAAGTCAAAGCACTGGCTAATGCCAAGTCAGTAACCGACCGAGTTTTTACAAAATTAGATCACGCCCAAAACCATTGTCAGGTCGGCAATATTGGGGTGTTGTTGGATACAGTCATCGAGTGGCTTGAAAAAATTGGTTTAGCTGGTGTGTAAACGCCTCGAAAAAGAAACCTAACACTCCCCTTAACCCGATTGCGGGTAGGTACATAAGCTTTGATTGGAAAACAACATCGCCAGCGCAACCAATTTCAAAAAACGGAAGGGTAGCAATTCGGGTTGAAGGGGCTTGTTATATGGCATTAACAGGATACCTTGAACTGTTGCGAGATTTAGGATGTAACACTATGACTTTTTATAAAAATTACACATATTTTGTTAGCATATATTGATAAATAATTTCGGAAATGCGGGCTATAGCAAGGGTAGCATTTAGGTTAGATTGCTGGTTTTTTGTCATTATCGATAAAACATAATTGAATCGCGGATAAAGAATTAGTCCTACATCGTGGACTATTCCGTCTAATGTTCCTGTTTTGTGGGCTATTTTTAAATCCTTGTCATCATCTGGTAATAAGAAGGGTATACGTGAGGCATATTTTTGCTCCTTGAGCATCTCAATCATAAGATCACTTAAATAAATTTTTTTGTAAAATATGTTTTTGAGGAGGGTAGCTATTTCTTTTGGTGTAGCAGGGTTGCTAGTGTCTTCACGAAGGGCTTCAAAATCATCAATAGGTCTGGTAACCCTGGTATGCTGCAAATTAAAACTGCTCATTGTCTCATTAATATTGAGCATTCTAACGAGTTTCAAGAGTTGATTTGTTGCTAAGTTATCACTTTCAATAATCATCAACATCACTAAATCTCTGATATTCAAAGAAATCTTAGATGTAAGGTGCGTAAGAATCCCAGAACCTTCATCCTGCTGATATTCTGGTAAAGACAAATCCATATCTATTGTAGTATGAAGGGTTAACTCGTCTATTTCAACTAATTTTATTATGTGAACCATGATCGGGATTTTGATGACACTAGCAGAGGGAAAGATAAGGTTTTCATTGAATTGAATGGTTTCGCCATCAGCTAAATCTTGAAAGTAAATCCCGATTGTTCCACCAGTGAGTAGTGCTTCTGTTTTAATTCTTGCTTCTAACAAACTAATAGGTCTATTCATTTCTTTCTTGGCTTTTAGATTGAAGGCTATTCAAAGACTCGGTAATTTGCCCAAGCAAATTACTATCACCAACTTCACTGGCTAAGGTATGCGCTTTTTCTAATGTACTTATAGCTTCTTGAGTTTTTTCTTCTTTTTTAGCAATTTGTGCTAGGGCAAATATAGAATACGATAATCGCCAACGATCATTAATTTTTTCTGCATATTCAATACTTTTAACAAGACTATCTTTTGCTGTTTGAATATTCCCTTTTTCAATTTGCAGTTTCCCAATCTCATACAAAGTCCAGGAGGCTTCTTGCATCCAATCTTGTTTCAGAGCCGCATCCAGGCTGATTTGGAGATGCCTTTCGGCCTGCTCAATGTCATTTAGTCTTAGGCAGGAAACACCTACATTACGATGCGTCACCGGACTAGGTTCGCCGCCCAGTTTTTTGTTTATCTCTATAGCTTCAAGCATTGACTCAATTGCTTTATTAATGTTGCCAATTTCCAGATATACTTCGCCTGTGTTAGCAAGGGATCGTTCAATACCTACCAAATCATTGAGTTTTCTGGATATATCCAAGTCTTTCTTGTAATAACTTAGGGAAGAATCCCAATTTTGTTTACGATAATAGACCATACCAATATTACAAGCTGTTCTGGCTTCCCAGTACTCATTTTCCATTTTTCTTGCTTGTTCCAATGCTTGGAATAAAAAGCCTAGCGCTTTATCCCAATCTCCCATCTGTTTTGATATAGCACCTAGCCGAATGTTAATCTCGATGACACCTAATTCATTTTTTGAAGTCCTGTAACTTTCTATACACTCCTGATAATAACCAAAAGCCTCATTCCAGAATCCCATAAATTCTTTAGCTCGACCAATTTGCTTGAGTAATTCAACTCTAGGCAATACGTCTAACGTTAACGCTTGTTCGTAATCATGTATAGCTTCTTTTAATTTCTCTAGTTGAAGTAAAATATCGCCACGACCTTGCAACGCTTTCGCTTTTACTTCATCCAATTCCATCTCACCGTTTGTGTCATATGGATCTAATTCTAAGCGTGATGTAGCCTCAAGTATTTGATTATAGAAAGATATGGCTTCATGATAAGCAAAAGATTTAGCCATTCGTTGGGCTGCCATTGCAGAATACTTTACAACTTTATCAAGCATGTGCGCTTCTCGGAAATGTCGTACAAGCAAGTGACTAACCTCTTCCAAATTTGAGCTACATAGTTCCTCTAAGCATAAACCAACATCTTGATGGATAATTTCTTTTTCAACATCTGTTAGACTATTATAGATGTACTGTTGAAATAGTATGTGACGAAAGCGGAAAAAGTACAAACGTCGTTTCCCAAATATTCTTGCACCTTGTTCTTCAATTAGTCTGTAACGACGGCTCAGACTTTGAGTAAGGTGTTTCAGAATTTGTCTTTCTTCTACTTTTTGAATACTACTCAAAACTTGAGCAGTGAATTCCTCTCCTTCGACACTAGCACTGATTAGAATATCGCTTAAGTTATCTTCAAGCCGGCTAATTCTTTCTTCAATAACAGCCTCAATTCTGGCTGGCAGCGAGTCGATGTCAATTAACTTCGGACAAACCCAGTTCCCTGTTTCATCAGGATAAATAGAACCATTATCATTTAGATACTGTAGAAGTTCGGAAATAAATAAGGCATTATCTCTTGTACGTTTAGCAATGGTATGCACAAATTGGGAATGAAACTTATGAGGTGTATATATAGCGTCAATATAGTCTTTCACAAAACTATCTGTATCTGTGGTGCTTGATGAAATTGAGATTTCGATATCACCATATCGCCGCTTAAGCTCAGAAAGTATGTGAAGAAACGGGTGTTGTTTATCAGATTGGACGATTGCTAAATCTGTATTTCGATAGATAACAATTAAAAGAAGGGGAAGTGTTCTTGCATTTCTAGCCAAATAGGAAAATAAGTGAATAGATGAAAGGTTAGCCCATTGGAAATCATCCAGCACAAAAATCAAAGGAGTGTCTTTGGTAACCTGTTCAATCACACTAGTGAATTGATGGAATAAGCCAGTTTGACCAGTTGTACTTTGATCAACCTCAACACCTTGTCCCAAGTCATTTGAACTAATAAAAGTGTCTATCAATCCTGGTCCTTGTTCTATTATTGCTTCGCGTGTTAAATGGCTACATCGGAAAACTCTAATGAAATTTTCAAGAGATGACATATAATCTTCATCCCACGCTAACCGGGTCGTTCCAACCAGAAAATTTAGTGCCTCTCGAAAGGGCTCATAGGCTTCACTGGCATCTCCATATGGACTACATGCTCCAAATGTGGCAATTATATTTGAATATTCAGCTTGCACCTGTCTAACAAACTCACTAACCAAATATGTTTTTCCAGCACCAGGTTCACCCGTTACGAGCAGAACCGATCCTTGTCCTCTTAGACAAGCAGGAATATAACTCTTTATCTTTGTCAACAGATTATCTCTACCTGCAAAATGTTGTTGCGAAAGCAAATTCAGATCTACTTTTTGAGCAAGAGCAACCAGCATCTCGTTGTAGGGATGACTCCTCAGTAAGGAAATAAGTTCTATCCGTGATTCTAAAATGGCATCGTCTTTTATAAGATTCGCGATGCTTTCCACAGCGATAGTAATTTCTTGCTCATCTTTTTCTTGTTGTTTCTTTTCGTCTAGCTTGCTTTGTGCAAGCATTCTTTTTTCCAATACATCACGATATCCAGGGTACAATTTTGCTATCTGGTCACATAGATTAACAGCCTTTTCGTAGTCTTCTTCCTCTAAGATTATATCCAATTTACTATAAAGTTCGTGAATTTCTGGCTGAATTTGAAGTAGGTGGTGTAATTCTTGTTCTTTCTTTTGTGATTCAGTTCGAAGTTCCTTGACCTCGTTAATAAGTGATATTGGGATGTCCAGACCATATTTTGCTTGACGTAACTCCAAAGTATTCAAGTTATCCCTAATCAATTTGATTTGGTTTTGAAGAGCTACAATCTGATTTTTCATTTTCTGTCTTTTTCCTTATGAAGAAAACATTTTACATTTACTATCGGTAATACACTTCACAGAGTTACCTGTCTTACAGAAGACAGACGTTCCAAAAAAGTCCCACGTTTTGATCCCATACCAATATTTAGGGATGTTACTACAACTTTATTTAATATGATTATTTCATCTTGAGCAGACTTGTTACTACCAAAGGAATAAGCCCATAAACAGTGAATAGCGAAGGGTAACTCCTTATCATGCCCTAAATATAACATGATATGTCCTGGCATACATAGAACAATACCCTTGGGATCAACTGCGATCATCTCTTGTCGCCGAGTTTCGTAAGAACCTATTTGGTTGAAATTAGACAGATTAGGTAAAACGCTACACTGTGGTGTACTATCTCGCGGCAACAAAATACCAACTACTTTAAATATATCTTGTATAAACCGTGAGCAGTCTCGGCCTGGTTGTCCTTGTCTAAGGTCTCCCCAAGCATATGGTTCATCTAGCATTTTAAATGCTTGCTTAAAGATGTTTTTCATTGTGTAAGGTAAATAGCCGAATGATACTTTATTAGCGTAATCTTCCAATTCAGCTAAATACCAACTGAGTTCGCCTTCTTTTGTTTTGATTGGTATTTTTAACACCAACTTACTACCTGATCTATTAGTATATGTCAATCTACTGCCCATTTGAAAGAGTAAAACCTCGTCTTGTATCGGCAGCCTGAACCAACTGTCAGTAACGATCACACAGTTACTATCTTCCACGTAATCCACAATGTCTAATTTGTTCGAACTGGTTGCTACATCTTTTCGACGTACCCATCCAAAATAGTAAGGTACCAAACAAAAATACCATTCCTTATCAACACTGGAATGAAGAATGGCTAGAGGTGTAGCAGTGTCTATCGAAAGATGTTGTAATAAGTCAAATTCAAGATCATTTTCTTCTTCCGTAATTATCCAATCTGAGGGATAAGCCCGCACACTGGTTCTTCGCACCGTCAATCCATACAAGTTACCAGTATATGAGGCTACATTTGTACGATTTTGACCTGTTTCTAGCTGTTTTCGTAATTCTTCGGATAGAATATTCCCCTGAAAGTATACCCGATTAGGTAGAGACCCTGTGCTTTCAATATAATTTCCGATTTCACCCTTAGATAGATGTTCTAAGTCCAGTGGATTAGCAGTTGGAGTAAAAGTTGTAGCGAGTTGATTATTGAGTGTTTGGATTTCCTCTAGAGAGAGAAGGGTTTTGTCGGGGTCGGGTAACTTTTCTAACCAAAATTCAGGTGACTTATATTCTGGATTGAAGTCCATTAAATGTTGTTTGATTTGCGAATTCATTGACTAAACATCCTCTCGGCTATCAAGTGTTATGTCAGCTTGTAGCATACATACTTTTAGTAGCACCAATTATGATTACTCAAGTTCGGGAACAATAATTTCTTTGCTATAGACTTTGCCAAATGTAGTTTGTAATTTTATGAGATAAATCACGAGGGCAAGGGCCGGGCCAAGTGCCTTCAATTTGGAAAGAAGTTTTTTACTGGCCACCCTCGCAGTTTTTTGGATATAAAATTCCGGTATCAAAATTTATCATTTATGTGTTGTACGGATTATGGTATCGAGTTTCAGCCATATAACGCCCGCATTTGCGGCTGGTTTGGAGCGCAGCGGAAAACCAGTCCGGCAACATGCGCTTGTTAGGTGCTAGATGCACGCTACTTTAGCCATTACTTTTTCTTTGGCAATATCAATTTTTAATGGGTTTGTTTTAGCTGATAATTTATCCGCAGGTTTTTCGCCAAGAAAATAAGCAATTCTTTCGGCGTTCGCGCCTGAAGGATGCGGTAAACCACCTAGTACTTGCTCTTGGTTTATAGAGCCTGCTTTTGCTGCAAAACTCAATGCATCTTCCACTTTTGGGCCAAGCGGCACAAGTATGGCGGATGAACTCAGCTGGGCCAACTCAGGTAATAAATATTGTTCCAGTTGTTTACGTAACAAAGAATTGGCAACCATTGAAGGTGTGCCGCTATAGTTTTTGAGTGACTTAAACACTGGATAACGCAAAGCTGAAGTGTAATGAACGAGGTCAGACTTACTTCCAAACAGCTCGGAGCACGAACCAATATTCAGTTTTTTTGGAATGCCAATATAATCGAGCAAGCGTACAAGATTAGAGCGCATTGGGCCGCCAAAACTAGCAGTTTTTTTGGCCGCAAGCTTTGCAGCCGCTGGCGTAGCTCCTCGTTTTAATTGTTTGTTCGCCTCATCAAGCGCAAGTATCGCCTGTTGAAACCCAGGAGTAATACCACAGATAACTATCCGTGCTTCAGTATTAATATAATCAAAAGGAGCATAATAAACAGATAGCTCACCAAGCTCTTCAATCAATAGCTCATCTGGTAGTTTATCTTGGTTGAGGCTGAAAGGTTGATGCTTTATAAATTCAATATAATTCTCGAACAACTCGCTTTACTCTGATTCTTGATTGCACCTAACATGAAGTAGGCCGACTGTATCCGCCTATTGCGCATCATTTTAGGCCGCTGCCCATCCATCTATACACCCCCAACGGTATAAATAGACAGACACGTTTGCTGCCTATCAGCATAACAAGCAACACATGTATGGTCAAGAATCTGCATGTTGTTGCGGGGAGGAGCAGCTATCACCATGGACGCATCCCCGCCCCGGTTGCTCGATCAGGTCCGCCAGGCCGTGCGCCGGAAACCCTCCGCGATCCGCACCGAAGCGGTATCTGTCAGTTGGGTGCGGCGCTGCATCCATTACTGCGAGGCGTTGCACTAACTGTTCAGCGAGGAACCGGCGATCACCTCCGCACAACGACCCGATTACCCGCTGAGGGATATTCGTTTCCAGCGTATACAGCTAATGATTATGTGGTGGAATGTTAGAGTGGATGATTTGAGTATATCACTGAGAATGCGGATGTCAAGCAGCAAATGCAACGCCAGATCACTGAATACGGGAACGGCGAACCGGCGGCGGGACGGGGGTATGCGGCGCGCGCCCGCGATCAGCGCCGCTCGCCTTCCGCCAGCGCTTTGATCGTCAGGAGCATCTTGCGTTCCATGATGAAATGGCCCGGCGGGATCAGCAGGTTGTTGACCAACTCCAGGGCGATGTCGGGCTTCCAGCGGGCGCGGGTGCGCACAATCAGCCGGGTGGCGGTGGTGTCGCCGGGCCGGAGAATGAATTGCCAGGCGGCGGTAAAGGCGGGATCGCTGTTGAGCAGGACCAGCGCTCGCTCGGGGTCGAGCCGCGCGACGGTGTAGACGGGGAAGCCCTTCGGTTCGCCCAGCCGCACCTGCTCGCCGACGGCGCCGATCTGGAGCGCCGGGTCGAGGTGATGGACGTTGCGGATATTGCACCCCAGCAGGTTCTCGAACCAGGCGTAGCTGTAGAATCCGCCCCGCTCCTGACCGAGTTGCCGCAGCCAGGGTCAGATGTCGGCGGCGGGCGCGTTGATGGCAATGGCGCGGGTGACGATATGTTGCGCGTCGGGAAGCAGCTCATCGCCGGGGAGGGGCAGCGTGCGTTCCGCGTCGCCGGCGCCCCAACGTTCGTACCAGGGACGCAACACCCGCCGATCCAGCACGGCGGCGCCGACAAGCGCGCCCAACGCGATCATCCAGCGGCGTCCGGTCAGCGATGGGGGCATAGTTCCTCTGAGGACTGCCGGTCCTTCAAGGATCGGCAGTCCTCTATGCATTTGTCTATACGTCGCGGGCCAGGGTCAGCGCCTCGCGCGCCGCCGCCAGGGTTGCCGCGATGTCGTCCTCGCTGTGCGTCAGGCTGACGAAGGCGGCCTCGAACTGTGACGGCGCCAGGTAGACGCCGCGATCGGCCATGGCCCAGAAGAAGGTCGCGTAGCGCTGTGGGTTGGCAAATTCGCGCGCCTCGGCGTAGCTGGTGATGCGCTGCCCCGCCTCGCGCAGGAAGTAGCAGCCAAACATCGAGCCGATGCCACTGACTTGCAATGGCACGCCGAGGTTCTCGCCGAGCGCGCCCAGCCCGGCGGTCAGGGCGGCGACCCGCGCGGCGATCTGGGCGAATGCGCCCTCGCGTTTGATCTGGCGCAGCGTTTCGAGACCAGCCACCATCGCCAGCGGGTTGCCCGACAGCGTACCGGCCTGGTACATCGGCCCGGCCGGCGCCACCGTCTGCATAATCTCACGTTTGCCGGCGTATGCGCCGACGGGCAGACCGCCGCCGATCACCTTGCCCAGGCAGGTCAGATCCGGGTCGATGTTGAAGTGGCTCTGGGCCCCGCCGGGTGCGATGCGGAATCCGGTCATCACCTCGTCGAAGATCAGCAGCGCGCCGTGCTCGCGGGTGAGCGAGCGCAGCCCTTCGAGGTAGCCGGGCTCAGGCGGGACAAAGCCCATATTGCCCGCGACCGGCTCGATGATCACCGCCGCGATGTCCGCGCCGTGCTCGGCGAACAACGCGCTCGCTTCGTCGAGGTTGTTATACTCGGCGGTGAGCGTACTCGATGTCGTCTGAGCCGGCACGCCGGGGCTGTCGGGCAGACCCAGCGTCGCGACGCCGCTGCCGGCCTTGACCAGCAGCATATCGGCGTGGCCATGGTAGCAACCGGTGAACTTGATGATCTTGCTGCGCCCCGTGTAGGCGCGCGCCAGGCGCAAAGCGCTCATCGTGGCTTCGGTGCCGCTGTTGACAAAACGAACCTGCTCGACCGACGGGATCATCTCGATCACCAGCTCGGCCAGTTCGGTCTCCAGCTCGGTGGGCGCGCCGAAGCTGGTGCCCAGGGCGGCTTGCTTGCCCAGGGCCTCGATCACCGCCGGGTGGGCGTGACCAGCGATCAGCGGCCCCCAGGAAAGCACGTAGTCGATGTAGCGATTACCGTCGGCGTCCCAGAAGTAGGCCCCCGCGCCGCGCTCGACGAAGATCGGCGCGCCGCCGACGCCGCGAAAGGCGCGCACAGGCGAGTTGACGCCGCCGGGAAGGACCTTCTGCGCTTCCTCGAACAGTTGCTTTGAGCGTGCATAGCGCTCAGTCATATATCATCTCCTGAATTATTAACCATTCGCTTTGATCGTCGCCGAATACTCGTGGACGAACTCGACAAGCTGGCGAACATTCTCCACCGGCGTTTCGGTCATAATCCCGTGGCCCAGGTTGAAGATATGGCCGGGCCGCCCGCCCGCGCGATCGAGAATATCGGCGGCGCGGCGCTGCACTTCGGGCCAGGGCGCGAAGAGCACGTTCGGATCGAGATTGCCCTGTACGCCGATGTCCGGCCCGATCTGCTCCCAGGCGTTGTCCAGGTAGATCCGCCAGTCGGCTCCCAGCACATCGGCGCCGGTCTGATGCAGCAGGCTGTACATACCGCTCATATCCGTGCCGAAGTAGATCACCGGCGGCGCGGTCGGGCCGGTTGCCGCGCGGAAGTCGGCGATGGCCTGCTGGACATAGGGCAGCACATACTCGGCAAAGTCGCCCGGCGACAGCGCGCCGGCCCAACTATCGAAAATCTGCACGGCGTCGGCACCGGCCTCGACCTGCGCGATCAGGTAGCTGCTCACCAGACTGGTCAGCTTGCCCATCAGTTCGCGCCAAACCTCCGGTTCGCTGTACATCAGCGCTTTGGTGCGGCGATACTCGCGCGAGCCGCCACCTTCGATGGTATAGCTTGCCAGGGTAAACGGCGCACCGCTGAAGCCGATGAGCGGGACGCGATCCGCCAGAGCTTGCTTGGTCAGGCGAACTGCCTCGATCGTGTAGGCCACCGTCTCGCGGGGGTCAACCTCGCGCAGCGCAGCAACGTCATTCGCCGTGCGCACCGGATTGTGAATGACCGGGCCTTCGCCCTTCTCGTAGGTCAGCGTGATCCCCAGCCCTTCCAACGGCGGCAGAATATCGGCGAAGATGATCGCCGCATCGACATCGTAGGCGTTGATCGGCTGGAGCGTCACCTCGGTCGCGACTTCGGGCGTCTTGACCATTTGCAAAAAGCCATAGCGTTCGCGCACGGCGCGATATTCGGACATATAGCGCCCGGCCTGGCGCATTAGCCACACGGGCGTACAATCGACCGCCTCACGACGGCAGGCGCGGAGAAAACGATCATTGAGCATGCAAGTGACTCCGTTATCTTCAGGTCAAACGTGAACCGTACAAGGTTGACGGATCGGGCAAATTTTCGGGAACCTGCCCGGTCTGCAATGACGCCTTGCGCTCATACAGGCCAGCGGCCTGCGCTCCCCGGAGGAGCGGCGCGCATCTTACCCTTTCAGCCAGCGAACAGCGTCTTTAGCGAAGTAGGTGATGATCATATCTGCGCCGGCGCGGCGAATGGCGTAGAGCGACTCCAGAGCCACGCGATCCTCGTCGATCCAGCCCTGAGCTGCCGCAGCTTTGACCATGCTGAACTCGCCGCTTACCTGATAGGCGGCCAGTGGAAGCGCGAACTCGTCCTTGATGCGCTGGATGATGTCGAGATACGCCAGCGCCGGTTTGACCATCAGGATGTCCGCGCCTTCTTCCACATCGAGCGAGACTTCCTTCAGCGCCTCGCGCGAGTTCGGCGGATCCATCTGGTACTGGCTCCGGTCGCCAAAGCTGGGCGGACTCTCGGCGGCGTCGCGGAAGGGTCCGTAGAAGCCGCTGGCGAACTTGGCCGAATAGCTCATAATGGTTGTATGGGCGAAACCGGCTGCATCCAGCGCTTGCCGGATCGCGCCGACCATGCCGTCCATCATGCCCGACGGCGCGATAATATCGACGCCGGCCTCGGCATGCACCGTCGACGCGTGCCCCAGGATCTCCAGGGTCTGATCGTTGAGTAGGTAGCCTTCAGGCAAATGGGAGTCGTAGCCGGGCGAGTCGATGGCGTTCAGGATGCCGCAGTGACCATGGTCGGTATATTCGCAGCAGCACATGTCCGAGATCACGATCATCTCAGGAACGGCGGCTTTGATCGCACGGATCGCCTGGGGAACGATGCCTTCGGGATCATAATTCTCGCTGCCGGTCGCGTCTTTCACCTGCGGAATGCCAAACAGCAACACGGCGGGAATGCCCATCTCGGCCAATGTCTCGGCCTCGCGCACCGCCATGTCAACCGACAACTGGTTGTGGCCGGGCATCGAGACAATCGGGCGTTCAACGCCTTGGCCGTGGCGCACAAACAGCGGCGCGATCAGATTATCGACGCTCAATGTCGTTTCGCGAACCATGCGGCGCAGATTCTGGTTCATACGTAGGCGGCGTGGGCGCAAGACGGGATAATGACTCATAATGCGATCTCCTTCAAATGCGGCGCTTCCTGACAAGATGCAGACCGCGCCGGTATCATTGGTCACGCTGGGCGTAGGCGACCAATGCGCCAACCAGACCTTCCTCGGTGTATTGCTCGGCGACAACAGCCGGCGTCATTCCCAGTTCTTCGACGACTTTTGCCGTTATCGGGCCGATGCAGGCAATTGCGGTGCGATGCATATGCTTCGCGGCATCGGGGCCAATGCGATCCAGAAAGTTGCGCACGGTTGATCCACTGGTAAAGGTAATAAAATCGATCACGCCGCTAGCGAGCAATCCCGGCAGATCAACATCGCCGCCGGTCGCCGGAACGGTACGGTACGCGATCGCGCGTTCAACCTGAGCCCCGGCCTCGCGCAGCCGCTCCTCCAGGGCCGGGCGGGCGATGTCGGCATTGGCCAGCAGAATACGCAAGCCGTTGGTATCGCCCAACGCTTCGGCCAACGCCTCGCCGACAAACTTCTCCGGCACTACGGCAGGTTGGACGCCCAGAAAATCGCGGCACTCTTCGGCGGTCACCGGGCCGACCGCCGCGATGCGGGCGATTGCATTGCGCAGGTCGATGTGTAGCGCCGACAATCGTTGATGCACCATATGCACGCCGGTCACGCTTGAAAGCACGAGCCAGTCGTAAGCCCCGGCGGCCAGTTGTTGCAACGCCGCATCGAGCGGCGCTGTGTCTTCCGGCGGAACGAATGCGATAGTCGGATAGACGACTGGCTCGGCCCCCAGGTGGCGCAAATGATCGACCAGCGTATCGGCGCGATCTTCGGGCCGCGTGATCACAATGCGCTTGCCGGCCAACGGCGATTGAGATGGATCGGGACAGTGGCCTGACGTTTGACTCCAGATCATTGCTTCCTCTATACTGCTCGGATGTCAGCCAGGATATGATCAGCGCCGCGTACGAGGAGATCCTCGGCCAGCGCGATCCCCAGACTCTCCGGGTCATCCACGCTGCCGACACGCTGATCGCGGATAATCGTTGTCCCATCCAGTGAGCCGACCAGTCCATTGAGTGTAAGTGCGGACGTAGCTTCATCGAGGATGGCGTAGGCGGCAATAGGGACCTGACAGCCGCCTTCCAGCCGTCGCAAGAATGCGCGTTCGGCCAGAACGGCGACGCGCGTGGCGTAGTGATCAAGCGCTTTGAGACGACCAAGCGTAGCGTCGTCATCGACGCGCGCTTCGATCGCCAGGGCACCCTGGGCCACCGCAGGAATCATCACATCGGCAGGCAACGAGCGCGTGATCCGCGCTCCCAGGCCCAGGCGCGTCAATCCGGCAGCAGCCAGAATCAACGCATCGTACTGACCCTCGTCAAGCTTGCGCAGGCGGGTATCCACATTGCCCCGCACATCGCTGATCCGCAGGTCGGGACGCAGCGCGCGCAACTGGCATGTGCGTCGCAAGCTGCTGGTACCGACGTGAGCGCCCTGGGGCAACAGATCAAGCGCCGCAACATCGGGATCAACATCGGTTCGGTCTGCGGGCAGAATCAAGGCGTCACGCGGATCGACGCGCTGCGGAAACGCAACCAGCGTCAAGCCTTCAGGCTGTTCGGAAGGCATATCCTTGCCACTATGCACAGCAAAATCAACTTCACCGTTCAACAGCGCCGTCTCCAGCTCCTTCACAAACAGCCCCTTGTCGCCCACGGCAGAGAGCGCCACATCGAGAATGCGGTCACCCTGCGTTGAGATGATTTGCATCTCGATGTCCAGATCGGGATAAAGGGCGCGCAACGCCGCCGCCATCATTTCCGATTGCGTGAGGGCCAGCTTGCTGCCGCGGGTGCCAATGGTCAACTTCGTCATATACTCTTCCTACTGCATCAAAGACAAACCACAGAAAACAGATCAGATCGTCTCAATATCGAACAGATCGCGAAGAATCATCGCGTAGCGCTGCCCTTCGCCCTGAGCTGCGGCGCTCTTCACCCGCAATGTCGGGTGGTGGAGCAGTTTGTTGACGAGAGCGTGGCTGAACGCTTCGATAACCGACTGCTGTTCCGGCGAAAGATCGTTGAGCCGACGCATCGCGCGCTCAACCTCGGAGCTGCGCAGCGTCTCAGCCTGCTGACGCATGGTGGAGAGGATCGGCAGCGCGTCCTGGCTGCGCAGCCAGGCATTGAACTTTTCCATTTCTTCCTCGACGATGCGTTCGGCGATCGCGGCAACGGCGTTGCGCAGCTCCAGGGTATGGCTTATCACTTCGCGCAGGTCATCCACGGTGGCCAGATAGACGCCCGGAATTTCAGCGACATCCTCGTCAATGTCGCGCGGCACCGCCAGGTCGATCAACAGCATTTCCTGCTGCTGATCGCCGCACTGTTCACGTTTGGCCTGAAGAGCGTCGGCGATCTGATCGCGATGCAGGATAGTTGTAGGCGCGGCAGTCGAGCTAATGACGATATCGGCGTGGGAAAGCACGTGATGCAGATTGTCGAAGGAATAGGCCCGTGCGCTATACCGCTCGGCGAGTTTCTCGGCGTTGGCCAGGGTGCGGTTCACGATCATCAGATTACGGGCGCCGTTTGCAAGCAAGTTTTGGGCGGCCAGCTCGCTGACTTCGCCGCTGCCGATCAAAGCTACGGAGACGCCTTCCAGCGAGCCCAGGCGCATGCGCGCCAACTCGACGCCGGCCTGCGACACACTGGCCGCACCCTGGCCGAGCGTCGTCTCGTGGCGGACGCGCTTGCCCGAAGTAATCGCATTGCGGAACAGGCGATCCAACCCGGGGCCGAGCGTGCCGACCTTCTGCGCCTCTTCGGCGGCGGTGCGCACCTGGCCTTGAATCTGCGCCTCGCCCAACACCAGCGAACGCAACCCGGCGGCGGTTTGCCCCAGGTGGCGCGAAACCGCTTCACCCGTGTGGATCAGCAGACAGTGAGCGAATTGCTCCTCAGGGATCTCGTGGAACTCGGAGAGAAAGCGCACGACCTCACGCTCTTTGTGCGCCTCCCTCGCTACACCGTAAATCTCTACACGGTTGCATGTCGAAAGGATAACCGCCTCGGACAAGATCGGACGCCGATCACCTTGTCGGCTGGTCAATTGTTTGAGTGCGTCTGGCAACAGCGAGCCGTTGAATGCGAGACGCTCACGAATGACAACCGGCGCGGTGGTATGATCGAGCCCTACCATAATGAGCTTCATCGTTGTTTTCCCCGTGAGCTATTACATAAATCTAAGCAACAGCTATGCCTAAACCTACCTAAATCTGCCTAAATATCAGCGAACAAGAAAAATGTCACAACATATCCGCTCTCTGGTTGTGAATATTCACGTAGAGCGGTCCCTACACTGGGCAATGCTCCTCGAAGAACGCACGAACGATAGTTATGCGTCCCCCGCGATAGCGACGATCTGGGTCAACGACGGTTGCTGATGAGAGTGGAATGCTTTGACGTTGATTCGATGCAACAGGATCAGCGAGAAGCCGAGCATAACGGCCTCGATTAAGAAGACGCTTACATAAGCGCCGCTGGCGCTGCCGGTACTGTAGGCAATGACATCGCGTACAACCCCGCCGAGCAAGTTGCCGACCCCGCGGGCCATTGCGTCGGCGACGCCCCACGCGCCGATGAACAACCCGACTTGCTCCGGCGTGGTCATACCGAGCATCAGTGCAAGATTCGTGGATGTGGCAATGCCGGTGCCAAATCCGAGCGTGGCGACTCCCGGAACGAAAAGCGCCTCGACATGGAGGATGCCGCTGACCGCTATCGTAACGAGCCCGATAAACGCGATGACGCCGCCAAGAGCTGCGCCCTGTTTGTTGGATAGCCAGCGGTTGAATACAAAGCCTTGCAAAACCAGCGCTAACAGTGTCATACTACCCCACGTCGCGGTGAGTTGGGTGGTTTCTTTGACGCTCATCGCGAACGCCTGCGCGCCAAACGGCTCTAGCAGGACGTCCTGACCGAGAATGGCTGCGAGAAGTAAGATGAGGTATACAAAGAAGAGACGGGCGTGCGGATTATTGATAACGGCCTGAATGGAAGCGCGGTTACTGGTGCGTTGTTCAAGTTCGACCGCGTTGTAGCGCGGTTCTAGACCGATCAATCCAAGCGCGGCGACCACAATCGAAATAATCCCGACCAGCCGGAATACCAGGAAGAGTTTCGCGTCGCTGTAGGGTTCAACCGCGTTGCCGGAAAGAATTGCCGTGAGTATCACGCTAGTGATCATCATGAACCACATCACGGCGATGGTGCGCGAACGCTGGTTTTCATCCGTCGCCAGATCGCTGGCCAGCGAGAGGTACGACACGACCGCAATATTGAACCCCAGGCCCCAGATGCCAAAGACCAACGCGCCGACCAGGATCCCAATCCCAAATTTGGAGGCCATCAGGAGCGCGACGTGGGGTGCTAGCACGGCTCCGATCACGCAGAGGAACACACCAGCAACGATGTAGGGGGTGCGCCGGTAGCCGAACCGCGGGTGGGCGTCGGAATATTGACCGACCCATACTTGCAGCGGCGAGAGCAAGCTTGGCAGAACCACGAGAAATGCCACGACGCTGGCGAGCAAGCCAAACTCGTGAATCATAATTCGATTGAGCATACCCGTGATAGGGACAAGGGTGATAGTGACTGCGACGTGCAGCAATCCCAATCGAATATTCTTGAAGATTGTCACTGCGCGCTCTCCCGCCTACATAATACGTACAGCCAATACTACTATCAAAAGATATGTAAGTGGAAAGTTTTTAAATTTTCCACTTACATACGTCTACTCAGGTTGTAGCTACAGCCTGTTCTAACAGGCGCGACGGTTCATATTCGGCGATCCGTTCGGCCAAAGCCCGCCCGTTCTTCCAACAATCACCGACGCTCACGCCGTCGCGATAGTTGCCGATCAGATACAGTCCCGACCACATCGCTTCCATACGCTTCACTGCGGTGAGGATACGATCGTGACCGCCGAAGTATTGTGCGATTGCGCGCGGCCAGTTCGCTACTTTGGCCATCACCGGTTCGCCGCGTGCGCCGAGCAGTTCTTGATGTTCCTTGATCACCATATCGATGATCGTGTCGTTGTCCTGTGTCGCCAGATAGGGCACCCGGGCGCCGCCAACAAACGACGAAGTCAACACCACCCCCTCCGGCGCACGTCCGGGGAACAGGGCTGAAGGCCAGAGCACGCCCAACACCTTGCGCTGCTCGCGCGACGGGCAAAGCATCCCAAAGCCATCCATCGGGTGTTCCACATCTTCGCGCCGGAAGCCAAGGTGTACCACTGCCATTGGCGGGTAGAAAATCTTGCGCAACGCTTTGGCGGCGTCCGGGTCAATATCGGCCACCAGATCGGCGGACACGTACGCCGGCGATGCCAGCACCACACGATCGGCGGTGAGCGTTTCCGGCTGCCCGGCGCGGTTGACGGTCAGCTCCCATCCACGATCGATCTTGCGCAGACCGGTGGCGGGGCTATTCAACCAGACGCGGTCGGGGCCGAGTGCGTCGGCGATGGCATTGGGCCAGGACGCGAGACCACCCTGGAACGTAAAGAGCACGCTGCGCGGACGCGGCCCTTTGGGCTTTGGCTGAGCTTTGGCTTTGGCGCGACCTCCGGCGATCATGCCGATCACGATGCTGCCATATTGTTGCTCAGCTTCCCACATCGATGAAAATGCCGAACGCACCGAAGTTTCCAGCGGATTTCCCGCGTAGACGCCCGACACGAAGGGATCGACCAGCACCTGTGCGGGTTCAGTCCCAAGCCGTCGGGTAAAGAATGAGCGAATGTTCTCATCGGGTGTAACCGCGCGTGGAATCAATGGCTCGGCGAATAGCCGGAGTTTGGCTTTTGTCGAGAGCAGCGAGCTTTTCAAAAATGCCGGGGGCGACATCGGGATCAATGTTGGCGCGCCGTTATGCACGATGAAGCGGCGCCCGCCCTCGCGCGCGGCGACCAGCTTCTGATCGGCAATCCCCAGATCTTCGAAATGATCCCACAATTCCTGCGCTTTGCTGGTGACAGTATTGGTACCATGTTCCAGCGAAAACCCATCGGCGGTTTGCTCACTGCGAATTGCGCCGCCGACATACTCGCTGGCTTCCACCAGCAAGACATTGACTCCGCGTTGATACAATGCGTAGGCTGCGCTCAGCCCGCTCATTCCGCCACCGACTACGATACACGAATAGTTTGTCATCGCCGTTGACACCTTGTTTCTATTCTTCAGCCCTGGTTCATTGATGAAGCGGCCTGCTGGTCGCTCTGCTTGCCGCCTGCGCGGAGACCGCGAGCGACGGCTAGCCAACGTTCAATCCGCCGTACTTTCGGTTTGTGGCTGCGCCGGCTTTTTTGATCGGGCGCAAGCGCGTCGCGCAACCCATCGCCCATCAGATTAAACCCCAGAACGCTCAGGGCGATTGCCAGGCCGGGGAAAGTTGCCAGCCACCATGCACGCCCCATCGAATCGCGCCCCGCAGCCAGCAATGCGCCCCATTCGGGGTCGGGCGGCTGGGCGCCCAGCCCGATGAAGCTCAAGCCGCCGCCGGCGAGCAACATCGCGCCCAGACGCAGTGTTGTGAGTACGATAATCGGTGACGCCAGGTTCGGCAGCACATGGCGAAACAAGATTCGCGCTTCGCTAAAGCCCATCGAATACGCCGCCTCGATGTAGAGCGCGTGCCGAGCCGACATCGTGCTATTGCGCACCAGGCGATAAAACGCCGGAACGCCCACAATGCCCAGGGCGATCACCGTTGTTCCCAGCGACGGCCCCATTCGAGCTACCAGCACAATCGCTAGCAGCAAGCCAGGAAACGACAGCCAGGCATCCATTACCATTGTTAGCGCGATGTTGATCCAGTTGCGATAATAACCGGCGATCAATCCCAACACAATGCCAGGTATTGCCGACAGCGCCACCGACAGCACCGACATCTGCAAGGCCAGGCGCGACCCGTAGATGACGCGGCTAAAGAGATCGCGTCCCAGTTGGTCAGTGCCAAAAGGATGTTCCGGGCTTGGCGGCAACAGGCGTTGCACCGGCTCGATCTCATCCGGCGGGCTGATCGCCAGGATCGGCGCAAATATGGCCGCGATGATCAGCAGTGCGAGCAGCGCGCTGCCGATGATCAGTTGCGGTGATACAATCGCTGGCCAGCGCCACGCTGATCGTCGTACATTCTGGCGGAGCGCAACCTGACCGGAAGGCGACAACGTCACGGTTCGTTCAGTTGTGGAGCTTGCCGGAATAGCCATTGCTTTGTCCGTTGCACTGTGTGCGCTGTTACACCAATGCCCTGGTCGTTGTCAGCGGACTAGAGAGCTTCGCGACCTACGCGCGGATCAAGTCGTGCATGCGCAACATCAACCGCCAGGTTTAGAATCTGGAAAATGACGGCGATCAAAATAACTGCGCCGACGACGACCGGCAGGTCGCGATCAAAAATCGCCTGGACGACGAGACGCCCCAGGCCAGGCCAGCCAAAGATCGTCTCGATGATAAATGTTCCGCTTAAGAGATGACCCAGGTGGAGCCCGATCAGCGTAATCACCGGGATCATACTGTTGCGCAAGATGTGATATTGCCAGGTCTGCCGACTGTCCAATCCTTTTGAGCGCGCCGTGCGCACGTGATCCGCGCCTTTCACGTCAAGAACGCTGGCGCGCACTAGCCGCGCGACGACGGCAGTCGTCGGCAGGGCGAGCGAAACCGTCGGCAGAACCATGTGCGTCCAGGTTCCGGCGCCGACGACCGGCAACCATCCCAGATGCAGCGAAAAGACCATAATCATGAGCAACGCGACCCAGAAGGTTGGGAGAGCCAGCCCGACGATGACGAAGAACATAACTCCCGCCTCCAGGAAGCTTCCGGGCCGCGCAGCTGCCAGAATACCGGCTAACGTACCAATCGACAGCGAAAGAACCGTCGCCATCAGCGTCAGGATCAGCGTATTGACGAAACGTTCGCCTAGTAATTCGCTCACGTCGCGTCCGCTCATAATCGATTGCCCCAGGTCGCCGTGCAAAACTGCCCCTGACAGAAACGAAAGGTAGCGCACGGCAAGCGGCTTATCGAGACCAAGCTCGTGGCGCAGTGTTGCAATTTGCTCCGCAGATGCCTCCTCGCCTGCGAGCAGCGTGAACGCAGCATCGCTGGGCGCAAACTCCAGGAGCGCATAGGTCAGAAAGCTGACCACGAGCAGCACAAGCGCCGCATTTCCTATTCGTCTGATGACAAAGCTCGCCATCGTCTCACCATTCGAACGCTTCGATCATCACTCGACGATCTGTGCATCGTTGAGCATCATACGGCCCATCGAACCGATCACCACTCCCTGCACGCGATTGTTGACAGCCAGGAAGTTCTTTGGTTCGTAGAGCGGCTGCCAGGGCGCGTCGGCCATAATCAGCTTCTGCGCTTCGACATACAGTTGGGCACGTGCATCCGGATCCATCTCGACCGCCGCCTGTTCGAGCAGCGCATCAACGTCGGGGTTGTTATAGAAGCTGCGGTTGGAGCTGCCGGCGCGAGCGGATGCGAACTTGATGCTCAAGATCTCCGGGTCGTCCCAGTCGTAGCGCCACAGCCAGAAGTCAAACTCGCCCTGGCCCGCGGTTTGCATTGCCGTCGGCGCATCAAGCTGTTGGATCTCCATCGCCACGCCAATGTCCTTGAACTGGCTCTGGATGATCTCGGCGATAATCTGGTTCGGCGCACGGGTTGATGTGAGCAGAACGCCGCTCAGCGGTTCGCCGTCTTTTGTCTGCATTCCGTCTGCATCTTGCGTGAAGCCGGCTTCCGCCAGCAGCGCCTGAGCCTGCTCCGGATCGTAGCCCAGGGAGAGCTCTTCCAGAGTTGGATCATAGCCGGGCAACGTCGTCGTCATAAACGACCAGGCTTCGGTTCCCACGCCGTTCAACGCTGCCTGGACGATCACGCTCTTATCGATTGCATGCGACAGTGCGCGGCGCACCAACACATCGTCAAACGGTGACTTCTGGTTGTTGAAGGCGAGGAAGATCAAGCTGTTGAGGTAGGTCTCGATCAGCTGGATGTTCTCGTCTTGCTGCAGATCCAAGACTTGCTCTGGGTTGTTCACGAAGATGACATCCACTTCGCCCGCTTGCAGCGCGGCGATCTGGGTGGCGGCATCGGGCACAACCTTGAAGACTGCCTGGTCGATGTAAGGCGCTCCCTGATTCTCAACTAGCGTTGGTCCCCACACGTAATCTTCGTTGCGCTCGAGCGTGATCGCGACACCCGCATCCCACGAGGCCAGCTTGAACGGGCCGCTACCGACCGGATTCTGGCCGAACTCCTCGCCGTATTCTTCCACCGCCGTCGGGCTGGCGATGCCGGCGTAAGGCTTAGTCAACGCGCTGAAAATCGCTGCCGACGCTTTGGGGAAGGTGAACTTCACCGTCAGCTCATCGACGGCCTCGATCGTCGCGTCCCTAAAGGTGGCGGACAGCGGCGACTTGTTGTCCGGCTCCTGGAAACGCGCATAGCTGAATGCGATTGCCTCGGCGTTCAGCGGCGTGCCGTCGTGGAACAAAATCCCCTCTTGGAGATTGAAAGTGATCTCGGTTCCGTCATCCGAGATTTCCCAGTCTTCGGCCAGCGATGGATAAACCTTGCCGTTTGCATCACGCACAACCAGCGTGTCGTAGATGTAGGGCATCAAGATGTTCTGACCGGAACCCGTCGGCCCGGCCGGGTCGAGGCTGGTCGGCTCCGATGTCAGGGCACGGGTCACGCTGCCGCCCATCACGGGGCCGTCGTCTGCGACTTCCTCAGTCGCCTCTTCAGTCTGTGGTTCAGCGGTCGGTTCGGCTGCTGGCTCGGCAGCCTCGGTCGGCTCCTGCGCCAGGGCTTCCGTCGGTTCTGTCGCCTGCGGCTCGGCGGTTGGGGCTTCCGGTTGGGCAGCGCCCCCACATGCGGCAAGGATCATAGCCAGCATGAGAATGGCGACAATGCGTAGACGATTCATACCTGCAAACTCCCTCATCACAAGCTGTGAATACGAGAACGTGTGATCGTCAGATCGTCTTCGAGAAGATCGGACGATCACTGTTCTTCTCCAAATGGGCGTCCAATTCCATTGCCAGATTGCGAACAAAATAACGGCCCAGCGGGGTAACGATGAGCCGATCCGGCGTAAATTCAACGAAGCCTTCATCGATATAGGCTTCCAGGCGTTCCAGGCTTTCGCCAGCCACTTCGTCAAGACGTACGCCAAACTCGGCCTTCGTCAGGTCAAAGGGCAATTCCAGGTTGCACATTAGATGGGTGATGGCTAGGCGCCGGATGCGATCATCTTCGTTGAGATGATACCCGCGCACCACCGGCAGATGACCGCTGTCCAACGTCTTTTGGTAACTGCCGAGCTTGTGGTCATTCTGAACGAAGCGCCCGGCCAAGTCACTGATGCCGCTCATTCCCAGGGCAATCATATGCAACGCGGGCCGGGTGGTATAGCCCATAAAATTGCGATGCAAGCGACGCTCGCGCACCGCAACCGCCATCTCGTCGTCATGCTGGGCGAAATGGTCCATACCGATCCAATCGTAACCGGCTTCGGTGAAAGCAGCGATGGCGGTCTGGAAAAGCTGAAACTTGGTGTTGGTGTCGGGCAACTTGCTGGTGTCGATGCGTTTCTGGTTCGACTTCACCCAGGGCACATGCGCATAGCTGAAACACGCGATGCGATCGGGCTTGAGGTTGATCACTTCTTGCAGCGTGATCTCGAATGTCTCCGCCGTCTGGAATGGCAGACCGTACACCATATCCAAATTGACGCTTTCGAAGCCGAGTTCACGACTTACGTAATACTGTTCGCGTGTCAGGTCGATCGGCTGAATGCGCCCGATCGCCTCTTGCACAAAGTCATCAAAATCTTGCACACCTAGGCTGATTCGATTAAAGCCTAGTTGCTTGAGGAAACCGATCTGCTCGCGCGTACCGATGCGTGGATCGATCTCGATCGCCAGCTCGCCGTCACGATCAATCGCAAAGTGATCGTCGAGCATTCTGAACAACCGTTCCATCTGGTCATTGGTGAGAAAGTTCGGTGTGCCACCGCCCCAGTGCAGCTGCACAACCCGCTTGCCCTTGCCCAGCGATTCCGTTACCATTTCCAATTCGTGCTGAACACGATCAAGATAAACATCAACAACCTCCTCCCGACGCGTGACCGTAGCATTGCACCCGCAGTAGTAACAACGCGTCGCGCAGAAGGGAATATGGACGTAGAGGGAGACAATCGGATTGGTTTGTGCAGCGAGGTCGCGCAATGCCGCGCGATAGTCATCCTCGCCGAAATCCGCCTTCCATACCGGAACCGTCGGGTAGCTGGTATAGCGTGGACCAGGCTTGTTATAGCGCTCCAACAACTCGTTTGAAACGGGCGTTACGTACATAACAACTTGCTCCTCTATTGAGCCACACTTATCTCGCCGACTCCCTCAAGGAGATCTTCGAGGTCGGTATAGATTTCGTACAGCGCGTTCAACGTCTCTTCGTCAGCATTCCAGAAGCCACGGCTATTGGCCTCCAGCAACCGGCGCACCGTTCCGGCGGCAGCATGTGGGTTGAGTTGGCTCAACCGTTTGCGCATCGCTTCATCGAGGACAAACGTTTCGGCAACGCCCTGATAGACCCAGTCTTCAACCGCGCCCGCCGTTGCGCTCCAACCATAGGTGTTATTCACTCGAGACTCGATTTCACGCACGCCCTCGTAGCCGTGATTCAGCATCGCTTCGTACCACTTCGGATTCAGCAGCTTGGCCCGCGTTTCCAGGCGCACCATCTGTTCCAGCGTTCCGAGGCGATCGTTTGTCGCCACCGCGTCGGCCACCATCACTGGCGGGCGTTTGCCACTCAGCACTTCGACGCTCTTGGTGACGCCGCCCAGGCTTTCGTAGTAAACATCAATGTCGCTGATGCCGACTTCGAAACTGTCGATATTCTGGAAGCTGAGATCAACCGTGGACAGCGCTCGTTCCATAATCGAGCGAGCGTTGCGCCAGCCCTGCTGTCCGGCCGACGTTTCGCCCTGAACGCCCATCGCGAAGCTCTTACGGCTCAAGAATGCATCGCTCAACTGGCTTTCTTCGTCCCACGTACCGCTCTCGACCAGATTGTTGATATTGCCGCCATAGCTGCCCGGCGCGTTCGCAAAGACGCGCGTGGCCGCTTCGTCAAGGCTGATGCCCAGCTCTTGCGCCTGTTGCAGTGCGTGCTTGCGCACAAAGTTGAACTCGACCGGCTCGTCGGCGTTCGCAACCAGGCGCACAGCTTTGTCGAGCAAGGTCATCTGGTGCGAGAGCAGGTCGCGGAAGATGCCGCTGACGGTGACGACAGCGTCGATGCGCGGGCGCTTCAACTCGGAGAGCGGAATGAGGGCGATGTTGCTGACATTGCCCAGTTCGTCAACGATCGTACGTACGCCGAGCAACGCGAGCACCTGGGCAACGCCTTCGCAATCACTCTTGAGGTTGTCGGTTCCCCAGAGCACCATCGCAACGGTTTCGGGCAGCCCGCCCTGTTCCTGCGTCTGGCGTTCGAGCATCTCGATCATCAGCCGCGCGCCGTTTTCCATCGCCACCGCTGATGGCACACGGTAGGGGTCGAGTCCCTGAATATTGCGTCCGGTCGGCACGGTTGCCGGGTTGCGCACCACGTCATTGCCCGGAACCGGCGGAATGTAACCGCCGTTGAGACTGTGAACTAGCCCGTACATCTCGCGATCATGCACGATGCGATCCAGAAGATCGCCCAGGAAATGCCAGAGCGGGGCGAGCGAACCAGGCTTGATATTCGCAGCCGTACTCAGATAAGCATCAACAGAGTTGTGCGAACCATGCCGCCCGCCGGCCATAGCGGACTTGCGCTCGGCATCGGAGAGGTCGATAAAGCGCCGCATCGCCTCGCGTATGATCTTGTCGATCTTTTCCCAGCGCTCTTGCGCGGTACGATCATGCTTCATCGTATCGCGGATAGTCTCGTAGTCCCAGCCCATACCGTTGGCGACCAGTTCCGGCAAGGGGAGCAGCGTCTCATCGCCGTGGCCGGTGCGCGGGCGAGCGAACGCCGATGACAGCGCCAAGAAATCGACCAGTTCGGCAGGCGACGGCGCCTGGCCAAGCACGTGCAAGCCCATCGGGATCATGCGCTGCTCGATCTGGATCAATTCATGCGCGAGCGCGGCAACGTAGCTTTCTTCATCAAGCGCTTGCTCTTTCAGTTCGACGCCGATGCCCAGCTTGTCGGCCTGGAGGCGAATATCTTCGAGCATCGATGCATCAGGACTCTGGCGATAGCGATCCAGCGTGTCTTTGAGCAGGCGCAAGCCTTTGTACAGCCCGGCTTGCTGCAACGGCGGCGTCAGATAGCTGATCGTCGTCGAAGCGCCGCGACGTTTGGCGATCGTCGCCTCGCTGGGGTTATTCATGCTGTAGTAGTAGAAACTCGGCAACCCGCCCAGCAGGCGGAATGGCCAGCACGTGCTGCTGAGACCCGACTGCTTGCCGGGCATAAATTCCATCGCGCCATGCGTGCCAAAGTGAATGATTGCGTCGGCGTCGAACACCCGGTCGATCCAGGTGTAGAACGCCGCAAAGCCGTGATGCGGGGCGGCATCCTTGGCCATCAGCAGACGCATCGGGTCGCGCTCGTAGCCAAAGCTTGGCTGAATGCCAACGAATACATTCCCGAATTTACGGCCCAGAACGTAGAAGCTGCGCCCATCGTTTAACAACTCACCGGGCGCGCCGCCCCAGAAGGGCTCAATATCGACATAGCCGGGAAAGAGCTTGCGATAATCATCTACACTCAGTTGCGCCGCCACATTGCCGTCGGAGCCGTATTGCAGGGCGTTGCCTTCAGTCAACGCGCTGCGCAGCGCCTCGACGCTCGCCGGTGCTTCGACGCTATATCCATTCGCTTTCAATTCCTGAAGCAACTGATGCAAACTGGCGAAGACATCGAGATAAGCGGCGGTGCCGATGTTGCCCAGGTTCGGCGGGAAGCTGAAGATAGCAATAGCAATGTGCTTTTCGGCGTTGGACTTATGATTGAGCGCCACCCGTCGAGCGATGCGATTGGCGGCCCATTCGATCTGATCCATCAACGCGACAAACGAGTCGCTGCCCAGCGATGGCCCGCCAAACACCAGCGGCTCCACCGCGCCATCCAACTCAGGGATCGCAACATTCATCACCAGATGGATCGGCACAAGCCCTGTGTCATCGTTACGCCACTCTTCAACTCGCTGGAATGCCAGTGGAATCATATTCAGGTAGGCGACATCAAGCTCTTCCAGGGCCGCGCGGGCGTCATCAGGCCGGCTCTCGGCCGGTCCGCCGACCAGCGAAAACCCGGTGCCGTTGATTAGCACGTCGATGTCGGCTTTACGTCCATCGCCCTGAGCGCCGCTTTTATCACTCTTCAGGAAAAACTTCTTGATGGCGGGGCGCATATCCAGGCCGGAGGCGTAGGCCATCCGCACCTCGATGCCGCGCGTTTCCAGCGCACGCACCAGCGCATCGATGTGAGCCGTATTGCCGCTGAGCGCCACCGTACGCAAGATCAGCAGACCGACCGATCCGGCGGAGCTAACCTCGCTCTCCGGCGCGGCGCTCGCGGCGCGCCCTTTGCTGCGCTTGCGCTTTTTGGCATCGCCGCGCCGCCACTTCTCATAACTCTCCAGACTCTCGAAGGGCTGGGGGGCATTGGGATGGACAATCGCGACATCGGGATAGATGATCGGATCCCGCACCGGCAACTTGCCCTTGTAACCGGGAACATAGCGCTCAACCAGCAGACAGAGCATACGATACAGGTTGTCGGGCGAGCCATTCAGCCAGTACTGATGCGCCGCAATGTAGGTATAGAGATCGCGCGCCTTGCCGGGGATCAGCTTGAGCACTTTGCTCAAATTGCGCAAAATAGCCAGTTGGCGGCTGGCTTCGCTGGAACTGCCCTTTGGTCGCAGCTTGCTCATCCATTGGCGCAACAATCCGGGTTCGTGATCGGCGTCGGAAGACCCGCCGAGCTTGAATTTCCCGATGCGGGTGTGGTTCATCAGCGTCGGGTTGCTGGTGATAATGCAGACGGGGCATGTCGCCTGTGTCAGAGCATTATCCAGCGGACGCACAAAATCCTCGCCGAACAGCCGTGAACCGAAAACAAAATCGGCCTTGGCGACATCTTGCGACAGACGTTCCCAATCGGCTGCATTGCGCAACGATGTTGCATCGTACAACCCGAGACCAAGCTCAACGCCATGTTCACGATGCAATGTGGCGGCTGCATTACGCAACGCCGCACCGTGATTGCCATCCATTGTAATAAAAATAAAGCGCATACGAACCTCAGAAATCGGCTCTCAGTTATGTCACGTCTCGACGCGCCGGTTGCTCTGCCTACAGATCTCAAGCGACGACGCCGGGAATCTGGAGAGCGCGACTTTCGATAGTACGTAGTTTTAAATATGAACTACAGACACAACGATGCCATCGGCGTCTCTACAGGTGCTCCCGCGCACAAAGGCGTAGTGTATAGGCTTAACCAGTACGGAATGCTTCAAGCAATGTGACGTGGTAAAAACCGTTACTCACTTGCGTGCTTCGCCCGATCTGCATACCAGCGGCAGCGAGTGTCTGACGCACGACATGATCGGGAATCATTTGAATATCAGTACGGCGCTGGCTACGAGGAAAAAGTAATGCCAACCGATGCAACAACGCAAGGGCGGGGCTATAGGGGGCGTAGGTAATGATAAGGACGCCCTTGCACAACTGCGCCAGATGTTTGCATAATGAGGAAAACCCGGGTTGTCCATAGTGGATAAGCACATCAAGGCAACAGACGACGTCATAACTGCCGCTGACATGTTCGAGATCGCTCACAACAGTGCGAATACGATGATCCAATCCGACAGACTGAAGCTTCTGCCTAGTCGCTGTTACCATTTGTTCGGCAATATCAACCGCAGTAACCGAAAAATCACGTTGCGCCAACTCCATCGTTAAGAGGCCAGGGCCACAACCCGCGTCGAGCGCTTGCAAATCTGCGTGAACTTGGGGATAATGCTCATCCAGCCATTTGCCGACCAGGTTGAGCATTGCAGTGTGTCCATTACGAATCGAACGCCGCACCAGCGAGAGTTTGGCTTCGCCATAGATGGCTGACCAACGTTCAAAGCCAACACCATCAAAATATGCCCGCAGATGGGCTTTGTGCTGTGTGGCGCTCGTCACAGACGGTAGCCTCCTAACGAAATCATTACGTAGAACGTCTTTGCGGCTCTTTGACGAAATCATACCGCGCGATGCATATCACAACCATATGGCAGCCTGCTTCTATAGCGTCAAAACCGCTGCCGCCGATCAATCTCAATATGCATGAGCGAATCGATCGTAGTATGGACTCATAACTACCGGGTTTCAACCAGATTATAACATGAGAGTCAAGATGTGCTAACAATATGCAAAAAATGGACATGATATTTGCAAAGTACCTATTTGGCTTTAATATGCTCCAAACGATAACTTTCACACCTTGTGAGCGATAACGCAATTGGGCAAAAAATACTTATAAACAAACGATATTTTTTCGAGTTGTTGTTTCTTTCATTTAGGTTGTCGAATGTTTCTTGAATAGAACTATACGGAAGCAGAATGTATGGATGCCAAAGTAATCGATCTACGCAGTGATACGGTGACATTGCCTTCTCCGGCAATGCGCGAGGCGATTGCCAACGCGCCTCTGGGCGATGATGTGTACGGCGAAGATCCGACGGTCAATCGCCTGGAGGAATTGGCCGCCGCTATGGTCGGCAAAGAGGCGGCATTGCTGGTCACCAGCGGCACGATGGGCAATCTGATAGCGCTGCTGGCCCATGGCACGCGCGGTCAGCAGGTACTTCTCGGTGATGAGTGCCATATCTATCATTATGAGGCGGGCGGTGCTTCGGCTCTCGGCGGCCTTGTGTACCATCCGCTGCCCAACTTGCCCGATGGCTCGCTCGATCTCGCGGCGCTGCGCAATGCGTTGAGTCACGGCAGCGATTCGCACCACGCACCGCCTGGGGTGGTGTGCCTGGAAAATACGCACAATCGCTGCGGCGGAGCGGTGTTGCCGCCGGAAGTGCTGGCCCAGACTCATGCATTAGCCCGGGAAGCTGGCGTGCCATTGCATCTTGACGGCGCACGGGTGTTCAACGCTGCAATAGCGCTGGGTATCGATGCGCGCG
Organism: Chloroflexaceae bacterium; assembly: GCA_028282325.1. Taxonomy (GTDB): domain Bacteria; phylum Chloroflexota; class Chloroflexia; order Chloroflexales; family Chloroflexaceae; genus JANQID01. The sequence goes on along the minus strand of JANQID010000081.1, from coordinate 4,064 downwards.
AGTTGACCCGTCATGTCGATACCGTTCAGTTTTGTCTCTCGAAAGGGCTGGCTGCGCCGGTGGGCTCATTGCTGGCCGGATCACGCAATTTCATCGCCCACGCTCACCGGGTGCGCAAAATGCTCGGCGGCGGGATGCGCCAGGCGGGGATCATCGCGGCGGCGGGGATCGTCGCGCTGGAGCACATGGTCGAGCGGCTGGCCGATGATCATGACAATGCGCGTTTCCTGGCAGAGCAGATGATCGGGTTGCCGGGGGTTGATCTTGATCTGGGGCGGGTGCAGAGCAATATCGTGATCTTCGAACTTGATCCCGTCTCTGGCTTTAGCCCAGAGCAGTTGATCGCCTCAGCGGAGCGGCACGGGGTATTGCTCAGCGGAATGGGCGGGCGCAAAGTGCGCGCGGTGGCGCACTACGGCATCAGCGCTGAAGATATGCGGGTCGCCGCTGCAACCCTGCGCAAAATTCTGGCAGGGTGACGCCGGGAGTGTGCAATGAACGATCGCGATTATCGCCTGTATCAGAAGATTTATACGGTGGTGCGTGAAATTCCGCCGGGCCAGGTCGCCAGCTACGGCGATATCGCGCGCATTGTCGGCGGCGGTTGTGAAGCGCGCGAGGTGGGCTATGCCCTGAACGAGATTCCCAAGCAGGGTGGCCAGGATGTACCCTGGCAGCGCGTCGTGAACAAAGAGGGCGGCATCAGCACACGCGGGTTGCTGCAACGCGAGCTGCTCATCGCTGAGGGCGTCGGCTTCGGCGCTAACGAGCGCATCGATATGCGACGCTTCCGCTGGCGTGGCCCCGATGCGGCGTGGGCCGCCGCCCACGGTTGCGAAATGTTGCCGCCCGACGCTGACGCCGAACAACTGAGCCTGTTTTGATCCCTATCTCGGCGCGGCGTTCGCTCATACCGCCGGAACTTGCTGCGTCAGACAGTGGAATGCACCCAGCCCCCACACGAGGTCGGTGCAATCGATGCCGATGACCTCGCGGTCGGGAAACAGTTCTTGCAGCGTCTGTCGCGCGCGTTCGTCGTTCGGATGGTTGTAGAACGGAAGTAGCACGAATCGATTGGCAATATAGAAATTGGCGTAGGATGCCGGCAAGCGCTGATCTTCATAGACAACGGGCGGCGGCATAGGCAGCGTTACGATGCGCAACGCACGTTCGTGTTGGTCGCGCATCGCGTGCAGTCGGGCCAGGTTGTCCTGCAACGCAGCATAGTTCGCGTCGGCGGGATCATCCTCGACGACAGTGACAATCGTGTCGACTGCAACGAAACGCGCCAGGTCATCGACGTGACCGTCGGTATCGTCGCCAACAATGCCCTCGCCCAGCCACAGGATCTGTTCAACGCCCAGCATTCCGATCAGGCGCTGTTCGATCTGGTCGCGACTCAAGTCCGGGTTGCGATTCGGATTGAGCAGGCAAGATTCACTGGTCAGCAGCAGCCCTGCGCCGTTGACCTCGATCGAGCCGCCTTCGAGCACCATCCCGCCGACGAAGCGGGGCGCACCCAGATACTCGGCCATCCGCGCCGGAATCTGGCTGTCGCGATCGTACGGCGGATATTTCTCTCCCCATGCGTTGTAGTCCCAGTCGGTGGCGGCAATCTCGTGGCCGCCGCCGGGCCGCGGTCGCCGCACGAATATCGCACCGTGGTCGCGGCACCAGGCATCGTCGGTCGGGAAGTGGTGGAAGCGGATGTCGCCCGTCGCCCCGACGGCGCGCAGAGTCGACCGGGCTTGCGTTTCCATCGCGGCATCGTTCACGTTGATATGCACCATCTCTGAACGCGCCAGTTCAGCGACCATACGCGCATACACTGGCTGGATCAGATGCAATTTCCCCGGCCATGATTCCTCTTTGTGCGGCCACGAGAGCCACGTCGCCTGGTGCGGCTCCCACTCGGCGGGCATACGGTAGCCCTGTGCTTTTGGGTTCATCAGGTTTCTGTGTTCATCAATAATAAGCGATTGCACGACACGTTCGTCGCGTCACTCGTCGATATAGCGCTTCGTGATTTCATCATACGCGTCGATGCGACGATCGCGCAGGAACGGCCAGTGCGTACGCTGCACGTCGATGCGACCGAGATCGCAGCTCACCACCAGAACGTCGGATCGATCGACCGCCGCGCGCGCTATGACCATACTGCTCGGATCGGCGACGAAGCTCTGGCCCCAAAACTCGATCCCGCCGTCGGGCGCGCCTTCGTGGCCGGTGCGATTCACGCTGACCACGTAGCAGCCGTTGGCGACCGCGTGCGAGCGTTGGATCAGCTCCCAGCTCGCGTGCTGGATCGCGCCGTGCTTGGCTTTCTCGGACGGATGCCAGCCAATCGCGGTGGGATAGAAAAGGACTTCCGCTCCACGCAGCGCGGTCAACCGGGCCGCTTCAGGGTACCATTGATCCCAGCAGATCAGCACACCCAACCGCACGAAGCGCGTGTCAAAGACTTTGAAGCCCAGATCGCCCGGCGTGAAGTAGAATTTCTCGTAGAACAGCGGATCGTCGGGGATGTGCATCTTGCGATACTTGCCTAGATATGCGCCATCGGCATCAAGCACGGCAGTGGTGTTGTGGTAGACGCCGGGGGCGCGGCGCTCGAACAGGCTGGCGATAATCACTACGCCGAGTTCCGCAGCCAGCGCACCCAGTGTTGCGGTCGTCGGGCCGGGAACCGGCTCGGCCAGCGCGAAATGGTCATGATCCTCGCTCTGGCAGAAGTAGAGCGAGCGGAACAGCTCGGGCAGGCAGACGATCTGCGCGCCTTGCGCCGCCGCCTTACGCACGAGGCTGACCGCCCGGTCGAGATTTTCGTCCGGATCGACGACGCATACCATCTGCGCCAGGCCGATGTTTATGGTTTGAGAATGTTTCATAGCAGTGAATAATCTGGCAAGCGGAACCTGAAGTCCTGCGCATTGCCGACTATCGCCGGCTGCTCCGCTCGTCGTTCGCCTCCGATATATGCTATTCCAGCGCTACATTGTCGATCAAGCGGGTTGCGCCAATGCGCACCGCCAGCGAAAGCAGCGCGCCGCGCGGACCGACCACCTCCAGTTCGTGCAGGGTCAGCGGGTCGGCGGCGCTGACATACTCAACCTGGGCCAGCGGCTCAGCGGCCAGAAGCGAATGCATTGCCTCGCGGAGAGTCTCGGCGTTGCGTTCGCCCTGCTCGTAACGGCGTTGCGCCGCGGTCAACGCCCGCGAGAGCACGGTTGCGGCCTGGCGCTGTTCAGGCGTGAGATAGGTGTTGCGGCTGCTCAGCGCCAGGCCGTCTGGCTCGCGCACCGTCGGGCACACCACAACCTCGACGGGCAAATTGAGGTCGCGGATCATCTTGCTTACCACAACTGTTTGTTGGGCATCTTTCTGGCCAAAATATGCACGCGTCGGCTGGACGATCATGAATAGCTTGCAGACCACCGTCGCCACACCGCGGAAGTGGCCGGGGCGCGCCGCACCTTCCAGCATCTCGGTGACGCCGCCCACGTCGATGAAGGTGTTGAAGCCTTGGGGGTAGATCTCGGCAGCGGCGGGGGCGAAGACCAGATCGACGCCCTCGGCGCGCAGCAATGCCAGGTCGCGCTCCATATCGCGCGGATAGCGTTCCAGGTCTTCGTTGGGGCCAAACTGGGTCGGGTTGACGAAAATGCTCGTCGCAACAGCGCCGCACTCCGCCTTTGCGCGTCGCACGAGGCTCAGATGCCCCGCATGCAAATAGCCCATCGTCGGAACCAGCCCCAGTTCGCCGAAGCGCGCGCGCGCCTGGCGAAACGCAGCGATCGTGTCGATAATCTCCATAGATCCATCGCTCCATCCCAGACCGATCAGGAAGGGCGAAACCTGCTGCACATCGCCCCGCCCAAACGAACTCTATCAGAAGCTACCAAACGATGCTACCCATGCCGCATGTCACCCTGAACGGCGCCGCCGGCAGCGTGGATGACAACCCATGCCGCATGTCACCCTGAACGGAGCCGCAGGCAGCGTGAAGGGTCTCGGCGTTGGGGGAATCGGAGATTCTTCGCTGCGCTCAGAATGACCCCATGCGG
>JANQID010000118.1 GCA_028282325.1 Chloroflexaceae bacterium | reverse complement strand
TGCATGTCACCCTGACCCTGAGCGCAGCGAAGGGGAAGGGTCTCGATGGCCTGGGAATCCGAGATTCTTCGCTGCGCTCAGAATGACCGCATGCGGTGTCTCCCATATTGGTTGGTAGCAACACGCAAAATGCCATAGCCGTGATCCCGGCATCGCTCAAAGCAACGTCGAGCGCGTCGAGCGCGCTTTCGATCAGATCGGCGATCAAGTTCTCGAACTCAACCCGCGCCACTTCGACATCCAGGCGCAAGGAGTGACGCTCACATTTCGCATCGCTGTGCGGTATGCAACAATCGCAAATCTAAAATCTGCAATCTCAAATGATATGACTCCCCAGAATCTTCCCTTTGTCAGGACACATGTGGTATCATACGCTTGGCGTCGTACTATAATCTATGGAGTTCGCGCATCACGGTACGATGCGAAGCGTTCGGGCAATCGCTGAACGGCGGTGCGATTGGCTCGCATTTTGGTAGCGGCTCAACTACGAATGGTTTGTCATTCCGAGCGCAGCGAGGAATCTCGTCCGGGACCCTTCGCTGTGCCTGCGGCTTCGCTCAGGGTGACATTCGGAACTGAGCCACTACCCGCATTTTATGATCTCCAGAAAACTTTCCTATTTCGGCTTCTTCAAGCACATCTCGGCATTGGCGCTTCACGTAGGCAAGAGGTACGTTTATGCAACTACCGCCACATGCGATATCCAGCCGTGTTGTTGCGATTGACACATCGATTGTAGACCCGCACGATTTGTGGCTGACCGAACAAACGTACACCATTGGGCGGGCGCCTGGCTGTACGATTGTGGTGAGCGACCCGCTGGTGTCGCGCTTGCACGCGCGCATCGAGCGGCAGAATGCGTGGTATGTGATCATCGACGAAGGAAGTGTGAATGGAACCTTTGTGAATGGGCAACGGCTGATCGACAAGCGCTTGCTGCGCACCAACGACGAAATCGGCCTTGGCTCGCCGGTGGGGCTGTTGCGTTTTGTCGATCCCGAGTCGACCGTCATGGCCGAAGGTTTGTTGATCTACGATGATCGCGATAAGAGCTTTTTCCTCGGCGATGCGCAACTCGATCTCTCGCCGCTCCAGTTTCGGTTGTTGCTTCACCTGTACCAAAACGCCGGCGAGGTCTGCTCGCGTACGAGTTGCGCCCAGGCGATCTGGGATCGCGCGTATGATCCGGAAATCGATTCGGGAGCGCTTGATCAGGCCGTCAATAGTTTGCGCCGCGCGCTTAAGCGTGCTCGAACCACAGCACATTTGATCGAAACGCGGCGTGGCATCGGCTACCGGCTACGCTCGGAGGCGGTCGGGCGTCGCCATCCGCCGAGTGGCTCCCGTGGGCGCTAGCGGCGGGATCGTCGATCCGTGCCATCCATATGTTTGGCGCCAATGCGAAATGGGTTGACGCTGATCAGCACTGCGATTCGGTATGAGCGGCTCATCGCTCGCCATTCATCACTCGTCACTCGTATGATTCCAGGTTGCCGTTATGCGTATCTGTCGCGCAACGTTCCAGGGCAAACACTGCTACACGCGCAATCGCAATGACGCCCGGTCTTGTGTCCGCTGCGGAAGCCCTCTATCCGAGGCGCTGTGCGTATACGACCAGGGCACCGAGGTCGGGCGGTATCGCATTCTGCGACTGGTCGGCTTTGGAAATTTTGGCTCCGTCTATGAAGCGGAGGTCATTCGTCGCCCGGATGTGCATATAGCGCTCAAAGAAACGCTCGACCCCAATTATGCGATCGGGTTTGAGTATGAGTTCGCGATCTTGCAGCAACTGCGTCATATTCATTTGCCGCGCTATTATGAGATGTTTGAGCACCAGGGGCGCGGCTGCCTCTCGATGGAGTTTGTGCCCGGGCAAAGTTTGTACGATATTTTGGAACGCGAGCGCGGGCCGGTGCTCGAATTTCTTGTGCTGAGCTACGCTGAGCAGCTTTGCAGCGTAATGGAGTATCTGCACACACAGCATCCGCCCATTTTGCATCGCGACATCAAGCCGCACAACGTCCGCCTCACTCCCGAAGGGCTGATCAAGCTGGTCGATTTTGGCCTGGTCAAACGCGGCACCCAGACCACCGATCATCCGAGCGCCAAAGGCGGGACGTTGGCCTACTCGCCGCTTGAACAGTGGTTGGGCGGCACGGATCAGCGCAGCGATATTTACAGCTTTGGCGCCACGCTCTATCATTTGCTCACCGGCCAGCCGCCGATACCGGCGGCCCGCCGCCAGGACGTGACGCCCGATCCGCTTCCCCACCCGCAACAGATCAACCCTCGCCTTTCCCCCACACTGGTGCAGATCATCAATCGGGCGATGGATATGGAGCGCGGCGCGCGTTTCGCTGCCGCAGACGAGATCTATGATGCGCTGGTGCGCGCCCGCCGCCGTTCGCGGGCGACCCGCCCGATCGATCCGTTCCAGGTGACGTTTCCGCCTACGTCCGGCGGGCCGCCGCGCCGCGAGAGCAAAGCACCGCCGGATGCGGACGCGAATGACGCCGGGCGGATAACGCCCAAGCTGGCCCCGCGTCAGGTGACGGATATTGCGCTGGCGGCGCAGTGGTCGGCTCACGACGGGACGATCAACGCGATTGCCTGGCATCCCCAGAGGAGCCTTCTGGCGAGCGTCGGCGATGATTGGCGCATCCTGGTCTGGCAGCTTGACGATCAGCAGAATCCGCCGTCGTCGCTGGCGGTCAATGTGCCGGGCCCGATGATGGCGATTGCCTGGAATCCCGCCGGGACGCTGTTGGCCAGCGGCGGCCGGCGGCAGATTCTGTGGTCGTGGGATGGCAGCCTCGTGCAGCGCGCCATCCTTGACGGGCACCAGGGAAACGTCTTCACCCTCGATTGGAGTCGCGATGGCCGGCGGCTGGCCAGCGGCGGTTGGGACAAGACGGTGCGCATCTGGCGCGCGGAAGGCGGCGCGCTGCTGCGTAGCTGCTACGGCCACCAGCAAAACATCAACAGCGTCGCGTGGTCGCCTGATAGCGATCTCATCGCCAGCGGGAGCAACGACAGCACCGTGCGCATCTGGGATGTGCAGGGGCGCGAACTGGCTGTGCTCCAGGGCCATACCGGCAGAGTTTTCGGGTTGAGTTGGCGGCCGGACGGCAGCCTGCTGGCCAGCGCCGGCAGCGATACGACGATCCGGCTGTGGGATGCGAAGCAGGGCAAGCAAGAGGCCGCGCTCAGGCCGGGCGTACAGGGCTTTGCCAGCATCGGTTGGAGTCCCGACGGGAGTATGCTGGCCGCAACCTGCGAGGATCACGCTATCTGGATCTGGTGTTTCGCCCGCAACGACTGGATCCAGATTCCCCAGGCCCATCGCGGGCCGCTCGTTCAGCTTGCCTGGCGCGCCGACGGAACTATGCTGGCCAGCGCCAGCGCCGATGGTTCCATCCATCTGTGGAAGATGATGGGCTAGACGCCGGCGGCGGGGAGTGCGGGAATCTCGCTCCCGCAGCGGCGGCATGCTGGCGCACTCTGCGCGGCGATCTCACACGAGTTCCATCAGTGCCTGCCCGATGAGCGCCGGGTCGTGGCGGATCGTATCCTGCTTATTCCACAGCTCGCGCTTGCGTGATCGTTTCTCGGTGTAGTCACGCACGAGCGGGCGCACCCCCAGCGCGGCGATTGCAGCGACTTCGGCGTCGTCCGGCGTGAGCAGGTGCAAGCCCTCCGCCGCATAGCGTGCCACCAGATCCGCATCGAGGTCCAGGCTGCGATTCACCAGCACGATGTCGAGCACGCCGGGGCCGAGCAGATCGACCAGCCGGCGCACGTGGTCAATCATCCGCAAGCCATCGGTCTGACCGGGTTGCGTCGTGGTGTTGGCGACAAACGCCACCGTGGCCCGCGTTCGGCGCAACGCCTCCGCCATGCCGTCGAAGATCAGCGTGGCCATCAACGAGGTGAAAAAACTCCCCGGCCCGATCACCACAACATCGGCGGATTCTATCGCGTCGCGCACCGCCGGCAAAATAGGCGCGGCGCCGGAGAGAAACAGGCGGCGAATCGGCGGCTTGTTCAGGCCGCGCACATTCAGCTCTTGTTCGACGACGCTTCCATCTTCCAGCTCGGCGCAGAGATGGACATTCGCCGTCGAGACGGGCAACACCTGCGCCGTCGTCTGCGTCAGCGCCGCCGAGGTCTCGATAGCCTGGGCGAAATCGCCGGTCACCTGGGCCAGCGCGGCGATCAGTAGGTTGCCGAACGCCATCCCGTTCAGGGCCGGGATGTCCGAGCGGAAGCGAAACTCAAGCAGGCGCGCGAAGAGGCCGTCGGGGTCGGCGGCCATGGCAGCGATGGTCGAGCGCAGATCGCCGGGCGCGGGAATATCGCCCAGGGTGCGCGCCACCCCCGTGCTCCGCCCCGTATCGGTGACGGCGACAATCGCCGTCTGGCGGGGAAACGTCGCCTGCACGCCGAGCAATACCTGTCCCGCGCCGCGCCCTCCGCCGATGGAAACCAACGACCTGGCGTCAGATCCAAAAGTTGCCGATGGTTGATGGCTCATAGTAATTTTCCTGGAACGAGAAATCTTTCATACCGAGTTCGGCTCATTAACGCACGAGTGATGAGTGATGAGTGACCAGCGACGAGCCGCCCGTTCTGCATCACAGCGCAGCGTAGGGGCGAAACATCTTTCGTCCCCTGTAGAGGCGCGGTGCATCTCTGTTCGCAATCCTCGTCTGCGAACATAAATCACACACCCCGGCGCTCAAGCAAATGCTCGTACAGGTCAAGCGTCTGGCGGGCGACCACGGGCCAGGCGAAGGTTGCAGCGACGATGCGCACGCTCTCCTCGCCCCAGGCCGGCCAGCGATCCCGGCGGGCCAGCGCCATCCGCAGCCGGGCGGTGAGATCGTCAACATCGCCGGGGCGCACCAGGTAGCCGTTGCGGTCGTCGAAAACTTTGTCGGGAATGCCGCCCGCCGCGCTGGCCACCACAGGCCGCCGGTGGATCATGCCTTCGAGCGTGACCAGCGACGAGCCTTCGTAAAGCGTGGGATGCACAACCAGGTCGATCTCTTCGTAGAGGCTGTGCAACTCGGCGTCGTCCAGCCGTCCGACGAATGTGACGTGAGCGGCGATGCCGGCGTCACGCGCTTGTTGCTCCAGCGCCGCGCGCTCTTTGCCCTGACCAACCAGCAGCCAGCGCCACGTCGGCGGCAGTTCGCGGCGAAGGCGGGCCAGCGCTTCGATCAACACGTGATAGCCCTTATTGCGCTCCAGGCGTCCCACGCTCAAAAACACGGGATCGGCCTCGTCCAGGCGGAACCGCGCACGCAGGTCGGCGCGCAGATCAGCACGCACCATGCCCAGGCACTCGTCGATGTCGATGGCGCTGGGAATCACCGTCACCCGCGCGGGATCGACGCCGAGGTAGCGCGGCAGGTCATCCTGCGTACACGCGTCGGTGGCGATGGCGCGATCGGCCCAGCGATGCCCGACGGCGTAGAGCGCACGAAAGGGGGCATAGGCCAGCCACTTGCGCCAGTCGGGCGTGCGAAATTCTTCCATGCCGTGGGGGTTGGCGACGAACGGCGTGCGCAGCAGCAACGGCTCGCGGCGCCGGATCGCGGCATAACCGATGGCGCACAACCCCTGGCTATGCACCACATCAACCGCGCCGCGCCGCACCGCCTGCGCAGCGGCGATGCCGAGACGCCAGGAGTACCAGGGATAGTTGATCTGCCGCCCGGCGATGCTGTTGGGCGGCAATACCGGCGACACGTAATCGTAGCGCAGAAAAACCAGCGCCGCCGGAGCCGCTCCGCCCGCCAGCGCCGCGATTTGCTCCTGGGCCGCGTCGGCGTCGGGCGGGGTTTGCACATACAGCGTAACCTCCGCTCCCAGGCGCGTCAGGTGGGTGACGAGGTGGAAGACATGGCGCTCAATGCCGCCGTATCCATGCAGCGGGTAGACTACGCGCGCAAGCATGGCCGCCCGCAAAGGTCGTCGGAGCGTGGGAGACTGAGTATTCATCGACGGCAATCATACCACACTCACCGGAAGCGCAGGTTATGCAAACAGGACATATTGGCGCAAAAACGCATCGACGGCCTGGTAAAACGCCTCGATTGTTTCCTGCTTGCGCCAGCCGTGGCCTTCGCCCGCGTAGATGTGATACTCGTGCGGGATGCCCCGTTGGCGCAACGACTCGACAATGCTGTCGGACTGGGCGCGCGGCACGACTTGATCCTCCTCGCCCTGGAAAATGGCAATCGGGTCGCGCAGAAGATCGGCGTGGAAGATCGGCGAGCGCTCGCGGTAGATCGCGGCGGCTTCGGGCAAAGGGCCGAGCAGCGTATCGAGATAGCGGGCCTCGAATTTGTGGGTGTCGGCGGCCAGGGTGAACATATTCGCCACACCGTACAAACACAGCCCGGCGCGAAATACGCCCGGTGCGCGGCACAACGCTTCGAGCACGGTGTAGCCGCCGGCGCTGCCGCCCATAATCACGATGCGCTCGGCGTCGACGAGGCCCTGCTCGGCCAGATGGCGCGCGCCGCTCACCGCATCTTCCACGTCGCACACGCCCCAGTTGCCGTTCAACGCTTCCATATACGCGCGCCCGTAGCCCGTGCTGCCGCGATAGTTCACATCGAGCACGATATAACCGCGCGTGGCGAAGAACTGGATCTGCGGCTGATAGCGCGTCACGGTCTGGCTGGTCGGCCCGCCGTGGATGCGGATGATGGCCGGGGGACGGTTCGCCGCAGCGGAGGCAGCGAGATCGTAGCCCGGCGGCAGATAGAGCAACCCGTGCGACATTGCGCCGCCCGCCGTCTCCCAGGTGATCGGCGTGGCCGCCGCCAGGCTCTCCGGCGCGATATGCTCGGTGCTGGAGCGTCGCTGCACGCGCGTCCGATCCGGCTCGGCCACCACGATGCGCGGCGGCTGGTCGCCGGACGACGCGATCAACGCGATGGCGTCGCGGTTCGGCGCGACGGACGGCTGCTCGAACCATGTGTACGCATCCAGCCCGGCGATCGGATCGGCGGGGCCTCCAGCGATCGGTTGGCGGTAGAGCCGCGCGACGCCGCGCTCGTTGGCGATGCACACGAGCGAGCGCCCGTCCGCACTCCAGCCGAATGTGCGCAGCCCCTGAATCCAGGCCGGTGCGCCATACTCAACCTCGCCAGCGGTCAGTTGGCGATGCACGCCCTGTTCCAGATCGTACATATGCAAATGGCTCCAGCCGCCGGCGTCGGAGACATAGGCCAGTCGGCGCCCGTCAGGCGAGAACGCGGGTTGAAAGATCGCCGTCGTCTCGTTGCCGGCGATGGCCGTGCTGTCGATGATGACAGGCATATCGGCATCCTCGCTCAAGGTCGCCAGATAGAGCGTCGCGCCGTCCCAGGGCATCTGCGGATGGTTCCAGGCGACATAGGCGATCCGGCGACCGGCGGGATGCCAGCAGGGTTGCATGTAGAAGTCGTGGCCGCCGACCAGCCGTCGCGGCCACCGGCGGCCTTCTGCATCGACGATGGCCAGCGCATCGACATCCTCGTAGGTATGCACGAACAGGATCTGGCGACCGTCGGGCGAGCAGGCGGGCGCGGCGGCGTAGCCGAACCCCGGCGTGATGGGCCGCGCCGCGCCGCCGGCAAGCTCCTGGCGGTAGAGCCGCCCCGATTGCGCTTCGCAAAAAAAGACCGCGCCGTTGGCGACGGTGAAATCGCCGCCGCCGTACCCGACCTTCGCGCGCACCGACAGCTCGGCGACGAGGTCGCGCGGGGCGTCAAGCCCGTCGGCGGGAGCGCACACCAACACGCTGCGATCGGAGCGGCTTTCGAGCCAGACCAGCGTGGCTCCATCGCTGTCCCACTGCACATCGGCGAAACGCAGATCGCGCGACAGGCCGCGCGGCGAGAGCGGGCTGGCCCACAGCCCATAGGGGCGTGTTGTTTGCGGTTGAGTCATAGTTTGATTCCTCGTTTGGAGTCATTAAGGTTTGCCAAATGTCAGCGGAAAAGGGCGTTTTTCCTCACTGCAATGTGGCAAGTCGTGCCACAGCCGAAATCGTCCAGTTTTCGGGTTACGCCCATTTTAATGCTTAGTGCCACCTCATAGACTAAGAGGCATAGGATCGGCGGACATGACAGGGAGCGGTAGGTAGATGTGTAAACCGTTATCCGTTATGGATTCTGCTTCGACCGTAGCTCAAATGTCGATTGCGCACGGAAAAAGCATACATCAAATTCGAGGAAAAAGTTGACTTGGCCTAGTTTAGGACATGGAGTAAGGTCGCTGCGGCATCGTAGGCATCATAGGGTGTCCAGATCGTATGCGCCATACCGGGCGGCGGCAAAGCAATCGCTTCCTCGTTCGCGATCTCGGCGACGAGCACTTGCATCAGACGCAATTTATCGGCACGCGGTAACGCATGGATAGCCGGCAGTAGTTCTGTGAGCGACATCGCTGTTCCTCCTAGGCATCATTTGTTCGCCATAGTATTATAGCAATCCTTTTCAGGTTGTGAAGCCACGGTAGTGCCGCCTGAAGGCGGCGAAGGGAACCGCCTGAAGGCGGCACTACGCAATCTTTACGACTGCGGTAGGATTGCTATAGTATACCGCACCAAAACGGTTGAGCCAAATCCATCCGATGGTGATGACAAGCATACTCGTTAGTATTGTCAAAGGGCGGCGTTGAAGCGGGTACGAGCTTGATGGCCTGCTGCCCAACGCCACGCTTCAGGCGCACCGCGAGCAGGCGTGCGAAGCGATACAACTGACGGCGCGCGATATGATTGGAGCAAACGCACCAGGCTTCGGGCCGCGCCAGCGGCGTCGCCTGACCGGCAATGACGGGTCGGGGATGCGATGAGCGACGGGCGTGCAAGAGGGCGCGTAGGTGGGCGATGTCAGCCATCAGGTCGCCATTTGGCCGTATGCTGCAAGACGGTGCGGATATACGCGGATTGGAGGCAGATGCTTTTGTCAATCCAAGCGCTACTTATCGTGTATCGAGCGGCCTGTGTTTTGCAGGGCGCCGGCTATGAGGTATGCGACTCGATATACGATCGCAACACATGATTGATAGATTGCTGATAATCAGGCGCTTGCCGCTTAAACCACTGGAGGATGTCCGCATCGACTTGAATCGTCCGATCCGCTATGTCGCGTGGAAGCAGGAGTTTGGCACGCGCGAAGAAGGCATCAGTTAATAGGGGAATATCACTTGTATCGATGTCTTCGTCCTGTTGCTGGATTAAGCGTTCCCAGTCAGTACGGGTAGGCTTGTTCGTAGCGTTGTCGCTCATATTTTGTCGCCTTTCGTGCGGAAATGATACGGATGGTATCATTCCCACGTTCAGTAAATACGACGACCGCAACAATCATAGAGAATGGGCCGATACCAATCCACCGCTCCTCCCCATATTCCGCGCGTTCGTCGAGATCAACCAACATCGGAGCATCGAACATCACATGGACGTCCGCAAATATCGATGCCATGTTTGCGGATGTTGATCTCGTTTTTCGCTTCATCCCACTCGAACTGCACACCAACCGCCTGCGCTACCCCGATGAATGTTCGTCTCCTGCCGCTAGTATAGCCATTTGGAAGTCCGCAGAGAGTTGCGGCCTGGCCTGGGAGCGCGGGCAGCTTGCCCGCATCCCGCCTGAGCGGGCGGGCCGCCCGCGTTCTGGAACCCCCTACGGATCTTCGGAACCCTGTACTAGTATAGCATAGGCATTTGATGTATGCGGATAGTGGAGCAAACCGGTGGAGCCGCTAGGAGGCTTTCTGCTGAGGGATAAGCGCAATAAGACTACGCAGCGCCCGATTAACGGTCTCCGAGTCCGGGAAGTAGGCTTGTACATCCGGATCGAGCGCAACCACTCCCTGGGGAAGGGTAAAGGCACGCTCTTCCGTTGTTCCATCGAGCTTATGCACAATGACCCGATACCCCTGTTTCATTGCCTGCGCATGCTTTCCACGGACACCCTGCGAAAAGTCATACTCAGGCGCGATCTCTTCATTGTTCGGTGTGTGAGGTGCCTCGTTGTTCATAGGTTCTCCGTTCGGTTGCAGCCGCTTGTCGTGCGCTAATGATACGAATACGATCCTCGCGCTCCGTATAGACCACTACCAGCACGCGATCACTGATCGAACGACCGATGTCAATGAATCTGCCAAACGATGCTACCCATGCCGCATGTCACCCTGAACGCAGCCGCCGGCAGCGTGGATGCTACCCATGCCGCATGTCACCCTGAACGCAGCCGCCGGCAG
>JANQID010000096.1 GCA_028282325.1 Chloroflexaceae bacterium | reverse complement strand
TGACGGAAGACATCGCCCAGATGCAAATCACACTCGCAGATGCGCAAACTGCTCTGGTTGATACGCAAACCCAACAACAACGCCTCGCGGAGCAGCTGGATCAAAGTCAGGCGCAACTCGATCAGGTCAGTCAGCAGTTAATGCAAGAGCAAGAGGTGTTCACTTTTATTAGCGCGCCCGGCGTCGCCACGCGCCAGCTTACCGCCACCGACGTCATCGCTCAGGCTCAACAGGCTCAGGGCGAGATGTATATGTATCCTGGCCATAGCGAAGCCGTGGTGTTGTTTCGCGGGCTGACACCGCTTGAGTCAGGCCAGGTCTATCGCTTCTGGCTGGCCGACGGCGAGAAGCAGATTGCCGCCGGTAATGTAACAGTTGACGCCGACGGCCTCGCACGGCTGGTTGTCCACGCACCCCAGGAAGTGAATGCGTTTAATGTGGTGATGCTGACGATCGAGCCGGAAGATAGCGATCCGACGCGGCCAAGCGATCAAGTTGTGCTGGAAGGTTCATTGTAGCAGCGCTTGCTGAAAGAACGTTTATCGGCCGCGACAGGCTCAAGCGCCTGCGCGGCCTTTTTACATGCCTGCCAGCATGGCGTTGATTCCAACGAGCGCAATGGTGTTCTGCATCGCGTGCATCAGGATCGATGGAATGATCGACTTGCTCCACTCGCGTAGGAGCGCCAGCATCAGGCCGAGGATAAAGAGCGCAGGGAAGAGAATCAGAACGAAATGAACAGCGGCAAAGATAGCGGCGCTGGCGATAACCGCAAGCACCGGCCCCCATTGTTTCCGCAAGACCGGGTAAAGCATACCGCGGAAAAGCAGTTCTTCGGCCATCGGAACCAGACCGGCGACGAGAACCAGCAGCATAACAAACGTTGTCGTATCGAGCGCTTGCCCGCCTGTAATCACTTCGATCTGCGGATTTTCAAACATTTCGCCGCGCACGATAACGATAAGTATATTCACCAGCACGATGACCAATAGTCCGACGATGAGCAACACCGGCGTCACCGCTACCGTCCACCAGGGCGCAGGCCGCAGCCCCAACGCCGCCCAACCCGAACGGCGGGCAGCAAACGCATAGACACTGACCAAAATCAAGAGGGTGAGCAATAAACCGAGGACATAGAGCGCCGGCGATGCCAGACCGGCTTCCACATTTAACTCTAGCCGTTGCACGATGAAAGGAAAAACTTGCCCCAGCACGAAGATGCCGCCAAACGACAGGATGAACGCGGCGCCAATATCACGCCAGCCCCACGGCACAGCGGAAGTCGGGTCATCAATAGTCACAGATGTTTTCATGCCATATACCAAGGAGGCGGGCTGCGTTCACATCCGCCCCCTTTCTCCATACGCTGAGATCGCGCCGTGCGCCTGCGTCAGGCTTCTTTCAGCGCCGTAACGAGATCCATCGCACCCTTTTTCGCATCCGAAAACATCATCAGCGTATTGTCGGCAGCAAAGAGCGGGTTAGGAATGCCGGCGAAACCGGGGCTTAAGCTCCGTTTGATCACCACAATACTGCGCGCCTTATCCACGTTCAGAATGGGCATGCCGGCGATCGGGCTAGAAGGATTGGTGCGCGCCACCGGGTTGACCACGTCGTTTGCGCCGATGACGATCGCCACGTCGGTCTGCTCGAACGACGGGTTGATCTCGTCCATCTCCTTGAGTTTATCATACGGAATGTCGGCCTCGGCGAGCAACACGTTCATATGACCCGGCATACGTCCGGCGACCGGATGGATCGCAAACTCCACATCTGCGCCGCGTTGCTCCAGCAAGTTGACCAGATCGCGCACGGCGTGCTGCGCCTGGGCAACCGCCATGCCATACCCCGGCACAATTACGACGCGCCGCGCCGTCTCCAGCAGCATCCCCAATTCCTCGGCAGATGCGGCTTTGACCTTGCCGGCGTACACATCATCCGCCGATCCGGCGCTGTCGGACGGCACCCATACGCCGAACAACACGTTGATCAACGAACGATTCATCGCCTTGCACATGATGTTCGTCAGGATGATGCCCGACGCACCGACCAGCGAGCCAGTAATAATCAACGCATTGTTGCCCAACACAAACCCGGTTGACGCGGCGGCCAGACCGGAGTAGGAGTTCAGCAAGGCGATCACGACCGGCATATCCGCACCGCCGATTGGGAACACCAGCGAGAGACCCAGCACCGACGACACGCCGACAATCGCCCAGTAGACCCAGAGCGTGGTCGGATCGTAGATTAACCAACCGCTCAGCGCCAGCACTATAACCGCCAGGATTGCATTAAACGCTTGCTGGCCGGTCAGGCGAATGTCTTTGAGAAACCCTTCCAATTTGCCGAAGGCAACCAAACTGCCCCAGAACGTCACCGCGCCGATCAAGCCGGAAGCGGCGGCGGCGATCAGCGTTACCTGAAGCGGCAATGCGGCGGCGCTCGTCGCTGATTGCTCGGCGCCGGTCATCAGCTCGGCGCCGGCGACCAGCAGCGATCCGGCCCCGCCGAAGCCGTTCAACAACGCTACCATTTGCGGCATCGACGTCATCTGTACGCGCACCGCCATCACCGCGCCGATTGCCGCACCGATAACCAAGCCAACCAGAATCATCGAGAAGTCGAGAATGCGCTGGTCAAGCAGCGTAACCGCCACCGCGATCAGCATGCCGATTGCGCCGAGCAGATTGCCGCGCACCGCCGTACGTGGATGGGTCAACCCTTTCAAACCGAGAATGAACAGCACCGACGCCAGCAAATAGGCAAGGTTGATAAACACACCGCTCACGGCTTAGTCCTTCCTTCGGAACATACCAAGCATGCGATTTGTAACCAGAAAACCGCCGACCACGTTGATCGTCGCGACAATAATTGCCAGCAGACCGAGGATCGTCGTCAGCAACGTATGCTGCGCTCCCGCAGCAATCACCGCGCCGAGCAGCGTGATGCCCGAAATTGCGTTCGACCCTGACATCAGCGGCGTATGCAGAGTCGGCGGCACTTTCGTGATAATCTCAAATCCTACGAAAATCGCCAGGACAAAAACAGTCAGCGCGAAAACAAAAAGCTCCATATCGCAAACTTCCTTCTACTCCTCATTGACTTCCGGCAGGTTGCGGGGTGCCGAGGAGATCACGAATGCGCGTATGTACGACCTCGCCGTTGTTAGTTACCAGGCTCTCGCGAATGATCTCATCGTCCAGATTAAGCTGCAACTGGCCATCTTTCACCAGTAGCCGCAGCAGGTTGGTCAGATTACGGCTGTAAAGCTGACTGGCGTGGTTGGGAACGGTAGCGGGCAGGTTTGTCGGCCCGATAATCGTCACACCGTGAGCAGTGATAATCTCGCCGGATTGGGTCAATTCGCAGTTGCCGCCGCGTTCGGCGGCTAGATCAACAATCACCGACGCCGGCTGCATACCCTGAACCATCGCGCCTGTCACCAGCACCGGCGATTTCTTGCCTGGTATCGCCGCCGTAGTAATGACGACATCGTTGCGCGCCACGACTTCGGCCATCAACTCTTGCTGGCGGCGGTAGAAGTCGTCGCCCATCGCTTTCGCATACCCGCCTTTGTCCTCCGATGAACTCG
Organism: Chloroflexaceae bacterium; assembly: GCA_028282325.1. Lineage (GTDB taxonomy): Bacteria > Chloroflexota > Chloroflexia > Chloroflexales > Chloroflexaceae > JANQID01. The sequence continues at coordinate 969 of JANQID010000096.1, read as the reverse complement.
CTTCCAAAGGCAATTCAACGAACTTTGCACCGACGCTCTCGACTTGTTCTTTGACCGCCGCGCGCACGTCGTACGCCTCAACTTTTGCACCCAGGCGCTTTGCCGTCGCGCAGGCTTGCAATCCGGCCACACCCGCGCCGATCACGAACACACGCGCCGGCGTGATCGTACCGGCAGCGGTCATCAGCATCGGGAAGATGCGCGGCAGCGTGCTGGCCGCAAGCAGCACAGCTTTGTAGCCGGCAATCGTCGCCATCGACGAGAGCGCATCCATACTTTGCGCTCGACTGATGCGCGGGATCAATTCCATCGCAAACGCGGACACGCCGCGCGCAGCCAGATCCCGGACCAACCCCAGCTCCCACAGCGGCTCAAGGAAACCGACCACCCACTGATTGGTGCGCATCAACGCGAAATCGTCCGCCGCCAGAGCGGGATTGGCTCCCGCTGCACGCACCTGGATCACAATGTCGGCAGTCGCGAACACATCGTTGCGTTGTGCAACAATCTGCGCTCCGCGTTCGGCATATGCAGCGTCGAGAAATCCAGCTGCTGCACCAGCGCCGGCTTCAACAGCAACTTCTAGACCAGCTTTCTTTAATGGGGGAACATCGGCAGGCACAAGCGCTACCCTTTGTTCGCCAGGAAACGTCTCCTTCGGAACTCCAACGACTGTCATAACCTGTTCCTTATTCGATAGCGTTCACCACTACGCGTCCGACGCCAAAATGAACAGAGTCTTCCTGGTCGAGGGAAGACTCATCCGCAACGGAAAGGTACCTCAGATCCTGGTTTTTGACAAACGCTACCAAGCGATGCTACCCATGCCGCATGTCACCCTGAACGCAGCCGCAGGCAGCGTGGATGCTACCTATGCCGCATGTCACCCTGAACGCAGCCGCAGGCAGTGTGAAGGGTCTCGGCGTTGGGGGAATCTGAGATTCTTCGCTGCGCTCAGAATGACCCCAT
>JANQID010000019.1 GCA_028282325.1 Chloroflexaceae bacterium | reverse complement strand
ACCCGCCGGCGGCGATGAAGCGGTCAAACTCGGCGTTGGTCACCGGGAAGCGCGCGATCTGGAAATCATAGGCGAGCGCGACCGGTTGCAGGTCGCCCTCTCGATCATCGCCGTACCAGAAGTCGCCCGCCGCGACGGGCCGCCAGTAGCGCCCGTCGGGCGCGTTGCCGGTGTCCGGATCCAGCAGGCGCGGGTCGCCGAGGTTGCCCAGCAGGTTCGCGGCGGCGAGGCGGTCGGCCAGCCCGATGCCGGCGTCGGGTGTTTCCAGCAGGTCCGCAATCGCGGCGCGCAGCGGCGCCACGATATCGTGCTCGATGTCGAGCAGGCTGTTGGCGAAGGTGGCCTGGCCGCCGAGTTCAACGTAGCTCAACGCGGCCAGAACCGTGTCGCGGCGGCGTTGGGCCGGGTCTTTGGCGCCCATGCGTTTGGTGCGAGGCGCGACGAGAACCTTTAACCAGGGCAGGCCGTCGCGCTCGGCGGCTTTCTGGCCTTGCTGGCGCAGGCGGCCCATCAACAACAGCAGCACTTCGCGCCAGCGCTCGCGGTCGGCGCTCTGCCAGCGCGGGTAGGCCAGGTCGATCATATCTTGGCGGTCGGCCAGGTGATAGGCGCTCAGATACTCCTCGAAGGTCAGGTGCGGGAAGGCGAAGCCCTCGTCGCCGCGTCCCTGCAACAGCCCGGCGTCTTCGTGCAGCGCCTTGACGAAGGTTGCGACGGCGGCCCCGGCGTCGATCTGGGGCGCGGCGCGGGCGAAAAACGTCAGCATACGCCCACGCAGCTTGTCGCCGTCGAGCAAGCCGCGCCCGTCGTCGCCCGGCGGCTGGTCGTGGGCCTGGAAGGCCAGATCATTCAGCACGCCGCGCAGCAGGTTGAGCGTGAGGCCGGGCGGGGATCCCAGTTGCTCGATCAGGCCGAGGCGCGTCATGCCCGGCGTGCGCACCAGCTCCCAGCGTTCGAGCAGCAACTGAACGACCTCTTCGTACAGCTTGGCTCGGTCGTCGGGAATATCGTCGGTGTTGTAGTGCAGAATGGCCAGCATCGTCAGCAGCAGCGGCGAGCGGGTGAGCGGAACCAGGCGCGCGTTGCCTTCCAGTTTGGCGATCAATGCGGCGGCGCGTTGCTCGGCGGCGGCGCTCAGGCCGGCGTCGGTCTCGACCAGCGCGCGATACCAGCCTTCGATGAACGCACGCGCCTGCCCGAAGGCCAGCGGCTGGATCACCCGTAGCGTCCAGCCCTCTTCGGCGGTCAGCTTCCAATCGCCCGGTGCGCGATAGGGCAGCACGCGGCTGGTCACCACCACGCGGGCCCCGATCTCGGCGGCGAGGGTGCGCAACGCCGCGGCGACCAGCGCGCGCGGACCGGGGCCGCCGTCGCTCGCCGTCGCGGGCAATTCGTCGAGCCCGTCGCCGAGCAGCGCCACGCCGCCCCGGCGCAGGGCCGGCTTGAGGTAGTCGCGCAACCCGCTGCGCAGCCCTTGCTCGCCTTCCAGCACATCGCCCAGCGTATGCCAGAGCGCCGCCGTCGCGTCGTTGTCGTAGCGGGGCAACGCCTTCGTCACCCGCCCCAGCGGCAGCACAATCGGCACGGGCGCGGCGTCGGCGGGCCAGCCGGGAATGCGCACATCCTCGCCGAGCAGGCGGCGCGCCAGCAGCAGCGCCAGATAGCGCAGCGCCGTGCTCTTGCCCGACCCCGGCTCGCCGAGCAGCGCCAGGCGCGGATGGCGGGCGATGGCCTCGAGCGCCAGTTCGGGGCGCGTCAGCTCCAGCGCGAGGCGCGCATCGTCGGGGAGTTGGTCGAGCGGATCGTCTGCCATCGAGCGCCCGCCCCGTCCGGCGCGCGGGCCGTTGTCGATCGCTTCCGGCAGGCCGCCAAACCCGGCGGTGCGCGTCAGCTCCGGCGGGCAAACATCGGGCGACAACTCATCGATGTTGATGCGCTGCAACAGCTCGCGCAGATGGGCGACGCTGCGCGTGCGGGGGCGGCTGGTCGCTACGGGCGGGCCGTCGGTGGTCAGGCTGGTGTAGACATGTTGCAGGCGCAGTTGGGGCGCGGCCTGCTGCTCGCTGCCGCTCTGGCGCTTGCCGGTCAGCCGGTGCAGGCGCAATTGCTGGCACTCGCCCAACATACCGGCGAGGTAATCCGCCAGCAGGCGTTCGCCGTCTTCGGTCCGCGCGCCGCCGAAGAAATTCTGGATGATGTTGTACTTGTGGCCCAGCACCTTATCGCCGCCGGGCTTGTCGCCATGGACGACATCGCCGGGATCCGGCGGTTGTGCGGTCAACGCGGCCAGCTCGCGCTCGCGTTCGGCGAGTTGGCCGCGCATCCGCTCCTGCTCGGCGGGCATAGCGGCCAGCGCGTCGATTGCACTGCGCAACCCCGCGATCTCGGTTTGCAATTGGGCGATTCGCTCATCGTTCATAATTTTGCATAGCCGATCATATCCGATATCCGATATCCGATAGCCGATAGGGCATAGCGTCCGCCTTGCCCTATCGTTTATCGGCTATCCTCCCCGCTACCGAGGCGAACGCCGCCCGCCAGCCGCTCAGCAGCACGGTGTTGGTGATCAACACGACGACAGCAAACGAAGGCGGAATGCCGCGCTGCAACAGAAACGCGCGGAACACCAGCCCCAGCGGCCAGGCCGCCAGCCAGGCCAGCGTGGCACGCAGCAGACCCGGCACGACCTGTGACGTTGTATCGCGGCGGAACGCCCCGACCAGCGGTGCGGCGATCAGCCAGCCGGCCAGGAACGGCGCGGCGGTATAGGCGACCTGCGGCAGCGCGTTGAGACCGGCGGCCTCGCTGTGGCTGCTCCGCCCGATTGCCGCAAACACCAGAAACGTGATTACATCGCCGATCAGCAGCGCAGCCATATATCCGGCGCTGCCGGCGTTTGTTTTGGGCAAGGAAGCGTGCTGGGGATGATCCGGTGATGCCATAACGATATCCTCTTCAGGTGGAATAACATTGGGATGCATTATAGCCGAAAATCCGATAGATGGTAGCTTTGTATAGCCGATATCCGATAGGGGCGGGCGTAGGGCCATTTGCACCTGACCGGTCTCAGACGGCTGCGACCTTCTGGCGGTAGTTCGATCTGGCCGCAAAGAACGCCGAGGAACGCAAAGAGGTTCGTGGATTGCTCCCGGCAGATTGGGGGCGAACACGGATGGTTGGGAGGCAGGATAGCCGGTGATAGAGTTGCACTCAGCCGATTGGCGAACGTGGCGGTTGACGACCCCCTATCGGCTATCGTTGATCGCCTATCGGCTATATCAAGCGCTTACTTCAAGTTCCTGCTGAGACCGTTGCAGTGCCTGAACGGCCATCTGCTTCTGCCAGTTGGTCAGCCGCAAGCGCAACGCCAGCGCCGACGCGATATTCAACAACACCTTGTTGCCTAGCGCGGGATCATCCTCGAAGAGCGCCCGCAGATCATCGCGGTGCAGCACCAGCAATATCGCACCCTCCGAACCGGCGTGCAGCGCCGCCGTGCGTGCGCCGCCGAGCAGCGCCAGCTCGCCGGTGATCTGGCCCGGCGGAATCGAGCCGATCTGATGCGGCTCTTCCAGGCGCTGGCTCGAACCTTCGGGAACGAGCAACACATCGAGCGAACCTTCTTTCACGATGAACAATTCTTCGCCGGGCTCATTCGCTCTGGCGACTACCGCGCCAGGAGGGTACTCGCGCATTACGCCCTGAGAAGCCAGGCGAATGCGCTGGGCCTGACTCAAGCTGCTGCCGATCTCGGAGTGTTGCATCATCTGCGCTAGCTCCTCGATTTCCTCCGGCGCGGCGTCGCCGGTTTTCAGGCGACCGGACTCGCTGGGCAACCCCAGGAAGCCGGTGAGATAGCGCCGGGTGATTTCGGGGGTCTCGAACTGGGGCCAGTGCCCGGCCTTGGGGATGATGCGCAGATCGGCGGACGGCCACTCGTCGGCGACTACGCCCGCGTCGCGCAATGGCACCGTATTATCCTCGGCGCCCCACAACACCAGCGATGGCGGTTCGATCTCCGCCAGCTTGCCGCGCAGGTCACCCTCACGCATAGCCCAGTAGCACTCGGCGCGCACCCGGCCCTGACCAGGGCGGCGGGCGTCGGAGCGCAGACGAATGTAGTCATCCTCGCTGATGGCCGTACGCTCGGCGAACGACACCGGACGCATCAGCCGGTCGGTGACGCTGAGCATATACGGCTCCATTGCGGAGACCATCCAGTTGGCGAGGGGGTAGCGCTCCAGCATCGTGATCGGCGAGACGAACAGGTTAATCGAGGTCGAAAGATGACCGCTCACCGTCGGGCAGAGCAGCACCAGGCGCTCGATCTGCACCCGGTGGCGTAGCGCCATCGTCAGGGCGATCATGCCGCCCATCGAGTGGCCGATGACTACCGCCGGATTGTCGGTGACTTCGCAGAGCAGATCGAACAATATGTCGGCGTAGGCTTCGATGCTCACACGCGTGGGCAACGGCGGCGAGTTGCCGTAACCCGGCAAATCCACGGCGATGCAGCGAAACCGCTTGCTCAGCAGCGGGATCAAGGGCGAAAATGCGTACCACGAGCTTGACCAGCCGTGGATAAGTAACGCAACTTGCCCGGTTTTCGGACCTTCCTCACGGGCGTAAATGCGTTGGCCGTTGATAATATGTTTGGTCATACGATGGAATACTCCGTCAGAGTTGGTCGCAGCGGCTTTGCTTCCCGCAGGGTGAATTGATTATTCGGCAACAATCTGCGGGCGACCTCGCGGACAATGCCATAGTCCCGCCAATATGCGTTATCATGAAATAATAACGTAACAGTTCGCTATTATAGAAGGTATTTCGTGGGAGCAACACCGATTTTTGTAGTATCCGGCGGCGCAGGCGTGATCGGCGAACAAATGGCCCGCGTCGTGCTGTCTCAGTTTCAAGACTCTGACACGCCGGTTGTCGTGACGCCGCAAGTGCGTCGCCCCGAACAGCTCGACGACGTGATCGCCCATGCCGCGACAAGCCGCGGAATGATTTTTCACACGATGGTGGATGCCGAAATGCGGCGGCGCCTCATCACGCTGGCCTATGAACATAACGTGGTCGAGTTTGACCTGATCGGCGATATTCTCGATCATCTGGCGCGTCTTTTCGGACGCGCGCCGCTGGGTCTGCCGGGGTTGTATCATCAGCAGCACGACGCCTATTTCGACCGGCTGGAAGCCATCGCCTACACCGTCGGCCACGACGACGGGCGCAAGACCAACGAACTCGATCTCGCCGACATCGTGCTGGCGGGCATATCGCGCGTCGGCAAAACGCCGATTAGCATGTACTTGGCCGTGCTGGGCTGGAAAGTGGCGAACGTCGCACTGGTACGCGGAATCGAACCGCCGGCGGAGCTATTCGAGATTGACCGGCGGCGGGTGATCGGGCTGATCGTCTCGCCGGAGCAGATCCTGGCCCGGCGGCGCTGGCGCCAGAAAGCAATGGGCGTCCCGCTTGGCAGCGAATACACCGATCTCGAAGCGTTGGAAGAAGAGATGAACTGGTCGAAGCGGCTCTTCCGCCGCCAAAACTTCGCGTATGTCAATCTCACCGACAAGTCGATCGAGGAAAGCGCCGACGAGATTATGGGGCTAATCACGCGCTGGTTCATTCATCGGCGCGGCGCTCCTCCATCGATTTAAGCGCTGGTCGGGACAGCCGGTATCGCGACCGGTCGGCAGGACGAATCGCAGTAAGCTTGCCGCCCTGCCTGGCCGAACGGCGATGAGCGTTCTCGCAAGCGGCGCGGGTTGCGCAGAACGCTCCGGCTAGGCGTGCTGGTCGGCGTGATCGTTATCCGGCACGGTGATGCCTTCTTCGGCAAGCCATTCCAACGCACGGGCGCGCATCCGGACGTCGCTAAAAGCGAACCAGCGCTCGCGTTCGGCGGGATAGTCGAGCAGCGCGTCCTTGAAGCGGCGAAACGGACGGTTCCTCTCGATCGCCCGTTCAAGCGCGGCCTGAAGGCGCCGATCTTCAACTGTCTCGATAAACGCCTCCATATCGCGATACGCATCACTCGGCTCGACGGCGGGAATGTCGAGGTAGCGCAGGCCGTCATCCTGCTCAATCTGGTGCGCTTCGATGAGCAAGTCGTGCATCCATTCCGGGGTGTTGCTCTGCTTTAATGCGTCGATAAACGCCATCGATTCTTCACCGTTCTCGTCATACAACTCGGCGTAGATCACGTTCAACTCATCGAGGATCTCCTCGGTAGTCGCCAGTACCTCACCGGTCTCCAGGTTGAGATGATAACGTCCCTCGCTGGAGGCACTCGCGAAGGCGGCGGCAAGCTCTTCCAGATCGATACTTAAGAAGCGTTGATGCTGATGCATAGCTCCTCCTGGCTTTGTGCTCCGATACTAAGACCCGGATAGCGTCTGCGTTACTTCGGCGCCATACGGATCGCACCATCGAGGCGAATTGTCTCACCGTTAATCATCACATTATCAATGATATGCTGCGCCAGTGCGGCGTATTCGTCGGGATTGCCCAGGCGCGGCGGGAAAGGGACTTGCTGGCCGAGCGACTCGCGGGCAGCTTCGGGCAGCCCGGCGAGCATCGATGTGTCGAAAATGCCCGGCGCGATGGTTGCGACGCGGATGCCGTGGCGAGCCAGCTCGCGGGCGGCGGGCAGGGTCATGCCAACGACGCCGGCTTTCGATGCAGCATAAGCGATCTGGCCAATCTGGCCGTCGAACGCGGCGATCGAAGCGGTCATCACAATCACGCCGCGTTCGCCGTCAGGATTCGGCGTGTTCCCGGTCATCTGCTCGGCAGCTAGCATCAGCACATTGAACGAGCCGACCAGGTTGACATACAACACCTTGTTGAAGCGTTGGAGGTCATGTGGCCCTTCTTTGCCCAGAATACGTTCGGCGATAGCGATGCCCGCGCAGTTGACGGCGATATGCAGTCTGCCGTGTCGCTCAACCGCCGTGCTTATCGCCCGCGCCACCGACTCGGCGTCGCTCACATCGGTCTGGACGAAGATTGCGCGGTCTCCCAGTTGGGCGGCCATCGCCTTGCCCGCTTCCTGGTTGAGGTCGGCCAGCGCCACATACCCCCCGGCCTCGACCAGTCGCCGCGCCGTCGCTGCGCCCAGTCCCGATGCGCCCCCGGTCACCAGCGCACTGCTTTCCGCGATCCGCATTGATCCCTCCTCTGGATTGCCTGGTTGTCCTACGGTTATTCGTTGCTTCGGCTCTCCGATCATACCACAATCTGCAAGGGACAAAAAGTGTAGTATGATAGCGCCGGGAACTTTTCGGGCAAGTCGTGAAAGAGGCGTGCGATGACCGCCGTGAATCCAACCGGACGGCAGCGCCCCGCGCCCACGCGGCTGGATGCGTGGCAGAATCGTGTTGCGGCATTCTATGATCTGCTGGCCACGCCCCATCGCCGCGAGCAGGCCGGGCGGTTGATGATCTACCTGGCCACGCTGGGCTTTCTATCGCATCTCGGTTTGGTTTTTCTGGTGCAGAATGTGCCGGCGTTGGCACGGTTTGCCGTAGTCGTCGGGTCAAGCTACCTCTCGGCGATCTACACCCCGTTCGTGCTGATCCTCTTCTACGAAGTATTGTTGCTGGTGCTGTCGATTCCCCAATCGACGACGCTCGCCGTCGGCGCCCAATTCGAGATTATCTCGCTGATTACTATTCGCAATGTGTTCAAAGATCTGACCAAGTTCGACGACTTCAGTCATGTGGATCAGCAGTTCGATGCGTTCGTCACAACGCTGACCGATATGTTCGGCGGGCTGCTGCTGTTTCTGCTGGTGGCGGTGTTCTACCACATCAACCGCCGCCGTACAAGCCGCGAGCAGTTCCATGAGGTTTCGTCGCTGGAACTGGAACGCTTTATTGCCCGCAAGAAGATCATCGCGCTGGGGTTGAGCGTATTGCTCTTCGGGCTGGCGGCGCTGAGCCTGTGGACCTGGGGCGTCGAGTCGTATCGCGCGATCTTCGAGGGCTTCGTTGACAAGCGCACGCTGACAACGATCTTCTACGCCGATTTTTTCACCATCCTGATTTTCACCGACGTGCTGATCCTGATCCTGTCACTGCTGTTGACCGATAGCTATCAACTGGTGTTTCGCAACGCGGGCTTCGTCATCTCGACGGTAATGTTGCGCATCTCGCTGTCGGCGGCGCACCCCTACAGCCTCATCGCCGCGATTATCGGCATCCTCTTTGGCGTTCTGGTATTGCGCATCTACCTCTACTTTATGCTCGTCGGCCCGCTGCACGATTTGCCGACCTCCGGCGATCATGAATGACGCGATGGCCCGCAGCGCTCTGTCGGCTCTGTATCGCCGAGTGGTATGATAGGGGACGTAGGATCGAAGCGGCCTCTCTGCTCACAGACACAACGAGGTGAAAATATGCGAGAAGCGTTTTTGCTCGACGCTGCGCGAACGCCGACTGGCAAGCGCGGCAAGTCGCTGAGTGTGGTTCATCCGGTCGATCTGCTGGCCCATATGCTGACCACGCTGGTGCAACGCCATCAGATCGATCCCTCCCGCGTCGATGATGTGCTGATCGGCTGTGTGGCGCAGGCCGGTGAACAGTCGGCGAACATCGCCCGCAACGCCTGGCTCTCCGCCGGTATGCCCGAAACAGTCCCCGGCACAACAATCGATCGCCAGTGCGGATCGAGCCTGCAATCCGTCCATTTCGCTGCTCAGGGCGTGATGTCCGGCGCCTACGATCTGGTGATTGCCGGCGGCGTGGAGGTGATGTCGCGGGTGCCGATGTGGGCGGCGTTTCAGGGCGGCCCCGGCACGCCGCTGACCGAGAGCATCGCCAACCGCTACAACATCACCCGCTGGTTTGACCAGGCCCACGGCGCGGAGTTGATTGCCCAGCGTTGGAACATCACGCGCGCGGATCTCGACCACCTGAGTCTTGAGAGCCACCGGCGCGCGGCAGCAGCCCGGGCCGCAGGCCGTTTCCGCGCCGAGATCGTCCCCGTGCCGATCGACGGCGCCGTCTTTGACGCCGACGAGGGCATCCGGGCCGACACCTCGCTGGAAAAGCTGGCGACCCTGCCGCCCGCTTTCCCCGACCTCGAACTGATCACCGCCGGCAACTCCAGCCAGATCTCCGATGGGGCGTCGGTCACGCTGATCGCCTCGCGCGAGATGGCCGACGCGCTGGGGGTGCGCCCGCGGGCGCGCTTCGTCTCCTTCGCCGTGGTCGGCGTCGATCCGGTAACGATGCTGACCGGCCCGATACCGGTGACGCGCAAGATCCTGCAACGCTCCGGGCTGCGGGTCGAAGACATCGACCTGTTCGAGGTCAACGAGGCTTTCGCTTCGATTGTGCTGTCGTGGCACAAAGAGATCGGCGCACCGTGGGACAAGGTCAACGTCAACGGCAGTGCGATCGCGCTGGGTCACCCGCTGGGCGCCACCGGCACGCGCCTCCTGACTACGCTGCTGCACGAACTGGAGCGCTGCGACGGGCGCTACGGCCTGATCGCGATCTGCGAAGGCGGCGGCATGGCCAACGCGACGATCATTGAACGAGTGTAATGTTATTTTGCGTAGGGGCGAGAAATCTTTCGCCCCAACAATTGACGATAATGCATAACAACTGTGGCGAAACGCTTTACATCATCCGGGTACAGTATGACAGACGAATCTCTTGAACAGCTTAAGCCGCTCCAAATCAGCGCCGATTTGCCAATCTATCAGTTAACGCTGCCGACGCCGTTCGCGGTTGGCCCGATCCACACCTACCTATTCGACGCCGAACCGCGTACGCTCATCGATACCGGCCCATCGAATGCCGACGCGCGTCGGGCGTTGCAGATCCATCTCGGCGAGCTTGGGTACACATTCGCCGACATCGACCGGCTCATCATCAGCCACGCCCACGTCGATCACTACGGTCTGGCCGGAGAGATCGCCGCGGCGGGCGCGCAGGTGATCACCCACCCGTTCAATATCGAGACGCTCACCGACTACGAGCGCCAGTGGCAGCGCTATGCCGAGTGGTACTCCGCGCTGCTGCATGAAGCGGGCGTGCCGGAGTCTTTGCGCAACACGGTGCTCAAAGCGACGCGCTATATGCAGGGCTGCGCCCAACCGTCTCCGGTTGCCGAAACGCTTGACGAGGGCGACCAGATCGATCTGGCGGGCGAAGACTGGCAGGTACTGCACTGCCCCGGCCACGCCAGCGGGCTGATCTGCTTTTTTCATTCCGACCGCAAACTGCTGATCGGCAACGATCACCTGCTGGCCAACATCAGCTCCAACGCCTTGATCGAACCGCCACCGACGGGTTCGTTCCGCCGCCGGCGCTCCCTGCTCGACTACTGGGCCTCGCTGCGGCGCGTCGCCGAAATGCCCATCGAGGCGGTGCTGCCGGGGCATGGCCCCATCGTCACCGACGCGCCCGAACTGATCACAACGCGCAACCAGTTCCACGAGCGGCGGCTGGAGCGCATTCGCACGACGCTCGCCGAACAGCCGGGCACGCTCTGGGATGTGGCGGTCGCTCTCTTCGGCCCCAGGGCGGAGGTCGAAACCTTCCTGATCGTGTCGGAAGTGATGGGTCACCTCGACGTGCTGGAAGTTCACGGCGAGTTGACGATGGATCGGGCGTTAACCGGCGATCTGATCTATCGAATGGCGTAGTGCAGCAATCCTGACCTCATTGCGCTGCGTTATCCGGCGATGCAGCGCGTTCTGTGTTATACTTATCGCGCACGCGCCGCTTCTGGCCATAATTCCGCTTGCATACACGCTCGGCAGCCGTTCGACAACCGCAACGGCCCGGTTGTGCGCGTGGCGATAACGCTGCGCTGCTATCCGGCAGCGACGCACGGATAAGCCGATAACTTTAATATGCCAACGGAGGGATGTGTCCAATGCAGGGCCTGATGATGGATTACCAGTTGACGCTGGATCGCATTCTCGAACATGCCTATCGCATGTTTCCCCACAAGCAAATCTCCACCAAACTGCCCGACGGTTCGATGCATCGCTACACCTACGCCCAATTCTATGGGCGCGTGAAACGCCTGGCGAATGTATTGCGCAGCCTGGATGTACAGACCGGCGATCGGGTTGGCACCTTCGCCTGGAACAACTACCAGCACCTTGAGTTGTACTACGCGGCGCCGGGTTGTTCCGCAGTTTGCCACACGCTCAACATTCGCCTCTCCCCCGATCAACTTGCCTGGATCATTAACCATGCCGAGGATAAGGTCGTCTTTGTAGACGGCACGCTCCTGCCGCTGTTCGAGCGGATCGCCCCGCACCTGCGCACGGTGCAGCACTATGTGTTGTTTAATGCCGAGCGCGGTCTTGAGACGAAGCTGCCGAATGTGTTGTTCTACGAAGAGTTGATGGCCGAGGCTGGCGAGGCGTTCGATTGGACGGTGACCGACGAGCGTACGGCGATGGGGCTGTGCTATACCAGCGGCACAACCGGCGACCCCAAGGGCGTGCTCTACAGCCACCGCTCGATGTTCTTGCATACCTACGGCGAAAACCAGGCCAGCGCGCTTGGTTTGATCGAAGAAGATGTGGTGATGCCCGTGGTGCCAATGTTCCACGCAATGGCCTGGGGTTTGCCCTACTCGTGTACGATGGCCGGCGCGGACATCGTCTTCCCTGGATCGCATATGAACGCCGCTGCCCTCGCCGACTTGATCGCTGAGGAGAAGGTGTCCGTCGCCGCGGGCGTGCCGACGATCTGGAATGCGCTCTATCACGAACTGAAGAGCAACCCGCGCGACGTCTCGCACGTGCGCAGCCTCGTGGTCGGCGGCGCCGCGATGCCGCGCGCCCTGATCGAGGGCTACGAAAAAGAGCTGGGCGTCAATGTCGTTCACGCCTGGGGCATGACCGAGATGTCGCCGTTGGGAACGGTTTCCAAGTTGCAACGCCATCACCGCGATTTGCCCGACCACGAGAAGTGGGACATCAAAGCGCGCCAGGGCTATCCCATCGCCGGCGTCGAGATGCGCATCGTCAACCTGGAGGGCGAGGAATTGCCCTGGGACGGCGCGACGATGGGTGAGTTACAGGTGCGCGGCCCCTGGATTGCGAAAGGTTACTATAAGGTCGAATCCAACCGCGATGCGATCACCGCCGACGGGTGGTTCCGCACCGGCGATGTGGTGACGATCTCGCCTGACGGCTATATGTACATCACCGACCGCACGAAAGATCTGGTCAAGAGCGGGGGCGAGTGGATTTCGAGCGTCGCCCTGGAAAATACGCTGATGGCGCATCCCCGCGTAATGGAGGCGGCGGTGATCGCCATCCCCGACGAGAATTGGGGCGAGCGCCCGCTGGCGGTGGTCGTGCCGACGAAGGACGCCGGCGAGTTGAGCGAAGATGAACTGCGGGCGCATCTGGCGCAGCACTTTGCCAGGTTCCAGATCCCCGATCGTTTCCTGATCATCGCCGAGATTCCCAAGACCAGCGTGGGAAAATTCGACAAGAAGGTGTTGCGACACCGTCACGCTAAAGGTGAATTGGTCTGATGCAACGCACAATTTTTGAACCCGAACATCGGATGTTTCGCGACGCGTTCCAAACTTTCCTGGAACGCGAAGTCATCCCTTTTCATGCCCAGTGGGAGAAAGATGGGCTTGTGCCGCGCGAGACGTGGCGCAGAGCCGGAGAGCAAGGCTTTCTGGCGATGAGCGTGCCTGAAGCGTATGGCGGCGCGGAAGAGCCGGATTTTCGCTATAACATGATCCTTGGCGAAGAGACTTGGCGCGTCGGGGCGACCGGCGTCGGCGTTGGCTTCGGGCTGCACTCCGATGTGGTCGTGCCTTACTTTTTGCACTACGCCGCGCCGGAGCAGAAAGAGCGCTGGCTGCCGAAGATGGTCAACGGCGAATGCATCACGGCGATTGCTATGACCGAGCCAAGCGCGGGCAGCGACCTGGCCGGCATTCGCACAATGGCGGTCCACGACGGCGACGACTATATTTTGAACGGCCAGAAGACCTTTATCACCAACGGCATCAACAGCGATCTGGTGGTGGTTGTGGCCAAAACCAACCCCGATCGCGGCCACAAGGGCATCAGCTTGCTGGTGGTTGAGCGCGGTATGGCCGGTTTTGAACGCGGGCGCAATCTGGAGAAGATCGGGCTGCACGCCCAGGACACCGCCGAGCTCTTCTTCCACGATGTGCGCGTTCCGGTAGCGAATCGGCTGGGCGAAGAGGGCCAGGGCTTTGTCTATTTGATGCAGCAACTGCCGCAGGAGCGCCTGACCATCGCCGTGGGCGCGGTCGCCGCCGCTGAGGCTGCGCTCGATGGAGCGATCCGGTATTGCAAGGAGCGTGAGGCGTTTGGCCAGCCGATCGGACAGTTTCAGCATGTTCGCTTCGCGCTCGCCGAGATGCAGACCGAAGTCCAGATCGGGCGCGTGTTTGTGGATCAGTGCGTGCTGGCGCTCAATCGTGGCGACTTGACGACGGAGGTTGCGTCGATGGCCAAGTGGTGGACGACCGAATTGCAGAAGCGGATTGTCGATCAATGCCTGCAACTGCACGGCGGCTACGGGTATATGCTCGAATACCCAATTGCCACGGCCTATCTTGATGCACGCGTCCAGACGATCTATGGCGGCACGACCGAGATTATGAAGGAGATCATCGGCCGCTCGCTGCTGCGCTGACGCATACGGGGGCTTTGCATCTATGCTCGACGACCGAACCAGGCTGATCTTTCCCGCCAGCGGCGTCGTCGAACTTCCGCTGCTGTTTGAGCCGCGCGTGGTGCGCTGTATGGCTGCTGGGCCGGGCGGGCATCCGCTCACTGTCCTGATCGACACCGGCACCGATCCGTCCGCGATCGATCTGGGGCTGGCCCGGCGGCTGGGGCTGCGGCTCGGCGATTTCGCTCTGGGCCAGGACGCCGCCAGCGATGCCATTCCGTTCACCGAAACAGTATTGCCCTGGTTGCGGCTCGGCGATCTGGAATTACGCGACCTCTTCGCGCTGGCAATCGACCTGAGCGCTGCGCCGTTCCCGGTGGATCTGGCGCTGGGCTACAATGTGCTCTCGCGCCTGATCCTGGGCGTCGATTACGCCCGCCGGTCGGTGCGTTTCAGCCACCTCGACCTGGGGCTTCCGGCGCTCCCCGAATGTGGAGCGATGTTGGAGCTGGTTTTCTTTGAACACTTTCCGGCGGTGCGCGATGTGCTCCTCAATGAGCATATTCATATTCCTCTGGCCACAATCGACACCGGCTCGAACGGTGGTTTGACGCTGGGCCCCGACCTCGCCGCGCAATTGGGCT
This sequence comes from Chloroflexaceae bacterium, assembly GCA_028282325.1. Lineage (GTDB taxonomy): Bacteria > Chloroflexota > Chloroflexia > Chloroflexales > Chloroflexaceae > JANQID01. The sequence continues at coordinate 25,342 of JANQID010000019.1, read as the reverse complement.
TGCAGCCGGGTGCGGCTGATGTTACGCTGTCTCGTGGTAGTGGTTTCGGCGGCGCCAGCGATGTTGTGCGCCGGACAGCGCGTTCGTTGCGGTTGGATCCGTTTACGTTGCACGATATTGAATTGGATGTGCTCGCCGCCGAAACGACCGGCGGCGATTTGCGGCGCGCGGGTCGGGCGAACATTGGCAATCGCACGCTCTCCCGCTTCACCGGGATGACGCTCGATTACGAGCGCCGGGTGTGCATGCTGGAACCGTTCGCTCATAGCCGATAGATAATCATGAGCCTACGGCACGCCAGGGCGAATGAAGATTGGCCCGATATCGAAGGAGCCGATAGGATGCAGGGAGGTCTTGTGGACCGGATAACCGTCTTGTTGATCGCCGTCGCTGCGATGTTGCTGACCGCGTGTGGCGCGCCCGCTCCACCGGAACCCGCTCGCTCCGCCGCCGAAGTGCGCCAGACCGAACGCGCCCTGTCCGGCGTCGCTCCGCTCCCGACGATTGATCAGGCCGCGTTGCCGACCCAACCCGCGCTTGAACAGCCGACGATGCCGAGTCTCGACCCGGCCATCGACATCGACCCGCTGCTGGTTCCCGACGACGATCCGCGCGCGATTGGCGACCCCGCAGCACCGATCACGATCTACGAGTTCAGCGACTTTGAATGCCCCTTCTGCGCGCGCTATGCGAACGAGACCGCCGGGCGCATCAAGGCGGAATATGTCGCGACCGGGCAGGTTCGGCTGGTCTTTCGCGACTATCCCCTGAACATTCACCCGTCGGCGGAAACGGCGGCGGTGGCCAGCCGTTGTGCGGCGGCGCAGGAACAGTTCTGGCCGATGTATGAGCTGTTGTTTGCAACGCAGGGCCAGCGTTGGGGCGGCGATCCGACGCAGGATCGGGAGATGATGGTCGCATTCGCCGACGAGTTGAATCTCGACGCGACGGCTTTCGCGCAGTGTATGGACGATCCGAGCGTCGCGCAGGCGGTGCGCACCGAGGCGGCGTTGGCGGAACAGCTCGGCATAAATTCAACGCCGAACTTCCTGATCAACGGCCAGGTCATCCGCGGCGCGCTGCCGTTCGAGGCCTTCCAGGAGGCGATAGAAGGAGTGGGGGAGTAGGGATTCGCGTATCAATACATCATTAAAGATCTTTGCGCTCTCTGCGTTCTTTGTGGTGCGATTGAACTATCACCGCACCTGACAGGCCGTTTTCCGCCGCCGGGCGCAACCCGCAAAGATCTGTGCGTTCTTTGCGGCGAGACTGCGGCGCGGTTCTATTCCTGTTCGGGCAGCGGAGTCATATACCATGGGAATCCCGCAATGGTCTCGCCGCCCAACACACGCCGGCGCGCGAGTTGATACATATGATTGTAGCCGGTAAGCGGTGACGCGGTGACGGCGCTGGTGTAGCCGGCCTGGCGCACCATGCCGGAGATGAGCGGCGTATAGCTGCCGGCCGGGTAGCAGAAACTGCGCACCGGCACACCCAGACGCTCTTCGAGGAACGCGCGTGACGCTTCGATCTCGTGGCGCGCCGCTTCAACGCTCAACCCGGTCAAATCGGCGTGAATCAGCGTATGGGAGCCGATTTCCATACCGTTATCGCGCAACTGCTCAATTTGTTCCCACGACATATAGCCCGGCTGGTCAACAAACGCCGGCACGATGAAAAACGTTGCCGGGAAACGATAGCGCTTCAGGATCGGCAACGCCGCGCTGGCCGAATCTTCATAGCCATCGTCGAAGGTCAGCGCTACAAGACGGTCGGGGCAAGGCTCCGTATTGCGCAGACACGCCGCGAGCTGGTCGAGGCGAACCGGCGTATAGTCGTTGTCGTGCAGCCATTCCATCTGCTCGGCGAAGCGCTCCGGCGTCACAGAAAGCCGAAAGCCCATCGGGTCGAGCTCTTCCGCAACCTCGCGCACATAGTGATACATCAGGATCGGGATATACTCCATCCGGACGGCAGGGCGGCGACTGGGCAGCGGAGGCGTCTCTGGCGTCGCGGTTGGCGGAATGCGCGTGGGCGTCGCCGAGAGAGCGCTGGTCGCTGTCGCCGGCGGAAGCGCGACCCTGGCGCGGGCGATGGAGGTCGTCGTTTGCGCTTCGGTGTCATCTGGAACGTGCTGAGATTGCAAGGCGACGGAAATGAACGCGAGCGACAATACAACTGCGATAAGACTAAGCCTTGATGGTTTCACGCGTAATCGCGGAATATTCACAGATGCGCCCTTTCACTCAGCTACTGGCGGCTGACCGGGCAGCGGTCGGGCGCGCCGAAGCTCCGGCGCGGTCGTTTGCGTTTCTTCGTCCCAGAAGAACAGCAGCGCATTCGCGACATAGCGCTCTCCTGTGTCATCAGAGGGGCGGTTGACGATGCGCTGGTCCAGCACCATCGTTGTGGATCCGCCGCCGTCAAACTCCATCGCCTCGTCGGCGCCGAACTCACGCAGCAAAGCAGCGAACTTTTCTTGCTCAATGCCGCGGCTGTAGCCAGCCTGATAGCCGTCAACGACAGCGACAATCAACGTCTGGCGCTCTTTGTCGAAGCCGACGCCGGTGCGCGGCATCCGCACCCAGAGATAGTGGTGCAGCTTCCAGTCGGTGCTGAAATCCTCACAGAACAGGTCTTCGTCTTCCTCGTCGGTCTCGCTACAGTCGCGCAACGCACAGAGGCAATCTTGCACAAACTTGCCGTCGCGCAGGATGATCGGGCCGCCGCTAATCGCCTGGGTGTATTGAGAGAGCGGCGGGTCGGTAAAGATCTCGATTTCGAGCTTTTCCCCAACCTCGACATTATTGAGCAACCAGCGCACCGCCAGCCCCGTCGCCTGAAGCACTTGCGAGCCGGGCGAGATTTTCACCGCTTTTTCCTCGACAATGCGATCAACGTTATTGAGTGGCCCAAGCACGACCTTCACATCGCCGGCGCGCGCCGGGACGCGCCGCGCGAAGCGATTAAACAGGCAAATCATATTCGGGTCGCATGTTGAGTTGAGCAGATAGATGGGCTGATGGCGGCCATTCGGCGCGACGACGCGGGCTTGCCAGGTCCATTCGTCGGTGAAATAGCCGATGAACGGCCCTTTTTCCGGGCTCCAGGCGAATGTGGCCCGGTGTTTGGGCGCCATCGCGATCCGGGAGTCGATGATCGTCAAGCTCTGCGGAATACCGTTGCTCGAAAACAGGTCGCCGTTGACCCCGGCGAGAGCGCCGGATTGCCCGACCATATACGACGTGCGCGTGCGACCCGATAGCCAGCCGTTGCCAAGCGCAACCTTGAGTGAGAATTCAGGGGCGGTGAGATCGAAGAGCAGGATGTTGATGCGCAGCGGTTCATCGAGAACGCGCTGAATATGGATCACGCCGGGGCGAATTTCAGTCACCTTGTCGCCCGAACGCGCACGGAAACGTTCGCTGAGCGGCGGTGCCGAATCACGCTCGGCAACGGGCGACGCAGTCGCGATCTCCGATGGCGTCGGGGTCGGCGCGGTGGCCGTTGGGATAACAGCGGGCGTGGCCATCGTCGCCTGCGCTGTGTCGGTCGGTATTATTGAAGCGGTAGGCGACGTGATTTCTGCGCCAACTGCGATCGCGTTGGAGTTGGATGCACAGGCCGACAGCAAGATCGCAAGCGCCAGGAGCAACGCGGCTCCTGACCAGACGCCAATGCGCGAACGCATAACATCTCCGTATTGTAACGCTACCAAACAATATGGGAGACACCGCATGGCGTCATTCTGAGCGCAGCGAAGAATCTCCGATTCCCCCAACGCCGAGCCCCTTCACGCTGCCTGCGGCTCCATTCAGGGTGACATGCGGCATGGGTAGCATCCGCTCTGCCTGCGGCTCCGTTCAGGGTGACATGCGGCATGGGTAGCATCGTTTGGTAGATTGGATGTTCCCGGCTGAGTATAGCGGCGATCTGTTAAAACCATGTAAAGACACGGTTTAGCTTCCACTAAGCCGGGATGAACGCTGATGAAAAACGATGAGGCGCAGGTACGATGCGGTGAAAACCGTCGTATCTGCGCCCCGGTGCATCGACTGTACCTAATTTTTATGCCAAGCAAAGCGCGATGATATGCGCATCCATCTTAATATCAAATCTGGGTGACCCGTTGCAAGGAGCAAAGGCGAAACATCCTTCGCCCCTACTCCGCATTGCGATACGGAATGTGCGGCTGGTCACTCGCCGCTCATATTACAGATGATGGTCGCGCTTGCGAATAGACAGCCGGCAGATGCCCTGGAACGCGCACCCGGACGGACAATCATCGCGCGGCCGTACGCTGAAATCCCCGGCGCGCGTCTGATCAACAATCTCGGCGATACGCGCTCTCAGGGCGGCGTCCGCCGACTCTCGATCCGCGCCGGTCAGCGGTTTGCTAAGCTTGCCGCTGCCCAGATGCACAAACGCCGCCCGATCAACCGATTGCCCCGGCGCGGCGAACAGCGCTTCAGCGGCGAGCACGTACACCATAAGTTGAACATCGCGGGCCTCGACGGTTTCGTTAAGCGTGCGCGGAGCGCTGCTGCTTTTGTAGTCCAGCACGGCCAGGGCCTTGTCGCCGTCGCGCTGGTCGATGCGGTCGATGCGCCCGCACACGCGGACATCGCCCGCTGGTGTGGTGATTACCAGCGGCGGGTCGCCGCTTTTCAGCCCAAACGACTTCTCGATAGCGGCGGGGCGGAAATCAGCCCAATCGCCGCCCGTGTTGATGATTCGGCGTACGGCTTGCTGCAACCGGCGCCGGATGTTTTGCTGATCCCACTCCCAGAACGCATCCGGCGCAAAGCCGAAGGTCGTCGGCGCTTCGGCCAACACTTCATCCGTGGCGGCTTCCAGCACTGCGATGATCGCATCGGCATTATCAGCGGTCGGAGCAAGTTCGTGCGCTATCCAGGCGCGACCGGCTATGGCGAGGATGGCGTGATACATCCGGCCGCGTCCGGCGGACACAAGCCCTTCTTCCGGCTCGGCGCGCGGCTGGAGCTTGAGCACATGCGTGGCGGCGAAACGGAACGGGCAGGTGATGTAGTCGTTAAGCTGCGTGACGCTCCAGCGGCGGCCCGGGCCAAATGCGTGCGCCATCTCGGCAATGACGGCGTTATCGTTCAGCGCGCCCTCGAAGGGGCCATAGTCGGTGCGAGCGTCTTCGCGCCAGCGCTCGATCTCGCACGCGCGGCGGACATGCGCCAGCAGAGCGCCGTCAATGTCGGCGTCGGCAGACAGCGCGCCCGGATGATCGACGGAGGCTTCCATCAGCGCCATCAGCCGCTCTTGCGGCGATGCATCCTCATCGGCGGCGGGAACGCTGCCGGCTTTGATCGCGTGCGTCGGGTAGCTGGCGGGTTGCATCCACGCGAGTAGGGATTTCAGGTAGGACGACGCGGGCAGCTCGTTGCCGCTGCTATCGAGCCGGGTGTACGACAGCGTCAAGCTGCGGCACGCCCGCGTCACCGCCTCGTAGAAGTACGAACGCTCATCCGCCGGGTCGGGCGGGGTCAGGTTGACGCTGCGGCGCGCCAGTTCAGCCCGTTCGCGGCGACTGTACAGCGGCGGGTCGGTCGGCTTCGGCGGAAATTCGCCGTCGGCCAGCCCCAGCAGACAAACATGATCCCAGTGAAACCCGCGCGCCGTGAGCACGGAAAGCGCCGCGACCTTGCCCGGCGCGGGCGATTCGTTCAGGTAACGCCTGCCGGACAGCGTCGTGGTCAGTTCGGTGACAAATTCGGCATAGGTGATCGGCGCCGTAGCAAGGGTCGCATAAGCATTAACCAGATCGTCCAACGCCCGATCCCAATCGGCGCGCACTTCCTGCCAGGGGGCGGCAGTTTCGAGAGCCTGCGGCTGTTCTAACAACGACGCGCTTGTTTCGTCCGCGTCGCGCTGCATCGGGTCATCCGGCGATGCAACACGTTCGCGCAGCCGGCCCGCATACGCGGCAAGCGTGGCGCGAGGCGGCGGCGTCAGCCAGGCGACAAACGCATCGAGACGCGCCAGCAGTTCGGCGGCGATCGTCGGCTTGAGTAGCGGCAGATCCAGTTCATCGTAATCGGCGGGCGGCTCCGCTTCGATCAGCCGTTGCAGGCAGCCGCGCAGCCGCGACAGACCGGTTGCGACGCCCGCCGCCCGCGCCGCCTGATCCAGCAGGCGCGCCGCTTGGGCGAGATCAAAAGTTGGTGCAGCGTCGGGCGGCTGCGCGACGTGCTCCCAACCCCAATCGCTCAATGTGCGCCAGACCTCAACCAGCGCCCGGCGGGGATAGTCCTCCAACGGCAGCCGCAGCAGCATTCGGATGGCGATGATCGGCGGCGCGTCGAGCAAGGGCAAACCTTCGGCCAGCGTGAGTGGAACCGCATACTCGGCGGCGACTTCACGGAGCAACGGCCCATAGCCGGCGCCGTCACGGAACAGCAGCGCGATCTGATCGGGGGCGACGCCCGCGCGGATTCGCCGCCGCGCCTGGCGCAACACGGCGCGGATCTCGCGCTCGCGGTCGGGGGCGTTGATCACCATCAAGGCGCCTTGCGCATCGACAGGCGTCGGTTCGTCCAGCGCAAACAGGCAGCGTTCGAGGAGCGCCAACGGCGGCGCAATCGCATATTCGACGGCCCGATCCTCCACGACGGGATTCAGCGCTGCGACGAGCTGGCGGTAGGTGCGCTCGAAGCGTCGATGGGCCGGACGCTTGTTCTGCTCGCCGGTTAGCGTGATCAACATCCGCCCGACCTGGCGACTCGCCGCAGTCAGCAGGCTCAGTTGGAGCGACGTGAACTGGTCAAAGCCATCGACGACCAGCAGGGCGACATTGGCGAAGCGGCGGTGATCGGCGGATAACGCATCGCGGGCGAGCGCCAGGCGACGCGGCACATCGGCGAGATTGCGCCGCTCAAGCTCGGCCAGGTAGCGTGCGTACAGCGCGCCCAGCTCGGCATCATACGGCGTCACTCCGGCTGCGGCGAGGTCGCGCGGCACAACCTCGGCGTTCTGCGCCTCGAACAGCAGATCGCTCAGCGTGGCAATGAAACCGGGCTTGCGGGCGATGCGCGCGAACGCCGGCAATGCCTGCTCTTCGACCGACGCGGCGAGGATGTCGCGCAGCAACATGCGCTTCATCGTCGCGGTCAATTCCTGCGGCGCGCGTTCGCCGCCCAGTATCATACGCGCCAGCCCGTGAAACTGAAGGACGTGCACATGCGCATCTTGTATGCGCGGCATAATTCGCTCAACGTGCAAACCGTCGGGCAGCAGCAGGATCGCCTGGCCCCGGCGCGGCGCGCGGAGACTATGCAGCGCCGCCTCGGTTTTGCCTGCGGCGGCGGGCGCGCGCAGCAGTGTAATCGTCGATTCGGCGGCGGATTCCATCAGCGCATCCATACTTCACTTCACGCAACAGGGCCGGGTGGTGCGGGCGCGACGAGCTGTGCTATTATACCAGAGCAGTCCTCTGCACAATCCGTGGCCCCCGAACATCCAAAATCATCACAATCTCCGTCATATCTCGCCGCATACGATAGGGGGCGGCGAGTCTGTACATATTGCAAGGTTTATCAAAGCTATGAATACTTCTGTGAACTTTTCTTCCGATACCCGCCCGACGCTGCTGGCGGTGCTAGCCCATCCCGACGATGAAAGCTTCGGCATTGGCGGGACGCTGGCTTTCTACGCATGGTGCGGCGCAGAGGTGCATTTGATTTGCGCCACCGGCGGCGAGATGGGCGATATTGATCCAGAGCATATGAACGGCTATACGTCGAAAGCCGAGCGGCGCAAAGCCGAACTCAACTGCGCGGCGGCGAAGTTGGGTCTGGCCAGCGTCACGATGCTTGGCTATCGCGATTCGGGCATGCCCGGCGCTGAATCCAACCGCCATCCCGACGCCTTGACCACCGCGCCGCTCGACGAAGTGGCGGCGAAGGTCACGCACCACATTCGCCGGCTGCGACCGCAGGTCATCATCACCTTCGACCCGATCGGCGGCTATCGCCATCCAGATCATATCGCCATCCAACGTGCAACGGTAAAGGCGTTCCAGTCGTCCAATGATCCGGCGGCGTATCCTGACGATTTGCCGGCCTATCAGCCGCAAAAGCTCTACTTCTCGACCTTCCCGCGCTGGTTTCTGCGCACCGTGGTACGATTGATGCCGCTGTTCGGACGCGATCCCAGCCGCTCCGGGCGTAATCAAGACATCGACTTGCTATCGATCGCGATGGAGGATTTTCCGATTGATGCTGAGGTGGATTTCTGGTCGGTGTATCAATGCAAAGAAGACGCGGCAGCCTGCCACCGCAGCCAGGGTGGAGGCTCTATGCTGATGCACGGCGTGTTCGGCTGGATCTTCAAGCTGTTCGGGGGGCGCGAAACGTTTATGCGCTTCTATCCGCCGCCAACGCCGGGCCGCCGTGAGCGTGACCTGTTTGCCGGCGTTCACATTGGCCCGCCAACAAAACGAGAATCGTCGGCGGTGGAAAACAGCCCCAACAATAATGACTGAGTAAGGAGATAGGGAGATATGATTTTCTGGATCATCTTCGGCGCAATCACCGGCTGGATTACCGGCATACTTACCGGCTCCAGCGGTCGGCAAGGCTGCATCCTGAACATCATCATCGGCATCGTGGGAGCATTCATCGGCGGTACGCTGATGCGGTTTTTGACCAATCAGCCATTCAATTTCGGGTTCGATCTGCAAAGCTTCGTGGTTGCCGTCATTGGAGCGCTCATCCTCGTAGCGCTCACGGGTGCGGCGCGACGCGGCAATCGGTAGATTTACCCGCCGCTCTTACGCCCCCACACACGCTCAACAACTGCCGCCAGGGCGATGCCGCCGACCAGGGCCAGCGTCGCCCAGCGCCAGTCACCGCCAGCCGCCAGCGTGAATAACACAGCCGCCAATGGGATGAGGATCACCACCAGACCGCGGAGACCGCCCGGTTGGGGCAATTCGATGTCCGGTAGTTCGGGCGGTCGCCCTTCAACCTCATCGTACACGAGGTCGAGCATATCCGGGGCGTAGGCGCCATCGAAGACGGACGGCGGCAGCGGCGCGCCGGGAACGGGGCGTTCGCCGGCCTCTTCGAGATACGCCGCGCGCCAGTCGTAGCCGGGGCAAATCTTGGCGATAAAAAGGTGATAGGCAGCACGTTGCACATAGGTCGGATGACCAGCGCTCAAGATGTTTAACGCGCGTAGATTGCCGGGAGTGAATTGCACGCTGGTGTTATCCAGGTAGGTATCGATAAGCAAACGGATCTCGGCGGGAGAAAATGCTCCCAGCGTCACAACCGCGAATGGCTCGCTCAGCACCGGCGCGGAGCCGCCCACAGCGACGACCAGTAACAGATCGCGTCCGGCGGTTTCGGGCAGGGCTGCCGCTCCGCCGCGCCCCAGCCGGCTGCTCCGCGCCATTCGCGCCAGACGCTCCAGAAAGAGCTCACCCCAGCCGGCGGCGATTGCCGCCTCGGCCCGATCTAGGCACATCAACACCGCGCCCTCGTGTTCCAACAACGCGATCTCCAGTGAAGCCGCTTGATTGCCGACGCCGCCAAGCGCGCTGACGATCAATGCGTACGCAGCTTCAGCATTGGGCAGCACTGCCAGATCGGCGTAGAACGCGGCGAGATCGAAGCGCTCCAGGTTCTCCGCCGCCGATTGGGTGATGTGGGTCAGCAGCGATGACTTGCCAACGCCCGGTGGCCCGGCCAGCAACACCGGGCGATACTGCTCCAGGCGATCAAAAATTATCGACAGCTCTTTCCAACGCCCGACGAAACGCGTGGCATCGGTGATGCGTCCGCGTACGATAAAAGGATTGTCCTGTTCGCTCACGGAGTGCTCGTTTGGAAATGCCAGCGTTCGATATTCCAGAAATAGCGCGGTGTGTCTAAGGTGATCGGACCATCGAGCGTCGTCAGTGATCGATTAAGCGCCACCGGAAGGCGATCGGCCCAGAGAAAGAGATAGGGCAATGTCTCGGCAAGTCGCGCATTGGTCTGTCGATAGGCAGCTATGCGCGATTCAATGTCGTAGAGTTGGCGGGCGGCCTGAACCTGGTTATCATACGCGGGATCGTTGAATGCCACAAAGTTGCGCGTAACGCGCGCATCGGTGACGCCCTGATTGATCTGGCTGGAGTGGAACAACGCGAAATCATCGGGATCGTAGTACATAAAGTCCGCGAAGTTCGGATCACCCGCCCCGTTGCGCCAGCTTCCTAGCAATAGATCAAATTCGTAGGGCGGCGCGTACTTGGAAATGATCGTTGTGACAAAGTCAGCCGGTTCCACTTCGATCTGCATCCCGATGCCGGCGGCAGTCTCGGCGATCCAACGGGCGGCGGCGACGCGACGCTCATCATCGCCGCGCACGAACAGGTGCGCGGTCAGCGTTATGCCCTCGCGCTGGCGGATCGTGGAGCCGGCGGGGAGTGTCCAGCCGGCCTCTTCAAGCAGCGTTCGCGCCCGCTCCAGATCGGCGACGGGGGCGGGCGGACGAGCCAGATCGGCCCATGAACCCGGCACGGCGCTGCCGGCGATGGGAATACCCTGGCCGTCGGTGACTGTTTCGACCAGGCGCGGAACATTCACTGCGGCGGCCAATGCCTGACGCAGGCGTATATCGGCGAAGGGGCGACCCTCGCGCAGGTTGAAACCCAGGAAGTAGTAGCCGTTTTCGGGGTAGCTTGCAACACGCGTTGTCGTGACGGTGTCGGAGACGACTTGCCCGGCGCTCCAGGGTAATTCGGCCAGCAGGAGCTGCTCATCGCGCAATGCGGCGATCGTCTCGTCCGTGTCGATCGCCAGGGCAAAGGCCACCCGATCGAGCAATGGCTCGCCTCGATAAAAACGCTCGTTGCGCGACAGCACAATCGATTGACCGGCGATGTGCTCCTCCAAAGCAAATGGCCCGCTTCCCACCGGCGCATCCCAGAAATTCAGAGTTTCAAAGTCCTCGTTGAGCAGCAAATGGCGCGGCAGAATCGGCAGCGTCAGGCTGGAAAGCAGCGGCGCGAAACGTTCGGTGAGCGACAGAACCACGGTATCGCTGGTCGGCGCGGCTACAGCGTCAACAACCCGCAAATTGGTCAGCAATGCTGTCTGAGTAAAGGGCAGCGCCCGCAGCCGGTCGAGCGTGAACTTCACATCGGCGGCGGCGAGCGGTTCGCCATCGTGCCAGGAAAGATCGCTCCTCAGTGTAAAGGTCAGCGTACGTCCATCGGCGGATGACGACCACGTTTGCGCCAGGTCAGGCTGAGGGTGCAACTGATCGTCCAGGTGCATTAATCCACTATACAACAGCGCGATGACGTGCTCCTCGCCCCGCGAACGCGGCTGCCAGGGCCGCAGATCGGGGATGTCTTCAGCCAGGCGGACGGTCAGATTTCCACCGCGCGGCAGCGGGGTGGGGCTGGGCGCAATCGTTGCGGTCGGCGGCAACGGCGTTGGGTCGGGCGTCAGAGGTGCGCAACCGGCGAGCAGCACCATGGTTAGCAGCGCCGCTCCGACGCTGAGCCAGAATATGCGAAACAGAGATGAGAAGATCATAGGCCCAATTATAGCGCATCTCCAAGGAAGATCGGGCATATGCTCCTGAAAAGCGCGGCATTATCTGTTATACTTATAACAAGTTTGCACGTAAATCGCTCGATTATTCTGAAAATATGTATACACGCGGAAGGTGAAATCGGTTATGCGGGCCAGTGAAGTTATGACCTCAAATGTGGTGAGTGTTCGCGAGAATAGCCCCATCGAATATGCGGCCCGGCTGCTGTCGCGTCATCGCATCAGCGGCCTGCCGGTGGTCAATGAAGCTGGCGCGTTGGTCGGATTGATCTCAGAATACGATATGCTCGCGAAATCGGGGCGGACGGTGACCGACATTATGGCGCGCAGCGTGATAAGCGTCGGGCCGGACACCAGTGTCGAGGAAGTATCGCATTTATTGACGAACCAGCGTATCCGACGCGTGCCGGTTGTGCAAGACGGAAAAGTTATCGGCATTGTCAGCCGTTCGGATCTGGTGCGCCAGATCGCGATGCGCTGGGTCTGCGGCGTATGCGGGGAGATCGTTCTCGGCAACGAGGCGCCGGATCAATGCCCGCGGTGCCACGCAGCCCAGGATGCATTCAACTATACCGCCGCGCCTCCGGGAATGTAGTTTCCCCGGCGCGATGCATATTGACGCCGGCGCCGGACTGGCACGTCTCAAACGTTTGTTACATCATCGACTAGCCTGATGCCTTCCAGCTACACAAGCTGATTTGCACCCTCTCATCGTTATCCTTCATTCCCTGCTTAATATTTCAGGAAAAAGGAACTCTGCGTAATGACCAATACAACGGATACGACCCATGCCGCCCTCGCTTTTATGGACATCGAACAGCACGATTTGAGCAACGAAGACATCAACGATCTTCAGCACTACTACTACCAGATGCTGTTGATACGGCGCTTCGAGGAGCGCACCAGCGAGATGTATGTCAAAGCGAAGATCGGCGGTTATTGCCACTTGAATCTTGGCGAAGAAGCGACTATCGTCGGCTTAATGGCGGCATTGCAGCCAGAAGATTACATCTACACAAACTATCGCGAACACGGCTATATCATTGCTCGCGGCATATCGCCCGGTAAGGTGATGGCCGAACTTTTTGGCAAGGAGACCGGCGTTGCGCGCGGTCGCGGCGGCTCGATGCATCTCTTCGATAACGACGCCCATTTTATGGGCGGCTACGCCATCGTCGGTGGCCAGATTCCGCTGGCGGTCGGCGCCGCCTATGCGTTGAAATACCAGGAGAAGCCGAGCGTCGTAGTTTGCCAGATGGGTGATGCAACGACGAACATCGGCGCATGGCATGAGTCGCTGAACCTGGCAGGCCTCTACAAACTGCCCGTGCTCTTCTTTATCGTCAATAATGGCTATGGTATGGGAACGCCTGTCTCCTCCGCCTCGGCCGAGCCGGAGTTGTACAAAAAAGGTTGCGCATATCGCATCCACGGCGAGAAAGTTAACGGGGTCGATGTGCTGGCAGTCCGCGATGCGGTGCGACGACTGCGCCAACGAGCGCAGGATGCCGGCGAACCGGCAATTCTCGATGTGGCGAGCTTTCGTTTCCGCGGCCACTCGGTCATCGACTCAGATCGCTATCGCTCGCCCGATCTCATCAAGAAAGGGCGCGAACACGATCCCGTCAGGATGTTCGCCGCACAACTGCTCGACGCCGACCTGGTGAGCGAGATCTGGATTCGCGAAGTAGCCCAGCGCGTTGAACGCGAGGTGCAGGAAGCCATCGATTTCGCCAACAGCAGCCCTGACCCGAAGTACGAAGAGTTGTTTGATAATATGTATGCGACGCCTGTACCGAATACTCCCGGCTCCGCCGAAGCTGTCGAGGCCGTGCGCATTAACCGCGGGGAGGCATAGCATGGCGGTGATAACCTATCGTCGAGCGCTCAACGAAACATTGAGCGGCGAACTGGCCCGCGATCCGAATGTCGTGCTGATGGGCGAGGAGATCGGCGTGTTTCAGGGGTCGTATCGAGTCACCGAAGGCTTGTTGGAAAAGTTCGGCCCCAAACGGGTCGTCGATACACCGATTGCCGAAGAGGGTTTTGTCGGACTGGCGACCGGCGCAGCGATGCTAGGACTGCGCCCGGTCGTCGAGATTATGACGATCAACTTTATCCTGGTCGCGGTTGATCAGATCGTCAACCACGCCTCGAAAATCCATTATATGTTTGGCGGTCAGGTGCGCGTGCCGCTGGTTATTCGTACTCCTAGCGGCGGTGTTGGGCAACTCGCCGCGACTCACTCGCAGAGCTTCGAGAATTGGTTCGCCTATGTTCCAGGACTCAAAGTGGTGTGCCCATCCACGCCGTACGACGCGCGGGGGTTGTTGCGCGCCGCAATTCGCGACGACGATCCAGTGATTTTTATCGAGAGCCTGGCGCTCTACGATACCAAAGGCGAGACGCCGGAAGATGACTATACCGTGCAGATCGGCACGGCGGATGTGAAACGCGAAGGTACGGACATCACGGTTGTAGCCTATTCACGAATGACTGCTATTGCGCTGGAAGTCGCCCGCCGCCTGGAGCAAGAGGGCATCAGCGTCGAGGTGGTCGATGTGCGTTCGCTGCGCCCGCTAGACCGTAAGACGATCGTGAACTCGGTGAAAAAAACAAATCACGCGGTGGTGATCGGCGAAGATTGGTACTCGTATGGCGTCGGCGCCGAACTCGCGGCGACGATCCAGGAAGAGGCGTTCGATTACCTGGACGCGCCGGTGTTGCGGGTCGGCGGGGTGGAAGTTCCGCTGCCGTACGCCAATCATCTTTCGCAGGTCTCGAAACCCAGCGCGCATAGTCTGCTCTATGCTATCCGCAAGTCATTGCAGGGAAAACGCCGGGTTATGTAAGGGCGAGGAGTAAAGCGCATGGCTGAAATAACGATGCCCCGGTTGAGCGATACAATGTCGGAAGGTTCGGTCGGACGCTGGCTGAAGCAACCGGGCGATCAGATAGAGGTCGGCGATATCTTGTGCGAGATTGAAACAGATAAAGCCACGATGGAATTGGAGTCGTTCGATAAGGGCGTTCTCCAAAAGATTCTTATCTCCGAAGGTCAGGTAGTCCCCATCGGCGAGGTGATCGCCCTGATCGGCGACAGTATGACCGAAGACGAGCCGGCGAGCGCGCCCGCTCCCTCGTTAGCGTCTGAAAAACAGCCCGTTGAAGCCGTACTCGCAGGAGTAAGCACGCCCGCAGTCAGCACAGCGCCGACCGCAGTGGTTGCTGCCGGCGGCGCCAATGGCCAGGCGAGCAGCGATCGCGTCAAGGCGTCTCCGTTGGCCCGGCGTCTTGCGGAAGAGTACGGCATCGATCTGCATCAGGTAACGGGTGCTGGCCCCGGCGGACGGATTCTCAAGGATGATGTCGAGGCATTCTACCGGTCACGCCAAACCGGCGGCGCTCCGAAGCCCACACCCGCGCAGCCGCCGGTCGCCGCGCCGGCTGCGCCTATCGTCCCATCATCTCCCGCGTCCGCTGTTGCGCCTGTCGCTTCGCCACCCGCGCCCGTCGCTCCGGCGGGCGAAGTCGAGACGGTCAGCCGGATGCGCAGGGCCATTGCCCGCACGATGAGCGCAGCGAAACCTGGAACGCCGCACATCTACATCACGGTCGAGATCGATATGTCCGAGACCCTGCGCCTGCGTCGGCAGATCAATGCAAGCGGCGCAGCCCCGGTCAAGGTTTCGATCAATGATCTGGCGGTCAAGGCGGCGGCGAAAGCGCTGCGCGCCGTTCCGGCGCTCAACAGCAGCTATGCGACGACGGCAGACGGCCAGCCGGGCGTGATACGCCACGGGCGGGTCAACATTGGAGTGGCTATGGCTATCGACGATGGTCTGGTCGCGCCGGTCGTCAACGATGCCGCCGAAAAGAGCCTCGGAACCATTGCCGCCGAGATTAGCGATCTTGTCGGGCGGGCCAGAGGGGGGAAGTTAAAGCAAAATGAGTTGGAAGGCGCGACGCTCCAGGTCTCGAATCTGGGCATGTTCGACGTGGTCGAATTCGTTTCGATCATCACGCCGCCGCAAGCCGGTTCGCTTGCCATCGGCGCCGTGCGCGAGATACCGGTTGTCCGTGATGGAGAGATCGTCGTCGGCGAGATGATGTTTGCGACGATCAGCGCCGATCATCGCGTGGTTGACGGCGCCACGGCGGCGCGCTATTTGCAAGAGTTCAAGCGCCTGCTTGAGACGCCGATGAGCTTGCTGGTATAACATAAAGACCTGACAGGTTTCCAAAACCTGTCAGGTCTTTTCTTTAACCGAACTGGGTATATTTAAGGAGTGAGTCGGAGATCGCGGCTCATCTCTCTGCCAAGCAGAGTCTGTATTTCCTACACTTCCCCGTACAGCTCCAGCAATTCGCGCCATTCATTATCGAGCTCTTCGCGGCGGGCGGCATAGTAGAAATGATCAACGCCGGTTTCGTCTCGATAGACTAGATCGACCTGACTGCGCATTGGACGCAAATAGCCGATGTTGCCCCACCAGCGCACGATGTCCTCATCAAGCGGCACATCCTGCAAATGCATACGCGCGGCATATTCGCGTACCGTTCCAGGCTCGATATCTTGTAGACGCCAGGGGATGCCGCTAACATCGCCGGTGCGCAGATTGCGGAAGACAAAGATCTGATCCCCACTGCCGTTGGCGTCGGCGCTGACAACCTCGATGCCGGTTCGCGGTCGCTGCACCCGAATCAGACTGAGCCAGGCGTCGGTGAGCTTATCCTGCGAGATGCCGCGATACTCCTGATGCCCGCCGCCTTCCTTGTCTTTCATTGCCAGATCGAAACGCACACTCCTCTGCTCATCAACATAGATGCGCCATAATCCGCCGCGACCCCGCCAGCGATACTGACGGTCGCTCCAGGGTTCTTCGAGATCCTCCAATGCAGGAGCATACTCGGTTTCATTAAGCGGCGTCGCCTCGCCGTTTGCAAACTCTTCAGGCTCATGCTCTATCGTTTCTGGTTCGCGCCCATTCATCAGCTCGAACCAGTTTTCGTTCAGCCCCCAGTCTGAGACGCCATAGAAAATGTGGTCGATAACGCCGTTGACATCGCGGTGAACGAGATCATATTTGGTGCGGTTGCCTTGGCGATAGACGCGCCACAGCCCCAGCCGCCCCCGCCAGCGCACCTGACTGTGCAAATCGATCCGTCCTTCGCGCAGATCTTCGTGACGCCCGATCGCGTAGGCCCACAGTCCTTGCGCGCGATCACGCGTGACGCCGGGGGTTGTGCGCAGATCACGCACTTCGTAGAACCAGGCGCCGTTGCGGCGTTGCGCATCGACAATTTCCACGCCGCTGCGCGGCATTTCAAGCTCCTGGCCATTATCGAGCGGCGATGCTTCGCCTTCTACCAGCGCTCGGCGGCACAATTGCATAATCTCGCCCCGATTTGCTGGCTGGGTTTCACCATCGCGGCGCACGTAGATCACGCCGTCGCTGGAAATATACGGTGGCAGATCAGACGCCTTGACCTCGACGCGCACAACATCCTGATCTTCGTAGCGCATTAATTCGAGCGACAGGTAGGGTTGCGGATCAAGGTGCTCGCTCACTCCCAGGCGCAGAGACTCACATACCTGGTCGGGTTGCGTGACGCCTGTAACCTGGCCGCCCGGCTCGCTGCCGATGATCAATACGCCGCCGCCGCCGTTAGCCAGTGCGGCGACCTCGCGCCAGAGATCGGCGGCTGTTGCGTTCTCGCCGATATTGCACAACACCTGCCGCTCCGAAGTTGCACCTAGACGCAGTGCGTCAATCTCCCACTGCTTCTGATCACGTTTCGGCACACGCACGCGATCAAAATCCTCGCTGGCAAAAAGGTCGCGCAAGGCTTCAAAGCTATTGTCAGGCAGCAACAGGTCGATGTAGCGATCACCGATGCCGTGGCGATGCCATGTCTGCCCATCGTTTTCAGTAACCGGATACAGGCGATGCGCATCGCTGCCCTGGATGCAAAACATCCGACGGTCATAATGATCGGTCTTGCCGTTGTAAAAGCCCGGAGAGGTAAACTTTTCGTGATCGGTGTAGAAATTCACGAACTCCAGGGCATGAAGATAGGGACTCTGCGTTGCGGCGATGCGGGCTTGCCCGCTCGTTCCCATACGCAGCGTCTCGGTGATGACGCCATTCGGCCCATTAGCATGCGCTGCGATCACCAGACCGCCAGCGCGAGCAATGGCCTCGTACGTTTCGGTGACATAGCGGGTATTGGCAATGCCGCAGATGCCTTGTTTCAAGTTCTCCGGCGGAACGCCTAGCTGCAACAATGTTGCTTCGATCAAACTGAGCGGTTGATTGGGTGAGAAAATACCAAGAATATGAGCGCCAAAGTGTGAAGTAAACTCAAACCCCGGGAGAACAGTGATTTTTGCCAGCAAACGGCGATATTCGTTCAGACGCTCTTGTTCTTCCGCGGTTAACCGTTCTGCTGTTTCGAGTGTGTGCAAAAATTCGATCTCACGCTGAAATTGCTCATATCCGTGAACAGTATTATGGTCTGTAAAGGCGATGATTTCCAGATTACGTCGCTCGGCTGCCTGTAATATTTCCAGATAACTGATACCCGGTTCCGCATAATCTTCAGACGCAGGCGTATGGATATGCAAATCGGCGCGTATCCATCGCAGCCCGCTGTGCATAGTGACTGGATGACTCATACTTTTCTAACTCCACAGATAATGTAAGACTCATTTCTTCAAGTCTACAGTTCAATTTCGTTTTCCATACCGTTACCATACTCTTGAGCGGAGCCTCCTTTCATTTATGATCGCTCATCATCGATGACCTCGAAGGCAACGTCACCATGCGGCATGTCGTCAACAGCCCGCCGATCTTTATTTGTTAATGTTCGCTGGTTTTAACTTTGTCGCACTCATAATACCGTAAAGTTGCGGAAGTGACAATAAGCCCGGCGCAGAAACGTCCGGCGGTAGATGACGCAGTGTACGGCGCAAGGAGAAATGAATGCGGAATACCATAAAGATGAAATAAGATGACATTTTTGGCGGTTGAACGCTCAAGAGGATGCGGACGTTCAACCGCCAGTCGTTCGCCGTTCAGATGTCAACCAAAGCTACGGCGATGTTTCGGGGGGCGGCGTTCCGGCGCCGGATCGCTCAAGGCGCTTCCTTGACGATAGAGCGGGCGCCCGTATTGCTGGCAATGGCGGCCATCACTGCGCCGCCAAACGGACCAAGATCGGCGCGGAGCCGGGTGCGCAGATCGATGCTGGCGCGCGCCCCCTCAATGAGCGCGTAGCAGGCCATGCCCGCGGCACTTTTTCCCCAGACCAGCGCGCCGTGATCGCGCATAATGTCAAAGGTCTGCCGATCTATCGTCGTTGTTTCCGGTTGGACGCCGGCTCGCTTGAAGATATGCTGATTGATCTGCTGCAACTCGCGGAGCGCCTCGGCAAATGCCGGGAGGTTGTCGTTCTCCGCTGCCGACCAGAACGCCCGGCCCGCCGGCAATGCGTCCCGATCCAGATGCGTGCGTGAATCGAGAAGGGCGCGCAGGTGATCACGTTCGAACGTTTTCGGCGTCTCCGGCGGAACACGAGGAAAGACCATTACGAAGACCCAGGCTTTCTTATCGGGATGCTCAATCGTTTGGCGACGCAAGATGGGCGGGAGTGTTCCTCTTGCTATCGCATCGGCATCAACGAGCAACAACCCGCCCTGATCAAAGCCCCAGATCTCAAGGGCATACTCGGCGTCCAATCCTATCGCGCGGGCCAGCGCTAGAGTATCGTCCAGCGGCAGATTGTTGGACCATGCCAGCGATTGAGCGACACAGAGGCCGAGCAGCGCATCCGAACCCAATCCCATGAAACTGGGGATTGCCAACTCGATCTGCAACTCGGCGCGCATCGACGTGTGATGATAGTTCACAAAGGCTGCGGCGTGCTCATAGGCGCGATCAGCCCGGGCGCCGGTAATCAGCAACTCTTGATGGCGCTCGGCAATAATGTGAATGGGGGGGTGCTGCAATGTCACCCCCGCCAGACATGGCACAACGCGCCCTTCATGTTCAACCGGGACAATCCCTAGCGGCAAACTGGCAGGCCCAATAACTTCAAGTTTCATGTTGCTGCGTTTACGTATGAATAGGCCAGCGTTTCCCGCACATCACGGACCTCGTGCCCCTCCAGATTCGTGATCGCCTTCATAAGTTCGTCGCGGGTGCAGCCCCAGACTTTCAGTACGATATCCCAGTGGTCGGGTTGCTTGGGCGCGCGCACATTGCCCAGTGCCATAATCACCCAGCCGTTGTCGGCGATAGTGCGCGTCAGCAGCAGCAACTCATCGCGGCTACTCGGCACACGCACAGTAATGCGCCACCCCGGCTCGAAGGCGCCGAGCACATCGCGTAACTCGATCAGTAGATCACCGTCGGTAATCAACCCGATCACCACGTTATTCTCGATGACCGGAAGGCCACCGGTTTTATTGCGAATCATACACTCCGCCGCCTCTTCCAGAGTTGCATTGGGGCCAATGGTGAACAGCTCCGCACTCTTCAGCATCACCTTCTCGACGGTTAAGCCAGAGAGGTAGCGGGTGATCTCCCACACGTCCAGGCTAGCCAACCGTTCGGGCGGAATCGCCAGGCGCGGCGGTGTGATCATCCCGAGCAATCGTTTGCCATCGCCAACGACAGGGAGATAGTAGATATTATTCTCAACCATCAATTTC
The DNA here is from genome assembly GCA_028282325.1 of Chloroflexaceae bacterium. Lineage (GTDB taxonomy): Bacteria > Chloroflexota > Chloroflexia > Chloroflexales > Chloroflexaceae > JANQID01. The sequence goes on along the minus strand of JANQID010000019.1, from coordinate 5,047 downwards.
TGCGCTTCAGGCAAACGCTTGTGAGGCTCGATCATTATTGGATGCTTGAGCATATAGTCTCTGACCAACATGAGTACTCTCCTGGGGTTGGTTAACGACCCTCGGCTGGAACTTCAAAAACCGGTTCGAACTCACGAAGCTGCTCTAGCGGGATGTGGCAGTAAATCTGGTGATAATCGCCGGCATCACGCAAAGGCGGTTCTTCTGTTTCGCATATCTTACCATCATTGGGAAGCAGGTGTCGACGCGGACAGCGCGTATGGAAACGACATCCGCTGGGCGGATTGAGCGGGCTGGGCACATTTCCCGAAAGTCGGACGTGCTCTTGCTGAATCGTCGGGTCGGGAATCGGCACCGCCGCCAGCAGCGACTCCGTATAGGGGTGGTACGGCGGCGCATAGATCGCTTCCGCCGGGCCGATCTCGACGATCTTGCCGAGGTACATCACGGCGATGTAATCGGAAAAGAATCGGACCACACTCAAGTCGTGCGCGATGAACATCATTGTGGTGCCGTATTCCTGCTGGATTTCGGACAACAGGTTGAGCACAGCCGCCTGCACCGACACATCCAACGCCGAAACCGGCTCATCGCACAGCACCAGATCAGGGCGTCCGGCAAATGCGCGGGCGATGCCGATGCGCTGCTTCTCACCGCCGCTCAACTGGTTGGGCAAGCGGTTGTAATAGTATTCGTCGAGCTTGACCGCCCGCAGCAGCCTGATAACTTCGCTGCGGATCTGATTTTTCGGCACGACTTTGAAGCGCCGCAATGGGCGTTCCAACTGATTGCCAACCGAATAGCTGGGGTTCATCGTGGCGTTGGGGTTCTGAAAGACCATTTGCAGCTCGCGGATGGTTGACATATCACGGGTGTTGACGCTGCCTTTAAGATCAAATCCCATAAAATCGACCTTGCCGCCGGTCACATCTTCCAACCCGATGATCGTTTTGATCAGCGTGCTCTTGCCGCATCCCGACTCGCCGACGACGCCGAGCGTCAGGCTTTTCATTGCCGTGAAAGACACATCATCAACTGCTTTGACGTACTCTTTGGGGCCCAGACCGATTAGACTCAATGGTGATGAACTGGCGTGCTTGTAGTAGGTCTTGAGGCTATCAACTTGCAGAATTGGCTCACGCTCCTCAGCCGGTATCGCCTGAAGCGTTTGCGGCATCAGGTCTTCGGATGGCGTCCATGCCGCCGGATCGATCTCTTCAGCGAAAAGACAGCGCACCGAGTGATTCTGCTCGATCGGTCGAAACGTAATCTTCTGCGTGCGGCATGCCTCGCGGGCATAGTCGCAACGCGGCTCGAATACGCAGCCCGGGGGCAAATTTTTGGGCGAAGGAACCCGCCCGCGAATCGGATAGAGCACGCTGCTCGATTTGCTGCGCCCGATTTTCGGCACGCACCGGATTAGCCCCTGGGTGTAGGGATGTTGCGGATTGGCGAAAATGTCCCTGACCGGAGCCAGTTCGACAACTTCGCCTGCATACATCACCGCGACCCGATCGCAGACGCGCGCTACCACGCCCAGGTTGTGGCTGATAAACATAATCGCGGTATCAAACTCCCGCCGCAGGTTATCCACCAGGTCAAGCACGGCTGCTTCAACCGTAACGTCAAGCGCTGTCGTCGGCTCGTCCATAATCAACAACGCCGGGTTATTGAGCATCGCCGTCGCAATAATGACGCGCTGCTGCTGACCGCCCGATATCTGATGCGGATAGCGTTCCATCACCCGGTCGGGGTCAGGCATATTGACTTTGCCAAGCATCTCGATGCAGCGCTCGCGGGCTTCCTCCTTGGAGACGCCGCGATGGACTGTCAACACTTCCATCATCTGGGCACCGATGCGCAGCACCGGGTTGAGCGAAGTCATTGGGTCTTGATAGACCATAGCGATTTGATCGCCGCGCAGCGTACGCAGTTCTTCAGGGGTGCGCCCAACCAGCGATTGGCCTTGAAAATAGATGTTGCCTTTCGCGATCTTGCCGTTACGGCCCAGATAATTGACCATCCCGAAAGCAACGGTGCTCTTGCCGCATCCCGACTCTCCGACAATGCCGAGCGTTTCGCCGCGGTAAATTTCGAATGACACATCGCGCACGGCATGGATATCGCCCGCCCGCGTTTCGTAGGCAATGCCCAGGTCTTCAACTGTTACCACAGGCTGTTGTTGCTTCTCAAGCTCTCTATTCATACGATCTGCCTTTATAGCGTTGTTTTGGGCCAAATATGTCGGGTGCTAAGTTCTGGGTTTCTGCTCTGATGGTGTGATTGCAATCACAACGGCGCCGGATTCCTAAACCCAAAACTCAACATCCGAATGCTAACGATAGCGTTGCGATTCTTCGGCCAGTCCATCGGCGATCAGATTGAGGCCGACAACGACCATTGCGATGGCAATCGAACCCCACAACGCTTCCCAGGGACGACCGGCCTGAATCGCCGAACGACCGGCCTGGACGATGCTTCCCCAGTCCGGCGAGGGTGGCGGCAAACCCAGGCCCAGGAATCCCAGCGTTCCGATCGAGAACACGGCATAGCCCATACGCAGCATCGAGTCGATGATGATCGGCCCGCGCGCATTGGGCAAAATCTCGACGAACATGATGTACCAGGGGCTTTCGCCGCGGGTCTGCGCAGCGGCGATGTAGTCGCGGGTTTTGATGTCGAGCGCTAGCCCGCGCACCAGACGTGCGATGCCCGGCGCGCCCGCGATCGTAATCGCCAGCACCACGTTCGTCGCCGATGCGCCAAGGGCGGCGATGATAACAAGGTAGAGGAGGATCTGGGGAAAAGATATGATCGCGTCGAGAATACGCATCATAACTTCATCGATCAATCCTCCGAAATACCCGGCGGCGAGGCCAAGCGTTCCGCCGACGATCAGCGCGACAATCACCGAGATCGGCGCGAGCGTGAGAATGGAGCGCGACCCATGCGCCAGGCGCGCCCAGATGTCGCGACCGCGCGTGTCCGTACCCAGCCAGTGATCCGCCGACGGCCCCTCGCGGTTGCGACCGCGAAATTGCTCAACCGGTGAATAGCGCGACAGCCAGGACTGATATTCCTCCGAGGTCGCCCATTGGGTAATATCGTCGCCCTGGACCATACCGACGTAACAGCGTGGCGTGATCAGGCAGTTATCCGCAAAGAGCGCGATGAGCACCCAGAAACCGACCAGAATCAAACCGGCCAGCGCAACCTTGGATCGGCTGAAGAAGCTCAAGCCTTCCTTGATCTTTTTCCAGCGCGATGGCTCTGACGCTGCCGGGGCTGGAAGGGTGGCGCCCGCAGTAGTTTCAGCAGTAGTCATACACAAGCTCCGGCATTAAGTGTAACGAATGCGCGGATTCAGATACACATAAATAATATCGGCCAACAGTTGGGTCAACACCGCAATGATGACCAGCACCATCGTGGCTGCCTCTAACGCGAAGATGTCGGTATTGAGCGCCGACGTGAGCACGTAGCTGCCCAGGCCGGGAAAGCCGAACAATGTCTCGACCACCACAATGCCGCCGACCAGCCAGTTGACGTGCAGCATAATCACGGTGATCGGCGCCAGCAGTGCATTGCGCAGGGCATGCCGAAAAACGATCCGGAAATAGGGCAACCCTTTGAGCACAGCGGTTCGGATGTAGTTCGCGCGCATCACTTCGATCATACTCGCGCGGGTGACGCGCAAGACATAGCCAAGCTCGATCAAGGTCAGAGTCATCACCGGCAGCACAAGCATCTCCGGACGATCAAAAATCGATGTGCCGGGCGGTATCACGACCGCGCCGGGGAACAGACCGAGCCAGACGGCGAAGATAACGATTAAGAAGACGCCGCTGGCGAATTCCGGCGTTGCTGTGGCCACCAGGCTAGTGATTGAGAGAAAGCGATCCAACCCTCGTCCTTCATTCAGTCCCGCGATGATGCCGAAGAGCAACGCAAGCGGCATAATAAAGGCAAAGGCGATCCCTGCAAGCAACAGCGTATTCTTCAGACGCGGCCATAGCGTCTCGATCACCGGCGAACGGGTAATGAACGACACGCCTGGATCACCGCGAATCAGCCCCGACTGTAACGGGATGTAGGCCGAGGGAGCGCCGGCGATGCTGATCCAGCCGGCTTTGGTCAGGCGTTGCTCTTCTTGTGCAGCGCCCCTGACCCACATTGCTGCTCGACCATCTTCGTCAACGCCCCAGAATATCTTATCGCCGGCGTCATTCACAGTCCATACATCATCGCCAAGCTCGATCTCGCGCGACTCGCCAAGCTTGCCATCAGGCTGGATCGTGCGCTCGACGCGGTACATCGTCTCGCCATCCGGCGTTTTGTTATAGAACACCACGTTATCTTCAGCGACCGCCCACCACTTGGTGCGATTCTCATCGGCGTCATACACCTTTGTCAGGGAATTGCCGATGAGTGCGGAAGCTTGCCAATCGCTGCCGAACATCCAGCGAACATAGCGCGTGACTACGGGCTGGTCAAGGCCGTTCTGCGCATTAAATGATGTGCGCTGGTCAGGCGTAATCGTATTGCCCAACACATTCACCGCGATGTCACCCGGCGCTAGCTCCGAAATCGCGAAGACGGCGATGGAGACGGCAAAAAGGGTGCCAACCAGAAATATAATGCGGCGAATCAAAAATTTGGTCATAGAGAACTCCCCTCAAACTGAAAACGCACCTGACAGAACGGCATAGCGACAAATGGCGCGCTTTCGCCGATTTGAGGCGTAAGTCATACGGCGACAACTTACGCCTCGAACCGTTGTTTACCGCAAACACATCCCGACTAGGCTTTGTGCGGATCCTTGTCGGGATCGTACCAAATCTCCGGCCACAGCGTGTACAGATTGGGATGCGCGATGACATTTTGGAAGGCCGGGTTAAACAGCTCCCAGACCCGCTGCCAGACGGCGATGCCAATCGATCCCCGCTCTTGCTGGATGCGTTGCAGGTCGGCCATAATTGCGCGGCGGGCTTCGACATCGATCGTGCCCTGCGCCTGGCGCAGCAACGTCGAGAACTCTTCGTCCACC
>JANQID010000101.1 GCA_028282325.1 Chloroflexaceae bacterium | reverse complement strand
TCTTTGGTGAATGATACGATACCTTCATTGATTTTCCTTGGGCGCCCAATGCGCGGATAAGCTGCCGCCGCAGGCGGTCCGATTCATCCGCTTGTTATGCGGAGCGCAGCGGAGCATACAAGCGATGAAGCGTGCTTATCCGCGCATTATGCGGAGCTACGCTCCGCATAACGTCCGCGTGAGCTGCGCGCGGTTTTGGCGCGTCCCTCTCAAAGCCGTTGTTCGGCTTTATCGTTCTGTAATCATAGAGTCATCAAAGTGCGAACCAAGATTGCCAGATAACCGTTGAGTAATCTTTTTCATTGATGCTTCCGGTCTATCGAAACCATAGACTGTCAGTGGAAAATTTAGTGGTTTCTGGATTTCCCATATCTCTTCATGCATGTCTGGCGAAAATAACTTAGCCGGATTCCCAACGGCAATCCATCCAATTGGCACCACAACTTCGGGTTCGAGGTACGACTTTATGTGAACAACTGCATTTATTCGAATTTGAGAACCTTTTCCCAAACGAGCGCCATGAAATATTGCTGCACCAGTTGCAATAAAAACTTCATCTTCGACAGTGCATCCAACCACATGAGCATTAGGACCAATTAAGCAATAATTTCCGATGGACACTGAATGATCAGTATTGCTCCTTACAACAGCATTTTCTAAAATAATACATTGCTCACCAATAGTTATTTTGCCACCCTCTGCAATAATTGAAGCTCCATGCATTACCCTACAATCCGGACCAATCGAAATATCACCACAAAGTGTTGCCGTTGGAGCAACATAGGCTGATGAATGAACCTGTGGATTTTTTCCATTATGTGAAAGAAACACATTCACCTCCTACTATAGCCGAACGTTGAGCTAAGGGGCCGGGCGATTATAACCCGGAACCTTGGGAAACAGTATTAACTTCGGTAAACCACATGCCTTTGAGAAAACCGCGCAGGTAGCCCGGTCCCTCTTGAGCGTTTTGTTAGCGGTTCCCTTTGAGCTTCTTGAAATAGAACAGTTCGGGATCTCCGTCATCCAAATTATGTACAACACCACTTGGTTCATATGACATGCTTTGCATGAGTGCTTGCATTGGTTCATTGGATTCATTGGTTGACGTAAACAACTTTTCTGTCTTACATATCTCTTCCAGATGCGATACTAGAGCAGTACCCACTCCCTTGCGCCGACTCGCCTCTGCAACTATCAACATGGAGATGAACCCCTGCGAGAAAAAGGTGTACTCGAGTACGGCATACCCAACCACAGCATCATCAACTACGGCTACAATAGTACTGTCTCCTGATACCCACTCGCAAATATGCCGCCTGCGGCTCTCATCGTGTGCAGCCACGTGATCAACGGATATGATCGCTTCAATGTCGGATTTTTTTGCCTTACTTATTTTCATTATCCTATTCCTCTAACGCCCAAAATGCACAAGCTCTAAAAGCAATCTTTGCAATCAGTTTCATTACTCCTCTTAGAGAATACCAGTTCATCATGCCATGATTGTCATATGCTTTGTGTGAACTCCTTTCGATGTGCACATTCTTCCATATCTTGTCCAACATTCCGCGCCGACTCTCATATCGTCACCTGCAACCCATCGTAGGCAATATGATAGCCGTAATGACTCGCATATTCCTGTAACGCGGTATGCTCACGTATGCCCTCATGTGATAAATGTGTCGCGTAAATGCGGCCTGTGTCTTTCAAGTGATCTTGGGCGAATCGGTGAGCATGGCGGATGAATTCGTCTGTGGCTAAATGATCAGATGTGGGATAGCCAATCCCATAGGTATGATCCAGCACCACAAGATCATAGCGCATGTTTCGGGCTTTCAGATCATGCCAGACGTCCTCAACAATCGCAGCAGTATCCGTGCCATAGAACAGCGCCGCATTGTTGTCGGTGATAGAATACAGCAGGGCGTCATGCTCGGTCGCATGATTCGCCGGGTAGCCAATAATGTGATACGGTCCAAGGGTGATCGGGCTATATGGGGAAATTTTCACGACCTCAAGCTGCAATGCCTGCTGGGTCTGGGGCGTAAAGAGACTCCCATAGGCACATCGCCGCTGAATGAGCACATCCAGCATTGATAACGTCTTTTGCGACCCTCCCAGGAGCAGCGGTGTCATCTGCTGAGAACCGTACTCCGGATGGCGTGAGATGATCAGTTCCGGATCAAAATGATCTTCATGCGGATGGGTCTGTAAACACACTGTGATCCCGGTTAACGGGATATTGTAGGCATAGGAGGCCGTCACAATATCTGGGCCCAGATCAAGAAGCACCTCCTGATTGAGCAGCAGTGAAGAACGACGTCGCAAATTCTTCCCGCCCCTGTGCCGCGCAACAGTACAGACCTCACACTGACAAAACGGGAGTGGCATGGCTGGTGAGGCTGATGTGCCTAAAAATTGTATCTGCATACACGTCCTTTCATTCGGGGTCGTCGTCTGTTATGCCTCTTTCTAATTTCTGATAAATATTCTGCCACGTCATGTACCCTCCGCATGTACGCAAAATTGTCAAGAAAAAACGTCATCCAGCTGTATGGCTTCAAAGGGAAAAGTATCAGCCGAACAGTGGTTTATGACGAGGAAGATGGCTAACGCCTGCCATCACCCGCCGCTTTTCCGCGCCGTTCCGCTACGCTCCACTCTGCGGAAAAGCGGTCGGGTGTATGGCTTTGTTGGGCGGAATTTACCACGAATGTCTATCTATCTTACGATCTATTTTTTGTTTGTTCTTGGACAGAGCTTATGAACTCTTGAGTTGACACTGGCTTAGTTCTAAGTTTTTTTATTCTCTCTAAGAGAAATACAATTAGTGCTTCGAATATTTCGCCAACATAATAAGTATCATCATAAACATCCTCAAACGTCCAATCTTCGAACCTCTCATTTTCTAGTTGATATGTCTCAATCAAGTCAAGGCAAAGCATAACACGATCCATACGAGAAAAATATAGATCATCAGCCAAATGAGTGTCTAAAGGCATTTTGTTTGTAACTGGCGGAACGGGCGCATAATCTGCAACTATAGATATAAAGTCGAAATACAATTCCTCAACACCTTGCATACTTTGCAAATTTTCTGGAACATATTCTGTGGCATTATCATCTAGCAATCGCTTTGATTGCAATTCTACCTCAATAGATTTTACCTTTTCAAAAACATCAACTGCACCGTAGTGACCCATATCTGCCAATGCAAGAAATTGTTTATAGAACTGTATTGCTTCTTTTAATTTACCCAAATCTTCATAGGCAAGGGCAGAATAATAAGAATAATCTGGATTATCTGGAAGCATTGATTGGGCAAATCTGAAGTGCATCACCGCTTCTTCTATTCTATTTTTCTTATACCTAACCAGACCAACACTAAAAGTATATTCTGGATTGATTTTTCCATACCTGCCCATTTCATCCATAAGATTGGAGGAAAAAACGGTTTGTAACATTCCTGCTTGTTCGCCCATCATAGACATAGCAAAACAAAAAGCTTTGTCAGCAGCATCGTAATTCCGTTCTTTATAAAGATTTACCCCTGTCCAGAAATTCTGTTGGGATAGAACAAGACGCTTAAAAGGATAAACCATAATGGCTTGATGAGTTTCAAGCTCAGTATCGAACCAGATTATTTTTCCAGTTTCTACTCGCCCCAATGACAGTTTCTTTGTGTGTGCTTTGTAAACTGGGTCTAAAATGTAAAATTCCCCATCAGATAACTCTATTAGAGTCGCAAAGTGGTGGACATATCGGGAGAACATATCTCTTAGAACCAACAACCCCCAATAATGCGAAATGAAGCTGTAGTTTTCAAGTAAAAGCTTTAATGCAAAGTTGAACAGAACACAATTGCCTGTGATATTTTGTTCTGTTATACCAGCTAACCCTACAGAATCTTTACTAAAGTTAGCTCCTTTCTCCAATAAAACATCATAAACTGCTCCCACCAAAGACTGGATGAATTCAATCTCAGAAATCGAGTGTGCATTAAACTGGCTCAAGTATGGTTCAACTTTTGCCTCTAAGAACGCTCGCTTTTTCTCGGCGGAGTTATCCAGGAGGCTTTCTTGCAATAACGCAAGCCCGTAGTCCTGAGGAGGCATTATTGGTATTTTGTCTTCCATTACGAAGTTTACACCTATGGGCGAATTATGCTTTGTTTCTTCTTTAGAGAATCAATTTCGTTAAATAGATCAATTGCAAGTTTATCAGGTTGCGATTTTCCAGACACGGTTATTTTGATTGCATCCACTTCTATTGTAACACTGGATTGTTTCTGTGCTTTTAGCCACTCCACAAGCAGTGAGATGACTTGCTGCAAAATAGCTAAGCCTGCACCACTCCCAAATAGTAAAATAATTTCATTTAATCCAAGGGTAGATGCACCTTCTGGTTCTGTTCTTGGTGAGATATACTCTGTTCCTGTCAAAATCTTTGATTGATTGCCTAAATTCTCTTGAAGATAAGTTCTTAATTGATTGGCTTTCGCCCCGGAATAACTTGCATCTGCGTTATCTGGAGTTACTACAACTTTGCTTATAAGTGTTTCAGAAGCCATCGTCTCTCCTGTTCCAAAATGTATGTAGTTGATTACTCTACGCCTAACATGAAGTAGGCCGACTGTATCCGCCTATTGCGCATCGTTTTAGGCCGCTGCATATCCATCTATACACCCCCAACGGTATAAATAGACAGACACGTTTGCTGTCTATCAGTATAACAAGCAACATATGTATGGTCAAGAATCTGCATGTTGTTGCGGGGAGGAGCAGCTATCGCCATGGACGCATCCCCGCCCCGGTTGCTCGATCAGGTCCGCCAGGCCGTGCGCCGGAAACACTATTCCCTACGGACCGAGGAAGCGTATGTTTCCTGGATCAAGCGGTACATTCTGTTCCACCATAAACGCCACCCCAACGAGATGGGGGCGGCTGAGGTCGAGGCCTACCTGACCTATCTGGCAATTCACGAGCGCGTAGCGGCATCAACGCAGAACCAGGCGCTCAGCGCGCTGCTCTTTCTCTATACGGAGGTGCTGCGTCAGCCCCTGGACGCTGCCATCAAGGCGGTCCGCGCGAAGCAACCAGACCGCCTCCCCACGGTCTTAAGCCGCGACGAAGTGCGCCGTCTCCTGGACCCGATCAGTGGGACGCACCGCCTGATGGCGCAACTCTTGTATGGGAGCGGCCTCCGCTTGCTGGAATGCCTGCGCCTGCGCGTGAAAGACCTGGACTTCGATTACCGGCAGATTACCGTACGTGACGGTAAAGGTCAGAAAGACCGACGGACGATGCTCCCCGCGAGCCTGATTGCCCCGCTCCAGCAGCACCTCATTGCGGTGCAGGCGCTCCATACCGAAGATCTGCGAGAGGGCTATGGGGCGGTGTTGCTGCCCGATGCGCTGGCCCGCAAGTTCCCCAACGCCGAACGGGAGTGGCCCTGGCAATATGTCTTCCCTGCCCACAAGCGCTCGTCTGACCCCCGCACCGGGGTGGTGCGCCGTCACCATATGCATGAAAGTGGATTGCAAAAAGTGGTTCGGCGCGCGGCCCAGCAGTTGGGTTTCCCCAAGCGCGTCACCTGCCATACCTTACGCCATAGTTTCGCGACCCACCTGCTCGAAGCAGGCTACGACATTCGCACCATTCAGGAACTGCTTGGGCATAAAGACGTGAAAACAACCATGATCTACACCCACGTGCTTAACCGCGGCGGGCGTGGGGTGCGCAGCCCGCTCGACGACGAGGCGCGCTGAGCGGCAAAGAATTGGCTATGCACCTGTTCGATCCGATCGACATCCACATTGTCACAAGTGCGGAAGCTGTGCTCCCGCACTCCGGAGTAGGCAAGCGCTTGCTCAGCGCCGCTCGTAGTTCGGGGCCTCTTTGGTAATCGTTACGTCGTGGGGGTGACTCTCGATCAGGCTCGCCATCGTGATCTTGATGAATCTGGCGTCGCGGCGCACGTCATCGATGTTGCGCGCGCCGACGTAGCCCATACCGGCCCGCAGCCCGCCGATGAGCTGAAAGACCGTCTCGCTGAGCAAGCCTTTATAGGGCACTCGGCCTTCGATGCCTTCGGCCACCATCTTCTTGCTATCTTGCTCCTGGAAGTAGCGCTCGCTGCCACCGCGTTGCATAGCGCCGATGCTGCCCATGCCGCGATAGCTCTTGTACGAACGTCCCTCGTAAAGGATCGTCTCGCCGGGGCTTTCTTCGACGCCGGCGAACAACGAGCCAATCATCACACTGTGCGCCCCCGCCGCGACAGCTTTGGGAATATCGCCGCTATACTTAATGCCGCCGTCGGCGATGATCGGCACGCCGAAACGCTCGGCGGCGCGGGCACAATCGATGACAGCCGTGATCTGGGGCATACCGGAGCCGGAGACCACGCGCGTTGTGCAGATCGATCCCGGCCCCTGCCCAACCTTGATCGCGTCCGCGCCACGCTCGATCAAGGCGATCGTCGCCGCGGCGGTTGAAACATTGCCTGCGATCAGCTGCGCATCGTTAAATGCTTCGCGCACGCGCGTAACGGCATCGAGCACGCCCTGCGAATGACCATGGGCCGTATCGATGACCAGAACGTCGGCGCCCGCTTTGGTCAACGCCGCCGCTCGATCCAGTACATCGGGGCCGGCGCCGATGGCCGCACCGACCCGCAGGCGGCCCTGCTCATCCTTGCACGCGTTGGGATACTCGATCTGCTTCATGATGTCCTTGACCGTGATCAAGCCGCTCAGCTTACCCTTGCTGTCAACCACCAGCACCTTTTCGATCCGGTGACGATGCAGAATCTCTTTCGCCTGATCGAGCGTCGTGCCTTCGGGCACTGTCACCAGGTTCGTGCTGGTCATTAACTCGCGGATGGGCCGATCACGATTCGTCTCGAAACGCAGGTCGCGGTTCGTAAGAATGCCAACGAGTTCGCCTTCTGCGGTAGTAATTGGCACGCCGCTGATCCGATATTCGGCCATCAGATCCAGCGCATCACCAACCTTCTTATCCGGTGGCAGTGTAATTGGGTCATTGATCATGCCGCTTTCGGAGCGCTTCACCTTGCGCACCATATCGACCTGCTGTTCGATCGTCATATTCTTGTGAATGATGCCGATCCCGCCCTCGCGAGCCAGAGCAATGGCCAGGCGCGTTTCGGTGACGGTATCCATCGCCGCGCTGATAATCGGAATATTTAGACGAATATTGCGGGTCAGGCATGTACTCACATCAACATCGCGCGGCAGAATCTGCGATTCAGCAGGGACTAACAATACATCGTCGAAAGTTAGCCCTTCGCGACGAAACTTATCATCCCAATCGATTGACATGGGTGAGCCTCCTTTTCTCGTCAAGAAGCTAATAAGTAACGATCAAATGTTAAGCATTATCAGGATGCCGTAATAAAACGCATGCCTGTCGCGGTGCGTTATTCTGCCTAGTAGTACAATAAGACTTCTTTACCGCAGAGGGAGCAGAGATGCTTAATACTCTCTAACCCTCTGCGTTTTCTGCGCTCTCTGCGGTGAGTTCGAGCTCACAAACCTCGTTGCCGTACTAGAGATCAACCCGGCATAAATACAAAAAACCCCTGCACATTCAAGCGCAGGGGATCAGCGGCAGGCCTTGATATAGCTCGGAAAACGCAACACACATTGTGTCTCACAGTATAGAAATATCCAAACCATGTGAAGGAGTGACTTCTATAGTCAAACACTATACTCCTGTCTGGTTCCGGCGTCAACCTGAAACGCGAATCAGCCCTTGCTCAGACGTGCTCAAGCCTGATGTCATTGTATTCCAGGCTGCGTCATCCTATACTAAAATCGCAAGTTACACGCAGTTCTGGAGCAAAACTCCAACAACGCCGTTGCTTCACCACTAAGGCATATAAGCCTCGCAAAAATCGTTGCGATGAGTGATTTGCACGGTTAGCGGACGCCGCTCCAGAAGAAGTTGGCAAGGAGGCAGGTAGTATGAAATCGAGATGGCTTCAACGTAGCGCAGGCATTGTCGCTTCAGGCTTGACTCTAGCGGCATTGGCCTTCAGCTCAATCACCCCAATCAACGCCGCGCCTTTCGACGGCGCGCGACAACAATTTACCGACGAACGTTTCGCAACCGTCTGGAACCGTACCGATTCGGTGGATGTGCGTAGCGAGCGCAGTTGGTATTGGGGCCCTGGACCGTGGTTCGATTATGCCGAGTTTTATCGGCACGGCGAGCAGGGATTGCGTACCGTGCAGTATTTTGACAAAGCGCGTATGGAACTCAACCACCCTGAAGATCGGAGCGGCTGGCAGCAGGGTGTGACGAACGGTTTGCTGGTCAAAGAGTTGGTAAGCGGTCGGATGCAGCTTGGCGATAACCCGTATGATGTTGATGAGCGTTCGCCGGCTGACGTGCCGGTCGCGGGCAATCCGCGCAGCGCAAACCCGAACGCGCCGGGCTATGGCGCATTCGCCGGCGTGACGACGGTCGATAACGGTTATCGCGACCCGAACCGGATCGGTCAGCGTATCAATACGACGATTGATCGCGGTGGCAATCTCGGCTTACGCGATGATCTGGCGACTGAGGCGACCGAGATTGTGCAGTACAACACCGTCACCGGGCATAACATCCCGCGCGTGTTCTGGGATTTTATGAACCTTCAGGGGCGCGTGTATGAAGACGGTCGCGTTCGCACCGGCGTTGTCGTAGACTGGCTCTTCGCGATGGGCTATCCGGTATCGGACGCCTACTGGACGCGCAGCCAGATCGGCGGCGTCGAGAAGGATGTGCTGGTGCAACTGTTTGAGCGGCGCGTGTTGACCTATGTGCCGGACAATCCGGAGGGCTACAAGGTCGAGATGGGAAATGTCGGCCAGCACTACTTCCAGTGGCGTTATCCGCACCTGGGGCAACCCTGGGCGACGTCGAATCCTAACCCGCCGCTGGTCTACGCCACCGAGGCCTTCGGCACGAGCCATTGGGAAGTGGCAATGTACGCAACCACGGGCAGTGTGCGCCTGACCAACAGCGATGCCGAGAGCGTGGGCTATTCGTATCGCCGCAGTTTCCAACCGGATCAGACGCGTATTCTGATCGACTCCCGGCGAAGCGACGGCGAACATCGCCAGATCTATGAATTTGCCGCCGGCGCGCTCTACGGCGGCGGAGAAGGCGTCTCGCTTCGTCGTATCACCTACAGCGACGGCGCCACGCCGCCTATCGGCGGGCCATATCCGGGCTGGTTGCCAAACGGCGCGGCGAACGAATACAACGCCGCATACTCGCCGGACGGAACGAAGATCCTGTTCATCTCCGATCGGATGGGTAATCCGGAGGTGTTCATTATGACTGCCAGCGGCAATAGTCCGGCCCAGCTCACAAGCAACGGCTGCGTCAATGAGTCACCGGGCTGGTCGCCGGATGGCCGGAGCGTATACTGGGCGAGCAATTGCGGCGGCGACTTCGAGCTGTATCGAGCGGAGATCACATATCAGTACGACACATCGTATGGGGTTGCTGCTCAGTTGAGCAACGTGCGGCAATTGACGGACAACGCCAGCGATGATCGGTTTGGCCGCGTGTCACCCGACGGCGAGCACATCGCGTTTACATCCAATCGTGAGGGCAACGACGATATCTACGTCATCAACAGCGCCGACGGCGGTGGCGAACGTCGTTTGACCATCAACAACGCCAATGACGATGCGCCGACCTGGTCGGCGGACGGGCAAATCCTGGCCTTCGCCAGCGACCGTGACGGAGACTTCGAGATCTATACGATGAATCTCGATGGCAACGAGCAAACGCAGTTGACCAACAACAATGTTGCGGACCGCTGGCCGATGTGGGCGCAGTAAATATCAAGCGATCGCGTAGTCGGCGGTAAACGACAGGGGAGTGGAGGCATTGCCCTCGCTCCCCTGTCGCTTTGTCTCATTCCGGCTAGCAGGCGCTATGCCCGTTTGACATTGTAGGCGTTCATACCAGCATACACTGCCGTGGCATCCAACTCCTCCTCGATGCGCAGCAACTGGTTGTACTTCGCCACACGATCCGTGCGGGCCGGCGCGCCGGTCTTGATCTGGCCGGCGTTGGTCGCCACAACCAGGTCAGCGATGGTCACGTCCTCGGACTCGCCGCTGCGGTGCGAGATGACTGCCGTCCAACCAGCGCGCTGGGCGGTCTGGATCGCGTTCATCGTCTCGGTCAGCGAACCGATCTGGTTGAGCTTGATCAGGATGCTGTTGGCGGCTTTCTCATCGATCGCACGCTGGAGCCGCTCGACGTTAGTCACCAGCAGGTCATCGCCCACAAGCTGCACGCGGTCGCCGATGCGCTCACGGAGTAGCGCCCAGCCGTCCCAGTCATCCTCGGCCAGTCCGTCTTCCAGCGAGATCAGCGGATAGCGGGCGGCGATGTCGGCCCAGTAGTCTACCATCTCAGCGCTCGATAATACGCGCCCTTCGCGCTCCAGATGATATTTGCCATCCTGATAAATCTCGGTGCAAGCCGGATCCATCGCCAGCAAAATCTGCTCGCCGACGGTATAGCCAGCGTGCTGGATCGCCTCGACGATCACTTCGAGGGCAGCCTCGTTGGTCGGCAAGCTCGGCGCGAAGCCGCCTTCATCACCGACGTTGGTGCCCTGACCACGGTCGTGCAGCACCTTCTTGAGGCTCTGGTAGATCTCGCTCCCCCAACGCAACGCCTCGCGGAAGCTCGACGCTCCGGCGGGCATAACCATAAACTCCTGGAAGTCGGTGCTGTTCTGGGCATGCTTGCCGCCGTTGAGAATGTTCATCATCGGCACAGGCAATACGTGCCCATACACGCCGCCCAGATAGCGATACAGCGGCAGGCCCAGCGCCATCGCCGTGGCTTTGGCGCAAGCGAGCGAAACGCCCAGGATCGCGTTCGCGCCCAGTTTGCTCTTGTTCGGCGTGCTGTCGATCGCGATCAGCTCATTGTCGATCGCGATCTGATCGGCGGCATCCATATCCAGAAGCGCCTCGGCAACGTCGTTGTTGATGTTCTCGACGGCTTTGAGCACGCCCTTGCCGCCATAGCGAGCTTTGTCGCCGTCGCGCAACTCCAACGCCTCGTGTGCGCCCGTCGAGGCGCCGCTGGGGACGATCGCTCGCCCGATATCACCGCTCTCCAGCCGAACGTCAACCTCCACTGTGGGGTTGCCGCGCGAATCAAGGACTTCCCGCGCGACAATCTCTTCGATCAGTGTGGACATAGCACCTCCATATCCTAAGCAACAAATCGACTCACAAGGTTGTGGCAAGCTACAACCGCTTGACTATTATGCTCCGGCGACCATTGGTATGCTCGCCAGTATAGCATATCCTTGCCTGGACGCGGAGTTGGCAAGATGGAAATCCCAGGTATGAGCAATGTAGATGCCAAAGATATAGGGTTAGTTTTCTGGCAGCGCGGCCACGCCCGCCGCTATTTTTGGACATCCGCCCCATCCGCCTGATCGAGTTCAATGCAATTGACCGAGAGCAACGGCATACCTAGATCACACACTTTACCTATCACTCGTCATTCGCATCAAGCCCCAGAAGCTTCAAACTGCTTTTGCCATTTTGCAGCATCTACCAAACGATGATGAGTATGCTGTATGTCACCCTGAACGGAGCCGCAGGCAGCGTGGATGCTACCCATGCCGCATGTCACCCTGAACGGAGCCGCAGGCAGCGTGGATGCTACCCATGCCGCATGTCACCCTGACCCTGAGCGAAACGAAGGGGAAGGGTCTCGGCGTTGTGGGAATCCGAGCTTCTTCGCTGCGCTCAGAATGACCGCATGCGGTATCTCCAATATTGTTTGGTATCGACCCCGCGTATGAGCAACCAGAGCGGGAATAGGATCTCTGCAAAGCCGACGATTTCGGAAAAAGCAATGCCGAATTGAGGCGCCAGCATTCCAATAAAGAAATCAGCCATATATCCCCATGCCACAACTTATGGATGGAAAGCTGGATCATGCGGTTGAATGGCTGCAAGGGACGGCAAGTTGAATTGCCGGCGGAACGTGTAGTACATGGTATGATCGCTGGCAGATAGCATGTTGAATAGACGCCAACTTCAGGAGCAGAGCTGTGGAACCCTGGGAAAAATGGCTGGATAGAAAAGAATACCCGTTTCGATCACGCTACTTCGAACTGCCGATGGGTCGTATGCACTACGTTGACGAAGGCGAGGCGGATCATGCCGTCGTGATGGTTCACGGGAATCCGGCCTGGTCGTACACGTACCGACACTTGATCACCTGTTTGTCGAACGAATACCGCTGCATTGCGATGGATCACATCGGCTTCGGGTTTTCCGATAAGCCAACCGCGTGGGACTATTTGCCGGAACATCATGCCGCTAACTTGGAACAGTTCCTGAAACACCTGGATCTGCCCTCAATCACGCTGGTTGTTGGCGATTGGGGCGGCCCTATAGGGTTGTCATACGCTGTGAAGCATCCCGACAAGATCGCGTCGGTCATTATCACGAACACGTGGATGTGGTCGGTCAAAGGCGTAATGCACTATGAGATGTTCAGCGGCTTTATGGGCGGCGCGATAGGCCGGATGTTGATCAAGCGCTATAACTTCTTCGTGAAAGTGCTGATGAAACAGATGTTCCGGGCCAGAATCTCCCCGTCTGTGCATCAGCACTACATTGCGCCGCTTAACAGACCTGACGACAGAAAAGGCTGCTGGACGTTTCCCCGCGAGATCATCGGTTCGAGCCCCTGGCTGGCGCAGCTCTGGAACCAACGAGAGGCCATTGCGCAGAAACCGGCGCTGATTGCCTGGGGCAACAAGGACATCGCGTTCCGGGATATAGAGCTTGCGCGATGGAAGTCGCTATTCACCAATCCAGAAGTTTATGCCTATGACAATGCCGGGCACTTCGTCCAGGAAGAGTTGGGCGATGAGTTGTGCCGGCTGGCGCGAAGGCATCTGGAGAACGTCAAGGCGTAGCAATGCGCCCCGAGAACAAGCCTATGCCAAAGCAACCGACCCTTGAGACGGAACGGCTCATCTTGCGACCGTTCGCGCCGTCTGACGCGCCCGATGTGCAGCGTCTCGCCGGCGAACGCGCCATTGCTGACACCACGCTCGGCATCCCGCATCCGTACGCGGACGGTATAGCCGAACATTGGATCGCGTCGCACCAGGCGATTTTCGACGAAGGCGCTGGCGTCCAGCTTGCGATCACGCGCAAGCCAGACGCTACGCTTGTCGGCGCCATCGGACTCGTAGGAATAGTCAAAGGCCATCAGGCGGAAATGGGCTACTGGATCGGCGTCCCGTACTGGAGCCAGGGCTTCTGCACCGAAGCGGCGCGAGCGGTCGTTGCATTCGCATTTTCCGAATTGGGATTGGTGCGGGTTTATGCGGCCTACCTGCTGCGAAATCCGGCTTCTGGACGTGTGATGCAGAAGATCGGCATGCGCTACGAAGGCTGCCGCAGGGGCCACGTCAAAAAGTGGGATGTGTTGGAGGATCTTGCGCTCTACGGGATGCTGAAAGATGACTGGCTGAATGCCGAAGGATATAGCAATCCTACCGCAGTCGTAAAGATTGCGTAGTGCCGCCTTCAGGCGGCGAAGGGAACCGCCTGAAGGCGGCACTAC
>JANQID010000001.1 GCA_028282325.1 Chloroflexaceae bacterium | reverse complement strand
CGCTCAGGGTCAGGGCGCCATGCGGCATGGGTAGCATTGTTTGGCAGCTAAACAAGGGCTATGCGTGAGAAGGGTGCAACCGATCGGGCGAAAGCTGTCTCGCCCCTACAGTTCACCCGCCACCGGCCGCCGCCGATCGGGCGGGCGCAATCGTCGAGGATCATGGGGTCATTCTGAGCGCATGGGGTCATTCTGAGCGCATGGGGTCATTCTGAGCGCATGGGGTCATTCTGAGCGCATGGGGTCATTCTGAGCGCAGCGAAGAATCTCCGATTCCCCCAACGCCGAGACCCTTCCCCTTCGCTGCGCTCAGGGTCAGGGCGCCATGCGGCATGGGTAGCATTGTTTGGCAGCTAAACAAGGGCTATGCGTGAGAAGGGTGCAACCGATCGGGCGAAAGCTGTGTCGCCCCTACAGTTCAACCGCCATCGGTCGCCGCCGATCGGGCGGGTGCGACCCTATCGGATTTTCGGTTATCGTCTATCGATTATGCCAACGGCTATGCTATTGCGCCAATCGCGCAAGCAGTGTAGCATAGGCAGAGTGCAGGGCGCCCGCCGACCGGCGGATGACGCCCGTCGCCATTCATTCTTGCAGGAGGCTTTGGTATGGTTGAGTGGTCGCTATTGTGGGTGTTTGTCATCGCTGCGCTCGTTCTGGCGGCGACCCCCGGCCCGGCGGTGTTGTACATCGTTGCACGGAGCATCGATCAAGGCCGGCTCGCCGGGATCGTGTCGTCGCTGGGCATCGCCGCCGGCGCGCTGTTTCACATCGCCGCCGCTGCGCTGGGCGTCTCGGCGCTGCTGCTGTCATCGGCGCTGGCGTTTTCCATACTCAAATACGCCGGCGCGGCGTATCTGATCTATCTCGGCGTGCGGACGCTGCTCACCCGCCCGGCGGTCGATCAGCCGGTTGTCATTGAGCGCAAACCCCTCGCGCGGATCTTCTCCGACGGCGTGGTCGTCAACGTGCTCAACCCGAAGACGGCGTTATTCTTCTTCGCTTTCCTGCCGCAATTCGTCGATCCGGCGCGCGGCCCGGTGAGCGGGCAAATCGTGCTGCTGGGCTTGCTGTTCATCCTTGTGGCGATGACCAGCGATAGCATCTACGCGTTGCTTGCCGGAACGCTCGGCGGGTGGCTGAAACGCGGTCGCGCGCTGGCCTACGGGCAACGCTACTTCGCCGGAAGCGTGTATGTGGCGCTCGGCGTGACGCTGGCTCTGGCCGGACACAAAAGCCAATGAATGCGAAAGCCGAACCGATGCCGCCGATTCAACTGCGCCCGACAACGCTCGCCGATCTCGATTTCGTGCTGGCCGCCGAGCGCGATCCCGTCAATCGGGCGTTTATCGGCCAATGGACGCGGGAAGAGCACGTCAACGCGCTGGGCGACGCCGACTTCCGTCATTTCATCGTCGAACGCATCGCCGACCGCGCCCGCGTCGGCCATATGATTTTCCAGGGGCTGACCGACCCCAACCAGAGCATCCAGTTGCGGCGCATTGTGATCACCGAGAAGGGCGCGGGCTATGGGCGGGCGGCGGTATTCCTGGCGCAACAATGGGTCTTCGCCGAAACCGACGCCCATCGCTTCTGGCTGGATGTAAAAGACTTCAACCTGCGCGCGCAACATCTCTACACATCCGTCGGCTTTGTCGCCGAGGGCCTGCTGCGCGAATGCATTAAAGCCGGCGACCGCTTCGAATCCTTCATCATTATGTCGATCCTCCGCCACGAATACGAGCAAGAAAGAAACAACGATGACCATCGCGTTCTATCAAGTTGACGCCTTCACCGACCAACCGTTTCGCGGCAACCCGGCGGCGGTTTGCCTGCTGCCCGAAGCGCGCGACGACATCTGGATGCAACAGGTCGCGCGCGAGATGAACCTGTCCGAGACGGCGTTTTTGCTCAAACAGGACGATGGCTTCGATCTGCGCTGGTTCACGCCGTCGGTTGAGGTCGATCTGTGCGGCCACGCAACGCTGGCGAGCGCGCACGTGTTGTGGGAAATCGCCCACCTCGATCCACACGAGCCGGTGCGTTTTCACACCCGCAGCGGCCTGCTGACCGCCGCGCGGCGCGGCAACGAGATCGAGCTGAACTTTCCCGCCACGCCGCCCGAACCCGCCGATGCTCCCGACGGCCTCGCCGAGGCGCTCGGCGCCACGCCGACGTATGTCGGCAGGAGCGCGTTTGATTACCTGGTTGAACTGGAGTCGGCAGCGGCGGTGCGCGAGCTGCAGCCGGATTTCACCCGCCTGCGCACATTGCCGGTGCGCGGCGTGATCGTCACCAGCCCGGATGATTCGGGTTCGTTCGACATCGTTTCGCGCTTCTTTGCGCCCGGTTCGGGCATCGACGAAGATCCGGTCACCGGATCGGCGCACTGCTGCCTCGGTCCATTCTGGAGCCAGCGTTTCGGCAAAACCGAACTGGCGGCGTATCAAGCATCGCCGCGTGGCGGAGTGTTGCGTGTGCGCGTTGCGGGCGACCGGGTCGCGCTGTTTGGCCAGGCGGTGACGGTGATACGCGGCGCACTGGTGCATTATTGATCCGTGCTGCCGGGGCTTTGGCAGACGGGTTGAGATTGCAGATTGCTGTGTCGCGCTTCGGGTATCGGATTTTCGGCTATCGGCTATTTTACGAGGAATCGTGTTGATGCTTGCGGCTATCTTCTCCGGCTTTGTCTTGTCGCCCGCTACGCCGTGGATCCAGCGCTATGCACGCGGTGCGGCGGGATGGATCATCGCTTTGCTCCCGCTCGGCGTGTTCGCCTACTTCGCCAGCTTGATCGGCGCAGTCGGCGCGGGTGAAACCTTCACGGTCGCCTATGCGTGGGTGCCCTCGCTTGGCGTCGGCCTGTCGTTCTACCTCGACGGCCTGGCGCTGCTCTTCGCCCTGCTAATCAGCGGCATCGGTGGGCTGGTGGTCATCTACACCGGCGGCTACCTGTCTGGCCATCGCGACATCGGGCGGTTCTACGCCTACACGCTGTTTTTTATGGCGTCGATGATCGGTATGGCGCTGGCCGACAACGCGTTCACGCTCTTCGTCTTCTGGGAACTGACCACGATCAGCTCCTACTTGCTCATCGGCTTCGACCATGACCGCAAAGGCGTGCGCGACGCGGCGATGCAGGCGCTCCTCGTGACGGGCATCGGCGGGCTGGCGCTGTTTGCCGGGCTGTTGCTGCTGGCCCAGATTGGCGGCAGCGCCGAGTTATCGGTGTTGCGCGGGCAGGCTGATCTGATCCGCGCTCATGACCTCTACACGCCGGCGCTGATCCTGATCCTGCTGGGGGCCTTCACCAAATCGGCGCAGGTTCCGTTCCACTTCTGGCTGCCCAACGCAATGCAAGCGCCCACTCCAGCCAGCGCCTACCTGCACTCGGCGACGATGGTCAAGGCCGGCGTCTATCTGCTGGCGCGGCTCAGCCCGATCCTCGGCGGTACGGATGCCTGGCGGCTCAGTGTCACTGTTGTGGGTGCGGCGACGATGTTGCTCGGTGCGTGGCTGGCGTGGCAGCAGAACGATCTTAAGCGCATCCTGGCCTATTCGACGGTCAGCGCGCTGGGTATGATGACGCTGATGCTGGGTTTGAACACCAAGCTCGCCGCCGAAGCCATGCTGGTTTTCCTGCTCAGCCATGCGCTCTACAAAGGCGCGCTGTTCCTGGTTGCAGGCGCGGTCGATCACGAAACCGGCACGCGCTCGATCGACCGGCTCGGCGGTCTGCGCACGGTGATGCCGATCACCGCCGCCGCTGCTATCGCGGCGATGCTCTCGATGTGCAGTTTGCCGCCGTTCCTCGGCTTCATCGGCAAAGAGCTGTTCTACGAATCGACGCTCGAAGGGCCGGTCGCGGCAAACCTGCTGATCGCGCTGGCGGTGGCGGCGAATATGATCTACATCGCGTCGGCGTTGCTCGCCGGGTTGCGCCCGTTCGTCGGCCCATCTCGATCAACGCCGAAGCATGCCCACGAGGCGCCGTTGAACATGTGGCTCGGCCCGGCGACATTGGCCGCGCTTGGCCTGCTGATCGGCGTGTGGCCGGGTAGCGTCGAGGGCTTGATTGAGTCGGCGACCGGTTCGATCGCGGGTTATGCCGTCGAGATCGAACTGTACCTGTGGCACGGCTTGAACTTCACGCTGCTGCTCAGTGCGATCACCGTCGCCGGCGGAGTTGCGGTCTATGTCGTGCGCGACCGGCTGCACACCGCGCTGGCCGGTCTGACTGGCTTGGGGCGTTGGGGCGCGGAACGCGGCTATGACCTGACGCTCGTCGGCGTGGACCGCCTCGCGCACGTGACGACCCGGTTGCTCCAGAGCGGCTATCTGCGCTACTACGTGCTCACGATTGTCGTCACCACCGTCGGGCTGGTCGGCTACACCCTGTTCAGCCGCGTCACGCCGACAGTGTCGCTCAGCATCAGCGACGCGCGCTTCTACGAAATCGGTCTGGCGATTTTGATCGTGCTCGCCGCGTTGATGGCCGTCCTCGTCAACTCGCGGATGAGCGCAATTGCGGCGCTCGGCATTGTCGGCTACAGCGTGACGTTGATCTTCGTTCTGTTCGGTGCGCCCGACCTGGCGATGACTCAGTTTGCTGTCGAGACGCTGACGGTGGTCATCTTCGTGCTGGTGCTCTACCGCCTACCCCGCTTCGTAACCATCTCCAGCACGCGCACCCGCATTCGCGATGCGGTGATCGCGCTGGGGGCCGGCGGGTTGATCACTGCGCTGATCTTGCTGGCGACACGCGTCCAGTTTCACGAAAGCATCGCCGGCTACTACCTCGAAAACAGCAAGCCCGAAGCGCACGGCCACAACATCGTCAACGTCATCCTGGTTGACTTCCGTGGACTCGATACGATGGGCGAAATCACGGTGCTCTCGCTGGCCGGCATCGGAGTTTACGCGCTGCTGAAATCGCGCGCTACCGGGCGAGGAGAACAATGAACTCACTGATTCTGCGCACGATGACTCAATTTCTGACGCCGCTGCTGCTCCTGGTGTCGATCATTCTGCTGCTGCGCGGCCACAACCAGCCCGGCGGCGGCTTCGTCGGCGGCCTGATCGCGGCCACGGCCTTCGCGCTGCGGGCGATCGCCTACGATGTAGCCAGCGTACGCCGCACCTTGCGTTTTGAACCGGCCAGCTTCGTCGGCGTCGGGTTATTGCTGGCGCTGGCCGCCGGCGCGCTGCCGTTGCTGCTTGGCGAGCCATTTATGACTTCACAGTGGTACGAGTTGCACATCCCGGTGGTGGGCGCCCTCGAACTCAGCACACCGCTGGCATTCGACACCGGCGTCTACCTGGTTGTTCTCGGCGTAATGATGATCATTATGCTGAATCTGGCGGAGGCATAACGTGGAAACAATCCTGGCATTTGTCGTCGGTGGTTTATTCGCCGCCGGGTTGTATATGATGATGCGGCGCAGCATCGTCAAGCTGATCATCGGCCTGGCGCTGCTCAGCCACGGCGTTAACTTGCTGATCTTCACCGCCGCGAACCTGACCCGCGCCAACCCGCCGATTGTTCCCGACGGGGCGAAGCAACCGCTGCCGCCCGTTGCCGACCCCCTTCCGCAGGCCTTGATCCTGACCGCCATCGTGATTAGCTTTGCGGTGCTGTCCTTCGCGCTCGTGTTGCTCCATCGGGTCTACCAGGCGGTCGGAACCGATGATATTGATCGCTTGAAACCGGTTGACGAGTAAGCGTTCGTTTGAGACGTAGACTGGGCCAGGCTTTCATCACACGGTGTGCGCAGGTCTCTAGTTGAAATGGCTCACAGCTATGTGAGAAACTGCCGATTTCGAGACTGGCCCAGTCTGTTCACAAGCATTGAATGGTTTCATTTATGGCATTGCTGATACTTCCAATCATTATTCCGTTCGCTACGGCGATCCTCAGCTTGCTGTTTCGGCGCTCGGCCGCAGCCCAGCGCGCGATCAGCCTGCTCGGCGCGACGGCGCTGCTCGGCGCGGCCATCGCGCTGCTGAACGTGGTCTGGAGTGACGGCATCCAGGCGACGCAGATGGGCGACTGGCCCGCGCCGTTCGGCATCACGCTGGTTGCCGATGCCTTCAGCGCAATTATGGTAACGCTCGCCGCGCTGACGCTCCTGGCGACGGTGGTCTATTCGCTGGCCGACATCGATGTGCGACGCGAGGCGTTTGGTTACTACCCGCTGCTCAATGTGATGGTGATGGGCATTTGTGGTGCGTTCCTCACCGGCGACATCTTCAACCTCTATGTCTGGTTCGAGGTGCTGCTGATCGCGTCGTTTGTGCTGATGGCGTTGGATGGCGACCAGGCCCAGATGAAGGGCGCGATCAAATATGTGGTGATTAACCTGATCGCCTCGACCCTGTTTCTGGTAGCCGCCGGGTTGTTATATGGCCTGGCGGGAACGTTGAACATGGCCGACCTTGCTGTCAAGCTGCGCGATGTCGCCCGCCCCGATCTGGTGGCGACGGTGGCAATGCTGTTCCTGATCGTGTTCGGCATCAAGGCGGCGGTATTCCCGCTCTTCTTCTGGCTGCCCGACTCCTACCCGACGCCGCCCGCCGCCATTTCGGCGATCTTCGCCGGGTTGCTGACGAAAGTCGGCGTGTATGCGCTGATTCGCGTCTTCACGCTGATCTTCGTGCAAGACGTGGCCTACACCCATACGTTGATCCTGGTTATCGCCGGGCTGACGATGGTCGCCGGCGTGCTGGGCGCGCTGGCTCAGACTGAGTTCCGGCGCGTGCTTTCCTTCTTGATCGTCAGCCAGGTCGGCTATGCGGTAATGGGGCTGGGGCTCTACACCAGCGGAGCGCTGGCCGCATCGGTGTTCTACATCATCGAAGACGTTGTGGCGTTGCAATGTCTTTTCTTGGTAAGTGGCGTGGTCTACCGCCTGAATCGCTCCGAGAACATCAGCGTGATGGGCGGCATCTATCGAACCTATCCCGGCATCGCGCTGCTATTTCTGATCCCGGCGCTCTCGCTGGCCGGTTTCCCTCCGCTCTCCGGATTCTTCGGCAAACTGGCGTTGTTGCAATCCGGGTTGGCGGTTGAGCAATACGCTATCGTCGCCACGGCGCTGGTTGTCGCCGCGCTCACGCTGTTCTGCATCGGGCGAGTCTGGTCTGACGCATTTCTGAAACCGTCGCCCGCGCCGGGTTCGGCGGGCGTGCTGGTGCGCAGCGCCGCGCTTTCAAGCTCGCGCGCCCAGATGATCGGTATGCTGATACCGGTCGTCGTGCTGGTTGCGCTGGTCATCGGCATTGGGTTGCTGGCCGAGCCGGTCTTTGGCCTGGCGACGCGCGCGGCGGAACAGCTCTGGTCGCCGAGCGACTACATTCAGGTTGTGCTGGGGGAGGCGTTATGATGATAATCGTACGTATATTGCGCAAAACTGTGCTGGTTGCTGAGTTCATCCTGTTCTTCATCTGGGATCTCATTCTGGCGAACCTGCGTGTCGCCTGGGACGTGATTACGCCGCGCGGCTACAAACGCCCCGGCGTCATCGCGATCCCGCTGGATGCGCGCACTGACCTCGAAATCACTTTACTGGCAAACTTTATCACGCTGACGCCGGGCACCCTGAGCCTGGACGTATCGGCTGATCGGAGCTTGCTCTACATCCACGCAATGTTTATCGATGATCCCGATACGCTGCGCCGCGAGATCAAACAGGGCCTCGAACGGCGCTTGCTGGAGGTGCTGCGATGATCTGGGATGGCGCGGTCGTTCACGCGACGATTTTGTTGGTCGTGCTGGCGATGCTGATGATCGGGATGGGGCTGGCGTTTGTGCGACTGGTGATCGGGCCAAGCACGCCCGATCGGATCGTCGCACTGGATCTAGCGTCGGTTCTGGCGGTCGGCATCATCGCGGTCTACGATATTTCCGAGCAACAACCGATTTTCCTCGACGCGGCGATTGTGCTGGCGCTGATCTCATTTCTGGGAACCGTCGCTTTCGCCTATTACATCGAGAAAGGGACGGCGCGATGATTCTCTGGCTGGTTGATCTACTGTTGCTGAGCGGCGGCGTCCTGGCGCTGATCGCCGCTATCGGGATCCTGAGAATGCCCGACCTGTTCACCCGTATGCACGCGACATCCAAATCCTCGACCCTGGGTGTGGGCCTGATCTTGCTGGCGGTTGTGTTTTATTTCGGGTCGCTCGACATTGCCCTGCGCGCGCTGCTCGTGATCGGATTCATGCTGCTGACCGCGCCGATCGCCGCGCATGTGATCGCGCGCGCAGCCTATGCACGGCGGGTGTCGATGTGGCGCGGCTCGGTGATCGACGAACTCGACGGCAACTACGACCGCTGATACTGTCCACCAAAATACAGCAGCGGATGCCCTGCGAGACTCTCCAGATACTCGACATGCCCAATATACAGCGTGTGATCGCCAGCGGGATGGGCATCAACTTGATGAACGCACTCACCGCAAACGCGGATCATCGCTCACGCGCCGCTCAATCACTCACAAACCGCTCACTGCCGTAGTATGGACAATGTGAGCGTTCTCTCCGATCTCAAAAGACGCTCAACGCACAATCACGTTTAGCCTTGGCAATATATGTGTCCGACGCGAGCAAACTCTGAGCTATTCGTGAGCTATCTGTGAGTGTCGGTCGCTACACTGCCGGGTGTCGCAGGCGAAGCTACCAAACCATATGGGAGGCACCGCATGCGGTCATTCTGAGCGCAGCGAAGAATCTCAGGTTCCAATAACGCCGAGACCCTTCCCCTTCGCTGCGCTCAGGGTCTATCAAACCATATGGGAGACACCGCATGGTGTCATTCTGAGCGCAGCGAAGAATCTCAGGTTCCAATAACGCCGAGACCCTTCCCCTTCGTGTCGCTCAGGGTCTACCAAACCATATGGGAGACACC
>JANQID010000050.1 GCA_028282325.1 Chloroflexaceae bacterium | reverse complement strand
ACCCATGCCGCATGTCACCCTGAGCGAAGCGAAGGGGAAGGGTCTCGGCGTTGGGGGAGTCAGAGATTCTTCGCTGCGCTCAGAATGACACTATGCGGTGTCTCCAATAGGGATGCTTTCGCTTCGCCGCCAGGATCAGCGTACTCGGCGGCCTGGCGATTTTGCTTGTTCTGCTCTGGCAGGGCGCTTATTTGCCGCTGGCGTTCAGTTATAGGACCGCCAGTCCTCAAAGAGCGCAGCGACTTTTCAAGCCCGAAGCAGTCGTGCGCCGCCGCCGATCAACGCAAGTGCGATCAGGCATAGCCCGACGGCCAGCCCCAACGCGCGCAGGCCGGCTAACTCCGAGCGCGGCAGATACCAGGCCCAGTGATCAACCAAGTGCTGATTATGCGGATCGTAGTACCAGGCCCAGCGCGGGCGCGGCTGTTCGGGCAGCGGCGCAATGGCCGCATCGACCAGCGGCCTCGGCTCACCACCGACCGGACGCACGCGCGCCCAGCTCACCAGAACGCCCAGTTCATCGTCGCGCTCGCTGAAGCCGATGGTACGCGGATTCCAGGTCGCGGCAACAATCGCCAGATCGGATCGACCCGGCGCCAGCAGAAAGTGGTAAGCCCGCGCCTGATTGCTCGCCAGATCGACCAGATCGCGGTTGGCGAACCGTAGACGCAGCTCGCTAGGCGGAGCTTGCGGCGGTCGGCGGTCGTCAAGCGCGAGGATCAACGTCGTCGGCGCAGCGACAGCGCAGCGAATCGCTCCCTGCGCTCCGCTTCGGCGCAGCAACGCGGCTTCGGGATCGCCTTCGGGCGCGAAAAAGCCGTCACCGAGCGTACAGTGCGACGCGGTCGTCGCGTAGCGCGCGACGCGGTCGGCCAGAATGCGCCACTGCGCAACCAACGGCGATGCAGCGGGATCGTATACACGATCAACCTCGACCGGCATGTTCAGGTAGGTATCGAAGTTGAGCAACACGCCGCCGAGATTGCCGACAAAACCGAGTGCGCCGACGCTGACCGCCGCAGCGAGGGCGAACCGTCTTCCCCAGGCTGTGACGTTATTAAACAGGTCAACCGCCAGGATCAGGAGCAACGGCACAGTCGGCAGCAGAAAACGCGGCCCCCAGACGCCGCCGCCCTCCCATTCGCCCCAGCGCGCGTAGAGCAGCAGATGCGCCAGTAACACCCCCAGAGCCAGCAGGACAACCGCGCGCTCGCGCTGCCAGAGGCGCACTGTGCCGAACAGTCCCAGCAACACCGGCGGCGCGTAGAGAAACAGACTCTTACCGGGACTCAGCAGCAACCCGGCAAGACCTTCGAGCAGCGGCGTGGTGAACAGACGCGACTCAGAGGCGTAGCCGGTCGCCAGCAGCGTGCCGAAACGCGCCAGGTTGTAACCGAGGATCAGCGCCACACCGGG
This sequence comes from Chloroflexaceae bacterium, assembly GCA_028282325.1. Taxonomy (GTDB): domain Bacteria; phylum Chloroflexota; class Chloroflexia; order Chloroflexales; family Chloroflexaceae; genus JANQID01. The sequence continues at coordinate 66,007 of JANQID010000050.1, read as the reverse complement.
CGCCAGACCCAGCGTCCACCAGAACCCGCGGCGGATGCGCTCCGCTGATACACGCTCACCGGAGCGTGGCCAGACGACCGCGAGCGCGATTACCGGCAACACAACCGCGCTGGCGATCCGCGTCGCGACGAGCAGCCCGGCAGCCAGCCCCGATATGAGCAGCGCCCGACGACCATTCGCGGTGTGGCGGGCGGCATCAACGCGTTCGGCGGCGAGCAACAGCAGCAGCGCCGCCAACGGTTCGGAGAAAAATGTGCGCGCGTAGGGCCAGGCGAAGGTGCAAAGGGCGTAGAGCAGCGCGAGCGCAACCGCGACGCTCCGTCGCGCGCCCAGGCGCAAGGCCCACGCCGTCAACAACGCCGCCGTCGCTGCCGTCACCGGCGCGTTCAACGCCGTCACGGCGAAACGTGTGGCATAGTCAAATCCGACAGCGTCCGGCGGAGCAACCAGCGCGCCGACGGCAAACAACGGCAGCGCCAGCAGCGAAGGCAAGATGCCATAGGGCGAGTAGCTACGCCCATCAGGGCCATACCGCAACGCCGACACCGGCGCATCGTCGGGCGCAGCGACGGCGACATCGCTGTGCGTCGCGATACCACGCGTGACCGCGTACATCGTCTCCGCATCCGACGAGTAGGTGTGCCCGCTCATCGTGAGGAGATAGAAGCCGGTGAGCAGCAAAAAAAGCGCCAGCGGCAGGCGCCTCGCCGCCGGGCGCTTGATCGGGGAGATCGCCGGGTGGTCGCGCATTACGCTATGATACCAGATGTTCTTACGTTCGCAGCGTGGCAATCAGGCGCAGCGGGTTGGTCAAGAGATCTAACGCCGCGAGGATGTCGGGCGCGATGACATCGGCGGCCAGCAGCGTCTCGACCGCCACGCCTTCGCCTTGCATCACCACAATGCCCAGCGCAGCGGCTTTGAGCATAAGCCAGTCGTTGCGCCCGTTGCCGATGCCAATGCAGGCATCGGCCCCCAGCCGCTGCACATAGGTGAGCTTGCCCTCGTCCTGATGTTCACGCGGCAGAATATGCACGGTACAGGCGACGCCTTCCATTTCCGCTTGCACGCCGCCGAAGGTGTCAGCAGTCAGCACATGAACATCCAGACTCCTAGCCAACGTGTTCAATCGCTCGCGGACGCCATCGATCAACACGCCGTCAAAGGCCAGCGTGCCATTGTAATCTAGCGCCAGGTGTTGAAGTTTCAAATGCTTGGCGCCGGGGATAGCAATATCGATCATTGATGTCGCTCTCTCATCTCAGCATAGGCAACGGGCGGCGCGATCACGAAATCACAGGCTTCACAGCGCTACACCTGCACATGGCGACGGCGACGCTTTCCGCCAACGACGTGCATCAGCAGCAACAACGTCAGCGCCGCGGGCCAGATCCAGGCCAGGTCAACCTCCAGGCCTGGCGGGCCCGGCTCATTGGTCGGCTCGAAGCATACCCAATAGATTTTATCCTTGTTTGCACGGATAGAATCTTTATCAGGCTCCACACCAATCGACTGCAAATACCAGTTCAGCATAGCCGAGTTTCGCCGCATCAGAACCTCAAACACGGCGACCAATTCATCTTCGTCGGTGACGCGCCGGGCGAGCATCCGCTCCGTCCCGTCGGAGGTTTGGACCGTCACGTGGGGATCGGCGAGGATATTGCGATACCACTGGGCCTTTTCGCCAAACGCGCACGGGGAGTATTTGCGTCCATTCAGCACGTGATACTCAACCATCGTCTGGCGCGGCAAGCCGCTCTTGCGCCCAGTCGTCGTCAACACCAGCATCACGCGCCCGACGATCGGCCCCAGACCTAGCCGCCAGGTGATCAGCGGCAGCCGCCACATTTGCGCAGCCCGGCGCGTTTGCGGATACATATCCATCATATTCCTGGATCGCGCGCCTTCGGGCTTTTCAGCATTCGTCATTACGCCCTCCATAATGATTTGCACCATCAGCCGGAGATATTCGCCACGGTCGGATCACGGCATATGCAGCGACAGTGTGCGCTCGACAAAAATCCGTCGCCCGCTTTGCGCATCGCAGAGTATCACGCTCATATGCCGGGTGAATACGAACCACGCTGCCGTATTTTCCATCAAAATGCAGGAGCTAATCGCATGTTTTTCCGGCCCCAGATCAAAGCCGGTCGAGTACCAATTATAAACGACCGGGAAATCGTCGGCGGAGCGGTATGACACATCTTGTCGAAAATATGGATGGCCCCGAAAATGCGTCGAAAAATGTTGGGAGACGATATCGGCGCCCGGATAGTCGATCACGCGGACATTGACGTAAAGCGCCAATCCGAGAAATCCGATGAGGCTGAGGACAAACACCGCTCCCAGAATAAGAGGAGGAAACAATATACGCTTCGGGCCGGCATTGGGCTGCATAGTACTCAGTATACCCGGAGTATGTCGGCCCAGCAACAGTGCAAGCGCGCTACGCAGTCGGCAGTGTCACCCAGAACGTCGTGCCTTGACCAAGGGCGCTCTTCACGCCCACCTGGCCGCCCTGGGATTCGACCAGACGCTGGACAATCGCTAGCCCCAGGCCGCTCCCGCCGGTTTCGCGCGCGCGGGCTCGGTCGGCGCGATAGAAGCGCTCGAAGATGTGCTCAAGGTCATCGGGGGCGATACCAGGCCCGGTATCGCTCACCTCGATCACGACCGCAGCCGACGCATCGAGCTGTGACAACGGTCTGGTTATGCGCGCGTCGGTCGCGCGCCAGCTTGTCGCCTCGGCGTCTGCACGACGCGCCCGCAACGTCACCGAACCGCCGCTCGGCGTGTAGCGCAGTGCGTTTTCCACCAGATTGCCCAGCACCTGGGTCATACGCTGGCGGTCGCCTTTGATCGGCGGCAACGCGCCGTTGGCTTCGACGCGCAGATCGATGCCCTCCTGGCGAGCGCGCGGCATACCCGAAAGCGCCGCCTGCTCGATCAAGCTCTGCGCATCGATCGCCTCGATCGCTAGCTGAAGTTGTCCGGCATCGGCAAGTGACAGCAAGCGCAAATCGCCGATCAGGCGGGAGAGCAAACCTACCTCGTGGCTGAGCGAGGAAAACACTTCAGGCGTCGGCTGCTCAACGCCATCCTCCAGACTCTCCACCTGGAGGCGCAACACACTTAGCGGCGTGCGTAGCTCGTGGGCGATGTCGGCGACAAGCTGGCGGCGCAATGCTTCCTGGCGAGACAGTTCGGCGGCCATCGTATTAAACGCCCCGGCCAGTTCGGCCAACTCGATTTCCCTGGGCGGATCGATCGGCTCATGCTGCTTGCCGGAAGCCAGCCGCCGGACGGCGTCGGTCAGCGAGCGCAACGGCTTAGTGAGCTGGCGGGATACCAACAGCGCCACCAGCAACGCCACTCCCCCGGCAACAAGACTGCCGACGATGGTTATCCCGATGATGCTGCGGATAAAACCAAGCTCAACGTTGTTCTGCCCATCCGAGCCGTACGGGATAACGACCATACCAACGGGCCGGTTGAGGAAACGCACCGACGACGCCTGTCTGAGAAGCCTCTGCGGCAACAACTGGCCTTCCAGTCTATCGGCGCTATCAAAGACAACAATGTTCTGCGTATCGGCCAGGATGACGCGCCGATCAGACAGCACCGGCGAGTCTTCGAGGCGTTGCCGGAAATCACGCTCGATATTGTCCCAACTCCGGCTCCGGGCGTAGTACGGCCCCAGCTGATCGGCCAGACGCTGGCTGACACTGCGCGCCTGCTGTTCCGCAAGAACGCGGTAGGCCTGCACAATCAAGCCGCTGGCTAAGAGCGCAACAAGGATGACCGCCAGCAACGCCACGAGCGTATGAGTCACCGTGAGCCGTCTATGGAGGGAGCGTTTCATTCGTGTGCGTTCTTATGTATCGTTGAATTTGTACCCTACGCCGAACACCGTAAGAATATAGCTCGGCCTGGTCGGGTTTGGCTCGATCTTGCGGCGCAGATTCTTGATATGCGCGTCGATCGTGCGTTCATAACCTTCGTAGGCGTCGCCCTGGGCGGCGTCGAGCAATTGCGAGCGATTGAGCGGACGTCCGACATTGCGCAGCAACGCGGACAGCAGCGCGAACTCGGTCGGCGTCAACTCGACCGGCTGGCCGTTGACTTGCACGCTGTAGCGATCGAGATCGATCGCCACCGGACCGGCGCGCAACACGTTCGCCGATATGAGACCGCCGCTGGCGCGGCGCAGCACGGCCCGTGCCCGCGCCACCACTTCGCGCGGACTGTAGGGCTTGGTGATATAGTCGTCGGCGCCAAGTTCCAGGCCGATCAGCATATCCGTCTCCTCGACGCGCGCCGTGATCATAATAATCGGCACGGCGGAATCGCGACGCACCTCGCGACAGACCTCCAGGCCATCGATCTCCGGCATCATCAGATCGAGCAAGATCAAATCCGGCTGTTCGCGGCGGGCCATTGCCAAAGCGGTCTTGCCATCATACGCCGACAGGGTGTCAAACCCGGCCTGCTGAAAATAGGCCGCCAGCCCCTGCACCAGTTTGGGTTCGTCATCGACAATCAATACGCGCTGGGGCATCGCTATCCTCCGGATGAGTAAGGAATGATCGCTCTGGATATTGTACCGGATCGAACACGATCTGACATCTTATTCTCTACAGCAAAAAAGCGCTCAATCGAGCGCTCAGAAGCCGGAAAGGGGGAGCTAGGGTAAAGCTGGCTCCCCCATTGCTTTCACTAGACGTTACTCGTTGCCGTTGGCCGGCGGGCTGAAGACGTCGTCAACCACATCCTCGGCAATCGTACGGAAGTTGTCTACCGCCGTATTGACCAGATCCTCGCTGCTCAACCCCTGGTCGGCGGCAATTTCCGCCAGGCTTGCGCCATCGCGCAACTGCTGGGCGATCTCTTTCGCCGTCAGGTCGGTTTCATCGGCCAGGGTCGCTACCAGACCGGCGCGCGCATAGTTATCTTTAACCTGATCAAAGCGCTGATTGATCTTGCTGCCCAGTTCGGCATCCACCATAAGCTGGTTGGCCTGCTCGGTGACTTGAGCGATCATCTCGTCAGCGCGTTCCTGCGTCAATCGTCCATTCTCCACCACTTGATCCAGGCGTTCCTGAGCCTGGGCGACCACGGCATCGACCACCGCATCGGCGCTATCGCCCGCCACCTCGGCCAGGGTCGCGCCGCTGCGCACCTGCTCCGTCACCTCCTGGACGCTCAGTTCCGTCGCTTCGCTGGTCTGGCGGATCAGCGCACCGACGAGCATTTCGCCCTTGTGAGGACGGCGATCACGCCGGTCGCGGCCAGAGCCGTCGGGGAACTGTCCCTGGAAGCCGGGCTCAGCAGTATCTTGCATCTGCCCTTGCTGCGGGATCTGCGCCGCCGTGGTCGAGGCGTCGGTCGGAACAATCCCACTCCAGACTACCGCGCCCGCCAATGCCACACCGGCCAGTGTCGTTCCGCCGTAGCGTAGTATCTTGCCAAACATTGTTATTCCTCCTGCGTTATGTTTGAAAGGCTTGACCGTTTTCAGGTTGAACGCGTTTCGTTCGAGTAGCACTATAGCCGACGGGTGTGAAGAAGTTGTGAAGGCCGCGTAGGAGTGTCGTGAAGAATCGCCTGCAACTCTCCAGACGCATTATTCGTCTCAGAGGGTGAAGCGAATGGAACAGCAAACCGCACAACAGCGGCAAATAATAATAAGTAAAGCATAAGGAGATGATTATGAACACGAGCGTACGTCTCGCTCGCAGCGCGAACGACAAGATGATCGCCGGCGTATGCGGCGGCCTGGCCAACTATTTCGGCATCGACAGCACAATCGTCCGGCTGGTGTTTGTCCTGGCGGTATTGAGCGGCCTCAGTCCTTTGATCTACATCATTCTCTGGATCGTGATGCCGGAGGAAGGCGCACCCCTATACTCGACGCCGCAGCAGTATGTACCACAGCAGCCTGCGCCGCAGCAGCAAGCGCCGCAGGCCCAGGATCCGACCGGCGAATGGAAGTATGACCCGTACACAGGCGAAAAGATCGAGCGCTAGCCCGTAAGAGACGTTAACCTTCATCGCATCCGTCACGAGCCAGTTGTTGTATCAACTGGCTCGTACGATTCTTCCATCGGGTGCGGCAGCAAACTGCGGTACTCTGCCGCACCCTCAATCACGCCGAAGTCTCCACGACACGTTCAAAAATTACGATAGATTTTTGTTTAGTAACGTGTTACCATACACACACAACTCCACCTAAACGCCGTAAATTTTCGCATTGTTCGTATTGATAAATATAGATTGCAGAGTAGGATAGTATGGATCTGACAGGTCGCACACTAGGCCGATACCAGCTTGTTGAACGCCTTGGACAAGGAGGTATGGCTACCGTCTACAAAGCCGTTCAGCCAACGATCGAGCGTCTGGTCGCGGTGAAAGTGCTGCACAGCCATCTGGCCGCATCCGATGACTTCGTCGTCCGCTTCAAGCGCGAAGCCCGCAGCCTGGGGCAACTTCAGCACCCGCATATCGTCCATGTGATCGATTTCGATGTCGCCGACGGCTACTATTTCATGATCGTGGACTATATTCCCGGCAAGACGTTGCGCGCGTATCTCGATGAACGCGGCGCGCTGACCTGGTCGGAGGCGCTGGCCATCACGACGCAACTCACGGAAGCTCTGGCGTATGCCCATGCGCGCGGCACGATCCACCGCGACATCAAGCCCGGTAACGTCATTTTCAAGGATGAGGCCAGCACCCATGTAGTACTCAACGATTTTGGCATTGGCAAGCTGCTCAACGATGCAACCGTAACAACGACCGGCGCAATGGTCGGTACGCCTGCGTATATGAGCCCCGAAGCAGTTATGGGTCAGCGCATCGACGCCCGCGCCGACATCTACAGCCTTGGCATCATGCTCTATGAGATGGTGACCGGACACGTCCCCTACACGGGCGATACGCCAATGTCCGTGATTATGAAGCAGTTGCAAGAGCCATTGCCATCACTGCGCGATACGCGCCCCGATTTTCCCGAACCGGTGGTTCGCCTGATCGAGAAGGCGCTCGCCAAAGACCCGCAGGAGCGGTTTCAGTCCGCCGAAGCATTTGCCCAGGCTATTCGCGAAACCCAGGCGGCGCTTCCAGCAGCGCCCGGTAGCCACGACGCACAAACGGTTCTGATGATGGAAGAGACCATCGCCGACGGAAGCACATTGAGCGCTTCAACGACCGGCGCTGAATCGCCGTCGCCCAGAACAACATCACACCTGGGCGTCGATGGCCAATCTCCGGTCGCCGAAACTGGCCCGGCGCCTCAGCCGGAGGGCGGATTACGAACGCCGGTGTTTATTGCAGTCGCCATTCTGGTGGTGCTGTTGGGCGGCGCCGGTCTCTGGTTCGCATTCAGCCGGGACGACGACCAACAAGCCGCCAATATTACCACCGCCCCCGATCCCGCCGCAACAGCGACTGTCGTAACGCAGCCAACCGCAGCGCCGACCGAAGCTGTGGCCGCCGTCGTGCCAACCGCAGCGCCGACCGCCGAACCGGCCTCGCCCACAGCGGAGCCGGCGCCGCCCGAAGATCCCGGTTATGCCGGAGCGTTGCGTTTCACCGACAGCGCAGACGTGAACGCCGGCGCCTTCACACTCCAGATCGACCGGGTCGCGCAGCCGCCGAGCGGACAACACTACGAGCTCTGGCTCGCGACGCGCGACGGCGACGTGCGCAATCTGGGGCCGTTGGAAGTGGCGAACAACCGCATCGTATTGAGCGGCGCAGCGGATCAGAACCTCATCGTGACGACCGACTCGGCGATCATCAGCATCGAGCCGGATGGCGCCGACAATAGCCAGGCGACCGCCATCGGCGGCGAGATCGCCTTCGTCGGCGAACTGTCCGCCGACTACGCCGCCGCGGTTCGGCAGTTGCTCATCGAAGGCGTGAATGAAACCGGCGCCCTGATCGGCGCACGCGAACAGGCCCAGGTCGCGCTGCAACACACGCAATTCAGCCTGGAAGGCTTCGACAAGGGCGACCTGGACGAAGCCAAAACGCACATCGAGCACGTCGTCAATATTCTCGACGGCGAGAGCGGCGAGTTCTACGGCGACCTCAACCTTGACGGTCAGACCCAGAATCCCGGCGACGGCTTCGGCGTGCGCGCGTACCTCGAAGCGGGACGCCAGCAGGTCGTGCAGGCGTTGGAAAGCCACGGCTTGAGCACCGATCAGCGCTTCTATGCCCAACGCGCCGGCGTCGCCATCGAAACGGCGCAGGAAACGCTCGACGCGATGATCGCCAATGCAGCGCGGTTGGTCGCCTCCGACACGCCCGACGAAGCGCGACCATTTGTAGAAGAGCTGATCGAACAGGCCGAGGCGCTGGCGAACGGATCGCGTGATCAGGAAACTCTGCCGGAGGCCTATACTTACACACTGGCGATGGCAGCAATACCCATTGCGGATGAACAGGACGCTGCGCCGGCGCCCGACGCACTGGCCGAAACCGTGCCGGGACGCGTCGGCGTCCTTCGCGTATCCGACAGCGAGACGACGCGCGGCGCAGCGTTTCTGCTGGAAATGACCCGCGTACCGACGCCGCCGGACGGCTCACACTACGACGCCTGGCTGATCAGCGATGAACGTGACGCGACGCTGTTTCTCGGCCCGCTTGATCTGGTCGCGGGAAGCGCTCTGCTCGCCGGAACCCACGACGAGCATCTGCTGAACAACTACAACCGCCTGGTTATCAGCGTGGAGATCGACGGCGACGCTAATCTGCGCCCCACCGACGCCATCGTATTTACCAGCGATCTGGCGGCATTCGCATCGCCGGACGGCACCCAACTGCTGGCTTCGGAAAGCGAAACCAAAGGCGCGTTCTTTGGCGCCGAAGAGCAACTGGGCGTAGCGATGCAACACAAAGACTTCGCCCGCGAGTCGCTGGCAAGCGGCAATCTGGCCGAAGCCAAAATGCATATCGAGCATGTCGTCAACATTCTCGATGGCGCGGGCGGCGTACATTTCGGCGATCTCAACCTTGACGGTCAGGCCCAGAATCCGGGCGACGGAGTCGGCGTGCGCGGCTATTTGCAACGTATGATCACCGCAATGGAAGAACTGGAGGATCGCTCCGACCTGATCGGCAACCAACGTTTCTTTGCCGCGCGCATCCAGGCAACCAGTGCAAACGGACTGGAAACGGTCGAAGCTGCGTTTGAACAGGCGCTGAAGGTGTTCGCCTCTGATACCGTCGCCGAAGCCCAACCGTTTGTCGATGAAGTCGAGCGCTTGCTGAACGAAGTGGCCGACGGCGCGGATTTTGACACCAACGGCGCGATAGATCCGCTGCATGGCGAAGGCGGGCTCCAGGGCGCGCACAGCGCCATCCTGGGACTCAGCGAGGCCAGCATCTTCCCGGCGGATAATGCGCCAGAGGGGTCATAGCGCTTATGCCAGACGCAGATCGAACCGTCGTGAATTAGAGTATACTGGTTCGGTCTGCGTTTCATACTGCAATGCGAAACGTGCGACAACGTGCGACTCTGCACTCGCCAATCATATCACACGAGTTGCGCGGACGATCGCAAGCGCGGAGTCTCGGAGAGCCTGCGACCCTCCGAAGAAGTATATTCTCTACTCTGCCGAAGGCGAATATGGTCACTCAGAGGAGCACTGCGTAAGCTCGTGTCATATCAAATCAAACAGGTACTATGACCCAACAACCGCCCCAATCACTGCACACTATCGATGCAACCCAGGCCATCGCGCATCTGCGTCGAGCCGATGCCACACTGCGCGCGATCATCGACGCAGTCGGGACATTCAGCCTGCGTCCCCACAGCGAAGGCTTCGCCACGCTGGTCAACGCCATTGTGTCACAGCAGATCTCGACCAAAGCCGCCGCGGCGATTATGCGCCGCCTGGAAGCCGCCGTCGGCGATCTGCTCCCGGCGCGCATTCTGGCGCTCGCCCCCGACGACCTGCGCGCGGCGGGACTGTCGAACCAGAAAGCCCGCTATGTGCTCGACCTGGCGGCGCAAACGCATTCCGGCGCGCTTGACTTCGCCCGCCTGGAAGATTGCACCGACGAGAGCGTGATCGACCAGCTCACCCAGATCAAAGGAATCGGGCGCTGGACCGCCGAGATGTACCTCATCTTCGGATTAGGGCGCGTTGATGTGCTGCCGGTCGCCGATCTGGGCTTGCGCCAGGCCATCAAGCGTGCCTATCTGCTCGACGAATTACCGGACGGCGCGGCCATTCGCAGCATCGCCGAGGTATGGCGACCGTATCGCAGCATCGCCGTCTGGCATCTCTGGCGCAGCCTCAACAATACGCCCCGGATATGAATAAATTCAGCTAGAAGTTGTACAATTCGTCTTCCATACTATGGTATGATCGGTTCATTCCACTTTTGCTTTTGTATGCCGTCAGGAGACCAGCTATGACCCGCAACGACGGACGTTCGCCCGATCAACTGCGCCCGGTGCGCATTACGCCCGGCGCCGCACCCTATGCCGAAGGATCAGCGTTGATCGAAATGGGCGCCACCCGCGTCTTGTGCACGGCAAGTGTGGAGGAAGGCGCGCCCAACTGGATGCGCGGGCAACACCGCGGCTGGGTGACGGGCGAATACGCCTTGCTGCCGCGATCAACCCTGACCCGCACCCGTCGCGAGCGCAACGGGCCGGGCGGACGCACCCAGGAGATTCAGCGCCTGATTGGTCGGGCGCTGCGCATCGCGGTCGATCTCGAAGCCCTGGGCGAATACACGATCACGATCGACTGCGATGTCTTGCAGGCTGACGGCGGCACGCGCACCGCCGCGATCACCGGCGGGTATGTGGCGCTGACACAGGCTATCACGCACCTCCAGCACATCGGCCAGATCGCGTCGTCTCCGCTGCGCCGGGCAGTGGCGGCAGTAAGCGTGGGCGTTGTGGATGGCATTGCGCTGCTCGATTTGAACTACGACGAAGATCGCGTCGCCGATGTTGACTGCAACGTCGTGCAAACCGCCGATGGCGCACTCGTCGAGGTACAGGGAACGGCGGAACAGACCCCGATCAGCCGGAATCAGTTCAATACGTTGTTAGATCTGGCCGACCGCGGCATCGCCGAACTCCTGGCGGCCCAGCAGGCAGCGCTCGCCGAATAGCGCACGTTATGCGAGTGACGCGTATTGATAGCTAGACACGTCCCCGGCTGGAAGTCGGGGCTACGATAACAACACCTATGTACCCTGAAGCGCTGCTGGCCCTGGTTTGTCCCGATCACCCGCAAGCGACCCTCGGCCTGGAATCGGAAACGCGGGGCGACGATGGCGAGATTGAGCACGGGCGGTTACGCTGCCCGATCTGCCACACGGCATACCCTATCGAGGAAGGCATCGTCGACTTCATCGGATCGCAGCCGCTGCCCCGAAATCTCACTCAGTGGATCAACACAATGCCCGTGACGGCCTGGGGCTACGAGCGCATCTGGCGGTCACGGGCGTTGTCGATCCTGACCGGCGAGCCGTTTGGCTTTGACCGCGAGTTGCCGCTCGTCACCGGATTGACCGCGCCCGAACGCGGCGGTTTGTATGTGGATGTCGCCAGCTCCAGCGGCTTGTACGCCCGCGCGCTCGACCGGGCGCAGGGAGCGGCGGCAGGCCACGTTATGGCGGTGGATCACGCCCGCGTTATGCTGCAACAGGCACGCAGGATGGCCCACGACGAACGCCTGCGCATCAGTTGCGTCCGGGCGCGGGCGCAGGCGTTGCCGTTGCGCGCGCAAAGCGTCGCCGGAGCAGTGATGGGGGCGTCGCTCAACGAAATCGGCGCCGCCGACGTGGCGCTGCGCGAAATCCGGCGGGTGTTGCGCGATGACGGTCGCTTCGTGATGATGAACCTGGTGCGTACCGAGAGCAGGGTCGGACGGTTGATCCAGCGCTTTTTCGCCATCGGCGACGTCAGATTCTGGTCGCTCGTCGCATTGAATGACCTCCTGCGCACGAGCGGGCTGCACCTGCGAGCGCAGTGGCGCTATCGCGTCGTGGTGTTCAGCGTGCTCAGGGCGAAGGAAATCGAAAGGTGAGGGTGAAGGCGAGTGATCGGACAAGATATGCACAAGGACGGATATTTCGATGAGCGTGTAGCCGCGCGATACGACGAGTCCTCGGCGGAGATGCTCGACCCCGCGGTGGTCATCCCGACGGTGGACTTCCTGGCGGCGCTCGCCGGGAAGGGCTGTGCGCTCGAGTTTGGCGTCGGCACGGGACGGATCGCCATCCCGCTTGTGCAGCGCGGTGTGCCAGTCCACGGGATCGATAGTTCGGAGGCAATGGTGGCGCGATTGCGGGCAAAACCCGGCGGAGGCGACATTGGCGTCACGGTCGGCGACTTCGCGACGGCGGCGGTCGATGGGATGTTCTCGGTCGTGTACCTGATCTTCAACACCATTATGAACCTGACAACGCAAGAAGCACAGATTGCCGGCTTCCGCAACGCCGCAGCGCACCTTGAGCCCGGCGGCTGCTTCGTTATTGAGGTCATGCTGCCAGACCTGCAACGTCTTCCACCAGGCGAGAGGATCCGCCCTTTCAGGATCAGCGAGACCCAACTGGGGTTTGACGAATACCACATCGCAAAGCAGGAACTGGTCTCCCACCACTTCGAGATGATCGACGGCAGGTGGGAGCGCTGGTCAATGCCATTCCGTTACGTCTGGCCTGCGGAGCTGGATTTGATGGCGCGGCTGGCAGGGATGCGACGGCGTGAGCGGTGGTCGGGGTGGAAAAAAGAGCCGTTTACCAGCGACAGCAATCGCCTGGTGGCCGTCTGGGAACTCCCGCTCCCTGCGAAGGTTGACTTGCTCCGCTAGTGTAAAATCAAGAAAAGCGATCCCATAAAATTCCGTTCTGGCGCCGGTCCAATTGTACGAGCGATCGTTGCAGCTTGTGCAGGCACAGGACGAGCGTGTGTTACGGGGAACAGCAGAACTGCATTTAGGTTTGGGCGAGTTGTATTGTGAATAGGGCGATCTGGATGCCGCCGTACTGAACCTGGCCAAAAGCGAGGAACTGGGCGAGCAGGCGGCGTTGCAGGATTAGCGGTATCGCTCACGCATTATCCGGGCCAGTTTGAAGGAAATCCAGGGGGACTTGGAGGCCGCCTGCCATCGCTGCATTCATTCTGTACGTCTTCATTATTATTGTTCGCTCCTCTACCATACTACGCTGATGTCTTGTTGTAGATCACCGGCATTTTCCCTTTCCATCGCTCCCAGATGACGTCATCCGTAATCAGTTCAGCCATAAAGTGACCAACATTGATGCGACTGGTCTTGCCAGGATTGAAGATACCGCTTCTAGTGGGCGAAGGATGCACCGTGTAATCAGTGACTAAGTCTTCATTAACCAGGTTGTCCGGACGGACTGCACACCATTCGACTATTGTGTCGTTCTGCCCGATTACGGTACGCAAGTAATCGGCAGCTTGTTCATTGTCCGCCTGCGGGGGCAGCGCCAGGCGAAGAATGCCGATGACGATTCTTTCACCCAATGACAATGGCTCGTCGAGGTCACGATTACTATTGCCAACCGTGTTCATCAGTACATATTTAACTGGCGTTTGCGGCTGGTTAGCCTTGATAGCCATACATAATCGCCGGGCGGCATCGGTTACCAGTCGGCGAGGATGGCCGTATATGCCTTTGAAGGACAGATTATGCCCCAGACACGAGGCGACCGCGCTACATCCGTTAACGAGCTGGATTAGCTCGGCGTCGCTGAGATCGAGAAGGCTGGCCTGAACCACCGATATGTTTTCGTCATTCCGTAGTGCTTCTGGCAAACTGTTGGTTGAACGGACAACCGCTACCACTTGTTGCCCACGTTCGAGCAACTGCGCCACGAGTCGTTGTCCGGTCGCGCCGCTTGCTCCAGCTACAAGAATTTTCACCCTAATGCCTCCATACATTATCCAATTTCTTGATAGAAGAGCGGGTAGTGGTCCAGGTAGGCTGTATACACCCCGCCTGTATTACTTCTTTGTACCCAATGTGTAAAGCCGCCGCTGCCCAACATCGCTCGCAAGCGACGCCGCGGGCGCACCTGAAGCATGGTATTATGCTCCGCTGCGCTCCGCTTCGCGACATTCAGGAGTCGGCGCAGCTGATCCTCTATTTACCTGGAAGGAGTGACTTTCACAGCTTTCCCTTGCTGCCACCTGTCTCGCCTCACAACACTGCCAGCGGTGCGGCTGACGCGAAGCACCGAACCACCCACCCTCTCACTCCGCCTGCTTCGCTGAACCATCGCCCGCGCCCGGTTCGGCGGGGCCGGCATCGGGGTTCGACGGCGCGGCGGGCGGCTCCGGCGCATCCGTCGTCTCGGACTCCGGCAGCGGCGCGGCAGGGGACGCGGGGGCGCTTGCTTGCGGCGGCGCATCGTCGGTGGCCGGCGGGGGCGCGTCTGCTGCGTCCTTATCGGCGGCCTGGCGTGGCGACTTCTCCGCCTCGGTCGGCGGCGCAGATTCTGACGTTGACGGCGCGGTTTGCGGGGCGGCGGGTCGCTCCAGCAAAACGTCCACGCCCATATAGCGGAAGGGCTGCCCGCGCCAGGCCGCCCACGCGCCGATCAAACCATACACTATCCCCGACAACGCAAACGCCAGGATCACCAGGCCCAGCAGCAAGGCGAACCAGAAAAGGGCCGGCGGGCCGGTGCGATAGAGTTCAGGGCGCAGTAGAGCCGGGAGCAACGAGATGAGCATGCACCCGCCCCAGGCGAAAGCCATCACCAGCGTGATCAGCAGACCCAGGCCCTGAAACGCCAGGGCCTTGAGCGCGTGATCGGCCACATACGCCGAACGTTTGCGGTTGAACGCCCAGATCAACGCCGCGCCAATAATCCCCAGCAAGTTGAATCCATTGGCAATGATGCCCGCGTGGGCCAGCGCAGCTAGCGCTCGTTCTTCATCAGTCGCCTGGTGCATCGCGGCTCTCCTCATTATCTGACGCCAGATTCGGTTGGTGGCGCATTTTCGTTTGTGCAGCCGAGCGTGTAAGCGTCGCGCGCTTTTCAGCGCTCGTTCCTTATTATACCGCGTGCGTCACCCGCTTTGCTCATCGCGAGAAGTTTAGCGGTAGCAAACCTCCCGCACTCCCGGCGAGCGCGCTGAATCTGAGAATCTGATGAGGCCGCATCAAATCAGGTTGACGTGACCGATGCCGATAGCTATACTGCACGTGCGACACTCGAAACAGAAACCTGTTCGCCTCCGATTCATATATGCGCTGCAACGAATTGGCCGCGAGGATTTATTCTATTTCATGCGCCATACGCTTCGAATCAGGCTCGAACGCATCGCCAGCAACCAGTGGGCTCAACGCGGACTGCTCACGCTCATCCGCGCCGCCTGGCTGGGGTTGTCGGTCTGGTGCTTCGGTCTGGGATTGCACCTGCTTTTCGACTGGCCGCTTGACTCGCGCTTGCTGGGCATCGCATCACTGGTGTGCGTCGCCGTAGGTGCACTGTTGTTGCTACGCCCGCGAACCGCTCCCGCCATTGTCGCCCGACGCCTAGATCGCCGCTTCCGGCTAAACGAAGAGCTGGCCACCGCGCTGGAGGTCGGCGCCCACGGCAACCCCCAGGGCGTCGCGGCCAACCTGCTGGAGCACGCCAATCGCACCTTGAACCAGGTCAATCGCACGATCGCCGCGCGCCGCCGCTTCCCGATCGCCGAGGTGATCACGCTGGCGTCGCTGGCATTGGTTGTGTTCGGTCTGCTGATGATGATCGGAGCGATACCGCTGCGCTTGCCGCCAGTCGCCGAGCCGCTGCCCGATATTGTCTCGCCGCCTCCTATCGAAGAAACGTTGCCCGAACCTCCTGCTCCGCAACCGAATACGCCGCCCGAACCGGGGACGCAAACCGGCGGCGGGCAGGTGTCCGGCGGGAATCAGGCGGCGCTCGCCGCGCTGGCCGACGCCCTGCGCGACGACAGTTTGACCCGCCCGGCAGCCGATGCGCTCGACCAGGGCGATACCGCCGGCGCTGCGCAGACTCTGCGCGAGCTGGCCGACCAAACCGATCGCATCTCGCAGGCGGCGCGTGACAGCATAGCCAGCTCGCTGCGTGAAGCGGCGCGCAACGTGCAGAACGCCGATCCCGAACTGGCCGATCAACTCCGTTCGGAGGCCGACCGCCTCCAGCAAGACGCAGAGAGCGCGGCGCTGGCGCTCGACGATCTGGCGAGCACGGTGGAGCAACTGGGCGGCGCGGGCCAGGGCGCACAGTTCGATGCAGCGGCAGGCCAGGATCGAAGCGATCAGAGCAACGGGCAAGGCGGCGGAGCGGGCAACAGTCCGCCCAGTGAACAACGCGCACTCGAACGTCCCGCCGATCGCCTGGGCATCGAGGGCGTACCGCTGGAACTGGAGAACGAAGGCGCCGGTGATATTGCCGGCAACGCGGATAATCAAACCCCGGTCGGGGGCAGCGGCGGGGTGGGCGGTTTCGAACAGGGCGCACAGGCTCCCGACAGCACCAGAGTGCAGACCGGTGATGATCCGCTGCGTATACCCATGGATTTGCGCAATGTGGTTCAGGAATATTTTGCGCCGTAACCAGAATCGACGCCGGTTCTTCGGCGCCGACGGCCCGCTCTTCGATGAGCGCTTCTTGCGCCGCCTGGAACGCCTGAGCTTGCAGGCCCAGCGCACGTTGCGCGGCAACCCGTCCAGCGGCGATCATCCCAGCCGCCAGCAGATTCCGGCCAGCATTTTCAGCGACCATCGCCCATACACCGGCGGCGATGATGTACGTTATGTCGACTGGAACGCCTACGCCCGCCAGGAACATCTGTTGCTCAAGCTGGGCGAGGCCGAGCAGGATGTTCACGTCCATCTGTTGCTTGACTGTTCGCGCAGTATGTCCTGGGGGCAGCCCGCCAAATTTCACGTCGCCCGCCAAATGGTCGGCGCACTGGGCTACCTGGGTCTGGCGCATAGCGATCGGGTTCACCTCCTTCCTTTCGGCGCAACGCCGCTGCATCCCTTCGGGCCGGCGCAGGGCAAAGGCCGGCTGGCGGATATGCTGCGTTTCATCGAAGCCATCTCCATCCAACAGCACACCGACTTGAACGCGGTCTTGCCAACCTACGCCCGGCAGCACCGGATGGGCGGCATACTGGTGATCTGCTCGGATCTGTTGGCGGAAGGCGACCTGACCGAAGCATTGCAGGCGCTGACGCCGTCGCGCTGGCAGGTGTTGGTGCTACACATTCTTGATCCGCGCGAAATGCGACCCGAATTGCAAGGCCCGCTGGAATTGCAAGACAGCGAGACCGGGCGCGTGCTGTCGCTGACGCTTGACGCGGACACGCTGGAGAGCTATCGACGCAATATGACGGCCTGGCGCGAGCGCATCGCGCTGACGTGCGCACGACGCGGCGCAACCTACGCGAGCGTTCTGACTACCTGGCCGCTGGAGCAGAAGATTGTGCCCTATCTGCGCGTCCGGCGCTTGTTGGCCTAGCTACCAAACGATGCTACCCATGCCGCATGTCGCCCTGAACGGAGCCGCAGGCAGCGTGAAGGGTCTCGGCGTTGTGGGAATCTGAGATTCTTCGCTGCGCTCAGAATGACACTATGCGGGGTCTCCCATATTGTTTGGTAGCATCTCAGAGCAGAGGAACGCGAAGTAGGGGCGAAAGATGTTTCGCCTCCACCGCAACGCTCTGTGACACAATCAGTCTGTCGAACATCGGCTATCGACACTATCGGCTATTTCATGCTCTTCCTGTTTCTACCCGGCTTGCTGGCCCTGGTCAGCCTGCCGATTATCCTGGCGCTACACCTAATCCGCGAACGACGGCGGCGCGTTTTGGTGCCATCGGTGCTATTGTGGCAGCATCTGCCGCAGCGCCCCGATACACAACGCCGCCGCCTGCCGCTCACGCTGCTGTTGCTGCTCCATCTGCTGGCCGCCGCGGCCCTGGCCCTGGCCTTGGCGCAACCCCAATGGCTCGGCGGTTTGCTCGGCGGCGAACAACGCCTGGCAGTCATTATCGACACATCGCTCAGCATGGCCGCGCGTGATAGAAGCGGCATTCGCCTGCAGCAGGCACGCGATCGCGCCAACGCCCTGATCAACGGCCTGCGGGGCGACGACGCCATCACGTTGATCAGCGCCGGGCCACAGGCGCAACTCCTGATGACCGGCGGGATCGCGCACGCCTCCGGTTTGCAAACTGCGCTCGATAACCTGGCGCCCGAAGGCGTGGGAACCGATCTCGACGGCGCGCTGACGCTGGCAAACGCGGCTCTGGAGGCGAACGACCAGGGTCGCATTGTGGTAATCAGCGATGCGGCCTTGCCCGATCTGGAAAGCACGCTCGCCGACCACGCGCGCCCTATCGATTGGGAACAGGTGGGCGCGAATCTCGACAATCGCGCGATTGTGGCATTCGCAGCACAGCCGTGGAGCGGAGGGCAATCGCGCGTGTACGCCCGCGTGGCGAACTATAGCCAGACCGCGGTCGGCGCCCGGCTGCGACTCATCGGCGACGACGCCCTGATTGAGGAACGCCGCCTGAGCATCCGCCCCGAAGGCGATATCGGGCTGACCTGGGAATTGCCTCCCGGCATCGAAACGCTGCGGCTAGAACTGGCGGACGCTGACGCATTGGCCGACGACAATAGCGCCAGCCTTAACTTATCCCCGGCGCGCACGATCAACACGTTGCTGGTATCCAACACGCCGGGAGCGCTGGAAAAAGCATTGCGCGCAACGCCCGGCCTCAACGTTCAGATGATCACGCCGGAAGCTTATGCCATAGCGTCCCCGGCAGCATATATCGATCTGACCATCTTCGATAATACGCTGCCGTCAGCCTGGCCAGCCGGCGGCGTGCTGGTCATTCATCCGCCGGTGAACAACGGGCCGCTGTTGCCCGTGCGCGAAACGACGCCGGATCGTAAACCGGCGTTCGACATACGCCCCGCCGCAGATACGCAATTATTCGACGGCCTGAACATCGACAGCCTGCCATCCAACACCGCGCGCGATCTGGATGCGCCGGACTGGGCGACGATTCAGCTTGCGGATGGCGAGACGCCGCTGATCCTGCGCGGACACAGCGGGCAGAGTGAGATCGCCGTCTGGACTTTTGATGCGAATGCGGAGCCCCTGGCGACGCGCCTGATTTTCCCGCTCCTGGTGACGCGCACGGTTCGCGATCTCACGCCCGCGCCGCTGCCGGCGTCGGTGGCGGCCGGCGAAACGCTCACGCTGCGGCCCAGCCCGCACGCCGACGCGCTGGACATACGCGGCCCAGATGGCAACATGCGCACAATATCGTATCCTGAACGTACCGAAGAACCGCCAGACGAGGCCGGGGCAACTACGATTGACCTGGCGTTGACTCAGCCGGGGAACTATGTCCTCAGCGAACGGCAAGGCGACAAAACGCTGTTCACCGGCCAACTGGCGGTCAATGCCGGATCGCCCCTGGAGTCGGATTTGCGCCCGCGCCCCATTCCCGCCTCGCAACCAAACCCGCCCGCGCCAACGGCTGCCGATGAAGCCGATCCCGGTACGGAAAATGACGCCCGTCCGGCGTGGCCCTGGCTGGCCGGCCTGGCGCTGCTGGTGATGCTGTTTGAATGGTGGCATCTCCACACCCGGCGACGACCGATTGGAGCCAACGGGTGATTTTTCGCAATCCTCAACTGCTGGCGCTCTTGCTGCTCTTGCCCGCCATCATTCTGATCTGGCGCTGGCGCGGTATGCGCGTCTCGTTCGCGGCCCTGCTGCTACGCCTGCTCACCGTCGGTCTGGTGGCGCTGGCCCTGGCCGATCCCGCGCTCGGCAGCCAGACACCGCCGCCCGGCGCACTGGTGATACTGGTCGATCAATCCGACAGCCTGACGGCGGAGGGTCAGGCAACGCTGCGAACAGTGGCCGAACAACTGGCGGAGACGGCCCGTGAAAGCGGCGTTGGGGCCGTGGCAACGCTCTGGTTTGGCGCGAATGTCATCGCCGAAAACACCGACGGGGAGGCGCTGGACCCGGCAGGGAGCGACCTGGCGCGAGCATTGCGCACCGCCCGCGAGTTGCTGCCTGCCTCCGACGGTCAGATCATCGTGCTCTCCGACGGGCTGGCCACCACCGACGACGCCCTGCTCGAAGCGCGTCGCATTGCCGAATATGGGCGAATCGACGTCTGGCCGATTGCGCCAGCAACCGGCGCGGAGGTCGGGATCGTTGCAGTAGAGACGCCGCGCACCTTGTGGCTCAACCAGGAATACACGGTGCGGATCGCGGTGCATTATCAAGCCAGACCGGGCGACGACCCCGTCAATGCCATATTGCGCCTGCGCGAAGGCGAACACCTGCTCGCTGAACAGGACGTTATCCTCGATCCAGGCGTTAACCATTTCACGTTTGATCACCGCGCGACGCTGGCCGGCGTCGTGCAACTGAGCGCCGACATCGAAGCCGCCGCCGACACATTCGCACAGAACAATCGCGCCGCCGCTACGGCGACGGTTACACCGCCGCCGCGCATACTGCTGGTCGAGGGCCGCGGGAACGGCGCGATCGAACTTGATCTGGCGCTGCGCCGATCAGGGATAGAAACGCAGACGATCTTCGCCAGCCAATTGCCGGTGCGCCTCACCGCGCTCGATGCCTTCGACGGCATGGTGTTGGTCGACGTGCCCGCCAGTTCCCTCTCACTCGATCAACTGGCCAGCGTCCGGGAATTCGTGCGGGGCGAGGGGCGCGGGCTGGTCGTGATCGGCGGGCGCAACTCGTTCGGGCTGGGCGCTTACAAAGACTCGCCGTTGGAAGAAGTTTTGCCCGTCTCGATGGATCCGCCGCCGCGCCCGCAACGCTCGGATGTCGCATTGCTGCTGATCATCGACCGTTCGGCCAGCATGACCGCCGCGATCGACGTTTCCAAATTCGATATGGCCAAAGAAGCCGCCATTCTCGCCACCGAGTCGCTGCAGAGCGAAGACCGCATCGGCATCCTGGCCTTCGACACCGGCCAGTTGTGGGTCGTGCCGTTTCAGAACATCGGCGACGGACTGGGCCTGGAGCAAATCCAGGACTCGGTCGCCCGCCTACCGAGCGGCGGCGGCACCGACATTTTCGCAGCGCTCGATCTTGGTCTCGCCGAACTGGCTATACAACCGTCCAGCGTACGCCACGCCGTTCTGCTCACCGACGGTCGCTCCTTCACCAACAACCGCAGCGCCTATCAACGCCTGGTTGAAGACGCCCGCGCGCAAAACATAACACTCTCGACCATTGCAATCGGGCAAGACGCCGATATGCAATTGCTCGACGCGCTGGCTCAATGGGGCGGCGGGAGGTACTATTTCGCAGGATCGCCCGAAGACCTGCCCCGGCTCACGCTGCTGGAAAGCGAGATCGCGCGCGCCGACCCGATCGTTGAGGAAGACTTTCGCGCGCTGCTGGCCGAAGCCCACCCTCTACTGCGTAATTTTGCGCCTGCCGATTTGCCCCAACTCGAAGGCTACGTCGCGACAACACCCAAAGACGGCGCCGAGACGGTGCTTCGTTCGCCCGCCGATGACCCGGTGCTGGCAGTGTGGCAATACGGCCTGGGTCGAGCTGTCGCCTGGACGCCGTCGGTCGGCGAGCCCTGGGCAGACACCTGGGCGTTCTGGCTCGACTATGATCGTTTCTGGGCGCAGGTGGTGCGCTATACGCTGCCCGACCCGGAAAGCGGCCCGTTGCAGGTGCGTATGGCTCCGCAGGCTGACGGCGCACGCCTGATCGTGGATGCCATCCAGCCGGGTGGCGAACCGCTCGACCTCGCCCTGGTAAACGCCCGCATCACCCTGCCCGATGGGACCATCCGCGACTTCAACATCAGCCAGACCGCTCCGGGGCGTTATACGCAGGATCTGCGGTTGCCCGCCGCCGGCCCCTATGCCGTTTCGGTTGTGCTGATGCGCGACGGAGAACGTCAGCAAGCCGACACCGGCTATACGCAGCCGGTTCCGGCGGAATATCGCCTGGCGCTGACAAACAATGTCTCGGAACAGGGGCGTGCGTTGCTAGAACAGATCGCCGCAGCAACCGGCGGGCAAGTGCTGACCGATGAGATAAATCTGACAAATGATGCGGTGGGGCTTGCGTCAACCGTACACGACGAACCGTTCGCACTGTGGCCGTGGCTGCTGGGAACGGCTTTGGTCGCCTGGGTGCTGGAGATCGCTACACGGCGCGGCGTTTTTGTGCGCCGGCAGAAATGGACGGCGTATGAACGCGGCAATTGATCAGATAATCGTAAATGCCATCGAGCAACGCATCTTTCCCGGCGCCGTCGTGCGCATCGTTCAGTCCGGCCGCACCCGCTACGCGAATGCTTACGGCAGCACGATGTACACCGATCCCGGTGATCAACCGGTGACGCTCGATACGATCTACGATATTGCCTCACTCACCAAAGTTTTCACGGCGACCGCAGCCCTGCGCTTACTCGACGCCGGGGAGTTGAAGCTTGACGCCGCCGTCATGAGCTACCTCCCTGATCTGCAAACCCGTGATGTGACGCTGCGACAACTGTTCACCCACACGTCCGGGCTAAACTTGCGCCTCTCGGCGCTGCGCGACCGTGGTGCGGCAGGGCTGCGCGCTACAGTCTACGCAGCCACGCCAACCCGACCGCCGGGAACATTCACCGCCTATACCAACATTAATAGCCTGCTGCTGGGCGAGGTCGTCGCGCGTGTGTACGGAAAACCGCTCGACAGTGCAATCCACGAGATGATCCTCGCACCGTTGGAGATACATGAGACCGGATTCCGTCCTTCCGCCGACATGAAGTCGCGGATCGCGCCAACCGAGTGGGATGCCGAATGGCGCGGCGGGCTGGTTCACGGCAGCGTCCACGACGAGAGTGCGCATACGCTGGGCGGCGTGGCCGGTCACGCCGGGATGTTCAGCACTGCCGCCGATCTGGAGTGCTTCACGCAACTCTGGTTAAACGGCGGCGCATACGCAGGGCAACAGCTCTTGCGCGAAGAAACCGTAGCGCGGGCGACCCGCGACTACACCGCACATCTGGAAGCGGAACCGGGGCATCCGTTGCCGAGCGGTCTGGGATGGATGATCGACCGGCTTAACTTTATGGGCCCGGCGCCCGCCGGAACCTACGGTCACACCGGCTTTACCGGCCCGGCGCTGGTGATCGCGCCGCACGCCCAAATCGCGATCATTCTGCTGAACAACCGCACCTACCCGCGCCGCACGCCGCCGCCCTATCGCCACCACGCCGTTACCGCCGCCGTCGTTCAGGCGGCGATTGCGTAGGGGCGAAAGCTGTTTCGCCCCTACAACTAATGCGCCGTCCAGCCCAGATCAATCTCCCAGGCCACGCCTGTCACCGACGCGCCGTTGTCAGAGCAGAGAAAACTCACCAGCGCGGCGACCTCCGACGGCTCGATCAGGCGTTTGATGGCCGCCGGCGCCAGCATCACCTGCTCGACCACGTCATCCGGCGCGATGCCGCGCGATTGAGCCTGCGCCTCGATTTGATTTTCCACCAGCGGCGTGCGCACATACGCCGGGCAGAGCGTATTCACCGTAATGCCGAGAGGGCCGCCCTCTAGCGCGGTGGTGCGGGTCAGCCCCATCAGACCGTGCTTGGCCGAGATATAGCCGACCTTGAAGGGCGAAGCACGCAGGCTATGCACCGAGCCGATATTGATCACGCGACCCCAGCCGTTCGCCTTCATCGACGGCCAGGCGTATTTGATCAACAGAAACGGCGCCGTCAGCATCACCGCGATCAGTTTGTCCCAGACATCTTCCGAGAACTCATCGATCGGGGCGATATGCTGAAACCCTGCGTTGTTGACCAGGATGTCCACCCGGCCATAGCGCTCCAGCGTCGCATCAACCAGGTGGCGGCAAGCGGATCGTTGTGACAAATCCGTCATCACAAACATACCGCCGATAGCTTCAGCTACCGATTGTCCATCGGCTTCCTTCACGTCGGCCACAACGACGTGATCGCCCTGTCTCGCTAGATCCTCGGCGACGGCCTGGCCAATTCCGCTTCCCGCTCCCGTGACAATTGCTACACGTCCGCTCATATACGCGCCTCCTTGCTCCGTATCTCATACCATCCGAGATTGCAGTTTCTGGATTGCAGATTATTGCATACCACGCCAGGGTATATGAATTTATTGCCCGCCGATGTTCAACAGACGCCATAGCAGAGAGGTCAGACGCTCTAAAGCAAACGGCTTCGAGAGAAACTCATCAACACCGACGGCGCGCGCTCGTTGTTCGAGGTCGGCGGAAGGGTAGGCGGTGATCATCATAACCTTGACATCGGGTCGGCGCACTTTGATGCCTCTGGCGAGATCCAGACCATTGACGCCCGGCATATGATAATCGGTCAGCACCAATGCCACCGATTCGTTCTCAACGCACGCCAATGCTTCCGCGCCGCTGCCGACGGTGATAATGTCATACCCATCGATCAACTCACGGATCAGCCCGCGCATAATAGACAGGACATCAGACTCATCTTCGACGATCAGAATCTTCGATGGCGGCATACAGTTATCTCTCGTTGCTCTAGACGAAACCTATGGGACCTCGCGCCGGAATGCGCCAATGCGCCTGGCAAAGGCTTCCACTTCGCGCGCTATCGCCGTTAGCAAAGCCGCTTCGCGCCGATCCGGCTCGACGCGATAAACCAGCGTGCGCAGCCGCCGCATAATCACTTCCTCGTTGGCGGATTTAAAAAACTCGACACTGCGAAGCGCCTGTTCTGTCGCGGCAAACAACGTCTCCAGCGTCTGAGAATCTGCGGGTGCTGACACCGACATTGCGGCAGCGGCAGTATGCATCGTCGCCATCCGCAATTCATACATCAACAGCAGCGCGGCCTGCGCCAGGTTGAGCGATGGATACGCCGGATCAACGGGCAACCTGACGACAATGTGGCAGCGATCAAGCGCCGGATTGTCCAGGCCGTTGTCTTCCGGCCCAAACAGCAACGCAACCCGCCCGACCGCCGCACGGCGAACCAGATCCGCAGCCAGGGCACGCACATCGTCGCGAACCGGGCGGTCGCCTCGATGACGAGCAGTGGTTCCGACAACATAGCTTGCATCGGCCAGCGCAGCGTCAAGCGCAGCATAAATCTGCATCGACGCCAGAATATCCTCGCTGCGATGAGCGATACCGGTGACATCGGCGGGGTCGAACGCAGCGGGCGCCACCAACCGCAGATAGCGTGCACCCATATTTTTCATCGCCCGCACAACCCCGCCGATATTCGCCACACCGCGCGGTTGATACAGAACGACGACAACATTATCGAACGAAGCGTTCATGCGACATATTCAGGGAACGACGAATCGCCGGTGAAACAGCGAGCAAATGCTACTTAAGAATATAGTACGTCGCACGCTTTTCGCCGACTTTGAGCAACAATCCGCGCTCGACCAGATCCGCAAGATCGCGCCGAATGGTTTCAGCACTCACGTCGGGGGCCAGTTCTTGCAGATCCCGATTGGTGATCCGCTGGTGCTCGGTTAAGCGCAGCAGGGCAGCAATCTGGCGCTCGTTTAATCCCTGGCGCAACCACTCGCTGGTATCCAGGCTCACAGCATCGCCGGTAGGAAACGACTGGCCATACAAGGTCACCAGAAAACCGGCGGCAGTCTCACGGAAGACCGGCGGCGGAAGACCGGCGATGTCCATCTGATGCACCATCCGGTCAATGCCATATCCCAGGCGTTCGATCAACCCCCAGTCGGCGAGCGTCTGGACGATAGCCTCATTGCGACTGAAGCGCTCTTCGATAAGATTTTCCAGCGTTACATGACCGGGGAGGCGCCCGGGCGAATAGCACTCCAGGCGATCGGCAAAGAGCGCCACCCGAATGCCCTCGCCTCGAATGGCGTAATCCCGATGGGCAAGAGCGTTGATCAACGTCTCGCGCACCGCGGCAAGCGGAAACTGCGTCCAATCCTGGCGCTCAAGGCCAACCATCCGGCTGCCTTTGCGCATATGCTCGTTCAGCCAGCGTTCGGCGCGGCGGGCGGCCTCGACCAGCGGCGCGCGAATATCTTCGCGTTCAAACTCATCGGCGCGCTCAATCCCTTGATAATGAACCAGAACAATCTCAGCTTGCGGGAAACGCCGCTCCAGATCATCATCACGACCGAACAGTAGCAAGCCAGCATGCGTCGGGCGATAACCGCCGTCGGCGCCGCGCGCCAGGCAGCCGCGTTGATAGAGCAATCTATGTGGATCGTTCTCTGCCGCAAGGCCAACCCGCTCAACATACACCTGGATTTTGCTCATATCCAGATCGGCGAGCGTTGCGTCATCCGGCGCGAGGCGATCCCAACTCGCATCATCGCGATCACGCAAGAGGCGACGGAGCGCATCGAGCGTCAACGGCTGATTGGTCGGACCTTCGCGCTGGAAATAGGCGCCCCGCAGACTGTAGACATGGGGCAAGCCCGGCGGAACCATAACCAGCAACAAGGTCACCTCACCGAAATTGACCGCCTGGGGCAACGGAAGCACCAGCGGCGGAGAACATGCCAGTGCAGCCTGCAGTACCGCTTCACGGGTGGCATCAATATCATTTAGGCCCTCAGGACGCGGTCGTACCTTGCCGCTCACGCCAATTATCACCGCCCCGCCGCGCGTATTGGCCAGCGCAACCAGCGTTTCGGCAAGTTCATCAACCTTGAAGCGTTCGCGCAGAAACGCCAGGCGCAAACCTTCGGCCTGGGTCAACAGTTCTTCCGGCGGTGTCGTCTGCACATCCATAGGCCCATCGAAATCAGGCAAGAGGAAACGTATACACGCATTATTTATCGCGACAGGTAATGCGCTCATTATAGCACCTTCGCGCAAGCCTTACAGAAAGGAGTGGACTGCCTTCTCTCTGCGACAGCTTGTCAAAATTGCACACATGAGCTATTCTGCTAACAGACTCGCAACTATAAGGAGCTATATGCCCGGAGCAAAAACGCACGACGCAATTGCGCTCGCCAGCAGCGTTGTTATTGCGCCCATAAGCTATATGGCACTGGCAGTGCGCGGCGACACGCCAATCGAGGCTGCCGCTGGAGCCGGACTGTTGATCGGCGCTCACTTGATCGGCTCATTCTGGCTCAGCCCTGATCTTGATATTGACAGCGCCATCGACAATCGTTGGGGGCCGCTCTTCTGGATCTGGCGACCGTATATGTGGGCTGTTCCCCATCGCCACCGCATATTCTCACACTCCGGCATCTCCGGGCTGTTGCGCATCGCTTATCTCTACCTGATCGTTTGCCTTATGCTCATCACCGCGATGCTCCTGGCAACTTGGTTCGGCGCAACACCGTCATGGCCGGCCATACGCACACTCAACGAGTGGGTGTTGGGCCTCATCATCAACCATCCTCGCGAAGCTGGATTGATCGCCATCGGCATTGTGTTGAGCGATCTCATTCACACGGCCACCGACCACGTATCAACTTTCAGCAGACGCCAGCTCCGAGCGATCGGGCTACGAGGACGAAGACGCTGATGGCATCTGACATCACGCTGTCCGCAGACGCCGAAACGCCCCCGCGCTATATGTATCAGCGTCAGGGGCGTTTGCTGCAAACGTGACACGGGGAGATGCTGCCCAACCCGCTGTGTCAGCGTATCATCATCGGCAGGTAGAGTGCATGCGAAAACTGCGGCGGCGGATCATCTGGCGATTCATCAGGCGACGGCTCAGGCGACGGCTCAGGCGACGGCTCAGGCAACGGCTCAGGCGGCGATCCGATGAACGGCGGACCAGCAGCATAACGCTCGGCAATCACCTCAGGGCTAATAATATGATGCGAAATTGCCGCCATATACAACTCACCAAGCCAGGGACGATTGAGAGTAAACTCGTTGGCGAAGCCCAGACGATATGATACATCCCAGTTGGAGAGATCACCGCCAACAGTCATACGAGACTGCTCAACGCCATTCACGTAAAGAATCGCCTCGCCACTTGCATCACGTGTATACACCACATAAGTCGGATCGAGGGTGAGCGTATCTTCCGGCGTTATCAGGGAGGGCGTTCCATTCAACGACGTCTCGGTAGCACGCAACCGGACAACATACGTCGATGATGGAAAGTCATCCCAGCGCCCCTGCCCGAGCATTGCATTCCGACGAGCAGTATTCCTTGATATCGTTACGATGCGCGCCGGTCCATCTTGCATTACATTTGCTGGAGCTACCCAGGCTTCGAGCGCGAGTTCTTTGGTCGCCCGGATAGCGTTATTCACCTTTGTCGCCGGTTCAGTCGAAGCGATGATTGTCGGCGTAACCACGCTCAACCCGCGCGGAGTCCAACTTACTGCGTTAAGGTCAGCGATCAACAGATCGAGCGGCTCGCCGACCAGCGAACTATCATTTACCGTTTCACCGCTTCCTGCGTTGAAGATGTATTCGGCCTGGACATCGGCGATGAACTGATCGGAACAATCTCCATAGGTTCCGGCGTTGAAGTTCTGCACCACTTCGCTATTTGTCAGTGCGCGGTTGTAGAGTGCAACCAGGTAGTATTCACCCAGCCAGGGACGCTCAACAGATACATCGTTGGCCAAAGCCAACCGAAATGTATCATTCCAGGCTGAGAAATCACCAGCGATAATATCGCTCGCTTGCTCCACGCCGTCAACATAGATGCGTACGTTTCCTTTCGCATCGCGCGTATAAACAACATGGGCAAGCTGCGTTTCAACCGGATAATCGCTGACAAGCAACCGAAAATCGCTGTGCGACATTGCGGAAGTATTTAACCGCACGCCGTAACTGTAATATCTAGACGATCCAATACCAAACGATCCTTGCGCCATTGAAAAGTTCAGGCGATGCGATGCTTCGGACATTGTCACAATACGCGCCGGTCCACTCTGAGTCGTATTGGCCGGGCGCACCCATGCCTCGATCGTTATCTCGTTCGTTTCGCTCGCAGCATCGATGATTTTCTGCGCAGGGTCGGTCGAGGCGATCATTGTCGGCGCATTCACATAGAGTCCGCCAGGAACCCAACTCACAGCGCTCTCGTCGCCGATGATTAGATTGAGCGGTTCACCTACGCCCGAAACGTCGTTGACAATGGTTCCATTGCGTTCCTCAAAGTCATACAATGCCTGCAAACCGTCACTCACACGCACGCAGCTAGCATCCCTCGGTTTGACCCGGTGCCGGGCAAGCGGCGCCTGCACATATCCATTACTTCCAATCGCCCGCGCTTCAATCCACCATGAACGCTGTACGTCGGGCAGCGACAGATCCAATTGCCAGGCATCGCCAACAAGCGTCGCACTCCTCCAGTCGGTCAATCCTTTCACCCGCACCTCAACGGCGGACGCCTTGGAGCTAACGGTTCCGCTGACCGTCAGATCCCGGCTAACAAACGCGCCATAGGCGGGCGTAACAATTTGTGCAACTGGAGCCGAACGCCGATTCGTCAAAACGGCCAGGTCAGAAGGCTCCGCAGCCAATACAACATCTAAGCCTCCATCGCCGTTAAGATCGGCGATATCGAGCGCATCAGGCCGGAATTGATCGCTGTAGGGAACATCTGTCACGATAAAACTGCCCAGCGCGCCGCCGATATTCTGTAAATGAACGCTCAACGTGCTCGATGCATCGCTGAGGAGTACTACATCATCACGTCCATCGTGATTGATGTCAGCAATTCCCACTGCGCTCGGCAGATCGCTCGCCAGATACGTGACCGGGCTCGTATCCAGACTCGACCGTGGCGGAACCGTTGTCGGGTCGGTAACACGTTGCAGGAACACATTGAGGATAGCATCGAGGCTATTACCGCCGGCAGTGACAATCAGATCGTTGAGGCCATCGTTGCTCACATCGCCAATGGCCAGACTACGCGCCAGAGAACCTCCAATGTTGGGTGAAAGCGTATAGCTAATTGGGAATGCGCCGCTATCTTGCAAGAACACAACCACTGGAGCAATTGAAGAGGCAGTAACACGCAGAGCGGCTATATCATCATCACCATCGTTGTCGAGGTCTCCAGCGACGAGATCGCTATAGCCGTCGCTGGCAAACGGCAAGCGCTGAATTTCGGGCAACAACTCGGCGCTCGATGTTCGACGGATAATGATCGTATCCGACAATGGCGCAGCCACTGCCAGATCATCATAGAGGTCGCCATCAAAATCGCCAGCAGCTAGCGCATTGGGAGCGCCAGGGGATTCCAACTGCACAGGATTGCTCAGGGGCGGCAGCGAGGAGGTCTGGGTATACACGGCGATCGCATTCGCACTGGTCAACGCTACAGCGACATCAGTCCTTCCATCACGATCGAAATCAGCAGCGATAGCCGCTTCAGGCTCGGCGCCGGCTAGCAATTGCTGCTGCTCAACCAGAGCGCCGTCGCTCAACGCATAGAGGTACTGGCGCTCATCACGAGCCGGGTTAGAACCACGAGCCGTCGTGACACTCGCCTCGGCTCTGCCATCAGCATTGAAATCGGCGGCAGCCACCACACGAACCTGACCTCCCACGCTTGTTGTAATTGGCGCGTTGAGAAAGCCGATAGAAGCAGGTGTCGCCGTAGCAGGCATTGCATACAACGAGCTGGCGCTCGCTTCGTGCATAGCCAGGGGAGAGCTGACGAGGGCAATAAGAATTACGATAAAAAGGACGAGTGTTCGTGAATGAATGCAGCCTGGCATGGTACGTCCCCATTACATCGAAGTTTAAATGAATACCCCTAGAATAAAGCCGAATACGCTCGTGACGATACCTTGGTCACGAGCCAATGTTCATTTAGTATCTAATGTCGCTCCGCTAAAAGAACCCCAAACATATAAAGATGTGCGGCGCACATTTCAACTCTACAATGTAATATAAAAGCGGTCTCTAAATTATACATGATACGCACAACTTTTTCTACGACACAGCATAAAAATCCTTTAATCCTGAAATATTTGTCACGTATAGTGATACTACGCAGCATAGAAACCTTTCAGGTGCAGCAAACCATGGCCATGTCCGTTCACGAAGTTCGTTACGCCGCACCTGAAAAGTTTTGGGTATTCACAAACCGGATAGGATTGCTATATTTGCAGAAATTTAGAATCTCCTCTCCGCCAGGAGGGAGCATCGTCACCTGGCCTATGACTGCAACAGCCATTTGGCATCAGTGAAGTTTGAGCAAACGCACGCTAACATTACTTAAATCTGGTCGAGGTAATCTTTCAACAGCTTGCCAAGGCGGGGGTGGCGAAGCTTGCGAAGCGCCTTTACTTCAATCTGGCGCACACGCTCGCGAGTTACACTGAAAGCCTTGCCAACTTCTTCTAGTGTACGCGGCTGGCCATCTACAAGACCATAGCGCAATTCCAACACTTTACGCTCACGATCGGTGAGTTGATTGAGCGCATCGGCGATTTGTGTGCGGAGCATCCCCCCGGCGGCGGCATCATCTGCATCGAGAGCATGCGGATCGGGGATAAAATCTGCCAGGGTGCTATCCGCTTCTTCGCCTACCGGCGTCGCCAGCGAGACTGGATCTTGAGCCGTACGACGAAGCTCGCGCAGTTTTTCCTCGCTCATACTCAACGCTGTCGCAAGTTCGCTATCGTTAGGTTCGCGGCCAAGACTCTGCGTAAGTTGGCGGCGAGCCGATTGGATTCGGTTCAGCGTTTCGCCAAGATGCACCGGCAATCGCACCAGACGCGACTGATCAGCCAGAGCGCGGCTCAACGCTTGTTTGATCCACCAGGTCGCATACGTGCTAAACTTATAACCCTTTTCGACATCAAATTTCTCAATAGCCCGCAACAGACCCAAGCTTCCTTCCTGAATAAGGTCAAGCAGAGGCAGTCCACGATCACGGTAGCGCTTGGCGATGCTGACTACAAGACGTAAGTTGGCGGCGGCCATCCGCTGGCGTGCGTCATTGCCGGCCTCAATTCTGGCGCGCAATTGTCTGGAATGCTCAGTATCGGCAGCGCCATTAGTCAATTCGCTGGCAGCCCTGATGCCATCCGCAATTGTACGTGCAAGATGTTGTTCCTGTTCAGTTGTTAGCAACGGCACCTGACCGATTTCACGCAAGTAGAGCCGCACGCTGTCACCGAGCAATGCATCGGACAACCCCTCATCAAGATTAGAGACCTGCACTGCTTCCGAGTCATCGCTTATCGGGGAAGCGTCATCGCTCGGATCGCGTACGGGTATGCCTGCCTCGGCAAGGGCGGAGTACAAAGCGTCGATGCTTTCAGACGCTTCTTCAGGCGCTGGCACCAGCTGCAGCAACTCATCCAGCGTCACATATCCGCGCTGCTTACCCTGAGCAATCAAAGCTGCTAATTCAGCCGGCGGCGGAGTTGCGGCAGACCGAGCGCTATCAGTTGGAGTCTGAGCCATACATTTCCTCAGTATAGCAAGAGCCTTATCGGCAGGAAGAAAGTGAAACCAGAAACCCTACAGGCAAATGCAAATATCACACAATTACAGCAGACCCAGCAAAGAGGGTATGTGCGGAGATCAACTGGGATTACGACTGCGCAGGCGCTGGCCCCTTCTCAACTATCGCATTGTAGCACATCTAGCGCCTCTCTGCTGACGCCTACAGCATCCGAAATTGCGCACTATTCTGGCCATTCTGCGTTGATCAGCCAGAGAGTATATTGCACACCTCTTCAAGACTAAGCGCAGCAACCGCCGCCTGCGCCGTCTTCTGCGCGGCGGCGGCATCGGTCAAGCGGATCGCGTTCCGTATCAGCGGCAATGAGGCAGGACTGCAACTCAACTCATCAACGCCCATTCCGATCAGCAGTGCTGTCAATTTCGCGTCTCCCGCCATCTCGCCGCATACGGTAACGGTTCGGCCAGAGCGATGCGCCGCCGTGATAACCATCATTATCAGACGCAATACCGCGGGTTCCAAAGGTTGGTACAGGTGCGCAACATGTTGATTGGTGCGATCACACGCCAGCGTATACTGCACCAGATCGTTCGTGCCAATGCTAAAGAAGTCCACCTCCGGCGCCAGACTATCGGCCATCAGCGCCGCTGCCGGAACTTCAATCATAACACCGATCTGCGGTGCTGTCGTATGCGCCTTTCTCTCGACGGCCAATTCAGCCAGCGCCTGTTGAATCAACGCACGCACCTGGCGTATTTCTTGCACCGTAGAGATCATTGGCAATAGGATGCGAACATCTCGTTCCGCCCCGGCCCGCAACAACGCTCGCAGTTGCGGCATAAACGCTTCGGGTCGGCTTAAGCCAATGCGAATCGCTCGCCAGCCCAAAAAAGGATTGGCTTCGTGAGGTGCAGAACCCGGCAGATATTTGTCACCGCCTAAATCAAGCGTGCGCGCGACTGCCGGATGCCCGGAGATTTCATTCACGACGGCTTGATACAACGCCAGTTGCTCTTCTTCGTCGGGCAGCATTGGGCGATCGAGGAACAACATTTCCGTTCGCAACAAACCAATGCCTGCGGCTCCCCACTCGTATGATTGTCGCGCTTCCGCCACCGACGAGACGTTGGCCAGCAATTTGATTGCGAGACCATCGCGCGTCACCGTCGCCAGATCCCGCTGGTCGCGAAATTCTTCCAGGCGCGCCGCTTCGAGATCGGCCTGAGCACGCATACGTTCAAGCGTCACGTCGGACGGTGTGACAACGACCTGCCCCGAACCTCCATCAAGCGCCAGCAGCGTATCACTGAATGTCGTTTCCAGGATAGCCGAACCCAATCCAACGACAGCCGGAATCCCCAGAGCACGGGCCAGAATAGTGAC
Source organism: Chloroflexaceae bacterium (assembly GCA_028282325.1). Lineage (GTDB taxonomy): Bacteria > Chloroflexota > Chloroflexia > Chloroflexales > Chloroflexaceae > JANQID01. Next base: position 32,196 of record JANQID010000050.1, on the reverse strand, counting down.
ATGAGCGGTTGGGCCGCCGGCGGCGAGTGCAATTCCAAGCAAGTTTTCGCGCGGCATGCTCATCAACTCGGATGGCCCAATATCATAGGCGACGATGACTGAGGGTTGTTTCAAGCGCTCGCCCAGAGCTTGCTCGCCCATAAGCATACGACGCACTTGCGTAACCAGATCGCGCACGTCGGCCGCCCGCGACCGCAAATGCGAGTCGCTCAACGCCAGAAGTTGTTCAACCTGCTCTTCGCCCGCAGCTACAATCGCCGCCGCTGCTGACTTGCCCGCATTCTCAACTAATTCAACAGTTCGCGCGCGCAATATCGGATCGTGCAAAATCATGCGATGCGCAATAAAGATATGCGCTTCTTCATACTTGCCATCAGCGCGCAACGTCTCTTCCACCTGAGCTAAAACTGCGTCAGTCGCTGCAATGGCCAGATCGAGCTGTTCAATCTCGGCATGAGGTGAGAAGAGTCGCGCCGCCATTCGATCCGACATATCGCCGTTAAATGCAGAAGGGCGACAAATCAGCGCCGGACCTATCGCAATACCTGGCGCTGCAACGCTTCCGATCAAAATAAGCTCGCGCTTCATGAAGTCTCCGCTAGCCTGCTGATACGGACACCCGCGATGAGATTCCATTTCAGGTGCAGGTTAAGCTCTGAATAGCACAGGGAAATATAGGCGCGGGGAATTTGCGTATGCAGCCGCGGCCCCCTTCGCACATCGTCGTGAAGAGAGCCGCAATCTCACCAGCGAGTCGCGACGCACAGCAATATTTATTGCCCCAGCTTGCCAAGCGCCCGATGCGAAATCACACCACGCAGGATCTCCGATGTGCCCTCGCCAATAGTCAACAGGCGCACATCACGATAATAGCGCTCGACAGGAAATTCCTGGCTGTACCCATAGCCGCCGAATATCTGGATCGCGTCGCGGCAAATGCGCTCCGCCGCTTCCGAAGCATAGAGCTTGCCGATAGCGGCTTCGCGCGTGTAGGGGCGACCTTGATCCTTGAGCCAGGCGGCCTGATAGATCAACAACCGTGCGGCTTCCAGGCCCACGTTCATATCGGCGATCATATTCGAGATCGATTGAAACGCGCCAATGGGTTTGCCAAAGGCTTCTCGCTCGCGCGCATAGCTCACCGCCGCCTCATACGCCGCTTGGGCCAGGCCAATGGACATAGCGCCGATGCCGACCCGACCGCCGTCAAGCACCTGCAAAAACTGGATGAAGCCTTTTCCACGCTCGCCCAGCAGATTCACTTTGGGCACACGTACGTTCTCGAACGTAATCGCGGTACTCACCGAACCACGCAAGCCCATTTTTGGCTCGTGCTTACCGAACGTCATCCCCGGTGCCCCCTGGGGAATGATGATCGCGCTGATGCCGTGCTTGCCTTTATCCTTATCGGTGACAGCCGTCGCGATAACGTGACCGGCCATCGGCGCATTGGTGATCCACATTTTGCTGCCGTTGATAACCCACTGGTCGCCTTCAAGCACGGCTGTCGTACGGGTCGAGCCGGCATCGCTGCCAGCATGCGGCTCGGTCAAACCGAATGCGCCCAGATGCTGCCCCTGAGCTGCAGGCGTCAAGAATTGCTCTTTTTGCTCTTGCGTGCCGAACATCGCCAACGGCGCGCATCCCAAGCCAAGGTGCGCTGCATAGGTCAGCCCTGTCGAACCGCATGCCCGCGACACCTCTTCGATAGCAATCGCCGTGCTGACCGAATCGACATCGGCGCCACCGAACTCTGCCGAGAATGGCAACCCCATCAGACCTAGCTCACCCATCTTGCGGAAGGTTTCGGCAGGAAACTCACCGGTTTCATCAACATATTTGGCACGCGGTATGATCTCTTTTTCGGCGAAATCCCGCACTGTCCGGCGGATAATGTGTTGTTCTTCAGTGAGGTCAAAATGCATACGATCCTCTTACGATCTTTCTCTGGCTTTGGCATTGACTCAATGAGCCTGGTATCCCAATCTGTCGGGAAAGCCAAGGCATTATTGAGGCAAGAACACAGCTTCTATGCTTTAGACACATAGTATAACATTACTTGTCTGTACCATTGTCACGCGCGGTTGGGGAAGTATGGTATGAGGGCGGGACGACACGACTGAACAACATTAGCGAGCGCGAAGCGCCCCTTTGTCACGCGTGCGACTCCGCCAGCGTTCGCGCAGATAGGCGAGCCCATTGCGCTGATAGAACAACCACTCGACAATTAGCACAATCAAGGCCAGCGCCGCCAGCCAGCGCCAAAATTCTGTGCGCCCAACCCGCTCTTGTGAGATCGCCGATTGTAAACCGCTCGCCTGTAAGATATTCAAATCAGGCTGCGGCGCAATAACAGACTCGGCATTGGGGAAATTGACCACGTAGCGGCGGCGCGCAACCAATTCATCGCCGCGGAACTCTTCGACCACGTATACGCCGAGCATATCGGTATCTGCATAGACCGCCTGATTATTCTGAATCTGGATCGCGCCGTCGGTCGAGCGCATGATGTTGCCATCGGGTTGCGTGAGACGCACCTCGGTGATGGTTTCATCAACCTGGATCGCTAGCGACTGGCCCGGCGCGATCTGCGACGCTTCAACGCCGCTGCCGGGCGCGAGATAGTTCACGATGTTCGACAACAGCAGCGGAAATGCCACGTGCAGCGGCAAGTCTGATTCGTGCAAATCGAAGGCCAGCACGACAATTCGCCGCCCTTCGCGTTCGCCAGCCAGCAACAGCGGCGCGCCTTCGCTATCCACGATCACGCGCGCCCACGCGCCGGGGGCGATCCGCGCTGCCCGCAGCACATTGACTTCGCTCAAGCTGATATGCCGCAATAACGGCTCATCACCGGAAACGGGACGCACCGACGGGAATTCGATCTCGCCCGTCACCGAGAAGAAGTTGGTGCTGCGCGGGGGCGCAATGAAGAAGAGATTGCCCGCCGGCAGGGTTGTTGGTACAACACCGTCGAGTATCGTTACCGGCACTTCGGCCACAGTCTCGGTAAATATCGCCGTGCTTGTCGGGACGGTGGTATAACGCACGCCGGGCAGCAAACTCAACCCGGTTTCCAGGAAACGATTACCCGCCCCGATTACGCGTACGTTGGTTGTATCATCGAGCGTGCTCACCGCCCATGCGCGATTGTCAGCCTCCAAAGCATCGGCTTCGCTTACACGCGCTTCCGCAACCCGCACCTGCGACGGCACTTCAGTCACGATGCTGGAATCGCCGCCGGGCGGGAGATCAAGGTTGCGCGCATCAAACAACACGCCGTCGAGGTAAAGATCGACGCGCACCGACGTGCTGGCGCTGCCGTGGTTCGTCGTCTGCACAAAAAGCGTCTGCCCGCCGGCGCTCGGTTGCAAGGCTATTGCGCCGATCGCGACATTCGCATCGCTCCGTCCGATTGGAAAATAGCGCACCGTAGCGGGCACTTTTACGTCGTCGGGGATCATCACATTGCCATCCGAAATGATCGCCGCTTCGCTCTGCTCTTCGCGGGCCGACAGCGCCGAAGCCAGCGTCAACGCCTGGGAGAGATCGCTGCCACCGCCATTTCGCAACTCGATACCACTGATCGCGTCACGCAACTCGCGACGGTCGCTGGTGGCCGCCGCCAGCACTTCCATCTGCCCGCCCATCGCGATCACCGTCGCCCGCCCGCCATCCGGCAACTGGTCAACTAGATTGATCGCCTGCGCCTTTGCAGCTTCCAGGCGATTCTGGCCGACATCCGCCGCCTGCATACTGGCCGAGCGATCGATGATCATGATCAGGTTGCGCCCGGCAATGCCGGTGGTACGAACAAACGGACGGGCCAGCGCCAGAACAAGCAAAAGCAGCAGCAGCAATTGCAGCAACAGCAGCAGGTTGCGGCGGAGTTTCTGCCAGGGTGCGTTGGCCTCTACATCGCGCACCATTCGTCGCCAGAGAAACGTCGAGGAAACTGTGCGATCCTCGCGACGCAGTTTCAGCAGATACATTGCCACGATGATCGGGCCAATAACCGCAGCCGCAAGCATCGCCAGCGGGGCAAGGAAAGACATAGCTAAACCCTCTCGCGGCGGTAAGCGAATGGCCCTTCGCCGCGCATTGCCAGAACGCGCAATGTTTCTAAAGCCGCCAGTGCCTCGCGATGTGCCGCCGCATCGTGTATATGCAATTCACGGGCGGCGAACTCGTCCTCATCGAGAGTCAGGATTCGGTCGCGTTCCGGAGAGACCAGCAGATCGAGTTCAAGATCCTCCGAGACCACAACGGATGGCTCGAACACCGCCGGGCGGGTGACATTGCAATACCAGCCCTTGAGTCCGCCGTCTTCCGCATAGACTTCGTAGACGTTATACCAACGATCGCTGTAGAAATGCTCGTAGAGATGATCGCCGGGAACAAGTGTCATCACGTCCAGATCAATCGGGCGCTTTGTCCAGCGCGCGTGGAGCAGAACGTAGCGCTCGGTACATTCCACCAATTCCGCCGTGTAGGTAATGGTCGCGTTCTTGAGCGGCTTGACGAGCCGAACTGTTATCAGCATACGCGTCAACCGTCTTCCCATACACGCGGCTAGCGCAGCACGCCCCGCTGACGCATTCGCGACAATACGAAGTCTTCCACAGAGATGGCTGTATCAACAAAGAAATAGTTGATGCCGCGTCCGCTGCAGAAGCTCTCGATCTCAGCCTGCCAGGATGTCAGGTTTTCACGATAGCGACGGAGCGCATCTAGATCGGCGCTGATTTCTACCGCCGTGCCGCCCTCCGCGTCCACCAGGCGGAAGTCGCCGTCGAATTGGGGATCAAGCTCCTGCGGAGCCAGAATATGCAGCAACGTAATCTCGAAGGGACGCGACGACAAGGCCCGCAGCGCATCCTCCCACCCGGCGTCGAGCAAATCAGAGCAGAGCAAAAGCGGGCCGGGCGTGCGCGCGGTGCGCATATAGCGATGACAGGCCGTAGACAGGTCAACCGCCGTTTCGGGCCGAATCTGCTGCAGAAATGCGAACAGTGGCAGCGCGCCCCGTTTGCCGCGTACGCCAGGCAGTTGCCGCTGCGCGCCCTCCGCGCCGAGCGCGGTCACCGTAACCCGATCAAGGCTGCTCAACGCGATATAGCCGAACGCGCCGGCCAGCTTAAGCGCGTGCCGGAGCTTATTCGGCTCGCCCCAATCCATCGAGGAACTGACGTCGATCAGAAGATGGATCGTCAACTCCTCCTCGGCTACGAACAGCTTGAGGAAGAAGCGCTCCATCCGCGCGTAGAGATTCCAATCAATCTGGCGAATGTCATCGCCCGGCGTATACGGACGAAAGTCGGCAAACTCAACCGAGGCGCCGCGGCGCGGACTCCGGCGTTCGCCTTGCATCTCACCCGCCATCGCCCGGCGCGTCATCAATATCAGCCGGTCGAGTTTGCGGAGAAACGTTGTTTCAAAGAGAGGTTCAGTCATAGGATGCGAAACTGTTGGGATAACCGCGATCACAACCCCGATTGAAAGGACGCGGCGGCTCGCGAACCGGCGCTTACGGCTCTTGCTTCACGGTTTCCAGAATGCCTTTGACCACTTCGTCAGAACTAACGCCCTCAGCCTGAGCCTCGAAGTTGAGCACGCAGCGGTGGCGCAGCGCCGGCAGCGCTGCGGCTTTGACATCGGTGAACGCCACATTGTAGCGCCCATCGAGCAACGCCAGAATTTTGCCCGCGAGGATGAGCGCCTGCACGCCGCGCGGCGACGCCCCATAGCGCACATACTGTCGCGTCACTTCGGGCGTGTCTTTGCCCTCCGGATGCGTTGCAGCCACCAGGCGCGCCGCAAAAGCAACCACATGACTGGCGACCGGCACCGTGCGCGCCAACATCTGCATCTCTTTGATCAGCTCACCGCTGGCGACCTTGCGGATCTGCGGGACATACGCGCCGGTCGTACGATTGGCGATCTCGATTAACTCGGCGGTGGTTGGAAACGCCACGTTGATCTTGAAGAAGAAGCGATCAAGCTGCGCTTCCGGCAGCGGGTAGGTACCCTCCATTTCGAGCGGGTTCTGGGTTGCGAGCACGAAGAAGGGCATCGTCAGTTGATGGATCGTTTTCGCCACCGTGACCGTGTGCTCCTGCATCGCCTCCAGCAACGCGCTCTGGGTTTTGGGCGTGGCGCGGTTGATCTCGTCGGCCAGCACCAGGTTGGCGAAAATCGGCCCTGGCTCGAAGCGAAACGCCTTACGTCCCTGGGCATCCTCGCCGATCAGCATCGTGCCAACGATGTCGGCGGGCATCAGGTCGGGTGTGAACTGGATCCGGCTGAAGCTGCAATCAATCACGTCGGCCAGGGTGCGCACCAGCGTGGTTTTGGCCAGGCCGGGCACGCCTTCGAGCAAGGCGTTGCCGCCCGCCAGCAGCGTCACCACGCTCTGGCGGATCAGTTCACGCTGGCCGACAATCACCTGGCTGACCTCAGCCTCAATTACCTGGGCGCGCTGGCGAAATTCGTCGGGACTCATATATTCAGCCTCGGGTTGCCCCTGCGCCCCGATCGGCGGGTTCGTCATACCATCACTCCTTAATTGCCGTTCCCCGGCTCAAGCCGCGAGAAATAGTCGCGCACGTAGTTTTTGAGATGCGGTGGGATATAGCTCCGATCAAGCGCCTCGCTCGCCGAACGGGCATAGTCGGGATAAAGCTGCTCGTACGGCACCAGTGACGGGCTATTGGCGCCGGGCGCCGCGCTTTCGCCTTCACGCACCTCGGTCTGCCCACCCTGGCCCTGCTGGCCCTGCACAAACTCTTGCTCGCCTTCCTGGCCCGACGGCTGATACGGCTGGTAGACAAGATCTTCGCTGCCGCCGCCAGCACCGGAATTGGCCGGACGGTTTGGATCAACGTCAACCTGGCCGCTGCTCTGGGCGCCATCCGCCGACGAAGCATTCGTACCACCGCCTCCACCACCCGGGTTCGAGCCTTGCTGACCTTCCTGACCCTGCTGCCCTTGCTGACCTTCCTGACCCTGCTGGCCTTGCTGCCCTTGCTGGCTTTCCTGACCCTGCTGCCCTTCCTGCGCAACCTGACCAGACTGCGTTTGCTGGCCAGCCTGGGCCACCTGCTGACGCGCATTCTGGATCTCGGAAAGCGATTGCTGCACAGCCTCCTGATCAGCAAGCTGACGCTGGGCGCCGCGAACATTCTCAGCGGCCTGCTGAAGCTGTTCGGCGGCGGTTTGCGTGTCGCCGCCGCTCAACGCCTGCGCTGCATCCGAGAGACCCTGGGCTGTTTGCGGATCGCTCGCCGCCATCCGGGCGGCCTCCTGCGCAAGTTGATCGGCAAGCTGCTGGCGTTCCTCTTCGCTCATTTCCGCCAGTCGCTCGGCAAGCTGATCAAGCTGCTGCGCGGCCTGGTTGAGATCAGGCTGCTGGCTGCCATCGCGGCCGGAAAGTCGCTCCAGATCGCGGGCCATCTGCTCCAACCCGGCTCGGCGCGCGTCGGTTCCCGGCTCCAGCTCTTGCTGCAAGCGCGCCTCGGAAGCCGAAAGTTCGGCGAGCGCTTCTTCACGATTGCCTTCGTTCTGGCGCAATCGCTCTTCCAACTCGGCCAACTGTTCCTCCAGCAGCGCGCGCTCCTCCGGTGTGAGCGTCTCGTCGGCGGCGATCTCCTCGCGAAGCGCGTTAATCTCCTCTGCAACCTCGGTCAGTGTTTCCCGAACCGCCTGCCGATCGGCGAGCACGGCATCTTGTGGATTCGGCAACGCTAGCAAGGCAACGCCGATCGCCAGCGGAGCCAAACTCAGCAGCAGCGGGGTGCGTCGCCATTGCAGCGACACCTGCCGCGGATTCAGGCGCTGCGCAGCGGCGCTGGCATCCTGTTGCTGCATATCGCTCAGTTGATCGTGAGCGTTATAATCGTGCAGTTCAAGCGCCGTCGCCAGCCGCTCGCGCAATTCGAGCAGCGTATCAACCCGTCGGGCAATCCGCTGCATCGACAATGGACGAAACGCCAGATAGCCCAGCATCGCCAGAGTCCAGACGACCAGAGGGATCAATGACCACGCCCACAGATTGGGGATCGGCGTCAACCAGCCAACCAGGGCGATCAGGGCAAACAACGTCGCGGCGATCCACAGGCTACGGCTGGCCAGTGAGAACATATCACTCAGACGCAACCGTATGCCGAGGGGACGCAGGCGACGTTGGAGCAAGTCATAGGAATTGAGCGATTCAGACATGGCAAACCTTTCAGACGATCAAAGCCGAACCCGGCGCACAACCAGCACCATTGGCATAGACGCCAGATTTCGATTTGATGTTCCCGGTTGATATGCTGGAGACGGTTCAACCTTCGCGCCGCCAGAAGGTGCGCTCGATCGTCTGCCGGGTGAGCGTGCCATGCTCCCAGACTTCAACGACACGTTGACGGACAACCGTAACGACATCGCTTACGGCCGCACCGGTGGTCAGCGCAGTCTGCGCAGTCTGGGTCGGCTGCGCCGCAGATGGCGTAGCTTGAATCGCAGGCGTCGGCGTTTTGAGCTGATCGACACGCCGACGCAGCCAGGCTAGGCCAGCCTCGGCAGCCAGCGCCGCCAGACTCACCGCGACCGTCTGTCCCACCTGCTTGATCTGCGTCATCGGCAGGTTCTGACCAAACACGGTCAATGCGTACTCCTGGCGCGGAGCAAACTCGTGCCGCTCCAGGGGGGCGCCGCATCGACCGCAGAAGCGGTTTTCAAGCGCATTGGCGTGTTGACACTGCGGGCAGATACGCTCAACCATAGTCTCACTCCTCACGCGGCCACGTGATGGCAATCATACGCGCAGCGGGCGAATACCCGGTTCGCGCAGCGTATTCTTGAAAAAACTCTGCTCGCTGGCAGTATAACACTCCGGCAAAAACGGTGTCAACGCAACTTCGCGCGCTATCGAGCGCGGTTGGTCGCGCGGATAGGGTATACGGAATATGAACAGCCGGTTAGTTTGCACTCAAGAATGTATAGCGTCAATGGTAGAATCAGAGCACGACGAAAGACTTCCGCCCGCCTGTTGCCAGATATCGCGAGCATATCCTAACGGCGACATCGTCAGCGCGCGCAAAGGCAACGGTGTGTTCACCGTTCACGTCGCGGGGCGCGCCGCCCACGCCGGAGTCGAACCGGAACGCGGCGCGAACGCCATTCTCGAATTGGCGCGCCAGATCGAGGCGCTCCAGGCGTTCAACGGCGCGCGGCCCGACCTGACCGTGAACGTCGGCATCGTGCGGGGCGGCACAGTTTCGAATTATGCACGCTACCCCTGCACAACCCTGGCAACCTTTTCGAGCTCGTGCAAGGGAAACGGCGCGCTGACATAGACAAGCGCGCGGGTAAAACCCATGCGCTCCCACTCGGCAAGGGCGCGCGCGGGGTCGGGCGCGAGGTCGCGCCAGTAGGGATGGAGCGACAGGTCGAAGCCGGCGCGCGTACGCCCGGCTTCCGCCAATCCGGCATCGAGGGCAGCGAACATCTGCGGGAATTGATCACGACGCTTCCAATTTAGGTTCAATCCGTCGGCGTAGCGTGCGGCAAGGCCGATCATGCGCGACCCGTGCGCTCCAACGATAATGCGCGGGCGCGGATCGGGCGCCGGCGCGGCGATCGCGTCACGCAGTTGGTAATACCGTCCGGCGAACGTCGTCGGCTCGCCGCTCCAGATCGCGGGAATGATTTGCAACGCTTCTTCAAATTGACCCACGCGTCTGCCCGCCGCGCCCTGATCGATGCCAAACCGAATCTGCTCATCCTCATACCCTCCCGCGCCGAGACCCAGCTCGCAACGCCCGCCCGACACCTCTTGCAGCGTTGCAGCGACCTTTGCCAGACGTCCCGGATGGCGATTGGTATTGTTGGCAACCAGCGGGCCCAACCACACGCGGCGGGTCGCCTCGGCCAGACCAGCCAGCGTCGTCCAACATTCCAGCACCGGCTCGCGCGGATCATTCCACGAGACATAGTGATCCCATACCCAGACCGAATCGAAGCCAAGGTCATCGATGAGCCGGGCTACTTCACGCACCTGGGCATAGGTCGCTCCAAACACGCCGAGGCAAAAACCAACCGCAATCATAACCACTCCTTCGTATGATGAACGCTTGAGACCGAGCCCGTCTTCTATGCAAACAGGCTCTGGCAGGCGCTATGATACCACGCTGAAACATTCGAGCGCCGCCGTTCGTCGTATGATCTGCCGACCATTCTATCGTATGCTATACTGAGTCAACTGCGTGCTCGTGACGAGCCGTCGCTGGAGCATACCTCCAGAGGAACTTCCCGACTCCTCGCCCCTCGACAACGAGGGAAGGCCACCCCGCGAAACCGTAAGCGAGGGCACGTGCGGTGTAAGCTGCGCGTGACGCAAGACGGCAACAGAAAGCAGTCCCGCCGAGTTCAACCTCAGGGCAAGCTCGGTAAGGGGTGAAAGGGTGCGGTAAAAGCGCACCGGCGTCGACGGCAACGTCGGCGGCCAGGCGACTGCGCTGGCTGATGGGGAGCAAGGTGTGTGGGGCGGGCTTATCGGTGGGAGCCGCAAGGCGCTATACCACCCCGTTCGCTCACATCGCCGCCGCGACGGCGAGGCCGGGTAACGCCCGGCAGACTAGGAGCGGCCTCCGCATTGCGGAGAGAGAGATGACGGCGCTGAACAGAATCGGGGGTACGGTCACGAGCACGTCAATCTCTTGAATTGCCGCGCCGGAAGAGATATGAGGGTATGGGGGATTACCGAGATATTCGCGTAGGGGTCTATGTCGATGTCGCCAATCTTGCCCGCAATGGCGGTTATGGAATGCGCTACGATGTATTGCGCGAGTTTGCTTGTCGCGGCGAGGCCGAGCCGATCCGGCTGAATGCCTACGTCGGTTTTGATGCCGAACGCGCCGATCAGGATGCGGCTTTCCGGGAAGCCCAGCACGGCTTTTTCTCGCTCTTACGCGATTTTGGCTACAAAGTCATCCAGAAGAATGTCAAGTGGTATGTTGATGAGAACGGCAATCGCTTTGGCAAGGCCAACGCCGACCTGGATCTGGCGGTTGATGCGTTGTTGCAGTCGGAGAACATCGATCGCGTGCTGCTGGCCACTGGCGACGGCGATTTTGTGCAGGTCGTGCGCGCCTTGCAAAATCGCGGCTGTCGTGTGGAAGTGCTGGCTTTCGAAAACGTCTCGAATGATTTGCGACGCGAGGCCGACCTGTTCATTTCCGGGTACCTCATTCCCAACCTGCTGCCCACGATATCCCCACGCAACGGGCCAGTCTGGGGCGATCCCGGTTCGCGCGTACGTGGCGTGTGCTATAGCCACACCGGCAAGGGTTATGGCTTCCTGCGTTTCTTGAAGACGATCACCACGAATCTGTGGAAGACCGACTCGCGCCAGCCCGACTCGCCCTATACGAGCGTATTCTTCCACGATTCGCAATTGCCCGATAACGTCAATCCCGCAAAATTGCCCAGCCGAGATGTGATCCTGGAGTTTGAGATCGCCCCGTCAGAGGTTCGCGAGAGCGGGTTGCAAGCGGTTGATATTCAGTTGATCAGCCCCCGTCGCTGAACAAGGCAAGGCGGCTATGCTCAATTGGTCGTACTGGGAAACTCGCTGTGCGCACTTTCTTGAACCGCGCCTGCATAACGCCGATCCCGCCCACGATATGGCGCACGTCAACCGAGTTGTAGCGACAGCGCGCCACTTGGCGCTGTCCGAAGGCGCGGCATTGGAGGTCGTCATTCCCGCCGCCTGGCTCCACGACTGCGTGGTAACGCCGAAGGACTCGGCGCGGCGCAATACAGCATCGACGGAGGCGGCGCAGGAGGCAGTCGCATTCCTCGCCGCCGAAGGCTACCCCCAGGCGCATTATGCGGGCATCGCCCACGCAATCGCGGCGCACAGCTTCTCGGCGGGCATCGCGCCGCGTACCATCGAAGCGAAGGCGGTGCAAGACGCTGATCGGCTCGACGCACTGGGAGCAATCGGGATCGCGCGTTGCATAATGGTCGGCGGGGCACTGGGCCGGACGCTATACCATACGACCGAGCCGTTTCCTATACTGCGCGATCCCGACGATCATATCTATACGATCGACCACTTCTTCGTGAAGCTACTGAAGCTTGTCGATACAATGCAAACCGCAGCCGGGCGAGCCGAAGCGCAACGGCGAACCCAGTTTATCACGGACTATCTGCGACAGTTGCAAAGCGAATTGGCGGGGAAAATGCTAACCGACGATGGTGTGTGAGTGCATGATACGGCACGGATTCGCATCACACATCGGGCTGACCGACCACAGCGGCGAACGAGCGCGGTTCCTCAACGCCATGAATCGACGGCAAGATGAAGAAAAATGTACTGCCTTGACCTTTGCCGCTTTCTACGCCGACCTGACCGCCGAGCTTCTCCATAATGCGCCGCACGATCGATAGCCCCAGGCCATGACCTTCAGCGCGCACCTTGTGCATCCGCTCGAACGGCGTAAACAGGCGCGCCTGCTCTTCGGGCGATAGACCCTCGCCATTGTCGCGCACCCAGTAACACACTGCACCACTCTCGGTGATGTCGCCGCCCAATTCAATGCGCGGCGGCGAGCCGCCATACTTCAAAGCATTGCTAAGGTAATTGGTCCAGACCTCTTCGATCCAGGGACCATAACCTAGTGCGATCGGCCAGCTATCGGGGCGAATGATTTCGGCCTGATATCGATCGATCAAGAACTCCAGGCGCTCCACAACTTCATCCACAATATCAGCCATATCCAATGCATACGTCTCGATAGACTCCATCTCGCGCACGCTAGACAAAAGGAGCAACTCGTTAATGATGTTTTTTATCCTCTGCCCGCTGCGCGACAGCATCTGCAAATATTCGCGTTGCTGATCCTGGGAAGTCTCACTTAGCTGCATTTCCATCAATCGAATATAGCCGAGCAACCCGGTCAGCGGATTTTTCAGATCATGGGCGACGGTATGGGCGAATGCGTCAAGCTCGGCATTGCGCTTCTCCAGTTCGCTCGTGTAGTGGCGCAACGTCGCTTCGGCCTCTTTGCGCTCGGTAATATCCTCCTTGATCGCGATGAAGTTCATAATCCGGCCTGCATTATCATACACGGGAGCTATAGTTGACATCTCCCAGTACAGCGTTCCGTCCTTGCGGCGATTGTGGAATTCGCCTTGCCATATCTGCCCAGCCTTGATTGTCTGCCATAAGTCGCGATAGATCGCTGCATCGTGCTCGCCGGACTTCAAGAACCGCGGGTTGCGTCCTAGCGATTCCGCCGCAGTGTAGCCGGTGACGGCGATAAATCGAGGGTTGACGTATTCGATATATCCGTTCGTGTCGGTAATGACAACCGAGTTGGCGCTCTGCTCAATCGCCTGAGAAAGCTTGCGCAGCTCGTCATTCTGTTCCTCTAACCGGGCTTGATAATCGCGGAGTTGCTGATCGGCTCGTTTGCGTTCGGTAATGTCACGAATGATCGCCTGTATCGCCGACTTGCCTTGATATGTTGTCATCGTGGCGGTGACTTCGGCCTCGAACGGTTGGCCATCCAACCGCAGCAATGTGTATTCAATCAGGGGTGCGGCGATGTGTTGCTGCATCGACTGTTCGATACTGATGGAAACCAGTTTGCGACAAGTGGGATCAACCCGGTCAAGCAGCGATTTTCCAATCAGCTCATCAAGGCTGGCAGCGCCGAACAGGCGCAATCCAGACGAGTTTGTATAGACGAACGTGCAATCGTTAAGAACAACGATCGCTTCGGGTGAAAGCTCAACCAGACGGCGAGAGCGCTCCTCGCTCTCGCGCAACGCCTGCTCGGTGTTTTTACGCTGCGTAATGTCGTGGATCAGCAACACCCGCCCGCTCAATTTACCGCGCCGATCACGCAACGGGGAAATCGTGAGATCGTAATAGCGGGGCGCGCCTTCGCTCTCAATCACTAGCTCAGTCTGGGTTTTGGCGACATGGCGAAAACGTGCGAACAGGTCGGGGCGGGATGCAAAAACTTGCCGCGTCGATTGTCCAATAATATTTTCGCTCGTCCGTCCAAGCCATTGCTGGGCCGCAACGTTGGCATCGACGATTCGCCCTTTGTCATCCAATACAATAACGCCGTACTCGATGCTATCGACAACCATATCGCGAGCTGCCGGCACGATATCGAGCAACCGAAAGCGAAACAACCCCCAGACCGCCGCCAGACCGGAAAAAGTAAACGCGAACGGCGTCAGATCCAGATAGGGAAACGGGCTGAGATCAAAGATGTAAATGACATTCCCGGCCCAGGGCGCAAACATTCCGGCCAACATCACGCTGGACTGGGCCCGATATGGGCGTGCCGCGCCCAGCGTCAGCGGGAATAGCAGCAGTATCACAAATACCAGCACGAGGTATGAGTAGATGATAAGAACCCAGAAGAACGGCCCGTGACCAAGCTCGAGCACGGGGAAAGCAGCATCTGCGGCCAGGCTAATATCATTCCAGATCAATCCGTGGAAGTCATTGGTCCAGACCAGCGCCAACGAGATCAGCGGCACAGAGGCAAGCGCAGCAATGTTGAGCCTGGTCAGCCAGCGTTCGCGGCCTGTGTACTGAACAACCACTACAAAGAGCAGAACCACGACGCCGACAATGCCAAAATATTGCATCCTGGCCCAGAAGATTTTAGCTTCTAGATAAGGATTGGCCAGTTCCAGCGCATAGGTCAACGACCACTCGGCCGCTGCCATCATCAGCAGCGCCAGAGGCGCCGCGCCAACGACCAAACGCCGTTGCCAGACATATATCGATGCTGTTATGGATAGGATGCTAGAAATAAGCAACGCTAAGATATAGGCATTCAGTTGCCAATATAACATACAGCTATCACATTGCTCAGGCTATGAGCATATACCCTTGTGTATATGCGTAGTTGTGATATATAGAACGAGATACGGTATGGTGATAGCTATTGTAGCACAGGCACGTTGTATCAGAATTAACGCGGCATTACTATTAGGTAAAACTGTACAATCTCATCGCGCATCGTCAGCATTCCTCCTGCCAGCGATGCGCTAAACAGCAAGTAGAGACTTCATATCTGCAATATTGAATGGGATAAGAGAATCGTCAGCGTGAATCACGATCTACCGAAGCAGCAGCGCGCCCGTTGCCTGAGGCTACCGCCTGTCCGGCTTCAAATCCGGTCTCCAGGGCGCGCTGGTTCAGATCTTTGAAACGCGCGGGGACGCTTTCCAGCGTTGAGGCGAGGATGGCATCCCACGACACTGGATGGGCGACAGCGGTGAGAGCGCCGATCATTACGATGTTGGCGACGATTGGGTTGCCCAACTCCTCGGCGATGCGGGTTGCCGGAACGCAATATATCGGCTGGTCGGCGTGATGATCGATCACCAGGTCGGGGTCTACGATGATGACACCATCGATTTTGACATCCTGTTTATATTTGTTGAAGGCTTCTTGAGACATTGCCGCCAGCACGTCAGCAGCGACAACTGCCGGAAAGCCAATCGGCCCGTCGGAGATCACGACCTCGGCTTTGGCTGCGCCGCCGCGCGCCTCCGGACCATAGGACTGGGTTTGCGTAGCGACGAGGTTGTCGAATACCGCCGCCGCCTTACCAAGAATAACCGCCGCCGTAACCACGCCCTGGCCGCCAAAGCCGCAAATTCTGATTTCTTGACGCATAGGCTCACTCTCGCTACTCGCCAGATGATGATAAAGATGATGCGGGCTATTCCCCCGACATCATCACGCTTTCAGCTTCACCCGTTCCACCACCGCGCGCCATTGGTCGGAGAAGCACTCCCGCTCGCTGTCCTGGAAAACGCCGACCTTGATCTTGCCTTGCAGCGTTGCACGTTCGGCGTCGGTTCCGAAGCGCTCGATCCGCTCGTATTCTTCCACGAGGAGCGAGTGATCTTTGTACCACTTCCAGCTTTGATCCAGCGCTCGAAGGTTGTTGCGCCGACCATAGGCCGTAGGGCAAGGCGCGAGCATCTCGATCAGGGCAAACCCGCGCTTGCGAATGCCCTGTTCAATCGACTTGATCGGCTGATAGGGAAACGTCACCGGCCAGCGTGCAACGTAAGGCGCGCCGAGCGCCCGCGCCACCTCGCATACATCTAACGGCCACTCGGAGTTCCCATAGGGAGTGGTAGTGGTAATACTGCCCATCGGCGTCGTCGGCGCGACCTGACCGCCGGTCATGCCGTAGGTGTAGTTGTTCACCAGAATGACGGTCATATCGATGTTGCGCCGGATGGTATGCAGCAGGTGGTTGCCGCCGATGCCCGATCCATCGCCATCGCCGGTGAAGACGATCACGGTCAGGTCAGGATTGGCAACCTTCACGCCGGTGGCGAAGGCCAGCGCCCGCCCATGGGTGGTGTGCAGGCCATCGGCATTCACATACCCAGTCAGGCGCGATGAGCAGCCGATGCCTGACACAAAAACCGTGCGGTCGATGTCCAATTCTATCTCGTCGATCGCCCAGAGCGTGTAGTTCAACACATTGCCGATGCCGCATCCATCGCAGAAAATGGTCGGAAACATCGACTGGCGCAGATATTTTTCGCGCAGATCTTCGGCTTGCTTCATCGCCATTGTTCGACAGCCTCCATAATTTCCGCCGGCATATGCAAAGCGCCGCCAATCTTCGAGATTAACCGAACATCGCAGCGACCGGCCACGGCTTCGCGAATAGGGTGGATGATCTGGCCCATATTCATTTCCGACACAATCATCATGCGCACCTGTTGCGCCAGACGGGCCACGGCTTCTTCGGCGAACGGCCAGATGGTGATCAACCGCAGCATACCGACTTTGACGCCGCGCTGGCGCGCGGTTGCGACCACGTCCCGGCAGACGCCGGCTGTAATCCCATAGCTGACGAGCAAAATCTCGCAGTCGTCGGTTTCGAGCTCTTCATACAACACAATGTCATCGGTGTTGTTCAGGATCTTATCGGCCAGACGGCGCACCAATCGGTTATGCACCTCCGCGCTCGATGCGCGGGGCAACCCCTGTTCGTTGTGGGTCAGCCCGGTGACGTAGGTGTGATAGCCAGCGCCAAATGGCGCAAACGCGGGAACCAGGTCGCCATTTACGCCGAACGGGACATATTCGTCGGGAGAGACGTTGCTGATCGTGCGATTGACAATCGCGATCTCGTCGTCTTCGGGAATAATCACCCGCTCACGCATATGACCAAGCTCGCCATCGATGAATACCAGTACCGGCGTGCGATAGCGTTCGGCGAAATTGAACGCGGTGATCGTCAGGTCGAGCGATTCCTGCACATTCGCCGGGCACAGCATAATGATTTCATGGTCGCCGTGGGTGCCCCAGCGCGCCTGCATCATATCGCCGTAGGCGCCGAGCGTCGGCTGCCCGGTCGATGGCCCGGAGCGCTGGACGTTGATAATCACGCAGGGCGTCTCGGTCATAATCCCGTAGCCCAGATTTTCCTGCATCAGCGAAAAGCCCGGCCCGGAAGTCGAAGTCATCGTTTTGGCGCCGGTCCAGCTTGCGCCGATGATCGCCGCAATGCTTGCGATTTCATCTTCCATCTGGATGTAGCAGCCGCCGATTTTGGGCAGCAGCCGGGCCATCACTTCGGCCACTTCGGTGGCAGGGGTGATCGGGTAGCCGCCGAAGAAGGTGCATCCGGCCAGGAGCGCACCATAGGCGCATGCCTCATCGCCTTGAATAAACTGCACCTTTGCCCCCAGGGCTTTGCGAATCAGATTTCTATCCATTGACGATGACGCCCTCCTCTACCGTAACCGCGAAATCAGGACAGACGAGTTCGCACAAGCGACATCCGTTGCACGTGTTCACCGGCAGCATTTCGGGCGGGTGAATGCCGCGTTTGTTGAGGTGTTCCGATAGCTTCAGCGCCTTCACCGGGCAGAACAGAATGCAGAGTTCGCACCCTTTGCACCAGTTGTCATTGATTGTTACTGTGAACATATGCATAAGCTCATCTCGTATTCGCTCGAATGTCCGTCGTATAGCCTCATCTTCCTTCGACCCTGGCGCAATGGCGGGCGAAAGAGGTTTCGCCCCTGCTAAATTGGAATGTCCAGCATCCGTTCCAGCGCTTCCTGGCCGCGATATTCGGGCAAAATTTGCGGCGCGGCGTGATCATTATCGATACCGGCATCGCGCAACTGGCGTTTGTATTCCTCGACGTGGGCCAGCGAGAGCTTGCCGGCGATCGCCTGTCGCGCGTAGTTCGCAGCGGCGATACCAGCGCGACGCCCAAAAACGTTGAAATCGAGCAGCGAGTTGCCCATCAGGCGGTTTTTCCCGTGAATGCCGCCCATCACCTCGCCGGCGACATACAACCCCGGCACGTTGGTCGCGCCGCGCTCATCGGCGACAACGCCTCCGTTCTGATAGTGCAACGTCGGAAAGACCAGGATTGGATCGCGGGTCATATCAACGCCGAAGCGCTGATACATACGGAACATCGCCGGCAGTGACGCCTCGATCGTGCCCGGCCCGTGCAGCATATCAACCATCGGCGAATCGAGCCAGACGCCGCGCATACCTTGCGGCGTTTCGATGCCCAGTTCGCGTTCGTAGCATTCGCGAATAAACGCCGACGACTCAACATCGCGCGGTTCGAGCGGGAAAACGAACAACTCACCGTCTTTGTTCACCGGCTGCGCGCCCATTCCGCGCACCTTCTCGGTAATCAACAATCCCGCCATCTGAGCCGGAAACGCTGCGCCGGTCGGATGATATTGGATCGCGTCCAGATCGATCAACTCCGCCCCGACGCGATAGGCCAGCACCAGGCCATCGCCGGTTGCGCCATAGTGGTTGGTCGTCGGGAACTGCTGCATATGCAGGCGCCCCAACCCGCCGGTCGTCAAAATGGTCGCCTGCGCTTTGACAATGCGGTACTTCTTTGTTTCCAGGTTCAGCAACACCGCGCCCGCGACGCGCCCCCGGTCGTCCATCAGCAATTCGATAGCCGGGGCGAACTCGACCACCGGTATGCCGGCATTGCGAGCCTCGTCGCGCAAAACGCGCATGATTTCCAGGCCGGTGTAATCTTTCGCCGAGTGCATTCGATTGCGCGAAGTGCCGCCGCCAGGATTTTCGACAAAGTTACCGTCCGCGTCTTTGTCATACATCATGCCCAGACTCTCGTGCCAGGCGATAATCGACGGCGCATCCATCACCAGCGCCTTGACCAAATCGGCGCGGTTGGTGAAGTGGCCGCCGCCAATCACGTCGAGATAGTGCGTCGCCGGCGAGTCGTTGGGGCGGTCGGCAGCCTGAATCCCGCCCTGGGCCATCGTCGAGTTCGAGTCGCCGTGGCGCAGCTTGGTGACAATCAGGATGCGCTTGGGATCGATGCCTTCTTTCATTGCCCAGAGCGCCGCCACCGTCCCGGCACCGCCGCCGCCGATGATCAACACATCAACGTCAAAGTCGATCTGGTTGAGATCGAGGGTTGAGGTCACGAGCGGCTGCGCTTCGAGCAGGTCGGCCAATTCGCGATGAATGCGCATGCCCTTGCTCGGCCCGCATGCCAGCGCGCGCTTTTGGTCCTCGCGAAAATCCGGGTGAAACTTGGTCAGCAGAGCTTTGCGTTCATCAAGGCTCATTGGAGGAATGCTTTGCTCGAGCCGGTTTGGGCGGGTGCGTTCAACCTGTTTGATGCTTTTGCGCATATATTCGGGATAGCCTCTGATAAGTTTCATAGTCGCCCCCTAATACGCCACTTCTTCGACTTCATCGCGGTAGTCAACCGGATCAACCGCCGTGCCCCATTTCTGGATGGCGCTGTGCTTCTGATCGCGCCCGGCGACGGTCTCGAAGGAGCGTTGCTCGTAGCGTGCGCGTAGCTCTTCGGTTGAAAGGTGCATCATCGTTTCGACCTCGACTTCGCACTGCTCGGTCTCCATTTCGTCAAGCCGATCGGCCAGTTGACTCGACCTGGGCAGCAGATACTTGCTGTAGATGCGGCGGGCCAGTTGCCCAACCGGGTAATGCTTGATGTCCGCCGGGCAGCGACTTGAACAAATACCGCAGGAGATGCAATCGAACGAGAGCAGCGCGGTTTGTTCAATATCGCCGCGCAACGCCGTCTGAATGTAGTCCATCACCGAGATGCCCTGCGGACAGGCGCGTGTGCAGGTGTTGCACGAGACGCATGCGGCAACTTCGGGATAGTATTGCAGGATGATATTTGCGGATGGGGCGACCTCTTCGATGTCGTAGGGGCGCCGCACAACCGGAACAAAGGGTACCTGAACCAGGCACATTCCATCTTCGGCGAGGGTCTGGCAAGCCAACGCCGTGTAGAGCTTGTGGCTCCCAGCTCTGCGATAGAGCGTCGGGCAAGCGCCGCAGAATCCGGCGCGACATCCCGCGCCACGCACCAATTTATACCCGGCGTATTCGATCGCGGCAATAATCGTGAGACCGCTCGAAACCTTATAATCCTTGCCCATCAATTGGATGTTGATTTCCCTGGGTTGATCGATCATACCAATGCTTCCTCCTCCTGGACAAAGCCGCGCTGCTGGAGCAGCATCAAGGGATCGATATGGTGCTGGTTCAGGCCGAGCACATCCAGATCCAGGCCAAAAGCGACGCCCATCAGTTGGGTAAAATACAACACCGGCAGCGGCGAATCGACCAGAGCCTGCCGGGTATCGAGGTTGAAATGGCACAGCGGGCACGAGAGAACAATCACATCGGCGCCGCGTTCCAGCGCGCGGGCGGCGATTTTGCCCACCCGTCGCGACACAATCTCATCGTGGTTGACGATATGATACGAACCGCAGCATTGCGTTTGCAACGGGTCATCCGCCACCGCAGCGCCCAGCGTATGCATCAGGTCACGCAGCACGCGCGGGGCTTCCGGATCATCAATGCCCATCCCTCCCGGCCTGAGCAGCTTGCAACCATAGTAAGGAAAAACCGTTAAACCTTGCAATGCGCGCCGAACATGTTTTTTGATTGTCTGATAGCCCACCCGGTCACGGAGGATTTGTAAGAGATGCAGCACGTGAATTTCGCCATCGTAATCTTCCTCGGCTTCGATAAAATCATTGATTGACTCGCGCTGGCGCGCGTTCTGGCGCACCAGGTGATTCGCCTGCGACAGCGTGTTGTAACACATATCGCAAAGCGTCAGCATTTCGCTGCCGCCCTGCTCCTGAAGGCGGGCGAACACTCGAATCGGCGCGATGTGGCGAATGAGGTTATCGCTGGCCAGCGAGTGAACCACGCCGCAGCAGTTCCACTGCTCCATCTCCTTCATCTGGATGCCGAGCGTCGCGAGCACGGCCCTGACCGATGTCTCATATTGCCCGGCGGAGGCTTTGATGGTACACCCTGGATAGTAATCGATATGCATTCCGTTTACCCCGTATTCTTGCGGAAATTGGCCACCAGAGCGATTGGCGGCAGTTCCGCCAGCGTCTCTTTAGGAAGTTGTGCTACGTGGACGTAATCTTCATTCTGGCGTAGCCAGATCTGGCGCAACGCTTCCATGATCTTTGACACATCGATGCCGCGCGGGCAACGTTCATCACAGAGGTAGCACGACGCGCACACCCAGATCGCCGTGCTCTCCAACGCATCGGACATTCCGAACAGCACGTGGCGTATCAGTTGGTCGGGCAAAAGATCCATCTCCGCGACCATCGGACAGCCCGCCGAGCACGTGCCGCATTGATAGCAGGCGAAAAGATCCTGCCCGCTGAGCGCCGCGGCCTTGCGCAGGAGTTCGTTCGGGCGGCCGCTGGCCGTGATTTTGATCATAAGGCAGACTCCCCGCGTTATGTCTTGTCGCCAAACGTGCTCAACGGCGGTACGGCAGCGACATCGCTCCCCGCCTTGTAGCCGAACAGATCGCGCGACTCTTTCTCCGCCTTCTGGAAAATCGCGCTCAACGGTATGTCAACCGGACAGACGCGCTCACACTCGTAACACCCGATGCAACGACCGGTCATATGATAGGCACGCATCAAATGGAAGGAGAAAACGCTCTCGCGGTCGCGATTCTTACGCTTCGGATCGTTGCGCGGCAATGCGAGAGCGCATGCTGTGCAAAAGCACACCGGGCAGACCGCCTGACAGGCATAGCAGAGCGTACACTTGTTTAACTGCTCGTCCCAAAATGCGAAGCGCTCGGCAACGCTAAGCTGCTCCAATTCGATCGCAGCGTTGAAGCGAGCATCGAGCGGTATCGGGTGCACCGCGATCGGGTCGCCCAGCAGCTCGTCGTACAGATCCGGCGTCGGCTGTGCGCAGGTCAGGCATTTGGCGTAGAGGGCGTCCGCAGGGTCGAGGGTAATCTCGCCTGCGTCGGTCGTGAGCATAACCTGCGCTTCCTCCACGAAAATGTCCGTAATCGTCGCCGGATCAACCGACCGCGCGATCAGTTCGTGATCGACAATCCCCGGACAGGGCGCGCCGATGATGTAAACGCCATCACGTCGAACCTGGCGCAGTTTGATCAGTTCAACCAGCGCGCGCGAGTCGCAACCTTTGACCAGAATGCCAACGCGCATATCGGCGAACTTGTGGAGCGTCGAGGTGAGGTTGTTGATGCATGTCGGATTCCAGACCAGTTGATCGGCATCGGCCGCACTCCTGGCAACGTGTGGTTGGACGCGGAGCGGCTTGCCGCCGTGCCGATAGCCGATGAAGACATCAGCGACGCCCTCGGCGAAGAGCGTATGCACTTTCTCGCGCAGGATCAGCGTCAATTGATCATTGACAACCGTCATCTCATACACCCTTAGGGTTCGCGCGCAGATTGAGCGGACCCACCATACGAATTTCCTCGGTCATAGCGGTGACAATATCGGCGAAGCGCGCGCCTTCGGACGCCGAAACCCAGGTCAGTTTGAGGCGGCGCTGATCGATGCCGAAAAAGTCGAGCAACTGGCGCATAACGGCAAAGCGGCGTTGGGTGTAATAATTGCCCGTTGCGTAGTGACAATCGCCGGGATGACAGCCGGAGACCAGCACGCCGTCGGCTCCTTGCTCAAACGCCTTCATCACGTGCAGCGGCTCGATCCGTCCGCTACACATCACACGAATGATGCGAATATTCGGCGGGTACTGCATCCGGCTCACGCCTGCCGTATCAGCGCCGGAGTAGGAGCACCAGCTACACAAAAAGCCCATGATTCTCGGTTGGAACGTGTCGTCCATATCGGCCATCGTCTTCCTGGCGAACCCTGGCAGGTTTACAAGTCAGTCCCACGCCGTTTCGATCATCGCGAACAGTTGCTGGTCGGTGAAGTTGCGCTGCTGCGCTGCGCCGGAAGGACACGCCGCGACGCACGTTCCACATCCTTTGCACATCACGTCGGTGATAACAGCCGCACTGCGCTCGGCGTTGATCGAGATCGCCCCATACGGGCAGAGGGTGACGCAGATGCCGCAACCGGCGCAATGCGTGGCATCGATCTCGGCGATAATCGGCTCGGTGCTAACCTTGCCCCGCAGCAGCGGGATCGCCGCCCGCGAGGCGGCGCCTTCGGCTTGAGCGATTGTGTCCGGAACGCTCTTGGGATAGTGGGCCGAACCGCACAAATACACGCCATCGGTGGCGAAGTCAAGCGGGCGAATCTTCGCATGCGCTTCGTTGTAGAAATCCTCGCTGTTGGCGGCGACCTTGAGCATCTGCTTGAGCTGCGGCGTACGTGCGTCGCCACGCATCGCCGTGGTCAGCACGACCAGATCGGCCTCGACCTCGACATAGTCGCGCAGCAGCACGTCGAAGACCGTCACAAAGATGCGATCACCGCGCACGCGCACGCTTGGCGGTCGGTCGGCGACATAGCGGATCAGATAGGGCTGCACCTGTCTGACCGTCTCCGCGAAGTACTCTTCCTGTTGTTTGCCGAACATGCGCAAATCTTGATAGAGCAAAAACATACGTGCGTTCGGCGCGACTTCGTGGATCCGGCGCATATTCTTGACCGACACGCCGCAGCCGATGCGACAACACGACGGGTTGCTCGCATCCATCGACCCGGCGCAGTTGAGTATCACCGCCGTGCGTGGATTGCCAAGCGTGCCAGCGCGCAATCGCTGCTCAAGTTCAAGCTGGGAGATGATATTGGGATGCTCGCCATAGCCATAGCGCCCGCCGAAATCGACCTCCTGGAAACCGGTGGCGACGATGATCGCGCCGATGTCGAGGCGTTCGGTCAAGCCGCTGGCTCGCGATTGCACCTCGACCTGGAAGTTGCCGATATAACCGTCAACCGTGCGCACCTCTGAATTCACAAACACCCGAATGCGCTCATGGCGCTCCACCGCGCTCACCAGCGGGCCAAGCGCTTCGCCGGCGGGAATGTCGGCAGGATAGAGCGTATACAGATCGCGCAGCTTGCCGCCGAGCACCGCCTCGCGTTCAACCAGATACGTATCGATGCCCATCTCGGCAGTGGTCAACGCCGCCTTGATCCCGGCGATCCCGCCGCCGATGATCAGGCAGGCGCGGGTCACGCCGATCTCGCGATTCGAGAGCGGGCGCAGATGGGCAGATTTGGCAACCGACATACGCACCAGGTCGCGCGACTTCGTCGTCGCCCGGTTGCGGTCATGCGAATGCACCCACGAACATTGGTTGCGAATGTTAGCCATATCAAACAGATTCTGGTTGATGCCGGCTTCCTCGCACGTCTGCTGAAACACGCCGCCGTGGGTGATCGGCGAGCAGGCGGCGACCACCACACGGTTGAGGTCATACACCTGAATCGCCTCTTTAATTCGGCGTTGCGCATCCTCGGAGCAAGCGAACAGATACTCGCCAGCGAAGATGACGTTGGGCAAGCCGCGGGCATATTCGGTGACATCGGCTACATCGACATAGCCGCCGATGTTCTTGCCGCAACTGCACACGAACACGCCGGTACGCGGCGCATCGCCATCGATCTCCTTCTCCGGGGCCTGCTTGCGCTCGACCGTGCCGTGCCGATCACGAAGCGCCGCCGCCGCTCGTCCCGCCGCGCCGCTGGCCTGCGCCACCGAGTCGGGGATGTCATTCGGCCCCTGCGCGCCGCCGGCGAGAAAAACGCCGTCACGGGTCGATTTCAGCGGATCACGCAACATATCTTGCTGAACAAAAAACCCGTGCTCGTCAATCGCGACGCCGAGCACATTCGCCAGCCGACGGCTGTCGGGCGAAGGAACGACCGAAGTCGAGAGCACAACCATATCGAAGACTTCCTCGTGCGCCTCGCCGGTGAGCGTATTTTCGTAGACCAGCGTCAGGCTGCGGTCGGCGTTCTCATAGACGCTCGACGGACGCCCACGAATGTAGCGCACGCCGTTGCGCTCGGCCTGGCGATAATACTGCTGGAAATCCTTGCCGTACGCGCGCAGATCCATATAGAAGATCGCCGCGTCGATGTCAGGATGGCTGTCGATTGTGATTGCAGCTTCTTTCGTAGCGTACATACAGCAGATCTTCGAGCAATATGGGTTGCCGTTCTGGGCGCTGCGCGAGCCGACGCACTGGATCCAGGCGATCCGTTCGGGCTGCTTGCCATCCGAAGGCCGCAGAATTTTGCCCGCGGTCGGCCCCGACGCTGAGAGAATGCGCTCGTATTGCAAGGCAGTGATCACATTGGCGTACTTGCCATAGCCATATTCTTTGCGCATCTCAACCGGCTCCAGCACATCGAAGCCGGTAGCAACGATAATGCTGCCGACCGTGAGCCGCGTCTCGCGCGAGGGCTTGAGAAACAAGATGGCTTTCGCCATACAGGCGCGGTCACAGGAGCCACAGCCGGTGCAATGCTTGAAGTCGATAGTGTAGACAGACGGCACCGCCTGGGGAAACTGGATATAGATCGCCTTGCGTTTCGCCATCCCGGCGTTGAACGTATCAACAACATCGACCGGACACACATTCGCACAATCACCGCACCCGGTACACTTTTCGGGATCGACATAGTTGGTGCGCCGCCAGATCGAAATCTGGAAATTGCCTGCGGTGCCGCTGACCTGCTCAACCTGAGCGTAGGTCAACAGATCGATATTCGGATGCCGCGCCAGTTCGACCATTTTCGGCGCAGCGATGCAGATCGAACAATCATTCGTCGGGAAGGTCTTGTCGAGCTTCACCATCGTGCCGCCGATGCTCGCCTGCTTATCGACGACGACGACCTTATAGCCCTTGTCGCCCAGATTGAGTGCGGCCTGCATCCCGCTGATGCCGCCGCCAATGATAAGCACATCGTGTGTACGTTGATCCATGCCGGCTCTCTATTGTGCAATTAGGCCGAAACGAAAATATGCCAACAAAAAAGACCCAGAGATGCAAAACCATACGCGCGCTGCGTCTTTGCTATCTCTGCGTCTTTGCTGTGAGCAATCTCGGTTTGGTTATGCAGACATCGTGTATAAGCATTGAGGATGAGCCACAAGCCCGGAACAACAGATGTCCGAACCACTGCGCGGAGAGGAAGGTATTGATCACCGCGCCAAGCTCATGCTTACAGATGTTAGGAATGATTAATTTTAACTATAGCATATATCATACTTGGGCATAGTTATAAAAACGCAACTACTGGTTATAGCGAGACAACTAGACGGGCAAACTCGCTTGACGACTGCAAAGACCGGGCCGGTTGCCGATAGACGCAAAAGCATCCGCGAACCGCCGGCAGCCTGGACTGCGTCCGTCACAGTGCAAGCCCGTTCTACCGCCGCCGCTCCGCTTGCCGCCGCACGATCACGATCAGCAGCGCAGCCGCCATACCCAGCCCGACGCTAAGCCAGCCCCATTTCGCCATGTTGTTTGATGACTTGATCCCTTTCGACGACACCGGAATCGTGGCCAGCTTCGCCGCCGCCTCTTCGCGCATACGAGCGAAGCGCTCGGTATCGTCGCGCAGTTGGGCCGCCAACTCTTGCTTGCGGGCGAAATCCTCGTCGCTGAGGAACTTGCCGAACGAGCGCAGCCCGGCGAGTTGAAAATCGTGCTTCTTGAACAGCCGATAGATTTCTTTCACCCGCTCCATCGTGATATTGCGACCCAGGGTGTAGTCCTCGAAACGGCCTTCCATCGCCAACAACGCCGTCTCGGCCAGGCAGGCATAGACGGTCTTTGGCGGCAGACCAATGTCGTAGCCGATATTAATGTCGCCAGGAATGCGCACTTCGCCGCTCTCGATCACCAGCACGTCGGGGCGCAGTTCCGCTTCCGCTGCGCTGATGTCGGGCGGGCGGGCTACATCGCAGATCACCGCACCCGGCTTGCAGCGGGTAATATCCACGATCCGTTGGCCAAACGCCGACGTGGCAGTCACAATGAGGTCGCATGCGCCAAGATGGTCATCGGCCCGCGTGGCAATCGTAACATGTGAACCCGGCGTTTCGCTCTGGATCTTGCGCTTGAGTTCGATCAGCTTCTCCGGTTCGATCGAGACCAGCACCACGTCGTTAATCGCCTGGGCCAGCAGCCGCGCGCATACCGAGCCAATCGACCCCGTCGCACCGACGACCATCGCCTTGCCGCGAGTCAGGTCGGTCGTTCCCATCTTGATCATCGCCTGTTTGGCGGCTTCCAGCGTTGCCGCGACGGTCAGGCTATTTCCACTGGTAATGGCGATGTCGGCCTCGTGAGCGACAGTAATCCCGGCATCGCCCACGACGCTGGTGAAGGCGCCCAGACCCATAATGCGTGCGCCTTTGCGTTCGGCGATGCGCGCAGCTTCGTTGAGCTGGCGGTAGGTGAAATGCGCATCGCGGTTGACCATCTGGCGCGGTGTGGCGCCCAGCGTGATCAGATACCCTTCGATACGCTGGTTGGTCGCGGGCGATACGCCGCCGGTGATCGACCCGACATGCATCGGCGGTATATGCGCCGCGACCGTTTCGACGAGTTCGTCGGGCAAGTATCGCGTCCAGCGCATTGGCGGATACTTATGAATGAAGCTCACGCTGAGCGGGTGGATGACAAACGCGAAACGGTGAATGCCGGCCTCCCTCGGTTGAAGGTAGCGCACGGCCGGCGACCATTGAATATTGGCCATCAGGTCAAGGTAGGCATCTTCAGTCAGCGGCGTTTCGGGATTGGGGCGCAATGCCGCCAGCAGCGCCTCAATCGTGGCCGCCGACCAGCGCCCCAGGTCGGTTTCCGGCTCACCCTGAATCTGGATCGCCGGCATCAGCGTGATCGCAATCGACACACCGCGCTGCTTCAGATCTTCCAGGTCATCTTCGTTGGCGTGTTCAACAACAACGATCTTGCGCTGAAGCTTCATAGGGGCGTAGTGCCGGATCATCCCGATGTCGCCGGCAATCAGGTCGGCCCAGCGGAACGGGCGATTGTCGCGCTTATACCGCGGCACACCAGGCAAGACGTTGAGTTTGTGAAACGGTGCGTTGCGTAGCCGCTCGAGTGTCAGCGGGCCAAAGCGATCAAGCGTCTGGCGATTGCCCACGCCAGGCGGGCCGGGCATACCAAAGTAGATGATCGGATCGGCGTAGCGTTGCGCCGACCCGCGCCGGGCCAGCGCCTGTGACATGCCTTCGTGGTTTAGACCGGGAACCATCAACACCTGCTTCTGGCTAAAAATGCCGGGATTGGCGCGGTCGGCCAGGATAATGGCCCAGCGTTCGAGGCCGCCACGAATGCCGCTGCCATCGACGACGGGCGTATGGCGGGCGGCCGCTGGCAGGGTGCTTCCCGCCGTGTGCGAGCGACGTAACGAGCCCAGGCGCAATTGAGTCGGCAAGCCTTCCAAGCCAATAGCAGCGACTTTGCCATCGAATTCGCCGATCAAGGCATGGGCACGATCGGCGTCGCCGCCACATCCCGCCCGTATCATCTCAACCGTATGGCCGAGAAACGATGCCTCCATGGTTCGCTCTTCATCACCAAGCGTTATCACCAGGATCTGCTTCACATCAACCTCCCCGGGATGCCACACGAGTTTATGCAGCGACAAGCAGTGCGATCGGCCCACGCATCTGGATGCCGCCAGATGTGCCGCGCCTGCTCGGCTGCGCGGCGTGACCCTGCGTCGGTGCTTGCTCTGCGACTATTTGCGTGGGCGCATGGTACGATCGCTTTGGATTGAATGCAAATGCGCGGTGGGTTGGGGGCGATTCCGCTCATGTTCCAGAGCGCGCTCACCCCCGCCGGAGCCGTATATCGCGCGTTGGGGCTGGAGTAAGTTTCGACGCACCGACACGGTGACACGCGGAGACGCAGAGGCTGCATTGAAAGTAACCTTGCTGGCGGAGTTGGTGTATAATCAAGCCGGTGTTTGTACTCCAACCTCGCTTTTAGGTCAGGTTGCGTGTGGGCAGCCAGTGAACCCAAGCGTTATGCATCCGTGAAGAGCATTAATTAAGTAGGAGCGAAAGAATTGAATGAAAACAAGAACAAATCATTGATTGAAACTCCAAACGTTTCTCCATGTACCTTCCTAAATTTTCCTTTGGTCCGCAACCTAGATAGTTTGCAAGCAGATATTGCTATTCTGGGTATACCCTACGGTATGCCATACGATCCCGATGAAATGGCCAATGATCAAAGCCGGGCGCCTGATGTAATCCGCCAATTTAGAAGCAAATCTTCCAACTATCTCTCAGTGAATCATTTTGATTGGGACCTTCGTGGCCCATTGCTGGATGGTCATGATATTAAAATTATAGATTGTGGAAATGTAACTGCCGATAAATCAGATCGCAGACAACACTATATAAGAGCGGAACAAGTGGCCCGGAAAATATTTAGCCAAAACGCCACACTGATCACATTAGGAGGGGATCATGGAGTGCCGATTCCAGTTATGCGCGCCCTTGAGGTATTCGAAACCAAGGTAACATTAGTGCAAGTAGATGCGCACCTTGACTGGCGTGACCATGTCAACGGCGAGAAAGAAGGCTATTCGAGCCCCATCAAGCGAGCTTCTGAAATGCCATGGATTGATAAAATCATCCAAATCGGTTTGCGAGGAACTGGCAGTGCTCGTCAACAAGAAGTGGATGATGCAATTGCCTACGGCGCAACTATTTTTGATGCTTACGAAATGCATGAAATCGGGATGGGCGCGATTCTCGATCAAATTCCAGATAACGGTTACTACTATCTTACTATCGATGCAGATGGAATCGACCCAACTATCATGCCCGCTGTATTGGCCCAAATACCCGGCGGGCTCTCGTGGCTCCAGATTCGGAAGTTAATTCATGGACTAGTCAATAAAGGGAGAGTACTGGGAATGGACTTGGTTGAAATCGCTCCTTCCTATGATGTTGGGCACATAACAATGATTCACGCCGAACGCCTGATTTGTAACTTTATTGGGAGTTGTGTGCGCGCAGGGTACTATGACACCAATTCGTTGGGCGCTTAATCATATGATGCATAACAAGCACATGCAATCGGATCGAGACTGATCGATATTTCCCCAGGGTTAGCCCGTGAGCCGCGGGGACAGGATCGGGTGTGCCTGGCGTCAGAGCGGATCCGGCTGTCGCCCGGCGGGACACACTTTCTTCCACCCTACCTTAATTCCAAATATAATTCTTCTATTTCCTGTCCGCGTGCGTTTGCATATCCTTTGTTTTCTCCAATGATCTCAAAACCACACTTTTCTAGAACTCGTCTCGAACCAAGATTGTCTTTTGCCACACGCGCATATACTGGACGTGCCTTATTCACACTCGCAAGAAATTCTGTGAGTGCTCTTGTTGCTATGCCTTTTCCCCAATATTTCTTTCCTATCCAGTAACTTACTTCCGGTTCACCTTCCTCTTCATAACTCATTACACTGCCGACAACTTGTTTCTCGCATTCGATGGTCTTGATCTTGACGGTTTCAGCATTTCTTATTTTTCTCCAATGCACATTAAATATTTCCCGATCATTGGGATCTTTGAAAGTGAACGCAGCCATATGATTTGCATCTTTGTCCGATTGGAATTCAAAAAATATTGGGATATCATCGTTTGACACGTTTCTTAGTATTATCGCTGCCGTCATAACTCTCTACCTATAGTTCTTTTATCACTTCTGTCTTCATTATCCTATAGCAACCCAACGCCACGCTTCAGGTGCGCCGCTGGCGGGTTCGCTAGATCGGCACGGGTGACGGCACACAACACACATTGGAGAAACCACCAGATTCCGGGACGCGCCCGCGGCGTCACCTGCGAGCGATGTTGGGCCGGGTGTTGACAGGGGAGAGGGAGATATACCTCTTTAACAAGGTAAATGATGCTGTTGTGTAAGAAATATGTTACATGCCTTCCCAATACATCGAACAATATAGAACTTATAAAGGAAGGAATATGACTTGGTTTTTAATGTCGTCTTCTTCTCCAATAAACATAATGATTTCAAGATCATGCACACATTGACCAATGGTTGCGCGGAGTTGATGAGCGAAGATGACGCCTCCAAAGGAAATCCCGTGTTCTTGGCGGTGCTTTGCTTCGATTAACAAGTCATCGTCTCGGGTGAATAATACACGTCCGAGAATGGTTGCACGATCCAAAAGCGATGGATCAGACAACGTTTCGGCATGGTCTTCGAGCGCGGTGAGGACATCGATTGTACGCATGCGGAGGCCAATTGTTATTGCACGAGGAATATGATGATCCATAATAGAGTTTGAGCGGCATCATTTGCCTCGCTGTGCCCGAATACGCTGATGCAGGGTCGTTTCCGATGTACGTTGACGCAACATTTCAACGATGTGTGCTCTTCGTGCCATATCCTGATCAAGCTCACGTTGGTGATCTGCATAATACGCTAGGGCCGAGTAAATTTGCCCAAGGGAGAGATAGGGATGCTGGAACAGCAATTCTTCTGCACTCCAGCCCGAGGCTTGCTTTTCAAGCACCAACTCGATCACTTTCATCGTGGTTCCGCCGATCATCGGGACAGCATCGTCCGTGAGAACGATGTGCTCATACCGTGTTTCGGTCATAGTCATCCTGGCAACCTTTCTCAACCCAGATATACCGACCTGCGACAACCTAAGACGATCTAAGACGATTGTAGTGTATTGTACCGCATTGTACCTATTGCGTAACCTTTTCCCCCGACTTAAGAATTATTGGCATTCATTGAGGGGCGCGCTAAACATAAGATCGATGTCGGTCAGCGACGGGAGATCGACTCGGGGTGACGGCAGATCGGCGCCGGGCGGTGGTTGACATACAATTTG
>JANQID010000047.1 GCA_028282325.1 Chloroflexaceae bacterium | reverse complement strand
TAACCGATAGCCGATAACCGATAGCCGATAACCGATAGCCGATAACCGATAGCCGATAACCGATAGCCGATAACCGATAGCCGATAACCGATAGGGCGGGCGATGGCGGGCGGGAGCGCCCCTAAAGGCTCGAACAACTGCTCGTGGTGGAATAGCAAAGGGGCTACACGGCGCGGTTCAGGTGTGGTACTATACCCTCGCCGTCAACGAACGACAGGCCAGGGATTCGACCGGCGCAGGCGTGGTGCGATGCGTCGTGCGAATACAGACAAACAGCTACAGTATAGAGGAGCGCTTCTATGCAGGTGAACCCGTCGATCTTCAAGGCGTACGACATCCGCGGCATCTATCCTTCTGATCTGAACGAAGACATCGCATACCTGATCGGGCGCGCTTTCGTGACCTTCCTTGGCGCCGAGAGGGTCATCGTCGGTCATGATATGCGTGTTTCGGGGCCGTCCATTTTCGCTGCCGTCGCGCGCGGCATTATGGATCAGGGCGCCGATGTGGTCAATATCGGCCTGGTGAGCACCGATCAGTACTACTTCGTATGTACTGAACTGGAGCTGCCCGGCATGATGGTGACAGCCTCGCACAACCCCAAAGAGTACAACGGCTTCAAAATGGTCAAGCAGATGCCGCAGTTGCTCAGCGGCGACGCCGGCATTCAGGATTTGCGGCAGCTTGTGGAGAGCGAGGAGTTTGCTACGCCGACACGCAAAGGCGAGATGACGTCGTACGAATTTCAAGATCGATTTGTGCGGGCTGTGCTCGATCTGATCGATGTCGACGGACTCAAGCCGCTGAAGGTGGTCGTCGATACCGGCAACGGCACGGTCGGCCCGATGCTGCAAGAGGTCTACAAATACCTGCCCATTACCCTGATCGGCCTGTACCTCGACCCGGACGGCACGCTGCCGAACCACGGCCTCGATCCGCTCCAGCCGGAAAATCGGGCCGAGCTGCAAAGCCGCGTGGTCGAGGAAGGCGCGGACATCGGCTTTGCGTTCGACGGCGACGGCGACCGCTTCTTTGCGATCGACGACCGCGGCGAGTTTATCTCCGGCGATTTCCTGACGGCTCTGATGGGCCAATACTTGCTGGAGAAACATCCGGGCGCGAAGATCCTCTACGATGTGCGCGCGTCGTGGGCTGTGCCGGATCTGATTACGGCATCCGGCGGCACGCCGCTGATGGAGCGCGTCGGCCACGCGTTCATCAAGCGTCGTATGGCATCCGAGGATGCGGTCTTCGCCGGCGAGGTGACGGGGCATTACTACTTCCGCGCCTTCAATTACGCCGACTCGGGCATTATTCCGTCGCTCTACCTGATGGAGATGCTTTCCAAGCGCGGCGTCAAGATGTCGGATCTGCTGAAGGAGCTGGAAGCGAAGTATTTCATCTCCGGCGAGATCAATACGCGGGTCGATAACGTGAAGGCGAAGATCAATGCGCTGTCCGAGCGCTTCGGCGACGGCGAGCAAATGGTGATGGACGGCCTGTCGGTGTCGTACCCGACCTGGCACTTCAACGTGCGCCCGTCGAACACCGAGCCGCTGCTGCGCCTGAACCTGGAGGCCAAAACCCGTGCCGAGATGGAGCAGCGCCGCGATGAGGTGCTGGAGATTATTCGCGGATAGTCGTGTTGCCGCAAGGGATTGCAACATCGAAGGAGGCGAAGCAGTGCCGCTTCGCCTCCTTGTCATTTCGGGTCGAGAACTGCTGCCTAGCGGACTCGATCAGGCTGTGGCGCCCATCAGCGTGTCGTCGTAGTCGGCGCGGCCCATTGTCGCCAATCCGCCAAGGGCGAAGATGAAGCTGACCAGGTAGGCGATCCAGCCGATGAACGGAATACCGCCGATAAACGCGATCAGCAGTGCCCCGATCAACAACGCGGCTAGCAAACCGTCGCCGCGGCCCATCGATGTGCTAATCTGCTTGCCGAGCCACAGTCCCGTCACCAGCGGGCTGAGGAACCAGAGCAACGCGAGGGTTCCAAACAAGAAGAGGAACATCACGATGCCGGGGAACCAGCCCCAGAACAGCACCATCAGGAACACCAGCAGCGCCGAGATCAGCGGGAGGAAGATGAAGCCGATCGCCAGCAGCAGACCATAGAGCGCGGCGCGTCCCGGTCGCGCGGCAATCGCGCTGGCGGGTCGCGTCAGTGCGCGCGGGGCGAACCGCAACAGCAGCCAGCCGACCAACGCAAAGCCCAGCAACACCAGTGCCGTGCGGATGACCCATCCGCCGATCTTGCTGACCGGGCTGGGATCGGGTCTGGTTTCCGACTGCTCATACACGACGCGTTCCGCGACGCCGTCGGGAACGGAGATTTCCTCCGGGCTGGTATAGAACAGGGTTCCGCCGATCCGGCTGTCGGGCGAAACGGTGATAGTTTCGGCAGCGACATTGGCTTCGCCGCCAACTTGCGCGGCCAGCCGCAGCATACCCATACCGCCCCACAACTTGCCGCCGATTACGCCGTTTACGTCGCCTTCGCCGCCCGCGATCGCAGCGTCGCCGCCGATTCGGGCGCTGTCGGCGATCCGCACACCCTGCTCAATGGTGCGGCCATCGATCTGGAAGGGGAAATTTCCGGCGGGGCCGCCCCCGCCGGCTACAATCACATCGTCACCAACCGTGCCGACAATGTCGATCCCCGATCCGGCTGCGCGCACATCGTCCTGCACTTCGCCGTTGATGACGATACTGCCACCGGCGGCGATCACATCGCCCGTCACGACGCCGTTGATCTCGATATAACCGCCCGCCGCGATAAGATCGCCCTGAACTGTGCCATCGATGTAAATTTCATTGCCGCCGATATAGAGATCGTCTTCAATGACCTGACTGGATTCCAGGCGATAGGTATCGCCGCCGTCAACAAACTCTGCCGCCGTCGCCGTCCCTATGAGGAGAAAACCGATCAGACCGGCCAGCAAAACTCCGGAAAACCAGCGATGTCGAATATGTCGTTGCATATATGTGATCCTTTCTGCTTCCGTAAAAGGAAGCGCTCCATACCTGAATCTTCGTGAGCATATTCGCGAGCCAACCGCCTGTAAAACGGAACGGCCTATACATATGATGTCGTCGGGTGAGCGTGCTGTCCTGTTCGGTTAATCAGACGATTGTGGATAGTCGAAGGTTGCGGCTTAGATCGGGCGGCGGCTTAGGTCGGGCGTAGGAATGCCTCTTCAAAATAAAAACCTGCCAGATTTTGGAAATCTGGCAGGTCGAAAACCCTAACAAATCAGCCGGTGTTGGTGCATACATTACGTCGCCGGTATGTTCGCCTCAAAGGCTCCCATTGCAACCAGCGCCAGGATCACGATGCCGATCACGATGCGGTAGACGCCGAAGGCGACGAAGCTGTGTCGGGAAACGTAGCGCAGCAGCCAGCCGATGCTCAACCAGCCGACGATCATCGCCACCACCGTGCCGAGCAGCAGCCGCCCGATGTCATCCGAGGTGATCTGATCAAGGCTGCCAAGCAGATCGACCATTGTGGCTGCGCCGAGTGTGGGAATCGCCAGATAGAACGAGAAAGCGGTTGCGGTGCGGCGATCTAGACCAGCGAACAAACCGCCGACGATCGACGAACCGGAGCGAGAGACGCCGGGCACGAGCGCCAGCACCTGGGCAAAGCCAATGCCCAGCGCTTGCCGCCAGGAGACGCGCTTGAGATCATCGACCTGATGCTCTCGATGCGGCAGGCGCTCGATCACGATGAAGACGATGCCGCCAATGATCAACGACGAGGCGATGATCATTGGCGATTCGAAGAGCACGGTTTTGATCCAGTCGCGCAAGGTGAGGCCGATGATTGCAGCCGGTATAAACGCGATCAGAACGCCGAGCCAGAAGCGGCGCGCGGTGCGTGATTCTTCGTCCGTGGCGTCGATGCCGAGCACCGCACGGGTCTGCGACAGCAAATCGCTAATGTAGAAACCGATCACCGCGAGCACAGTGCCGGACTGGATGAAGATCTCGAATGTACCGCCGATGCTGCCCTGGAAGCCGAGCAGATCCGAAGTGATCAGCAAGTGGGCTGTTGAGGAAATCGGCAGGAACTCGGTCAATCCCTGGACAATGCCGAGGATCAGTACTTGCCACCAGTCATTATGTGAGGAAACGGTTAGGAAGAGCGCGAGCGCCAGCAATGCGCCGACGACGATCAGGATAGGTAAAGGAAGGCGCAACGACGATCCAAGAGCGGCTGGAGCCGGGGCCGAAGAGTTTTTCTGCATACAAATGCTCGGAAATTTTCTTTACTATGGAGGTCCGTATTGTGGTTTAGCTATTCACCATATTGCCCATGGCAGCTTTGGACAAGCAACCACAACCTGTCCATCATGGATGGTAATCATATTGAGCCATATATGGGATGAACGAATGCCTGCGACAGATTAAGAATTCTTTCATAGTAGGGATCGGATCGAAGATAGGCGCACGTTGGACGGAGTGCGGCAGTATGCGGACGCAAACGTGGGAGTTGTGCTTCTGCACGCCAGTATTTGTCAGTATTTATATGATCTTTCTATCATCATCGCAGTGATCATCGAATTGTCATGTGTATCTTGTGCGGGAGCGCCCGAAGCGCGTTGATCAGATAAAGCAAGAAGTATGACGCACCATAATCGGCAGAACCGAACTCACATACCAAATTCCAGCCTGCGGATTAGCGCGGGCGGCAAATCGACAATACTCATATGCCGTTGCGTGGCGCGAATATCGTATTCAACACGCTCGAAGCGGATAAAGCCGGCATCGGTGTCAAGGATGGCGTAAGCTGACCGTGGATCTTGATCGCGCGGCTGACCGACGCTGCCCGGGTTGATAATAAAGCGCGACTTCGATTCGATGCTCAACATTTGCCCCGGATCGGGCAGAAACCGTTCACAGTGTTCGCTTGGGTCGAGGCGGAAGCCGAGTTGAACATGGGAGTGTCCGATGAAGCAGATCTGGGTTCGGAAATAGGTTCCATTCTCGTTGGCCTGTTCCGGGGTCAAGAGATATTCCCATACCGGCGCGCGGGGGCTGCCGTGGGCAAGCATAAAGCGGCTGTCAACATAGTGCATCGGTTCGAGATTTTCCATCCAGATGTAATTTTCGGGCGTCAGTTGCTCGCTGTTCCAGATATTGGCGCGGCGCGCATCGAAATTAAAATCATTGAGGTTCAATCTGCCGATGCAGGCCAGGTCGTGGTTTCCACAAATCGAGATGCTCGCCTGGCGCTTGATCGTGTCTACGCATTCATTCGGCGCGGGCCCGTATCCAATAATATCTCCTAAACACCAGATGGTATCGTATGTGCCGGCGGCGGCGAGAACGGTTTCAAGGGCAACAAAGTTGGAATGAATATCAGCGACGAGCAGAATGCGCATATGTATTAACTTTCGATAGTCGGAGGCTTAGCCACCAGATTGTTGGACGCGCATAATGTATGTCAGGTATCCAACCAAACATCCGGTGATAATGTTTACATAATATACACATTGACGGAGGCGAACCCGGCGCCTATAATACTCTTCGTTCGCTCCATCTCATTTGTCTCAGGAGTCCTGCGATCACTATGGTTGAACCATCGGGAGACTGTCCACACCTTGGCTTGAAGCAAAACCGCGCCATTCGTTTTGATTCGCCAACGCCTGAGCATCGCTGCTATGTTACCGGCGAAGCTCAGGACATTCCGGTGGATCAGAGCACGCATTGTCTATCTCCAGGACACATCAACTGCCCATTATACATGGGTTTGAGTTTACCTTCAATGGGAGCGACATCTGGACAATCACAAGCTGCCTTGCCTCAAAGCGGCTTGCGTGGTTGGCTGGCCAGTTTGCCGCCGCGTGATCGGGTGATCTATGGCGTATTGCTGGGACTCCTGGCGGTTATCGTCGGCATCTATGCGTTTGCCGGTGTGCAGTTGCTGGCCGAAGGAATGATGGCCGGCAGCGAACCAACCGAGATACCGAGCGTTTCTGCGGTTGTCGTCGTTGAGAGTACAACTGCTCCGGCGACAGACATCCCCCTTGTAACATCGACGCTCACGCCGGATGCAGGATTAACATCCTCGCCCGCCCTCACGTCTATCGCAACTGCGTCGCCTGTTCCGCCAACGCCCACGCCGGGGGCGCCTTCAGCCTCGTTGTCGACGCCGACCTTGTCGCCCTCCTCCACCAGCTCTGCGATCCTTCCGTCCGACACGCTGACGCCTTCGCCAGGTGTGACGCTCTCCCCAGAATCAGAGGTGACGCTGACGCAATCGTCGACGGCGAGCGCTACCACGGAGCCAAGTGCAACGTCGGCTCCACCGAGCGCCACATCCACATCCGCTCCGCCAAGTGCCACGCCCATTCCGCCGAGCGCCACACCGACCGCTGTTTCTGTATCACAGCAGCGGCTCACACTCTACTTTGCCGATCCCGGCGGCATATTGCTGGTGCCCGTCGAGCGCGTCGCGCTGGTTGAGAATAAGAAAGTCGCCGCCGCAGCCGTACGCGAGTTGCTGGCCGATCCGCCGGCGGGTTTGCGGCATTCAATACGGGACAATGCAAACGTGTTGAGCGTCGAGCTTACCGGCAATCAGGAACTCACCGTGAACTTTGATCGTTCGCCTGAGGTGTTGAGCAACGATCTCAGCATCAAAGCGTTGGCGCTGACCCTCACCGAATTCGCCACGGTGTCGCAAGTGTACATTCGGGTGAACGGACAACCGATCAGCGGGCCAATCGTTCGCCCGGTGTTGAACGCCGATAATCCGCAAGGGTTGGACGAGAGCTTCAGCAGCGGCAACCGATTCCTTTTGTTGTACTTTCCGCTCAACGATGCTCACTATGTGCGGATTACGCGCATTGTTGAGCCTACCGCTTCTGTCGCGCGGCGCACCGTGGAAGAGCTGCTGGCCGGTCCGGGATCGTATGGCAGCGTGTTGTCCCGACCGATTCCGGCGGCCACGACGTTGAACGACATTGACGTTAACGATGGTCGGGCAACGGTCGATCTGTCCGCCGATTTCACCACCGCCGCGAACCCCGAAGCCGCCCTGGATACACTGGTGTTATCGCTGACGTCGATTACCGATGGCAAAGGCGCTCACCCGATCGCCGAAGTTGAGGTGCTGATCGATGGCGAGAAACTCGCGGCGTACTGGGGTGCGGAGTATGATCGTTATTTCAGGCCATAATCGACCGGGTCGCGCTGGCGTCCGTTCTGCCGTTCAAGCGCGAACAAAATGATCGCGACATCCGCCGGGTTGATTCCGGCCAGGCGCCCAGCCTGACCGAGCGTCGCCGGGCGAAAGCGCTCCAGCACCTGCCGGGCCTCATTGCGCAGCCCCTGGATCGCGCCGTAATCGAAATCGGGCGGGAGACGGCGACTCTCCATTTTGCGCAAGCGTTCCACTTCACGCTGTTGGCGATCGATATAGCCGCCGTATTTGGCGGTGACTTCGACTTGCTCAACAACTGCGTCGGGCGCGTCGGGTAGATCGAGCAGCGCCTGGAGCTTGCGATAGCCGACATTGCGCCGACTCAGTAGCGCCTCGGCGGTTGTCGGGTTGCCGAACGGTTCAATGTCAATGGCGGCGAGTCGGGCGATCATCGCTGCTGTGGGATAGACTTTGCGTCGGCTCAACATTTCGCGCAGTTGCTCACTCTGGTCGCGTTTGTGTTCGACCGCCGCCGTGCGCGTGTCGTCTACCAGTCCGAGCTGGCGGGCCAGGGGCGTCAGTCGCAGGTCGGCGTTGTCGCCGCGCAGCAGTAGCCGGTACTCGGCGCGGCTGGTAAACATACGATACGGCTCGTGAATCTCTTTCGTCACCAGATCGTCGATGAGAACGCCGATGTAGGCCTCGTCGCGGCGCAGGATGATCGGCTGTTGATCGTGTGCAAACCGCGCGGCGTTGATCCCGGCCATCATCCCCTGTGCCGCCGCTTCTTCATAGCCGGTTGTGCCGTTCACCTGTCCGGCGAGATACAACCCTGCCATACGCCGTGCGCCCATATCCGCGCCGACCTCGCCAGTCGCGATAGCATCATACTCGATGGCATAACCGATGCGCATCAATTCAACGTTGCGCAGCGCGGGTATGCTACGCAACATCTCCCACTGCACATCCTCCGGCAAGGACGTATTGCACCCTTGCACATAGACCTCCTGGGTGCTCCATCCTTCCGGTTCCAGAAACAGGCCGTGGCGGTCTTTGTCGGCGAAGCGCACGATCTTGTCTTCGATGCTTGGACAGTAGCGTGGCCCGACGCCTTCGATTTCGCCGCTAAACAACGGGGCGCGATCCAGGTTGTTGCGGATCAGTTCGTGGAAGCGCGGCGTCGTGTGGATCAGATAGCAAGGCAATTGCGGTCGCCAGGCGTCCAGCATCGGGGCGGGATAGGTTGAGGCGGGCGAGCGATGAAACGGCGACGGCGGCGGCGTGTCGCGGGTTGCCAGGTTTGCATCCGGGCGCTCTTCGCCATAGTAGTGCCCGAAGTACATCGGCGTCGATCTGCCGAGCTGGATGTCGGTCTGGCTGAAATCGATGCTGCGGGCGTGAATGCGCGGCGGGGTGCCGGTTTTGAGGCGCACTAGCGGGAACCCAAGCGCTGCCAGATCTTCGCCCAGGGCGACCGCCGGCGCCTCGCCCGCGCGTCCGGCGCCCCAGGCCGAGTTGCCGGTGATCGCACGCCCGCGCAAAAAGGTGCCGGTTGTCAACACGAGCGTACGGGCATAATAACGCCAGCCGGTGTTGGTCAACGCCGCAAAGCGCGCCGGTTGGGCCGGCCCGGTGTCTGGCGTCAGCGGTATGATGCGCTCGACCATCGCCTGGCGGATCTCTAAATTCGGCGTCGACTCAAGGGTCTCTTTCATTAACTGCGAGTAGAGCCGCTTATCGGCCTGAGCCCGTAGCGACTGAACCGCCGGACCTTTGCTTTCATTCAGCATCCGGATCTGAATGAAGCTGGCATCGATGATCCGTCCGATCAACCCGCCCAAGGCGTCGATCTCACGCACCAGGTGACCTTTGGCCGGGCCGCCGATGCTGGGATTGCACGACATATGCGCGATCTTATCCAGATCGATCGTCAGCAACAATGTCGAACATCCCATTCGCGCCGCCGCGTGCGCAGCTTCGCAGCCAGCATGCCCGGCGCCGATAACCAACACATCGTAAACCGTATCCAAATCTCTATGCCTCCACAGCGTGGATGAAAATCTGTCTGCAAAGCGAGCAGACTGGGCCAGAGCAGAAACGCCCCGATATGAGCGATCTGCCGGTTTCGAGACGAGCCCTGTCGTTGCAAACCATCTCTGACATCGTTAGGGGTTTCTCCTGCATCCATGCTATAATACCGCCCCGTCTGGGCAGTGTCAAAGCACATTTGCCGTCCAGGGTCGCGTTAGCTTCCAGATGTTAGATGAACGCAGGCTCCTTTCGATACGCGCTTTGCGCTGCTCAGGGCGCTGATCCGATTCTCGCAAAGCGTTGTTGATGGGATCCCATATGCCATCTGAGTATGAGAAGCCAATCCAGGGCTGTGGATATGGAAGGAGACGTTATTGGCAACCATTCTCATCGTCGACGATGATGTAATATTTCTCTCCGGCCTGGGCGCGCAGCTTGAAGAGGCTGGCTATCGCGTGCGTAAAGCAAGCACGCTTGCGTACGGGAAGCGGATCCTCATTGAGGAGCATCCCGATCTGATGTTGTTGGAAGTTCATGCCGATAACGACGCGGGTTGGGCATTGCTTGAGTGGAGTGCACACCAGACGACGACGATTGTCCTGAGTTCGTTGAGCCGAGAAGAAGATATTGTGCGAGGTCTGGAGGCCGGCGCAATCGACTATATTGCCAAGCCGTATCGTTCGGCTGAGCTGCTGGCTCGTGTTCGCGTATGCCTGCGGGCTTCCGAACGGAACGATCGGCATGCGACAACTTCAGCTCCTGCGACTTCGGCTGATACAACTTCGGCTCCTGCGACTTTGGCTGATAAAACTGCGCCGAAGACCTCGCCAGGCGCTGCCGTCGCACCCGCCGACGCCGCGCAATCGTCCAGACGTACTCGGCGTGGCAAAGCCAAAAAGCAGCCTTCTACCGGCGCGCATCCGGCTGCGCGCAAACCGAACGACGCGGAGACTGATTCGCTGCTGGGCGTTTCGCCGCTGCTGGATCAAGCCATTCTCTCGGAGCGTGAACGAACGATTACGACGCGAGCGACAGATGAAGAGATG
The DNA here is from genome assembly GCA_028282325.1 of Chloroflexaceae bacterium. Classification (GTDB taxonomy): domain Bacteria; phylum Chloroflexota; class Chloroflexia; order Chloroflexales; family Chloroflexaceae; genus JANQID01. The sequence goes on along the minus strand of JANQID010000047.1, from coordinate 38,981 downwards.
GCTGAACCTGCTGCGACGTCGCCGGATTTTGATTTATCGCCAGATGTCCATGTTGTCAAAGAGACTGACCACTCGTTTGTCACCTCATCACTGCCGGAAGGACCTGTCACCGCCGAGCGCAAGCGGCCTTTGCCCAAGAAGACGACCGACGAAGAGTCGGTTTTTATGACCGAGGCCGAGGAGGCTGCTCTGCTGCGGATGGGTGGTGATACGACGTCTGTGTCGGATGATAAGGCGGAAGATATTCTGGGCGACGACGAGACGACACTGGGTGCTATGCTGCGCGCCGAACGTCGCCGCCGGCGTCTGACGTTGGTGCAGGTCGAGAACGAGAGCAAGATCCGCATGTATTATCTCCAGGCTATGGAGGATGAGAAGTTCACGCTGCTGCCGCGCGGCCCGCTTGCGGCGCAAATGCTGCGTTCGTACGCGAATTACCTGGGCTTAGACGCCGATAGCCTGTTGCGCGAATTCCAAGAGTCGTACTATACCAGGCCGATTGAGCCGTTGTCTTCGCTCGGCAAACCGCAGTTGTCGCGGCGCATTCCGCGCTGGACGGTCTGGGCGGCGGCGATTGTTCTGGCGCTGGGCGTAAGCGGCGGTGGGATCTATGCGCTGGATCGCAGCGGTGCAGTTTCGTTCGTCGATAATGTGCGCAGCCTGATGGTCTGGCCAGCTTCAACGCCTGCGGCGCCTGAGTCTGAACCTGCGCCGACTGCTGCGCCGTCGCCTGTACCCTCGACGCCTTCCGCCACGTCGACTGTCGCACCGACGCCGACCGAGTTGCCGGTGTCCTCGCCGTTGATTCCGCGCTGATTGTGATACAATGCACAATAGTATGTTGTAGGTATCAGGGCAGGCGTGCGAAGAAAATAAGGAGATGACTATGCTAAGCGTTGGTGATATGGCGCCTGATTTCACGCTTAAGAGCGAACAGGGTGAGGAAGTGGCGTTGTCGGCTTTTCGGGGATCCAATCCGGTGGTGTTGATCTTCTATCCCGGCGATGAGACGCTCGGCTGTACGGTGCAACTCTGTGCGGTGCGCGATGGCTATAAGGAGTTCACTGATGCCGGCGCGGTGGTGTTCGGGGTTAATCCCGGCGACACACAAAGCCATCAGAAGTTTGTGAAACATCACAACTTTCAGTTCCGCCTGCTGGTTGACGCCGACAAAACGGTTGCGGAGCAGTATGATGCGTTGATGGGGTTTGGCCCGTTCAAGATGGTCAACCGTACAGTGTATGTTGTCGGCGCGGATGGCGCGATCACATTCGCACAACGCGGTATGCCTCGCAACAAAACTATTCTGGAAGCGATACAGGCGAAATAGCTGATAGCTCATCTCGCCGTACTCTTCTGCAAGCCGCCGGTTCGCAAGCCTCAGCCGCGAGCCGGCAGCGTCGCATAGGCGATTATGCGTCGTGCAAGAGTTGACGTGTGTGGGCAACATCGCGAACGATCTGGGCCGCCAGCTCATCGACGGTAGCGAATTTTTGCTCGCCGCGTAAACGGTGCAGAAACTCCAGGCGCAACTCCGCGCCGTAGATGTCTCTTTCCCAGTCGAGCAGATAGGCTTCGATCACACGATGCACGCCGTTGAAGGTTGGACGCAGCCCGACATTCGTCACGGCGGGAACGATCGTGCCCTGGATGTACGCGCGGCATGCATAGACCCCGTCGGCGGGAACCAGGCGTTTCGGGCCAATGTGAAGATTTGCTGTGGGAAAGCCAATCGTGCGACCGCGCTGGTGGCCGTGGACAACGACGCCTTTCAGACTGAAGGGCCGACCGAGTAGCAGAATTGCGCTTTCAACCGCACCCGCGTGTAGGAGTTGGCGTACGCGCGAGGCGCTTATCGGAGCATCGCTTTCGAGTGTCGACGTCACCGTGCCGATTGCGAAACCCAGTTCGGCGCCGATTTCCATCAAACGCGGGATGTTTCCCTCGCGCTTGCGCCCCATCGCAAAATCCTCGCCGACCCAGAGTTCACGCAGCGGCAACGCCTGGCAGATCTGGCGCATATATGCATCCGCAGAAGACTGCATCGTCTCGCGTGTAAAAGGCGCGATGATCAGAATATCCGGGCCGATCTCGGCGATCAACTCGATCCGATCTTCGAGGCTGGTCAACAGCTGTAATGTCTGATCGGGATTGAGGACAACTTTCGGATGCGGCTCCCAGGTCAACACCGCGCTGGCGAAACCGAGTTCCTGGGCGCGTTCGACAGTGGTGCGAATAAGAGCCTGGTGTCCCAGATGCACTCCGTCAAACTTGCCGATCGTCAAGATAGCGGGGCGATCGGTGAGACGGCGATCAAGCGAGTAGTCGACTTGCACAGCGTTCCTTCCAGCACAGCCTACAGCACACCAGATAGTATAACGTAAAATCGGGCGTCGTTGTATTGCGCTCTTTGAAACGCCGCAGCGCGGATGCCACGTTCCAAAGCTATAGATAAGTCAGTTGGAATTCGTACAACATGGCTGTAGTACTGGCAGTCCTCGATTATCTATATCTTAGCCCGCTCTCTAAATGTGTCCGCCTTCTCGCTACGCTCGCGATCAGAGATCGACTGTGTCTTGTGCAATCTTCTGGAGTTCGTAGAGCTTGGTGAGCGCTTCAAGCGGGGTGAGTTCGTTGACGTTGAGGCGCTTGAGATATTCGACGACCGGGTTGGGCGCGATGTCAAACAGCGAGAGTTGCCCGACGCCGGGCGGCGTGCGTTCGGCGCTGGCCAGCGTTTTGGTTTCGCGGTCGGGCGTGGGGCTGCTCGTCGATCTCGGTTCACGGTTTTCTAGCTCGGCCAGCAGCTCGCCGGCGCGGCGAATGACCGGACGCGGTATGCCGGCCAGTTCGGCGACGTGGATGCCATAGGAACGATCGGCCCCGCCGGGACGCAGTTCGTGCAGAAAAACCACGTGGCCGTCTTGTTCGACCGCAGCCATATGGTAGTTGCGGACGCGCGGCAAGAGCGTATCCAGGGCGGTCAGTTCGTGGTAGTGGGTCGCGAAGAGCGTGCGACACTGCAAGCGCGGCTCGTTGTGGATATACTCGACAACGGCGCGGGCGATGGCCATGCCGTCGTAGGTGCTGGTACCGCGCCCCACTTCATCGAGAATGATCAGGCTGCGCCGTGTGCTCTGCGAGAGCAACGCCGCCGTCTCGGTCATCTCGACCATAAACGTGCTCTGACCGGTGGCGATGTCGTCCTGCGCGCCGATGCGGGTGAAAATGCGATCGACCAGGCCGATCTGCGCTTCGTCGGCGGGAACAAATGCGCCGATCTGGGCCAGCAGGACGATCAATGCAACTTGACGTAACACCGTGGATTTCCCGGCCATATTTGGCCCAGTGATGATCAGCAATTGCTGTTGCTCGGCGTCGAGGTCGATGTCATTAGGCACGAACGCTTCGTCAAGCGCTTGCTCGACCACCGGGTGGCGTCCGCCGCGAATGCGCAGATGCGTGCCTGTGTCGAGCGTGGGGCGGGTATAACGTTCGCGTACCGCCGTCTCGGCCAGCGCGGCGATTGCATCGATGCGCGCCAGCCCGCGTGCGGTTGCGCGCAGCCGCTCGGTGTGAGCTGCCACGGCTTCGCAGATGCGCCGAAACGCCTCGCGCTCCAGTTCAATCAAACGCTGCTGGGCGTTGAGCACGATGCTCTCGTACTCTTTCAACTCGGCGGTGATATAACGCTCGGCGGCGACGAGGGTCTGTTTGCGTTCGTAGTGCGGCGGCGCCTGGTCGGCGTAGTTGCGCGAAATCTCGATGTAGTAACCGAAGACCTTGTTGTAATCGACTTTGAGCGATTTGATGCCCGTGCTGGCGCGCTCGCGGGCTTCCAGGCCGTCGATGAAGCTTTGCGCGTCGCGGTTGGCTTTGACCAGCGTGTCCATCTGGGCGTCGTAGCCGGGGCGAATCATTCGCCGTGGGCGTTCGCCGCCGTCCTCGCAGCGCAAATAGTTCGATGCGCCCAGCAGCGCCGGCGGATCGTCGTCGAGCGCCTGTTCGAGCAGCGCACATACGTCGGCGCAGTTATCCAGCATTGCGGCGACCGGCGCTGGCGATTGCGGTTCGTCGCGCTGTGCGGGCTCCGGCGCGGCGGCGGGCTCGCCGAACAACTCATCGTCATCATCGGCGCCGGGTGTGTCGGTATCGGTCGCCGTTGTGGGTGCAACGTCCGGCGCGCCCTCGTCCAGCAATGTCGCGCTGACGGCGCCGGCGCTGGCAATCACGGCGGGCAGCGCGCGCAACGACTGGCGCAGTTGGGCCAGGTCGCGCGGTAGCGCCGTGGTCGGCCCCTGGGCGATGCGGTTGACCGCGCGTTCCATATCGCCGATCGCGCCGAGCGCCTGGCGCAGTTCCGCGCGCATCAAGGCGTCGTCTACGCAACGCGCGACGGCTTCCTGGCGCGCGTGCAGCGCGTGCAGATCGAGCAGCGGCTGGGTGAGCCAGGCGCGCAACAGTCGTGCTCCCATCGGCGTGCGAGTGCGATCGAGTACGTGGACCAGCGTGCCCTTGCTTTTGCCGCCGCTGCTCTCCAGGATCTCCAGGTTGCGGCGCGTTTGCGGGTCGAGAAACATAAACGCGCCGGTCGTATAGACGCGGATCGTGGTGATGTGGGCGGCGTCGTGGCGCTGGGTCTCGTGGACGTACTGCAACAACGCGCCAGCCGCCCGCGTCGCTAGGGGTTTATCATCCAGCCCAAACCCGGACAGCACGCCCACACGCAACTGGCGTAGCAGCGTCTCGTGCGCCGTGGCCAGATCCCACCGCCAGACGGGCAGCGCGGTGATATGGCCGCGGGTCCAGCGCGCGTTATTTGTGCCATCCACGCGGCGAGCGATGCGTTCGTGGGGCAGCAGGACATCGCGCTCATCTTTCGTCAGCGGCGCGAGATCTTGCGTCAACCCGGCGGTCGCCGGAGTCAGGCCGGGCAGGCGCAAGGCGTCGTCATCGGGGACCAGCGTCTCGGCGACATTCAGGCGGCTCAGCTCGCCCTCCAACCGTGCGGCGGCACGCTCGTCGCCGAATTCGACCGCCGCAAATTCGCCGGTGCTCAGGTCGGCGTAGGCTAGGCCGATGCGATCCTGCTCGGCGATGACGGCGGCGAGGTAGTTGTTAGCGGCGGCGGGCAGCAATGCCGGATCGACTAGCGTGCCGGGCGTCACGATGCGCACCACTTCGCGATGCACCATACCCCGCTGGCGCTCGCTCTGCTCTAGCCCGGCGGCGAACACCGAGCGCGGGCGGGTGTCGCCGCGACTGGATTCGGTTTCGCTGAGCTGTTCGGCGATGGCGACGCGGTAGCCCTGGCCGACCAGGCGCGCTACGTAGCTTTCAACTGCGTGATAGGGCATGCCAGCCATCGGTGAAAAGAGCTTCTGCTGATCCTTAGGCTTCGAGCGGTCGATGGCGTAGTCTTTGCGGGTGAGCGTGACATCGAGCAGTTCGGCGATCAGCTTGGCGTCGTCGTCAAACGTTTCGTAGAAGTCGCCGAAGCGAAAAAAGAGGATTGCGTCGGGGTGTTGATCTTTGAGCGTGCGGTATTGCCGATACCAATTATGCAGCTCGACTTTTGCCATCGTGTCGCGCTCCGTCCTGTGTGCTGCGTTTCGTCTCGCGGGTATTGGCGGGTATTATAGCACAGATGGTCATGTTTTTCGGGAAGTATGATCGTCGCCGTCTTGTCGGCGGCTGTTATAATACCCGTATGCAAAGCGGTGAAGACCAGTTGAACAGCGTGTCGGGCGACCTGTCGCGTTCCTCCGACCGGGTAGCGCAAGTCACGCATTGGCTGCGGGGGCGCCTCCTGCCGCAAGGCGAGGGCACGCTGATGATCGCTGCGTATACGGTCATCCTGGCGGCGCTGATCTCATTCGTGATCAACCATCACGATATGCCGGCGTGGCGTTTCTACACGGTGGTGACCGGTCTGGCGACGATGTTCACGCTGAACGTTGTGCTCGCCGACATTGAAGCGCGCATTGGGTCCCAGATCGCTGCCGGCGTGCATTTCGCCGCCAACGGCGCGATCTTCCTGTTGGTCAACTGGGCCGGTCTCGGCAGGGGCTTTACATTCTTGCCTTTCTTGCTCTTCATTCTGGCTTCGCAGGCCTTCTTGATGCTGCGTTTGCTGAATGCCGCGCTGGTTACTGCGGCGCTGACCGGCGGTTGGTTTGCGCTGTTCTGGCTGCGCGGGTATTCTCTCCCGGAGGCGCTGGAAAGCGCGCCAAGCATCGGGATTGGCCTGGTTTTCACGATCACGCTGTCGCTGACGCTCGCGCGTTTCAGCGAGCAGACCCGGCGCGCCGAAGCGTTAGCTGAGCGTTTGCGTGTCGCCAACGCCGAGCTTGAGATCGCGCGCGAACGCGAACGCAATCTGGCTGCGGTCGAGGAGCGCCTGCGGCTGGCGCGCGATATTCACGATGGCCTGGGGCACCATCTGACGGCGCTGCACATTCAATTGCAGGCAGCCGAGCGACTGCTCGACCGCGATCCGGCGCGGGTCGCCCCGACGATCGCGCTGTGTCGCGAGCAAGCCCACGCGGCTCTCAGCGAGGTGCGGCGCAGCGTAGCTTCGATGCGTCAGTCGCCCCTCGATGGGCGGTCGCTGGACGCGGCGTTGCACGCGCTGGTGCGCGATTTCAACCAGAGCGGCGCGCCGGAAGCGCATTGCGACATTCACGGCGATATTTCGCCGCTTGCGCCGGCTGCGGCGACGACGATCTACCGTGCGGCGCAGGAGGGTCTGACCAACGCGCGCAAATACGCCGCCGCTCGGCAGGTGACGATCCGGGTTACGTTTACGCCCGACACCGTGCAACTGAGCGTTGAAGACGATGGCATCGGCGAACGCGCGACGCCGGGCGACGGCTTTGGGCTGGCTGGGCTTCGCGAACGCGCCGAGCAACTCGGCGGCGCATTTACGGCAGGTCCGCGACCGGAGGGCGGGTTTCGGCTCGCGATCACGCTTCCTGTGGCGACGGCGCACGCTGCGCAAGGAATTACTCTATGACGAACGCGATGATACGCATTGTCCTGGTTGATGACCAGAACCTGGTTCGCCAAGGAATTCAGATATTGCTCGATCTCGAACCGGATATGCAGGTGGTCGGCGCAGCGGCCAACGGCCGCGAAGCTATCGAGGCCGTTGAACGCCATATGCCGGATGTCGTGCTGATGGATGTGCGCATGCCGGAGATGGATGGCGTCGAAGCGACGCGGATCTTGACCAAGCGCTTCCCGGACACCGGCGTGATCATTCTCACCACGTTCGACAACGACGAATATGTGTTCGAGGGGCTAAAAGCCGGGGCCAGGGGTTATATGCTGAAGGATGTGAGCAGCGATGACATCGCGGCGGCGGTGCGCGCCGTAGCGGTGGGCGAGGCGCTGATCCAGCCCAGCATCGCCCGCAAGGTCGTCGCCGAATTTTCACGCCTCGCCGCGGGCGGCCCGCGCCCGCATGCTTCGCACCACGCCGAATCGTCGGCGGATCCCGATCTCCAGCCGCTCGATGACCCGCTGAGCGAGCGTGAATACGAGGTGTTGCGCTCGCTTGCGGCGGGGTTGTCGAATCGCGAAATCGCCCGCCAACTGGTGATCACCGAAGGCACGGTCAAAAACCACGTCTCGAACTTGCTGGCCAAGCTTGATGTGCGCGACCGAACCCAGGCTGTCCTGAAAGCCCAGGCGCTCAAGCTGATCGCATAGCCGTACCCGCCGCCTCGCTCGCGATCCCTCAAAAGTCATACTCGCCGACTGCCGGTGAATATGACCGCTGCTCTATCTTTTCTCACTGCCATCCCATCGTCCTGGCGGGTATGCTATAGCCAGAACACAACAGTTGAGCTATGCGAAAGGAGCAGGACGATGACAACGGATGTACGTACGGAATATGCCCGGACGGCGGAAATGCAGGATGCGACTGAGGATCGACAGGGTGGACAGCGAGAACTGGTGACGGGCGGCGTCTTGATCGGCGCGGGTGCATTGATTTTGCTTGCCCAATGGATCGAGATCGGTCTGCTGGTGTTGCCGGCGCTCGCTATGATCTTTGCCGTCGCTGGCATTATAACGCGCAGCGCGGGCTGGTTCATCCCGGCAGGAATACTCGGCGGCATCGGTCTTGGCGCGGCGGCGGAAGAGTTGACGCCCTACTTTGGCGACGCGGAAGTCGAAGGCGGCCTCTTCTTGCTCAGCTTTGCGCTGGGCTGGGTCGCGGTCTATGCACTCTCGCGGATCTTCACCCTCAGCCCGCAGCGCTGGGCGCTCATTCCGGCGGGCATTCTGGCGCTGATCGGCGTCGCGGTGGTCAGCGGCGAGGTTGGGCGTATGTGGCTGGGGTTGACGTTTAGCGTGGCGAACTTCGTCTGGCCGGCGGTGCTGGTAGGCATTGGTGCCTGGATCGTTATACGCAGCCTGCGGCAGCCTGGGCAGAATCGGAATTGACGCGTATAGCGGTTGCGCTTGACGAAGGCCAAGACCTGGCAGGGATATGAACCTTGCCAGGTCTTATCGTATGATATGCTCGTTTGATATTTCTCCGGTGAAAAGACTGTCATCTCTCCTTAGCTCGTTCTTAACACAATGTTGATCTGTACTTAACCCACGAGCATCAATAATAGGTCGTGCGTCAGGTACGAACGGGTTTTCCAGCCAGGTTGAGTGTGTTTTGAGGGGCTTGCGCGCAGGGAGTCGGGAAACGTCTGCCCGCCAACTTCTCCAATGCGATGCTGCTCGATTGTCGCCGCACTCTGCCGAGAGCTACCAAACGAATTTGGATCTACCGCAAGCGGTCATTCTGAGCAAAGCGAAGAATCCCGGCTGTCGAGGACGCTGAGACCCTTCGCTCCGCTCAGGGTGACATGCGGCCTGTTCATTATCGTTTGGTAGCAATCGTATCGGCGTCCATTGTCTACACATCCGTCGGTTCAAACAGCTCGCAACCAGGTCCACACACATCCGTCAGCTCAAACAATTCGCAACCAAAAAGCTTGAGGAGGGGCAGGACACGGTGAGTACGTTCCATTCACGTCCGTTTGTCAGGATGAGCCTGACATTGTGGTTCGCATTGGCATTGGCGCTGGCTTCGCTCGCGAGCCTGGCGTTTACACAGTCGGTTTCCGCTGCTACGTCGGTCTTCATCAACGAGTTCCACTACGACAACGCCGGCAGCGACACGGGTGAGGCAATCGAGATCCGCGCCGAGGCCGGCGCCGACCTGACCGGCTGGAGCATTGTGCTCTACAACGGCAACGGCGGCGCCAGATACAACACGAAGAATCTGGCTGGCGTCGTCGACGACTCGGGTGACGGTTTCGGCTACGTTGTCGTCAACATCAGCGGCATCCAGAACGGCAGCCCCGACAGCATCGCCCTGGTCGATAACAACGGCAACGTGGTCGAGTTCCTCAGCTACGAGGGCAGCTTCACTGCTGTGGGCGGCCCGGCCGACGGCCTGACCAGCACCGACATCGGTGTGGCTGAGGGCAGCAGCACCGATGTCGGCGAGTCGCTGCAGCTGATTAACGACGTCTGGACCGGCCCAATCTTCAGCACCTTCGGTGCCGCTAACGTAGCGTCTGTGCCCGGCCAGCCCCTCCCGCTGGTGGAGGACTTCGACAGCTGTGCGCTCACCGGCTGGGAAATCATCAGCGTGGATAGCGATACGGCCAATACCTGGTCGTGCAGCACACAGTACAGCAACGCCGATGTCAACGGCTACGGCGACAGCGCCCCGTCCGACGAGTGGCTGATCACTCCGGCTCTGGATATGGACGCGCAGGCCGACGAGATGCTGAACTTCCGCAGCTACACGAACTACACCGATAGTGGTGTGGCCTATCCGCAGCTGGAAGTGGTTTACTCCACCGACTACGCTGGCGACCCAACCAGCGCGACCTGGATCCCGCTGAGCGACATCACCTTCTCACCGGAGGACTCAGGCGACTGGACCGACTCGGGTTCGATCGACCTGTCGGGCATCAACGGCTCGAAGGTCTACTTCGCCTTCCACTACACCTCGTCTGGAACCACTGGCGGTAGCGCTGCCAACTGGCGCATCGACGGGATTAGCTTCGAAGTGAATGATGGCCCCGGCGAGCCGGACATCGTCAAGATCCACGAAATCCAGGGCAGCGGCGCGGCCAGCCCGCTCGATGGCCAGACCGTGATCATCGAGGGCGTGGTCGTCGGCGACTTCCAGAATGACGCCGATGCGGACAGCGGCGATCTCAACGGCTTCTTCGTCCAGGAAGAGGATGCCGATGCTGATGCCGATGATCTTACCTCGGAAGGCATCTTCGTCTACTACAACAATGTTGCCGTCAACCCGGGCGATGTTGTGCGGGTGACGGGCGTTGTTGATGAGTACTACAACCTGACCGAGCTGACCGATGTCAGCACGGTGGAAATTGTCGGCGCCGCCGACCTGCCCACCCCTGCGACCGTCAACCTGCCGGTGAGCGACATCAGCGACTTCGAGGCCTTCGAGGGCATGGCGGTCATCTTCCCGCAGGAGTTGGTGATCAGCGAGTACTACAACTACGACCGCTACGGCGAGATGGTGCTGGCTCAGCCGCTCAATAACGAGGATCGGCCCTACAACCCAACTGCGGTTGAACTACCTGCGAATGCTCAGGCCCGCAAGGATGCCAACGCCCTGAGCCGGATCACCCTCGACGACGGCCTGACCGCCCAGAACCCGGATGTACTGCGCCACCCCAACGGTGGTGACTTCGCGCAGAACAACTACTTCCGCGGTGGCGACAAGGTGAAGAACACCGTCGGCGTCCTGAACTACGCCTACGACCTTTACCGCATCCAGCCCACCAGCCCGGCTGAGTACATCGAGGTCAACACACGCGCCGACGAGCCGGCTGATGTTGGTGGCCGACTGAAGGTCGCCAGCTTCAACGTCCTCAACTACTTCCTGACCCTCGACGATGGGCAGAACGACATCTGCGGCGCCAATCAGAATCTGGAGTGCCGCGGTGCCGACAACCAGGAGGAGTTCGAGCGCCAGGAGATCAAGATCGTCAAGGCGCTGCTGGCGATCGATGCCGACGTTGTCGGTCTGATCGAGATGGAGAATACCCCTGGCGTCGATCCGCTGGCGCGTCTGGTCGGCCAGCTGAACGCGCAGGCGGGCGAAGGTGCCTACGACTACATCAACACCGACTTGATCGGTACTGACGCCATCCGCGTCGGCTTCATCTACAAGCCCGGTTCGGTGACACCCACCGGTCTCTTCAAGATCCTCGACTCGTCGGTCGATCCGCGCTTCATCGACGCGAAGAACCGCCCGGCCCTGGCCCAGACCTTCACTGAGAACGCCACTGGCGCCCGCTTCACCGCCGTGGTCAACCACTTCAAGTCGAAGGGTTCGGGCTGCGGTGCTGGCGATGACGACCCGCTACAGGGCAACTGCAACGGTACCCGCACCCTGGCGGCCCAGGCTCTGGCCGACTGGCTCGCCGGCGACCCGACCGGTAGCAACGATCCGGACTTCCTGATCATCGGCGACCTGAACGCCTATGCCAAGGAAGACCCGATCGCCGCCCTCGAAGGCGCCAACTACATCAACCTGATCGCCCAGTTCTTCCAGGGCTCCACGTCGTTCCCCTATTCCTACGTCTTCAGCGGCGAGTTCGGCTACCTTGACTACGCCCTGGCCAACGGCCTGCTGGTCAGCCAGGTCACTGGCGTCAGCGAGTGGCACATCAACGCCGACGAGGCCGACGCCTTCGACTACGACACGAGCTACAAACCCGATCCGATCGACGCGCTCTACCAGGATAACGCCTTCCGCGCCTCTGACCACGACCCGGTGATCGTTGGGCTGGATCTGACAGGTGAGGCGGCCACGATCACGGTCGATAAGACCCTCGATACGAACCGGATCGTCCAGGGCGGTACCATGACCGCTACTATCACCTACAGCGTCGACCGCGACGCGGTGGTGACGGTGGTCGACCAACTGCCCGACGCGATGCAGCTGCTCAGCGCCGACCCGATGCCGACCAGCGTCGAGGCCGACGGCAAGCTGACCTGGGAACTCGGTCAGGTTGCTGCCGGCGAGTACACGATCTCGCTACAGGTGAAGACCTTCAACATTGGTCGTTACACCAATGAGGTCACGGTCAGCGAATACTTCGGCGGCTCGGCCAGCGATAGCGCCACGGTGCGGGTGCTGCGTGACGGCAAGCGCAAGGATTATGTCACGCTGGCGGCAGTAGCCAACGAGCCCAACGACGACAACGAGGGCGGGCGCGGCAGCCGTGGTACGGTCGCTATCATCGGCGTGCGTGCAGACGGCACGACGGCGCTGCTCAGCTCGTTCGACACTGGCGCGCCGGCGGCCGAGATCCTGGCCTTCACGCCCAACGGGAAGCAGTTGCTGGTCACCGACAGCGAGAACAAGGCGCTGCTGGTGATCAACGTCAGAAACCCCTGGAACCCACGCCTGCTGACGAGCGTGGCCATCCCCAACGGCGGCGAGCCGTCCTCGGTGGTGGTGCGCTCCAAGGGCGACTACGCGCTGGTGACGGTGATCGACCCGAACGACAATCTGAACAATGGCAAGGTCTTCAAGTTCAACCTGAGGAACCGCACCTTCGACGCCGGTACCGAGATTGGCCCGCATCCTGACAGCATTGCCATCGCGCTCAACGGAGCCTATGCGCTCGTGACCAACGAGGCCGACGACGACGGCGACGCCGGTGGCCCCGAGGGTTCGCTCAGCATCCTGCAACTGGGCCGCTCGGGTGTCGAGAATGTCACGATCGTGCCGGTGAGCAGCCTTGCTGGCGCGGGCTACGGCGACTTCACCCAGGTCGAGCCGGAGTACGCCGGCATCACGCCCGACGGTCGCTTCGGCGTCTTCACCATCCAGGATCCCGAAGACGACACGGCCCTGGCGGTGATCGACCTCGCTACGGGCGAGATCACCGACTTGCAGCGCTTCAGCCTGCTGGGCAACGGCGGCAAGAACCCCAACGCCGAACCCGACGGCGTGACGGTCTATGCCTTCAATGGCCAGAACTACGCCGCGACCGCCAACGAAGAGGATCAGTCGGTTTCGATCTGGGAGATCGGCGCCGACGGCACCCTGACCCTGCTGAACACGGTGCGGGTCGAAGAGTACCTGCCGGTACCGGTCGACACCGATCCAAGCAGCAGCGGCCAGCCCGACGGCCTGGGCAATACCACCGGTCTGCCCGCCGACGACCCGAACTTCCCGTTCGACGACGGCGAGCCTGATCCGGAGGGTATCGCATCGGCAGTGATCGATGGCAAGGCGATGGTCATCGTCGGCCTGGAAGAGTCGGGCGCGGCGCTGGTGCTCGACGTGAGCAACCCCAACGCGATCGTCAGTCTCGACCTCGAGCGCAACCTCAGCGCCGATGTGCTGGAGGCCGACGCCAGCGACGACGATCGGCCCTCGTTCACCGGTCGGCCTGAGGGCATTGCGATCTACAGCAAGCCCGATCGGGTCGGCGCGCTGCAGATCACCAAGATCGTGCAACTCGTCGACGCCGACATCAGCATCGACGAGACGTTCGAGATCTGCATCAGCGGTCCGAGCTTCTACCAGGGCGACTGCAAGCAGGTCGCTCCGGAAGATCTCGCGCCCAACGAGGCAACGACGGAGATCGACGACGACTTCATCGCCACGATCACCTGGACCAATCTCGAAGCCGGACGCTATAACATCAGCGAGGTTGACACCAGCGGGATCTGGAAGCAGACCTACACCCCGCGCAACCAGCGCGTGAGCGTTTCCAACCGCAACCTGACTACGGCCCAGATCACCAACACCTACTGCTGCTCCTACATCAAGTCAATCAACCTGAAGGAGCGCAAAGGCAAAGGTGTGGAAGCGAAGGTTATCGCCGTCTACTCTAACGGCGAGAAGGTCGACTGGTCTTACGTTCATGCCGAGTGGACCCTGCCCGACGGCAGCACCTTCGAGCAGACGATGCCGACCAACGGTCAGGGCAGGGCGACCTTCCTGGCCTGGCCGGCCAACGGCGCCGCGGGCGATTACACCTTCCGGATTGTCGGCATCACCGATCCGCTGAACGAGGACGCGGACTTCTGTCCGGAGCGCGGCGTCACTGAAGCCTCAATCAGCCTGGAGTAGTATCGGAACAACGTAGGCGACTCGCCGCCCTCTGCGCTCCGGCGCGGGGGGCGGTCTTTTATGTTGGAGGAATTGGCGCGATTTTGCCAATCACGCTATACTGACCCGTATCCGTAGTCTTGAATCGCATCGCTCGCCGCTCACTATCCAATGCGCGTATGAATCAGCCAGACTTGACCCAGATCGCTATCTTTGTCGCCATCGCATCGCTGCCGTCGCTGTTGTTGATCGCGATTGCTCGCTTCACGCCGCTGCGCGCGCTGGCGCGGCGCAACGAGATCAATCGCTGGACAGTTGCTATCGTCAGCGGTCTGCTTTACCTCTTTTTCGTCTTCGAGGTCATCATGTGGATCCTCGGAGCGTTCTACTACGACATCGCCGAGTATTACTTCGATATATCCCTCGGCACGGTGCCCGGCGTCACACGCTATGATACCCCGACATACGCACAGGATGTGATCAACGAGCTTTGGGTGCGCCAACTCCCCTTCAATGGGCCGTCAACAACATGCTTCAGCGATCAGGATGTGGTGTGCCAGCTTGCCGACGAAGCGATCGTCGTGGGATCACCCTATGCACATCCAGGTTCGGCTTTCTTCCTGGCATTGATCTTCGCCGGCTTGCATCTCACGGTAATATTCTGGTTGATTGGGCCGGTTATCCAGGAATCGGGCGCTGAAACCTAAAACCGATTCGGTCTTTAAGACCGGAACAGTTTGGGTTCAGCCGATGAAATCGTTCGTTAGTCGGGGTCTCTCAAAGGGGATTCCGCGGTGAACGCCGGCCGCTCGGGCTGATTGTATAGCTTTGGCATACTCCTGGCCGGTGATCGGACGCTGTAATTTGGGGAAGCGATTGGCGTAAAAAGCCGGCCGGTATTGATCCATCAGATTTACCCACGAATCCAGAGATAGCGTCGCGATCCATTGCATCACTGCTGCGGTTCCGGCGAGATCGTTCGGCAAAACCAGGTGTCGAATCAACAGCCCGCGCCGGGCAATGCCGCCCTCGATACGCAGGTCGCCAACCTGGCGATGCATCTCGGCCACGGCGCGGCGGGCGACTTCCCAGTAGGCGTTGATGCCGGAGTAGCGTAGTGCAATGGTAGAATCGGCGTATTTGAGGTCGGGCATATAAATATCCACGATGCCGTCGAGCAGGCGCAGGGCCGGAAGTGCGTCGTAGGCGGAAGAGTTGTATACAATCGGCAGACGCAACCCTTGCGCTGCTGCGAGTAGCAATGCCTCGAGGATCTGGGGGATGACGTGGCTGGGAGTTACCAGGTTGAGGTTGTGGCAGCCTTGCTGTTGCAGATCGAGAAAGACTGCGGCCAACATATCGGGCGTGACTTCCGCGCTCTGGCGATCCTGGCTGATATCGGCGTTCTGGCAATAGACGCAATGCATATTGCAGCCGGCGAAAAAGACGGCGCCCGATCCTCTCCAGCCGCGTAAGATATGCTCCTCGCCAAAGTGCGTGCCGTAGGATGCCAGCGATGCCAGTCGGCCTCCGCCGCAAACCCCGACTTCGCCGTCAAGGCGGTTTGCTTGGCACACAACCGGGCAGAGCGTGCAATCGGCAAGCCTCTGATGCGCTTCTTCGACGCGCCGTTCAAGTTCACCGCTTGCATAGAGTTCAACATAGGACGGATATGTCGCCAGTTCGGTCACCGAGCGGCTCCTGTGTATTGCATCCATCTTTCCATTATACCATTGCATCTGCGGTGAGCGTACACCCAGACGCCTATATCTGGCGACCGCGATCAATGGCGCGTTTCGCCCCAACGCAGCAAGACAGCGCCGATAATTCCCATCACCAGCGTGATCGGAATCGAACCGACCAGTGATGTCGGGTGAAAGCCGAGGCTGTTCAGCCACATCGCGGTTACGGCAAGCGCGCTCAGAGACAACGCTAGCAATTTCCAGATGTCGTTCCAGAGTTGTTGAACGAAGCGACGAACGCGACGGCGCGCGACTACCATGCTGATGATCAGTATCAGGAGCAGGATCGGCGGGCTGGGCATATCTCAGTAGATATATGGCGTTCCGATTATCCAATATCCGGCGTCGGGTTTGTTAGGGGGAGTAGTGATGCGCCACATATACCATACCACAGGTTTTGCCTGCGGGTAAAGGCAGCGTACAGAATGCATGCATTGAACGATCACCTCAATTTGCCGGTGACCAGCGAGTGTAGCTTCATTGCCGTCTGCCCGCCCGGACACACGTGGCGCGTGGCGCAGACCGGGCAGATCATCCAGAGAAATCCGGCTGCATACGCCAGCACAATCGCGAGATAACCCAGGAGCGCCGACAGGCTCAGCAGATAGAGAAAGTACATCGGCAGAACGATAATCCCCAGGAAGCTCGCAAAGGCCAGATTGATGGCGGTGTCGTAAGCGCGTTTCGATTTGCGGGTATGCGCGAACAACCGCGCGAGCTGGCTCGATGGGAGGCAGAAACCGCCGACGCAGGGGCCGAATTTGCCCACATAGGGGCACTTCCAGTAGACGCAGACATAGCTCTGGGCGAAGGCGACGATGACGAACAGTCCGCAGTAGATCGTGAAAGCGATTGGACTGATCTGCCAGAGGAGTGCAGCGATAGCCACATACATCACCAGCATCGGAATCGTCAACGAAAGGTACAGTGCCTTTCGGGGATACGGTACACAGGATTTGTTCATCGTAATCCTCGCGAGCGCGCCGAACCGAAAGCCATCAGCTCGGATTGCGTCCTGTAGAACAACTGGATGATCGCCGCCGTTCGCAGCCAACGGTTTAGCGAAAGCGATTGTGTATGCATGCCTAGTTCTCCATCCGGAAATGGGGGAAGAAGGCGCCGGTACGTCGGTGGTAGCGGGCGTACGACTCGCCGTAGCGCAGGATCAGGTCGTGCTCTTCGGCCCAGCTCATAATCAGGAAGATGGGAAAGTAGACCAGCGAGTAGATTGCCAGGAAGGGCGAATGCAGGAAGAGCGCGATCACCAGCCAGCCCCAAACTTCGCCGGCGGCTTGCGGGTGGCGAATCTTCTCGTAGATGCCGGAATACAGGCGGTGCTCCTTTTTGGGGCGCATCGTCTCCTCACCAGCGTGACGCATGCCCAGTACCATGAGGTAGACGGTGGGGACGCCCAGAGCGACCGCGAGCAACGCCGAGACCCACCATGGCCAGGGGAAGGTCTGCGGCAGGGGCGTGTTAAGCGGGAAGAAAAAGTAGGCGACGTAGTTGAACACGGTTATGAACTCGAATCCGCCGGCGATCAGGCGATCACGAGCGCAGGCTTGATAAGCCGCCGGGCCGATCAGCCGTTCGCGGGCAGCCGGGCTGACCGAAAGCACGTAGAAGTAGAGAAAGAACAACGAGGCGAACACCAGAACTGCGAAGTTGATCCAGGCGATCATTATAGCGTGCATCCTTTCCGAACGGAGGGCGGCGTTTCACGCGGAACTCTGAAGATTGAATGTCTTTCTCCGTCGATTGGGAGTATTGATGCAGTACGGCAGTCATAATGTCGGAAGTGTGGGGGGCATACTCCCGCACTCCAGAGAGCGTCCAGTTTCTAGGCGATCGTTCTATCAGGCGTATTCGTAGGTGATGCGTTGGATACGCCCGCGCCAATAGGGTCGCGCGCCTTCCGGCAACAGCCATTCCACTTCGCCCTCAAGCGGTATCAGCATACCATCGCGCCGCTCGTAGTTCCCAAACCGGACCTGCCAGGGCGTCGCAAAAAGTTTTCCGTCAACCAGGCGATAACGCTCATCGGTGCGCACCGAACTGATAAGCCCCTGATCATCAAATGCAAAGGTAAGCTTGACCTTGTTGGTTCCGTCGGTCAGTGTCGCCTGGGCATGAGCGTCGTCAATAGCTTCCCAGACTATGCTATGACCGGGCAACAGCGCGGTGGGGTACCAGGCTGCTTCGGCGAAAAAGCGCAGCAATTCCCCCTGCGCCAGTTCCGGCGTGCTCGGTTGATCCATCACAGTTAAGAGCCCTAGCAGATTCGCTGTCAGAATGCCCTCGCCCGCAGCGTATGCATCGTGGACGTACATAGTCGTTGCCGGTGCTATACGAATGCGCGCATCCCAGACAAATCCTGGTCGCTGAATGAGGACGCGCTGGGTCGAGGTGAATGGTTTCCACTGCTCATCGGTTTCGCTCACATTGAAGGCGCCGGTGTGTTCCACGCCGACCGTTGCGATTAACGGTTGGCCTTCCGGCAACACCGTGCGGAAGTAACGCTGAACCGGCGGCGGCAGCGTTTCCAGTGTATGCGGATCATACGTCGTCAGGGTGATCTGGACGCGGCCGGCTCGCATGCGCGTATGCAAGTTGCGCGTTTCGGCTTGCCAACGTTTCACGCCAAAGAGCAAGGCGACCCGGATGGCAATCGGCAGAGCAAGAACGACAAGAATGCCTATACGCCGCATATCTGGTACTCCTCTAGCAAGATATGAAATCGGGTACGCATATTGTACCATGTTGCAGGGGGCGTTGTGCGGTGCGTCTGGCAATCGGCGTCGCGCTCCCGGCGGGATCTTGGCCTGTCCCGCTATGGCAGAGCGACGGCAATCTCAGCCATATATGTTTCAGTGCTCAACCAGAGGGGGGCGCTCAACTGATCGTGGTGGTACCGGAACGGTGGATGCTGTTGTTTGTTTGCTGAAACATCAGATTGCACGTGGCGCATGTCGCACGACTTGCTTCGAAGTGCAATGGAAGACCGCAATAGCAAACCCAGCCGTGCAGGTGTGCCGGATTGCCAATGACGAGCGCGTGATCCGGCACATCGCGCGTTACGACTGCACCGGCGCCAACCATTGCAAATGCGCCAACGCTGATGCCGGCGAGCAGAACTGCACCGGCGCCAAGCGACGCACCTTCACCAATGTATGTCGGCACAAGCCACTCGCGATCGCTGTAGCGTCGATTGACCCGCGCATAGCGTGGCGAACGAGGGAAGCGGTCGTTAGTGAAGAACACATGGGGCCCTATAAATGCGCCGTCCGCAATGGTGACTCCCTCCCAGATCATGTTGCTGTTCTTCACCGTCACATCGTTGCCGATCAACGCACCTGCCTCAACGAAACAGTGGTCGCCGATGTTACAGTTTGCGCCGATCGTGGCGTCTTTCATGATATGGGCCATAGCCCATACCCGTGTTCCTGGTCCGATTTGCTCTGTTTCGACAAGGGCGGTTGGGTGAATAAATATGTTGCTCATATATTGATGTTCCGTGAATACGGAGAATGGTGTTATGTACTGCTCACCTGAGCGGATCGGGCGGCCCGGTATCGTTCCATGATGGACTGGCGCAACTCATATGCTCGTGTTGCCAGTGCAAGCTTGCGTGGCGCGAACACTTTGCGATAGCGTCCATAGTTCACAAGCTCACCGCGGAACTTGGCCTTGAAATCGCGCACACCGTACGGTTCATCTGGCCACCCTGCACCACCGAAATCGTAATGGGTGTAGCCATTCTGGTGGCCCCATTCGATCTCATGCCAGGTCAGGCATTCAACCGGAAACGCTGCCTTGATCCGCTCAAGACCTCCATACCAGGCAAAGACCATCTGTTTGTATACCAGCATCACATCGGCGGCAATCGGTTTGTCTTCATAATAGGCAACGAAGATCTTGAGCATATCGTGGGGTTGTAAAATATCGAGAGCTGCATAGAAAAGGCTTATATCGGCCAGGGGTACTTTTGAACGATCATAGCTCAGACTGCAGAAATGGTACAGCAGATCCACACCTTCCGGCGATGTCATCTCCTTGATCTGCAACCCGCGTTTCTTGCTGCGCCGAATATCGGCTCTGACCGACTTGATCATGTTATTCCAAAGCTGATCAGCGGGCTGGCTCAGGTCAGTCACGAAGTTTAGGTACTCCATGTATGTATAGCCACAACGTTCCAGGGCCGATCGTTCTACACCATTGTTCCAGATTGGACGGATCTCGGTGAAGAGTGCCTGATGTCGCATCTTCTTGTCATGCAGTCTGATCAAGGCGGTCAGAGCCTCTATCCCCATGGCGTCTTCACGGCAGATCGGCTCGGCATACCAGATTGAACGTGAGGAGATGCTGCCGAGCGGGTCTGGCAGTGTTTGAACGCGCACCGCTACGAGCAACGCGAGGATTTCTCCCTTCGCGTCCAGGGCTATGAGCGACAGCGGTTCGTGTCGCCGGGTTGCCCTGAAGACCTCCACCATATACGGAGTATGGAATATGCATCCTTTCGGATGTTCCGCGACGAAACTATTCCAGAGAGCGTGGTCAACATCTTGAACGATAGCGAACGGCTTCACGTTCCGCACTCCTTATTCTAATGATATGATCCTTAGCGACCAGGCAACAACCGACCAGCGTAGTCGAGCAGGCTCAAGGCGTCCAGATCGCCGGTGATACTCAATACACTGCGGTACGCATTCGGCCAGCGCCAGAAGCGCACCATTGGAGCAGTTGCAGACTCGATGTGTTTGATGAGTTGGACATCTGTCGATAGCCGATCGACGAGGGCACGGTCGAGATAGATGCCGCACCGTTGTGCATCGGCGCCGGTCTTCACAATGTATCCCTGTTCACGCAAAAAATGAAGCTTGGGTTGACCCACGTCGGGGGCAATTCCGATAAACGGGTGTACGTCAGCACTGATCCGAAGGGTTCGGCTATCCAACGTCTGGTATACGTCATCCCACGCGCTAGTCGGCGCATCCAGTTCAAGGTTGCGGGTCAGGATGGTTGCTCGCTCGGAACAGTTGAATACCACCTGCAACCCATCGGAATTGTCCAACACGTCAATGGTGAAGCGTGACTTCTCCCACCACCAGTCAGCAATATCGCACAGACGCGCGACCCAGACAGCCGGCTCGATCCTGCGTGCTTCGCTCAAGATTGCCTCAAACGCCGGAGCGCATTGATAGAACGCTTCGGGATGAAACAACAAGACAAACATCTCGCCGCGCTGGTAGGTCTGGTTCAACAGCTTCAGCCACGCCTCAACAAGGCCCTGTGGCCCTAATTGTAGCCCGTCATACAACTGTAGATCATCCGGCAGCGAAACCGGAATCTCGACCAATCCGTTACAGAGCGTCGGTATCGACACAGCATCTGCCGCCGTCTCGGCGCTGTAGAACTGCTTTAATTGATCGAAGACGGCCGTGGCCTGCTGAACCGATTGCTCTGGAGCTACGTCCCACCAGATGGCCTTGTTGCTGCTATAGCGAAACCCCAAACTCTGTACGGCCAGGCGTGCGCTGTCGCCATAGCTTAGGTAAGGGCAACGAAATCCGTGACCGGCAATCCCACCGTGCCGGTAGGCCTCAATTGCCCGTTGGAACTGGTTGGTCGCCTCTGCTACCCCCAGACCATTGAAATCGACGTGATCATACCCATGAACGGACAGTTCGGACCCCTGATCCTGCAACTCACGGAAAAACGCGGAGTGTTGCTCAACAACGCGCCCAGGGGTCGGAAACGTCGGCGAACACGCATGATGGGCCAGCAGTCGAACACAGTCACGCGTACGACGCTCCGCTTTGCCAGACAAGAAGCCATAGCGCTTAAACAGCACCTGCAAGCGTAGGGCAATATAGCGAGGATTGCGTTTCTGAAGCCAGTAGGTGAGCCCCCGCACCTTTTGCGCAACGGCTCGCAGAGGTTTGAGTTTTTCGCGGTTCGCCCGACTCTGCACAGCTTGATACGCATCGAGCAAGGCCTGCTCCTGGTGGCTCCATGCGAGTTGATTGGCGACACGTTCGCGCCCAATGCGCCCCATTGCTTCACCCTGATTGGGATGATCCATCAAGAACGCAATCTTCCGGGCGAAATCGCGCTCATCATTCGGTTGGGCATACAGAGCAGCTTCCTGTGCTGTATAGCGATGCTCCGGCAGATCGAAAGCGACGATGGGCTTGCCCGCCGCCATGTATTCCATGAGCTTGATCACCGTGGAGCGATCGTTGTAGGGATTTGACGGTTCAGGCGCCACACAGATATCGGAGCGCCACAGGTAAGAGGGAACCTCCTTGGAGGCGACCCACCCGGTGAAGGTGACATAGTCGCTCAGATCCATGTCCGCAGCCATTTGTTTCAGCTTCCGTAGCGCATCGCCTGAGCCAACAACTACACAGGCTAGATTGGTACGCCCGATTTCGAACACGAGATAGCGGATTGCTTGCAGCAAATAGTCGACACCATCTTGTGGGTTAATCACCCCAATATACATAATGATGCACTCATCAGGTGGGTGTTTGTTGCGATCGACCTCTTCTGGATGCATGAGCCGCATATCGGGGCCATTACGCACGATCGAGATGCGCTCACTTGGGACGCCTGAGCGTTCGATAGCTATCGTTCTCGACGACCTGTTAGTGACGATGACGTGATCGGCAATACGAGCGGATAATCTTTCAAAGAACACGAGTATGCGATAGATGAGGTTCTTCTTTTCGCTGTTGAATCGAGCCAGATACATTTCCGGAGCGAGATCGTGATGGTCAAAGACAAAACGCTTCCCGATCAGCTTATACAGCAAAGCGATGAGAACAAAGGTGTCAGGCGGATTGTGGGCATGGATGGCGTCGAAATCATCGTTGAAGAGGACAAACATTGACAATAGCAGTGTTGCAGCCATTGCGTAGCTATACTCACCGACATACCCCAGGGCGGCGACGACTTGCGGTGGGTAAGGATAGCGAAGAACCCGCACACCTTCGATCATCTCGCTGGCCAGTTGTTTCCGAGTGCGAGCCGATCGGCAGATAACAGTGACCCGATACCCGGCACGGATCAGGGTTTGCGCTTCACGGCGCACCCGGCCATCGGCGGGGTAGGCAGCATTTTCCAGGAGCATAAGTATGTGGGGTTGCGGCACGTTCACTTGCCTTTCCTAAAAAGAATGGTGGTACGGTTGCTTCCCGGTTTGTCGTGGTAGCTGTGGAGCGTGGTAGTGCGCCTTCTTGCCAGGGTTCGCTTGACCAGCTTCACAGGAATGAAGTACAGTTGCCTCAAGAACGGCATGATGTCGGTCCATGAAAAGACAGCGAACGTCTTGTGTCTGGCCAGGTATGGCCGAATGTAGTCCTTGAATCTCAGATTCTCCTCACCTCGGTGCAGCAGGGTATTGAACATATCGGGCAGTACATCAATCCAATAGACGCCTGATCGGCCTGCGGTGGCCTTGGCAGGTGTTCCCTTGACCAGATCCAAGTAGATCATCCAGGGAAAGTTCACTCCGCAAAAGGTTGGAAGCCAGTTCGGGCCTGACTGCCGTGCGTCGACTTCGATTAACTTCAATTGATTGTCGCGCGGATCGCGCTTGAACTCTACGGTACAGATGCCTCGATAGTCCACGCTTCGCATTAAGCGCTCAGCCAGTGCCTCCACCTCAGCATGGGCCGGTATGCTGACAGCGACTCGGTTGACGCCGAATTGGGGCGGATTGGCTCGAAGCTTCCGATAGAAGACCTTCTGACTGAGCTCCCCCTGAGTATTAATATAAAAGGTACAGATATAGACCTCCGAGTCTGGGCCCGGAATGATCTCCTGCAATATCATCTGATGGCCATGCTTTTGGCACTGAAGAAACTTTTCGCGCAATTCAGCATGATTATGCACCTTGAAGAGTTTCTGGTGAAACGTCTTCTGAAATTCATGCGAACGCACAGGTTTGAGGATACAGGGATAATCTATGGAGATAGACTCTGAATCGAGATCCTCAAGAGTTTGTGGCCAGAACGACTTCGGATGTGGCACACCACATGTTTCGGCAAGCGCATAGGTTTCGGTCTTATTGATAAACTTGCGTGCAATCTCCCAATCAGTAGTGACAATCCTGTAGTGCTGGCTTAGCTTCTGCTTGTGTACTGCCAAAGGAACAGTTCCTTCATCGTCTGTGTCGATGATCAATGCACCTGGCCAGCGGTAGGCATTGTTGATCAGGTAGTCAACAAACTCCTGCTCTTGCTTGATCGGATGTGGGACAAAGACACGTTCG
The DNA here is from genome assembly GCA_028282325.1 of Chloroflexaceae bacterium. GTDB lineage: Bacteria > Chloroflexota > Chloroflexia > Chloroflexales > Chloroflexaceae > JANQID01. The sequence goes on along the minus strand of JANQID010000047.1, from coordinate 14,839 downwards.
TGGATATACTTCGACGCTAATGCTATGTCAGATCGATCGTACGCCATTGCGACGATGCGGACCCCCGACCGACCAAGAGCACGAATGACCCCGAGGCCACTGATCTGACAGCCAAGCACAATCACAATGTCCATAGTTATTCCTTACCAAGGCGCCCATCGGTATTAAGCCAATGTGCCCGTTGACTGATCAAGTCTGCGCGACTCTATTGCGCAACGCTCCGCCGCCGCAACGAAGCTACCAAACGATGTTGCATCTGCCGCATGCCGCCCTGAACGGAGCCGCAGGCAGCGTGAAGGGTCTCAGCGTTGTTGGGATCTGAGATTCTTCGCTGCGCTCAGAATGACACTATGCGGTGTCTCCCATATTGTTTGGTAGCTGCCAAACGATGTTGCATCTGCCGCATGTCGCCCTGAACGGAGCCGCCGGCAGCGTGAAGGGTCTCGGCGTTGTTGGGATCTGAGATTCTTCGCTGCGCTCAGAATGACACTATCGTTTCGTAGCAAGCGCACGGTACATACTCCCGAAAAGCCCCGCAATACGCTTTGCACTTCGGGTCTGGCCCAGGCGCACTATCGAAGGCTCGAGGTCGTCGAGCATGAAATCTGGAAACGTCTTATGCTTGAACAGGTATGGTCGTAGGTATTCGCCCAGCGTGTACTTCTCTAACTTGTGGGCAAAAAGGCTATTGAACAGATCCGGTATCAACTCGATCCAGTATGCCCCCGCCGTATAGTCTCCGGATGTGACAGGCTGTCCCTGAACCAGATCCATATAGACCAACCAGGGGAAGTTGACCCCACAAAAGGTTGGGAGCCAGTTTATTCGCGGCATACGCGCGTTGACTTCGATCAACTTCAGCTTCCCATCACGCGGATCCTTCTTGAATTCCACGGTACAGATACCGCGGTAGTTCGCACCCTGGAGCAACTGCTCTGCTAGCTGTTCGACTTCGGGGTTGCGTGGAACGCTGATGGCCACCCGGTTGACCCCATATCGGGGCGGATCGGCTCTAACCTTGTTGTAGAAGAACTTTCCACTTGTACGCCCCTGCGAGTCGATGTAGAAGAAACATTTGTAGATCTCCGAGTCGGATCCGGGGATAATCTCCTGGATCACAACCTCGTGATCATGCTTCTGACAAAACTGAAACCTCTCAATGAGTTCGTCGTAGCTATGAACCTCGAAATTCTTGCGCTTAAAAGCCGCATAGAACTCGTGGGAACGAACCGGCTTGATGATACAGGGATAGTTCATCGAAAGACTGTCTGGCCCAAGATCATCCAGGCTTTTTGGCCAGAGTGTCTTGGGATGAGGTACACCGGTCTTTTCGGCCAGTATGGCCGTCTCTTTCTTTTCAATGAATTTGCGCAGTATGTCCCATTCTGCCGTCACAATCTTGTAGTGGCGACTCAGTTCGTGCTTGTGCCTCGCAAGCGCCATGGCGCCTGCATCGGTTGTATCCAGGATCAGTGCACCGGGCCAGCGATGAGCATTCTGTAGGAGGAAATCGATGAGCTCGCCCTCCTGCTTGCCTGGATGCGGCACACGGACTTTTTCACGCACATACTTGGAGGCCAGGCCAACTGCGGATATATCATCGTCGGCTAGAGCTACGACGGGAATGCCTTTCATACCCAACGCCCGAATAACACTCAAACCACTCATACTGCACGAGAGTACAAGAACCGGATCCATAGCTTCCTCTTTCTCTTTCTATGATCGTCTGATTCGATGTGCCTCTATGATCGATCCAGAACTTTGGCGTAGACACCCATTATTTGTTTGGCAACGCTCTCGAGATCGAGACGCTTCCGCTGCAATGCCAGACGCCCATCAGATCCCTGCTTGCCGATTGAAAATGCGTGAAGCAGGCCATAGGCAAGGTTTTCAGGGGTATCGTCGCAGACCATCGATCCGCTCACGCCATCGAGCAGATCGGGAACGTCGCCGACCGACACCGAAACGACAGGAGTATTGCAGGCCATCGCCTCCTTCACCACGTTTGGTGAGCCTTCCTTGTATGAGGTCATCAACAGCGCATCACAGGCATTCATATAGACCGGTACCAGCGAGGGTGCAACCTTGCGCAGCGGCACGAGTTCAAGCGGTTCCTGGGTTATCTTTGCAGCTTCCGATACAGCCGCTTGAGCTAGTGGGAAGCGTTTGCGCGAGTTGCCTGGATTGCCGGCGAAGAGAATGTAGCGTTTTCCTTCGGGCCAACCGAGCATTTCCCGTGCCTCTCGTGGATCCATCGGCTGAAATGTATTTATATCAACGCCATTGGGAATAATGTGTGACGGGACAGGTTTGATTAGCTCAGCCATCTCTGCAGACTTGACGATCACGGCGTTCATGGTGCGCGCAACCAGTTGATTGATTCTCGCGACCAATCTGGTCGAGGGAATGATACGTCCCTGCGAGTCAGGAACACCGTAGACATCGCCGCCCATCAGCGAAATAATGGTTGGCTTGGTCAGTTGTGCGCGTGCCAGCCAGCCACAATACCCATAGTGGGCATGGATGAGATCAACCGAACGCAGCTTCTTCCAGAGATCGGGCAAAGCCTGCAAGTACTTGAGTTTTCGGACGCCCTTGAGCTCGAGAATGTCGATGTCGTTTCCCAGTTTTCGCAACGACTCAATCTGACGAGCTTGCGGTGCAGTCGTTTGAGGCCGGTTTTCTGTCGGCAGTTCAACCGAAATAACTAGAATTCGCATAATGGAATGCTATCCCTTCGAGTCATCTCCCAACGTTTGGTCTATCGCAGAAAAATCTTTGAGTAACCGTATTACAGATCGATCGGCGACGGCGGTTCATGCATAACTGCCGTTTCGTCCGTGCCAGGTATCTCATGGAGGTCGTTGGACGACGATTTGTCCGTCAACTGTGAACTAATCTGAAGCAAGTGATACAGCATCATTGCCAGGTATCTTGGGTAGGAACGGCGATCACTCAAGAGATAGTAATCACCCCGTGAATGGATAACCCCCCCGTTCCGGCGCTGCAATCTGAGCACGTAGTCTGAGGCTCGGCTTCCGAGCGATTTGTACCCGTGAATTCCCAGGCTCTCAGCTTCAATAAAGGTATGCGCAAGTGCTGCCGCATGATACGTAACCGCGCGGACCTGATTATCACATGCATACAGCGCATGACCATCTCTTCCCAGGCCTCCACTCAGGAACGCCAGCACCTTTTCAATCACCGGCAGCATCTCTGGGTCACCGGTCAATTTGTAATACCGCATCAGGCTCAGGCACTGATAGGCGTTGTACTGAAAACACTGAAAGTGCAACGGCGCAGGGGTTGCCGTCAAACGAGCGACAGCGTAGGGGATCTCACCAGACTCTGTCTGGACATTGCGAATAAACGCCTTCAGCCCGGCGCCCCATTCCAGATAATGCTCTTGCTGGGTAGCATCGGCAAGTTCGGCCAGGAAGCGCAAGACGGTGATGGAGTTGTTCGGTACCCGTGCGCTCTTTCGTTTTGCGAAGTAGTTGACCGCTACTTCCTCTCCGTTGCGTTCAAATCCTACGGTATCGATCATATAGGTATACCAGCGCAACACACCATCAAGAACTGCCTGATTGCCTGTTTGCCGGTACGTTTCCAACAATCCAATCGAAGCCCACACACCTTCGACTGTAGCAACACGACCCTTCCATTCCGGGTTTGGATAATCCCAGGCTCCATCCGTGCGCTGACGCGTAAGCATATAATCGGATGAGGCCAGCGCTACATCGCGATAGCGCTCATCTTTAGTCTCCGAGAAAAGCTTCCAGTTGGCCAGTACCCAATACGCCTGAGCTTGCAGATAATAATAGTTGTCGTTCCAGGGAATGAAACGCAAGTAGCTCTTGAGGAACCGCCAGATCCGGTAATTGAACCGGATCCCGGGATCTGGGCCGATCAAGCCGTGACCATTCCAGTGACGATCAAGCAAATAACAATAAAGTTTGAGTGCTGAAGTGCGCTGCGGTTCCATAAGCTTTTGCCCCCTAGTGATGACTCCGAATATAACGTAGACCTGGTTTCCATGGGCAATGTCAGACTCGGTCAAACCGAATGGGACTCGTTTCCTGGGTTTGTGGTCGGAGGAGGAAACCTCTCAACGTGCCGTCGGCGATGAACAAACGCTCGAGGATGCGGGCAATCCCGCGTGAGATACTCCGTTCCCGACCGGCATACAGAGCGATCGTGCTCACGAAAAACAATACCCAGGCACCAAACCATAGCCACTTGCCGCTGACAAGCGCCCATACGAAGCTTATGATGCCAACGAGGAGCCCTGCACCAGGTATGATGCCGTATCCGCGTTCACGCAGGTAGGGCCATAGGATATCGCTGCTCAGATGGTGGCGTAGATTCTGTCCAGCGCCAAGATAGAGGTTGCGCCGCCAGCGACCGATAACCGTCTGGATTTCGCCTCGCGGATCGGTATGGTGGTACACAATCGGAGTCTCGATGCGCACAATCTGATGGCCAGCGTGTCGGATGCGAATACACAATTCCGGCTCTTCATCTGAATAGAGATAAGGATTAAAGGCCCCCACCTGATCGAGTACCGAGCGCCGATACATGGCTGCGCCACCGGTATTTCGAATCAGTGTGATTGCAACGTCATCCCCAGAATCTGGTATTGCGGTCATATCCACGTGGCTGTTCTTTGGTACGTCGATGACTTGTCCAGCGATAACGGCTACCTCCGGCCTTGTATCCATTAGCGTGAAGGCACGATCCAACCATCCTGGACAGAGTTGCATATCGCCGTCGAGGAACAGGACAAACTCCGCCGATGTATGGCGCATACCCGTATAACGTCCGGCAGCCGCGGTTAGTCGCTGGTCGGCGTGCAATTGTACGATCTGGATCGGGTAGGGTTTGGCAAATTCAATCGTCTTATCGGTTGAGGCTGAGTCAACCAGGATGACTTCGACCAAACCCTGATCAACAGTCTCCTTTAATACCGACTCGATAAGCCGCGGGATATTCCATTCCTGGTTCTTGCTAATGAGAACAACCGCCATATCGTGCATGCATCTGCCCTCTTTCTTCTAATTCAGCGAAGATACCAAATGATGATACACACGCCGCATGTCACCCTGACCCTGAGCGAAGCGAAGGGGAAGGGTCTCGGCGTTGTTGGGATCGGAGATTCTTCGCTGCGCTCAGCATGACCACATGCGGTAGCTCCAATATCGTTTGGTAAATACGAATATCGACTTTTCTGGTACATGAAGGACCTCAAATGATTTACTCCATTGGGGATGCCATACGTTACGTGTTCTCCAATAAAACTCATAGATTCAGATAGTATTCTCTCAACCTTTGGGGGCCACCAATTGATAACAATACTAGAGTCGAGAGGATTACTATGTACACAACTGAAGCAATAACCAGCGTGAGAAACGGGTTCTGATCTCCTGCCGAAATCACATAGATCATCATACATACTCCTGCAACAACGGGCCGACCGATAGCGCCAAGAAAAAGGGTACGGTGCTCAAAGACCCTCAGAACAGGCAGGATATGCTGAACGAGGCTTACACCTGAAACAACTACTCGAGCAATGGCGGCACCAACGAGGCCCCACTGAAGAATCATGATCGGAAATACGACTATTCCGATGATAAGATTCACTGCAAGAACGCGCAGGTTAGTCAACTCTTGTTTGCTCGCGGCCATTACATTTCCGAGCACACTATTCATCAAGCCTGTTATGACGAGCCATACTGTTATCCTTAAGACAGTAGTGGCTTCCAAGAAATCGACATCTCCATATAGGAGCAGAAGAAGATCATCTGAGAACAGATAAATGAACACTACCATAGGAATAGTAGATGAGACGATAATCTCCAACAGGTTCTCTGTTAACCTTCTCAAATTCTCTACACCGCGCTCAAAATGCCGACACAATATCGGAAAGACTCCGATGAGAGTGCTTTTCATCACGAGCAGGATCGGAACCATGAGCTGATTAGCGGCAGTGTATATTCCGACATCTGCTTCGGTCTCGATTTTCGAGAGCCAGAACACACCGATACCAGCCATTACTGCTGCAAGAATATCAATCCCCATGAACGGCAGGGTTGATCTGGTCGTCTGCAATGCCAGCTGCAGATCGAAATTGAACCTGGGCCTTTCGATGTAGCGAACAAGCAGGAGGAACTTCACAAGAAAGATTGCCACGTTGGAGATAGTAATTAACAGCGCAACCTGGATCAGGCCTTGACCTATAGCAAAGACATAGAACACGGCGCCGACTTTGAGTGCATTTACAAGAATATTCGCGGAGATGATATGGTGCATCCGCTCCCAACCCTTGAAGACGGCATCACACAATACCGACAAAGCATATGGGAGCAGTCCCAGGGCCAGGATCCCAATAACCAGAGTCGTATCCTGAGGATACCCTGCTATTATGGCGAAACCGATCATGCATAGCGTAGATATGAGCGAGAACACGACAACGATCGCACTGCCGTTCATCAGATACTTGCTGGTCTTGCTGCGATCTCGTGCGATCTCGCGTGTGATGTATGTCTCCAGACCGACAATCGCCAACCACTGAAAAGTCTGGAAGAGTGTAAGCGCCAGCGACATCTGCCCGAATTCACGTACGCTCAAATAGCGTGCGATCAGTACATAGATCGCATAACTGGTTGCGCGGGTGACAACCGAACTTGAGAATATAGAGAGTACATTGCCCGCCAGACGACGTAGTCCAGCGATAGCATTCTGTGTTCGTTTATTGTGCTCTGACAGTGTTCGTTCCATTAAAATGCTTTGCTCTTTTATCAGGTTGAGCTTATGGAAACATCAACATCAGGGTCTGTCAACCGGCTATGATCGATCACGGTGATAATGGCTGCACATAACCACAGCAACTGAATCTGCGTCCGTCCATTGAAGACATCAAACAGCATATGAAACATATGGCCGGCAATTGCGGTACTGAACGCAATAGCAAGCGGTGCCAGGAAGTGATCGTTCGTTACTGCAGCACGCCATCCACGGTAGATCATCAGCATCAGAAATCCTAGAAACGCGGCAAGTCCGAGCAACCCCATCTCTGCCCAGATGAGGAGGTACTTATTGTGAACAACATAGAGCCATGCATTGCCGAAATCAGGGGTATCGTAGCTGCGGATCAGCGCCGCAAAATTGTTGGTGCCGATTCCCAGAAACGGATGATCACGGATGATCCGAAAGGCCAAATCGATCAGCGGCAGTCGCGACGCAGCTGAGCCATCGTCGTCACCGAAGAGCCGCGCAACAATCGCATCTTGAAAAGTGATGGCTACGCCGACGCTGACAAGTAGCAGGATTGTCGGCATTGTCAGCGAAATCCAGCCTCGTCGCCAGGTGATGAACATAAACAACGTGAGGGAGCCCCCAAAGGCGAGCCATCCCCCACGTGATTGGGTCAAGATCAGGGCGATCGTGCCCAATCCAAAGGCGGTAATGGCAAGCAGCTTATGCAAGGATCCCCAACGAGCAATCAGGAGACTGAGTGCAGGGACAAGCAGCAGCGAGAGGTACCCCCCTGCGCCGTTGGGACTCCCGACCGTGCCGCCGACCCGACCACCCGAGTCAATCCTGGCGGTAAGCGGGCCGATCTCAATCGAGCGACCAATGCCCCGTAATCCAATCATCACCAGGGCCTCGAACAGCAGGGTGATCAGGAGAATGGTGACAATGAAGACGACTTCTTCCCTGGTCTTGACGGTACTGGCGATATAGGTAAAAAGCAGAAATGATTGCAAGAGCAAAAAGATCTCGAAGCTCGAAAGAGTCTTGTCGACAGCTACAATGGTTGAAATCGTTGCGAGCGCGATGTAGATCACCAGCGGCGGATTCGCAAACCAGCGTGGTCGTGGTGCGTAACCGGCACCGATCAGTGCATTGCCCAGCCAGAGTGTATACAGTGCTAGCAGGCAGCCGGTCGTGACCGAGATATTAAAGCCTCCCAGCGCGCCGATTTCGGCGAGGTCGGTCTGATAGTTCAGATAGATGTCGAGTGGAAACGTGATTTCCACGATTATGACCGCGAGGAGCAACTTGCGCAGATGCCCAATGATAATGACGCCAAACAGCCCGAGCGCAGCTGCAAGCGCCATCAGCATCATCTGGCTGGACAGCCGGGATACCCCCAACACATAGATGCCGAGGAACAATCCCGCCCCGGCGGCAATGCCTGCCTGACCGACAATTGATCGATTGATCGGTTCGACTGACGGCAGCCACCGGTTGGGATCCGACGGCAGTAGACTCTGTGCACGTTGACGAATTGTTGTCCAGACTGCCATCGTGAACACGTGCCTCATTTCATCCAGACCCTGTGCGTGTCAGGAGGTATGGTGCTGCACCGCACATCCTGACATGCAGGAACTCATACAAAGCTGCGTACAGACTCGACGACATGCTCGACCGAGTCTTGATCCAGCTCGGCAAACATTGGCAGTGATACGATGTGTTCGGCATACTCCTCGCAAATCGGAAAGCTGCCGCGACTGTACCCAAGTTGATGATACGCCTGCTGCAAGTGGATCGGCACCGGGTAGTGAATACCGGCCGCTATATTGTGGCTGCTCAGATGCGCCATCAAACCATCCCGATCGTCAACCCGTACGACATACAGGTGCCAGACCGGCTCAGCGTAGTCGGGCACGATAGGGGGCATCACACCTGAAGTATCGGCGAGCAATCGCGAATACTGTTCGGCGTGGGCGCGGCGGGCTGCGTTCCACGCATCGAGATAGCGCAACTTGACCCGTAGAACAGCTGCCTGCAACGTATCGAGGCGCCGGTTGAATCCCAGCAATTCATGATGGTATTTGCGGCGTTGACCGTAGTTGCGCAGCATGCGTAGGTTGTCGGCGATTTGCGGATCGCTAGTGACAACTGCACCACCATCACCATAGGCCCCCAGATTCTTGCCGGGATAAAAGCTGAAGGCTGCAGCATGCCCGAACGACCCGACCCGCTTGCTTTTATACCGCGCTCCGTGAGCCTGGGCCGCATCTTCGATTACAACGAGATCGTGCTTGCGGGCAAGGGCGATCAACGGATCCATATCGGCTGGTTGCCCGTAGAGATGCACCGGCAAGATCGCCTTTGTACGCGGCGTTACTGCTCGCTCGACGGCAGCTACATCGATGTTGTAGGTCTGCGGATCGATATCGACAGGCACCAGGGTGGCGCCGGCGTGAGTAATCCCCAGTGCTGTCGCGATAAACGTGTTCGCGGCAGTGATGACCTCGTCACCAGGTCCGACTCCACATGCCCGCAGCGCCAGCTCCAATGCCGAAGTGCCAGAGTCGACCCCCACGGCATAGTCGGTCTCGCAGTATGCCGCGAATTCCTCCTCGAAGAGCTGCACATCCTGGCCTAGAATGAAGTCGCACTTCTGCAAGACTCGGGCCATGGCCTGGTCGATTTCTTCGGAGATAGCGGCATACTGAGCGGCCAGATCGACAAACGCGACACGGGTTGGTGGTTGTTTGATTGTCATAATATTCCTCTTCTTCCGTGTCTCACGCGGCGACGGCGTGTTCCAGCAACTCAACCTGTACTGGCGCGCCATTCATTCTGATCGAATGATCGATCGCTTCCATCACCTGCACCACGTCGGTACCTTCTCTACCGCTACTGATAGGATTGATGCCCTGTTCAATACACTCCAAGAAGTGCAGGCACTCATTCTTGAGCGGCTCGCTGGCAGCAATGCGCGGGCTGATGATATCGCCGTCACGCATCAGCAGTTGATGCTCGCCGTAATTGGCTGTGTCCGGCTCTGCCGGAGCCACTCCCTTCTCGAAGACCCGTACACGCTCCTGAACGTTCACATCATCGAACACGATCCGCTGTTTGCTGCCAACAACCACCATCTCACGCACTTTGTTCGGGTCGGCCCAGCTGACGTGAATATGTCCAACGACTCCATTCGGGTATCCCAGTGACACGAAACCAACGTCTTCTCGTCCATTTCCCAGCACCCGTGCGCCAACTGCACTGACCCATTCGGGTTTGGTGTCCAGCCAGTAGTTGAAGATAGAAACGTCGTGTGGTGCCAGATCCCAGATTGCGTTTACATCTTTGCGGATCGGTCCCAGATTGGTATGTTGGGCGTACACGTAGTACAACTGGCCGAGCTCATCCGCTCGAATATAGTCCTTCACTTTCCGAACAGCCGGGTTGTAGACGAAGGTATGCCCGACCATCAGCAGTCCGTTGTGCGAGTCTGCCAGATAGAGTAATTCCTCCGACTCAACCACCGTTTTTGTCAATGGTTTTTCGACCAGGGTCGGCTTACCAGCAAGCAGACTATAGCGTGCCACATGGTAGTGACCGGTTGCCGGTGTGGCGACGACGACAGCATCGACCCCCTTCATGCCAATCGCTTCTTCAGCACTCGTGGTCAGTACGATCCCTGGAAAGCGCTGACCGATTTCGTGTAGCCGCTCAGGACGCTTATCGCATACTGTTACGACACGTGAACCGGGTAGTTCGTTGAAGACACGCACAAAGTTAATGCCCCAATAGCCTGCGCCAATAACGGCGATACCAACTTGATTATTCATTGTCGTCTCCCTCCCCAGGAGACCTGGCTGCATTGCGTTGATGTTAACCAGCGCCTTTTTCAAACAAGACCGAAGGTATGGTCATCAACATGAGTTTGAGATCGAGACGGATCGATCGCTGGCGGTTGTACTCAATATCGAGTTTGACCATCTCGTCCATTGTCACCAGCGACCGCCCTTCTACTTGCCACAGTCCGGAAACTCCCGGCAACGACGTAAACCGCTCGAAGTGCCAGTCGGCGTATTCCTTGACCTCATATTCAGGAACGGGTCGCGGCCCGACGAGACTCATTTCCCCTTTTATGACATTCAACAATTGCGGGAGTTCATCGAGGCTTGTTTTGCGCAAAAAGCGACCAAACCTTGTGATACGCGGATCATCGATCAGTTTGAACGTACCTCCTTTCGATGTATCAAGCTTGCCCTCGGCAAATGCCTTGATATGGGCCTTGTGCAACGATTGATCAGCGTTATGGAACATTGTCCGAAACTTGTACATCTGGAATGGCACAATGCTCCAGGCCGCCTGCCGCCCCTTGCTTTCCCGCCGCGCTCCAACCCGTTCCTGAATGAACAGGACTGGACCTAAAGAGTCGACCTTGATCAGGATCGCAATGAGCAGGAGCAGTGGTAATAGCAGAATTAGCAATATCACTGCTAGCGTAACATCGAAGCAACGTTTGACGTAGAAGCGTAGACTTGTGTCGCGTGGTTCTGCAAGCAGGGTTGAGATCCGTCGACCAACCGAATTTAAATTTTCTATTGCCATTCTGCACCTACTTCAAGCTGTTGAGACCCAATTACGATGTGAGTCTTTACATTGATTGTATCGGGATGCCTTTAACCTCTAACAATGTGATCCAAAAAACCTTGAGCTTTACGAGTTTGTATAGCTATGCTTCGACTCGGCCTCGTTCACAACAACTCCAATGATTTTCGAATCGAGGTTTAAGAGTTGGCGATGAGTTTCCTGCGCTGGAGCCTGCCGTACCTTCGTTCGCCGCATAGCCAACAGAACTCCATCGACCTGCAATGCAAGGATGGCGGAGTCGGCAACAGAAAGAAAGGCGGGAGCATCGATAAGGACAAGGCTGGCTTGCTGCGAGAGTTGCCCCAACAGGTATGGCATTCTGGGCGATTCCAGCAACTCAGCCGGATCAGGCGGCTTTGGCCCACTCGATAACACTTGAAGTCCGGAAATGCTCGTTTCCTGTAGCGCATCTTCCAGAGTTGCCTCACGGCTCAATACACTGCTCAGGCCGACATTGTTCGGCAGATTGAATCGCTCATGGATGACTGGACGCCGCAAGTCTGTGTCAACGATGATGACCGTTCGTCCGGTCTTCGCAATCATATAGGCCAGATTTACCACAATCGTTGACTTACCCTCACCGGGTTCGGCGCTCGTCACTAGCAGGGTCTTGATCGATAGGTTTTTTACTGCATTCAACGTGTTGATGCGTAACCAGCGAATCGCTTCTCCTGGCGCTGATTGGCCGTTGAGGAATGTGTTGCGCTGTTGACGATCAAGGCGAGGGATCTGCCCTACGATCTCAAGCGATGTCGCCTTTTGGATGTGATCAGTTGAGTACAATGTCGAGTCGAAGTACTCCAACAGGATCGACAGTGCTAGTCCGCCGAATAGACCAAGGACCGCTGTTAGGCCAAGCATCTGAGCCGTATTGGGTGAGTCTGGCGACTGTGAAGGTACAGCTGGATCCACCAGCGACACAGCATACTCCCGACCGAGCTGGCTGCTGCGGCTTTCTGCGATCAGGATTGATGCGAGTAAGTTGGCGGCTTCCGCTGCCAGGACGGGATCCGGATCAGTAACGTCAATCCGCATGAGTTCCGTGCTTGCGGGAAATTCCACGTCGATGTCTGGAGAAGATGTGATGTCGAGTTGCTCTTGAAGCTGAGCCATTACTGGTCCGCTCTTCAGAATCCCGGCGTAGGTATTCATCAGCCGATCCACATACTGCAGCTTCCCGTAGTCGACATCCCCATCGCGGCTGGTCAGGACGCGAACGGTTGCCGATGCACGGTAAGATGGTGTAATCTGTAGCACACCGAGGAACACAACAACGAGAGCAACGATGATTGTTGTTGCGATCAATCCTTTTCGCCGCAAAAATATTCTTAGATAGGACATCAGATCCATCAGATCCATAATTTCGCCCAAATGTAAAGAATTCGGGCATGGCCAGACGTTGCTATGACCATTCCTATAATATGAATTCGCAATGCATGTGGATTGAATTCCACATGACTAGATGATTTATACCTTTTCTTGTGTCTGAAGTCAATGGTTTGGGGTATTACAATCGTTTAAGGTGTGGCGTGTCGCTCATTCCGGATTATGAATATCGTATAATATTCGGTTATTGTGAGTGATCTTTCTGGTTTCTCTGCCTTTCAGAACCTGTCCAATATTCAAACTATGGTGATCACGATGTAATCTGCATTTCGAACGGGTGATGGGACGCTACCAAACAATATTGGATGTACCGCATGCAATCATTCTGAGCGCAGCGAAGAATCTCAGATCCCCCCAACGCCGAGACCCTACCTCAGAATGGCTGTGCTACCAAACAATATGGGAGACACTGCATGGTGTCATTCTGAGCGCAGCGAAGAATCTCAGATCCCCCCAACGCCGAGACCCTTCACGCTGCCGGCGGCTCCGTTCAGGGTGACATGCGGCATGACTTTGATCGTTTGGTAGCGGCAACACGAAACCCCTGCTGGGGGAGACTGTGGGTGCTCAAGCCAAACAGTCAGACCAGCAGGGGTACGCAGATGGCAGCACCAACGGCCGTGCCTATCCAACCGGAGGCGGAGTCGTGCGAGACCGACGTGACCGATGTCGAGTGGGTGCTGCTGCGTCCGCACCTGGACGTACGAGCGAAAACCGGGCCGCCACGGTGGGGGGATCCGCGACAGGTCTTCAACGCCCTGCGCTACAAACTGCGCACGATTTGCCAATGGCGCTTGCTGCCCAAGGGCTTTCCACCGCGGAGTACGGTGAGCTAGTACTTCCAGCACTGGACACGGAAAGGCGTCCTGATGCGCATCAACGACCTCCTGCGTCGATAGGTGCGCACGGCGGCGGACGGACGGTCGCATACAGAGGCCACGGCGGGCGTGCTGGATACGCACAGCGTGAAGAGCACCGAGGTCGGTGGGCCGGAACGCGGCGATGATGGCGGCAAGCGGATGACCGGGCGCAAGCGCCGCCTGCTCGTCCCGCCAGCGCGGTATTCGGTTGATGACAATCTGGGCCGACCAAACCTATCGTGGGGCACTTGCGACCTGGATGCACCAGCGCGACCTTGGCGCGTTGTCGATTGTGGAACGGCTACCGGGGCAACGTGGGTTTGCCGTCCCGCCCAAACGCTGGGTCGTCGAACGCACCCACGCCTGGATGGGCCGCAACCGGCAGTTGCGTAAGGAGTATGACCACAATCCGCGCTCCTCCGAAGGCTGGCTCTCTCTCGCCTCGATCCGTTTACTCACGCGGCGACTGACCATACCATCGTCCATTGAGCACACCGTATGATGGTCTGAATATGAGACAGGATCTAATAGTGTTTCTGGTTGAAGGTATGCAGGGGAGCATCCAATTCAATCGCCGTGTGCGCGGTGAGCACATCGAGGAGCCCCAGGTTATAGCTGAGCTTGAAGCGGACGAAGTCCCGCAGGGCGTTGTCACAGGCACTGGCTGAGGGCCAGGCAGTACGATAGCCGCCCAGGTCGCGGAATACCTGGTCTTGCTCTGCCTTGTTGCGGCAGCCCTGGATCAATTCCATCACCACCAATCCAGGCAAGCGCAACTCTGTCGAGCTGAGCAACTCGATCCATGCGATGCCGGCGGGAATCTGCGTAGCACATCGATCATAATGTCCGTATCAAGCAGGAGCATCGCTGCCTCGGTTGCGTCATTGGGCTTCATCGCGCAGTTGGCGGGCAAAGGAGGAACGTTTGGCAAAATTTCGTTTCAACCCCCATCAGAGCGGGGCATTCCTCGATAGTCCGGAGGGGTTTGATTTTGAAGGAGCGGGGTGTTTGTTTCAACCCCCATCAGAGCGGGGCATTCCTCGATAGTCGAAACCCCCACCCCGGTGGCAACACCGGAAATTGGTTTCAAACCCCATCAGGAGGGGCGCGCTAAACATAAGATCGATGTCGGTCAGCGACGGGAGATCGACTCGGGGTGACGGCAGATCGGCGCCGGGCGGTGGTTGACATACAATTTG
>JANQID010000026.1 GCA_028282325.1 Chloroflexaceae bacterium | reverse complement strand
TGGCTGAATGCCGAAGGATATAGCAATCCTACCGCAGTCGTAAAGATTGCGTAGTGCCGCCTTCAGGCGGCGAAGGGAACCGCCTGAAGGCGGCACTACCGTGGCTTCACAACCTGAATAGGATTGCTATAGCTCATCGAGGACTGGCAGTCCTACAGCCACATTGCACGACTCCTCACCGACAAGGCTTACGCGGCGGCGCTTTTTTCGGCCCTGGCGCCAGAAAGAAAGTCGCTTAAGCCTTCGGCCGGGCGGTGCTTTATGTTCTTTTCTGCCGAAGGCGAATCCGACATTACCGCCGGATCTCTCCGGCGTCCGGCTGATCAAGGCGTCATTGGCGCATTCGCCAGATCAACAAGCTCAACTGCGAGCGCGCCGGTTGTTTCGGGTATCAGCGTGAAGCGCGTCTCGCCAGCGTCTACGTGCAGCGGCGTGCTGAGGATATTCCGGCCTGCATCCAAAACCCAGGCGGTCAGATCGGCGCCGTTCCGGGTGATATACAGGCGGCCCGATTGCTGAGGAGCCACGTGCAGTTCCAGCACGACATCGCGCGGCTCGGCGCTATACACGATCAGGTCGGCCTCGCGCTCAACCGTGCGCTGTACGCTGCCGTCAGCCTGCGCCTCCGGATATGACCAGCCGTCGCCGATGCCCAGAAACGGCAGCGGCGTCTCCGGCGGGACGACTTCGTAGATCAGCGCCGAGCCGGACGGCTGCAACTCGACGAGGCCCATCGTGCGCCGGAGCGTGGACGCCCGCCGTGCGTCGGGATAGACCACCGACGATCCCTGTTCCTGGGGCGGGTTGCCGTCGGCGGCGGCCTGGGCGAATTCCAGCATCTCGCTATAGCGCAGCGCGCCGCCGTCGCTGTGCAGCAGGATGTAGCGAATGTTAAAGTAGCTGAAGACGCTCGACGCAATGTCGAGATAGTCTTGGCCGATGATGTCCGGAGCGGGGCGGGCGTGGGCGAAGGCGCGAATGAGCGGGAGTTGCGTCTCTAGCTGGTTGGCCTGTTTGCGCGAGAGATGCCCCTCGACCAGCGGTTTTTCATGCACGGCCTGATAGAACATATGGATGAAGCTGGTGCGGCGGTAGAACGGCGCGTCGAGGATCGCGTACTGCTCGCCGTCGCCGCCCATCTCGGCATAGATCGGCGCGATGTAGATCGGCGAGAGGGGATACGGCATCGTCAGGTTTTCCAGCGCGATCAGCCCGACCAAGCCGGCCAGCAGGGCGTTGCGGCGCGCGGGTTGCGGGAAGCGCGCGAGAATCTGGCGTGTTCCCAGGGCCGCCAGCATAGCCAGCGCCAGCAGCGCCAGAACGACGAAGCGCAACGGCACGCGCGACACATTAATCAGCGGGAGGTTGTACAACAGCGCGGCGGGCAGCGGAATGCCCGTGCCCACGCCGCCGACCTGGAGATGCGGCCCAAGCGCCAGAACGGCGAAGACCAGCGCGCTGATCAACCAGAAATGGCCTTCCTTGCGACGCACGCCAATGACGGCCAGCCCGACGGCGATGAAGCCCAGGTAGGCAGTTTTGTTCTGGATGGTCATATTCGGCTTGTAGCTCTGCCAGCGTTCGGACAGCGAGCCCCAGACGGGGTGCAACTGGCTGGGAATGGCGAAATCGAGCAGGTCGGCGGAATGATCGAGTCGATAGGCTTCGCCCGTATCCGCCTGGGGTGTCTGTGCAGCGACCATCGCCGTTGGGATCGCCATCGGCAAGGCGAGGAGCGCGCCCAACGCCAACGCCGCCCCGACCGGCGCGACGGCGCGGAGGCTGCGCCGCTCCCAGAAGACCGTCAGGGCATACCAGCCGCCCCAGATCATCGCGAACAAGAAGTATTGCCAGTCGCAGAGCAGATTGAACCACAACGCCAGGGCGGCGACGCCGATCCACAACCGCCCCCCGCCGCGAGTGACGCGCCGCAGCGCCAGAACGACCACCGGAAGCCATTGCACGGCCATCAAGTTGTGATGCCCGATCACCTGGGCGAGCACGTAGCCGCTGAAGCCGTAGATCACCCCGGCGACGAGGGCGGCGCGGCGGTCATCGGTTACGTCGACGGCCAACAAATAGGCGGTGTAACCGCCGGTTGCCAGGGCAAAGATGATCGCCGCGTTGTAGGCGACGATGAGGCCGAAAAGCATCTGGAAGGGCAGGCTGATCAGGAAGTTGAACAGGTTGAGCGTGTGCAGCCACAGGCTGACGCCTTCCGGGTAGAAGATCATGCGGGTAGAGAAGGGGTTCTGGCCGTGCAACAGGGCATACTTAAGCCACCACATATTCCACATATGCCCAGTATTATCGACGCCGTCGCCAGGTACGGCGGCGGTGAAGTTCAGCGCGAGCGGCCAGGTCATCAGTAGCGCCAGCGCGATGAATATGCCGAGCGGCGCCCCGTGGTTGCGAGCAAATGCCCTAACATCGCTGTGCATGCTATGCCCAATCGTAATCTCGCCCTTTCAGGCGCCTTCTTTATAGAAGTGAGGAAGGGGGAGCGGCGGGAGCGAGATAGAGGAGGGGAGTGCGGAAGCAAGCTTCCGCACTCCGATGCTGCTACGCCGCCACCTGCTGCTGCACGCTATCCTCGACCACGCCGCCGTCACGCAGCTTGATCACCCGACGGGCATAGGCCACCACACGCGGATCGTGGGTAGCGAAGACGAAGGCCGTCCCGGTCTCCTGGTTCAGGCGCTGCATAATCTCCATCGCCTGCTGTCCGTTGGCCGTGTCCAGGTTGGCGGTCGGCTCGTCAGCCAACACCAGCAGCGGGCGCGGAGCCAGGGCGCGGGCGATCGCCACGCGCTGCTGTTCGCCGCCGCTCAACTGGTCGGGGCGATGCTTCACCCGTTCCTGCAAGCCCACCGCCTTGAGCAACTCCGTCACTCGCTCACGCCGCTCCGTCGGCTTGACCCCGCTCAGCAGCAAGGGCAATTCCACGTTCTCATAGGCTGTCAGCACCGGCACCAGGGCAAAAAACTGAAACACAAAACCGATGCTGGTGCGCCGCAAATCGGCGCGCTGGTTGGCCGAATAGCGGGTCACATCCTGACCCTTCAGGCGCACGACACCCTGATCGGGCTTGTCCAGACAGCCGATCAACTGCAACAGCGTGGTCTTGCCCGAACCCGACGGGCCGACCAGGGCGGTAAACTCTCCTTCGTCAATCGCCAGGCTCACGTCATTAAGCGCGCGGGTTTCCGTCGCGCCGATCCGGTAGAGTTTTGTGACATGTTCAAGCTGAATCGCATCCACAGGCGTTATCCTTTATTTACTATGCGCGTCTCAGAAACTGTCTGAAAAGACTGGGCCAGTCTCAATGTTGAAGACTACCAAACCATATTGGAGGCACCGTATGCGGTCATTCTGAGCGAAGCGAAGAATCTCAGGTTCCAATAACGCCGAGACCCTTCCCCTTCGCTGCGCTCAGGGTCAGGGTGATATGCGGCGTGTGTATCATCATTTGGTAGACTTCAGCAAAGGTTTTGATGGAAGACTTGCCCAGTCTGCTTTCTGTCTCTTTTCAGAGAGTTTCTCAGGTTTTTACGACTCTCGCAAAGCCGCGACCGGTTCGAGCCGGGCGGCATACCAAGCCGGATAGAGCGCGGCGACCAGGATGATCAGCAGCGTCGCCAGGGACAGGCCGGCGTAGACGTCGGGGACGAAGCGGGCGTAGATGGTGCTGCTGAGTGCGATCATGTCCCCGCCGGACGAAGCCACATCGCTCCCGAAGTCGATACCAACCGTCGCCAAATAGGCCACGACGGCCAGGCCAAGCATCAGACCGATTGCGATCCCGGCCAGGCCCAGGCTGGCGGCTTCAAGCAGCATCATTTGCATCAGTTGGCGCCCCTTCATGCCCAGGGCGCTGAGGATGCCCATTTCGCGAATACGCTCGAAGACCGACATCAACAACGTGTTGGCGATGATCACGGCGACGATCAAGATGACGATCATATCAAGCAGGTAATAGAAGGCCATGCCGGTCTGCACGGTCTGGATGAGCAACTGGTTCAGATCCTCCCAGGTGAGTACCTGCAACCCCAAGTCGCCGAAGGCGGCGCCGACCTCAACAGCGGCATCCTGGTCGTTGAGCAGGAAGACAATGGCGCTGGCGCGGCGCGGCGTATTCGTCAGAGCTTGAGCTTTCGACAGCGGCATCAGCACCGCGCTCTCGTCGTAGGTCGGAATACCGGTTGCGAACAGACCGGCGACCGTGAAGACGCCTTCATCGGCCTGGCCCTCCGCGTCGACAATCGTCAGGCTGACGTTGCTGCCGACCTGCAAGCCGAGCATTTTGGCGAGTGGCTCGCCGATCAGCACCCCAGAACGGTCATCGGGGGCGATAAAAGCACCGGCGGTCATCGATTCGCGCACTGGCTCGTAAACCGGCGACAGCGGGTCGATGCCATAGACTTGCAAGCCGGCGGAGTCATTTATCGTAGCCAGAATGCCGTTGGCCCAGAGCACTGGCGTCGCGGCCTTGACCGCGGGCAAGGCATTGGCCTGGTCGGCCAGGGTTTCCGGGTTGAGCAACAGATCGCGCCATTGCAGACTGCGTTCGTCTTCATCGTAGGAAGGCGCCCGCAATTGCAGATGGCCGGTACGCAGCTTGATGCTGTTCTGCAGCGAGTCTTCCAGCATCCCGGCGATGAAGCTGTTCATCACCATCAACAGGGCCAGTCCCAACGCCACTGCCGTCATTGTCAGGAAGGTGCGGCGGCGGTTGCGCCCCAGATCACGAAACGCCAGCACCCAGAGTTTGTTCAGCGGCATAATCCGAATCCTCTCGCTGATATGTAATAGCCGATAAAAAGATAGCCGATAGCCGATAAACGATAGCCGATAGCTACTGATGTGCCTGTGGCACGCCAGAGCGAATGAAAACTGGCCCGATGTCGAAGGAGCCGATAGGTCGATTTCGCCGCAGAGAACGCAAAGATGTGCGTGGAGGGCGGCGGCGGTGAAGACCTGTCAGGTGCGACGGCA
This sequence comes from Chloroflexaceae bacterium, assembly GCA_028282325.1. Taxonomy (GTDB): domain Bacteria; phylum Chloroflexota; class Chloroflexia; order Chloroflexales; family Chloroflexaceae; genus JANQID01. Next base: position 130 of record JANQID010000026.1, on the reverse strand, counting down.
ATAGCCGATAGGGCTGGTAATGACAGACTGTTACCAAACGATGATGCGTATGCTGCATGTCACCCTGACCCTGAGCGAAGCGAAGGGGAAGGGTCTCGATGGCCTGGGAATCCGAGATTCTTCGCTGTGC
>JANQID010000119.1 GCA_028282325.1 Chloroflexaceae bacterium | reverse complement strand
TGATGCCCTCCAAGCGGTTCTGAGGTGAGATAGCACCCCTCATGATAGCCGTGTTGGGCGTTGTGAACACCTCCATTTTCTAGGTGATAGGGTTTGAGGCCGCAACCTCAAATACCCTGACTACCACCAGGAGGGATACGCGAAATGAAGGCGCTGCTTGACACAAACATCATCTATGCTTGGCCCCTTTGTCAAGACCACATGATCGTGCGGTATCGTAAGTGGGTGTAAAGGATTTCGTAAGCGGCGTCGCGCGGTCGGGCTGGCCCCAGCAGGCCAAGTCAAGACCGGGGATCCAACGACGGTGGCGCGATCGCTGCCGGTCTTGACCGGCCTGCTATGCTGGGCCACCCGTGCGACCGGCGCATCGGTGGTTTAGCCGGCATGCACCGGCGCCGGCGTACGCTAGTCCCGGCTCTGATGCAGCCGCTCGGTCCGTGCCCGCATCCCGGCAGAACGACTAAAAGCATCGCCAACCATCCGTGTTTCCTTGTGGAGCGAACAGTCTTTGATTGCCTCAATAGAGATTCGGCCATATGAGTCCAAGGATCAAGCGCAAGTCGTCGCCCTGTGGAGCGATGTCTTTAAGGATGATCCGCCGTGGAATGAGCCGGCATCAATGATTCGTAGAAAACTCACTGTTCAGCCAGAGTTGTTTCTCGTCGCGGTCGTTGATGAGCAGGTGGTCGGAACGGTTATGGCGGGTTTTGACGGGGTCAGGGGATGGATTCACCATCTTGCCGTCCAGCGCTCGCATAGACGTCAGGGTATCGCGAGTTCATTAATGATAGCAGCGGAGAAAGGTCTAGAAATCGCAGGCTGCCCTAAAGTCAACCTGCAAGTTCGTGCGACTAACAGCGAAGTCATTGCGTTCTATCGCTCGCTCGGCTATGAACTTGAAGAGAGAGCAAGTCTTGCGAAGCGGCTTGGTGTTGCTTAACATCCCCGGGTCGCCGGTGGGTGAGCCGCGCAACCGTTAGTTGCCTCAAATCAGCATCCAAAAGGAGCAAGTAAGGTTGGCAAAGTATTCTGAACAACTTTAAGCAGCACGTCGAATCCAAGGGCAACTAACAACATCCATACGCAAATCTAGGACGGTGTCGAGTTGGAGAAGAGGCTGGGGGAGATGCGACGGTCTTCACTGAGGCTGACAAGCAAAGACTATCCTATTGCTCCGAAGATAACAGCATACGACTGCCAACGTGCAGTCAAGCGTTGATGCAGCAAGTCCGCTGTCAAATCATAAGCAGACTGCCGCAAACCGGCCCGACGCGCTTGACGTTCGTTAGCTCCATTGCTATACTTGCGCCAACAGCAATGACGGGGACGAGTAGGCGCGTTATTCGCCGCCAGCGAGCCTGGGATGGTGGAAGCCAGGTCGGTTGAAGTGTACCGAAGATCACCCCTGAGTTGGTCAGTGAACGTGGTATATCCGCCAGTAGCCGCACCCGGAATCATCCGCCGTTACCCGGATGGGGCGTTAATCGACGCCCGCTGAGCGCGGCCCGTTGCGGGCCGAAGCGGGGTGGTACCGCGAGGCATAGTCCTCGTCCCTGAATGGGGCGGGGTTTTTTGTTGGAATGGTTCCGTTTGCCTCCGGCAGCCAGAACCGATCGCCCATCACGAACGCAGGTGCAAGGAGATTATAGATGTTCAAACCCGTTGACGCCAATGTCTCGTTCCCCCGGATGGAGGAAGAGATCCTGGAATGGTGGTACGCCAACCGCATCGTCGAACAGTCGCTGGAGGCGGGCGAGAAGCCGTTCGTCTTCTACGAAGGCCCGCCAACCTCGAATGGAAAGCCCGGCCTGCACCACGTGATCAGCCGCACGTTCAAGGATATCATCTTGCGCTATCGCTCGATGCAGGGCTACAAAATCATCGGACGGCGCGAGGGATGGGATACCCACGGCTTGCCGGTTGAGATTGAGGTCGAGAAAGAGCTGGGCTTCAACGGCAAACCTGACATCGAACGCTACGGCATCGCCGCGTTTAACGCCCAGTGTCGCGAAAGCGTCTGGCGCTATATCCAGGAGTGGAAAACCTTCACCCGGCGTATCGCCTACTGGATTAGCGAAGACGCCTATATCACCTACGAGAATGACTATATCGAGTCGCTCTGGTGGATTTTCCGCCAACTCTGGGACAAGGGCTTGCTCTTCCGCGACTACAAGGTCACGATGCATTGCCCGCGCTGCGGCACCAGCTTGAGCGACCACGAGGTCAGCCAGGGCTTTCAGGACGATGTGGATGATCCCAGCGTTTGGGTAAAGTTCCGCGTCAAAGGGCCCGACGGCGCCGATTCCCACCCGCTGGCCGCCGACCTGGCCGGCGTTCCGCTGGTCGCCTGGACGACGACGCCCTGGACATTGCCGGCCAACGTTGCGCTAGCAGTCAAGCCCGACGCCAACTATGCGTTGGTTCAGAAAGATGGCGAGCGGCTGGCGCTGGCCGCCGACCTGGTCGAATCTGTGCTTGACAAGAACTGGATTACCGAGCGCACGTTTACAGGCAACGATCTGGTCGGCCTGCACTACGAGAGCCTGTTCGACGGCGTGCCGGGGCCGGGCGATGACGTTGATTGGAGCAGCGCCTACCGCGTGATTGCCGATGACTTCGTGAGCCTTGAAGACGGAACCGGCATCGTGCACATCGCCCCGGCCTACGGCGACCTGGAGATCGGACGCACTCACGGCTTGCCGACTCTCTTTTCGGTCGATCTGAACGGCGAGGTGCTGCCGGAGTTCGGCGATCTCGGTTTCGGCGGCAAGTTCTTCAAGCAGGCCGATCCCGACATCACCCGCAACCTGAAAGAACGCGGGCTGCTGCTGAAAAGCGGGCGCGTGCGCCACAACTACCCGTTCTGCTGGCGCTGCAACACGCCGTTGCTCTACTATGCCAAGCGCTCGTGGTACATTCGCACCACCGCGCTCAAGCAGGAACTGGTCAAGGGCAACCAGCGCATTCACTGGGTTCCCGAACACATCCGCGACGGGCGCTTTGGCAACTGGCTGGAAAATAACATCGACTGGGCCGTGAGCCGTGAACGCTATTGGGGGACGCCGCTGCCGATCTGGGTCGCCGAAGATGGGTACGCCGAGTGCATTGGCAGCCTGGCCGAGCTGGAGCAGAAGGTCGGGCGTTCGCTCAAAGATCTGGATCTGCACCGGCCCTACGTGGACGAACTGACCTGGGATGACCCGGAACACGGCGTGATGCGGCGCATCCCCGATGTCGCCGATGCCTGGTATGACAGCGGCTCAATGCAGGTGGCGCAGTGGCACTATCCGTTCGAGAATCAGGCGGCGTTCGCCGAGGCGCACCCGGCGGATTACATCTGCGAAGCGGTCGATCAGACGCGCGGCTGGTTCTATACCCTGCACGCTATCGGCACGCTGCTCTTCAACCGGCCCGCGTTCAAGAACGTGATCTGCCTGGGCCACATCCTTGATGCCGAAGGCCAGAAGATGAGCAAAAGCCGGGGCAACGTGATTACGCCCGCCAACGTGATTGACGAGCATGGCACGGATGCGCTGCGCTGGTATCTGTTCACCGCTGCGCCTCCCGGCAACCCGCGCCGTTTTAGTATCGCCCTGGTCGGCGAAACGCTGCGCAAGTTTTTGCTGACGCTGTGGAACACCTACAGCTTCTTCGTCACGTACGCCAATCTCGACGGCTGGCAGCCCGATGGTTTAGAGCAATCGGCAAACGGCGCAAACCTGGCGCCGATTGATCGCTGGGCGCTGGCGCGGTTGAACGGCCTGGTGCGCGATGTCACCGCCAGCCTGGAGGACTACGAGGTGACGACGGCGGCGCGCACAATCGAAAGCTTCGTCGATGAACTCTCGAACTGGTATGTGCGGCGCAACCGGCGGCGTTTCTGGAAGAGCGAGGCCGACGCCGATAAACAGGCGGCCTATTCCACGCTCTACACCTGCCTGGTGACGGTCGCGCGCCTCGCTGCGCCGTTCATCCCGTTTATCAGCGAGACGATGTACCGCAATCTCGTGGTCGAAGGGCTGCGTTCGGACGCAGTCGCCGCAACATCGACGCCGGAGAGCGTCCATCTGGCCCGCTGGCCGACCGTGAACGAGGCGTTGCTTGATGACCAGCTTGTGGCCGATACTGAGGCGTTGTTGCAAGCGGTGTCGCTGGGCCGGGCGGCGCGCAAGCTTTCCAATCTGAAGGTGCGCCAGCCGCTCAGTGAAATCTGGGTGCGCGCGGGTACGCCGGCCGAGGTGCAGGGGTTGCGCCGCTTCGAGTCCGATCTGCGCGATGAGCTGAATATCAAGGCTGTGCGCTATATGGACGCCTCGACCGACTTTGTCGAATATCGTTTCAAACCCAACCTGCGCCTGGTCGGCAAAAAGTATGGCAAGCTCGTGCCCGCGCTCACCACTGCGCTCAACGGCTTGAGCGGCGAAACCGCCCGCACCGCGGCCCACGCCGTCGAGCAGGGCCAGCCGATCAGCTTGACTGTGGCAGACCAGCAACTTGATCTGCTGCCGGAAGAACTGCTGGTAGAGTCCAGCTCGCCCGAAGGCTACGCCGTAGCTGAGGACAGCGGCATGCTTGTCGCGCTCAACGTCCATCTCACGCCGGAATTGCGGCAAGAAGGCGCGGCCCGCGATCTGGTGCGCTATGTGCAAGACGCTCGCAAGAGCGCCGGGCTGGCGATCAGCGATCGGATCAGGTTGTTCGTGAATGGCGCGAGCGACGCGCAGAACGCCGCGATGCGCGATATGATCGCCGCTTGGGGCGATTACGTCAAAACCGAGACCCTGGCGGTCGATCTGGTTTTTGGCGCCGCGCCGGAGGGAACGCATATCGAAAGCGTCGAACTGGATGACGGTATGGCCATGCTAGGTGTCATCCGCACAGAACATTCGGCCTGATAGTTATCCAAACCGGCGTGATGGTGTATGCTGGGAATGAGTGCGAGACGCGCTCATTCCCAGCATGTCTGTCGCGCATTCACCCCTCGGATCGACTATGAGCAACTGGCACGATGACTTCACACCCGAACCATCGTCCTACTGGCGACGCTATGTCGTCGGCGACGCCGCGCTGGAGTTGACCGGAACGACCGCGCGCCTCGTCACAATTGACACGACCGCCCGTCGCTACAGCGACGCCCAGCTCGATGACTATCGGGTCGGCAATCGCCGTCCGTTGCTCTGGCGACCGCCCCTGCGGCTCTACGTGCGGGCGCGTTTTTCGCATCCCGACGGCGAGTTGCGTGGCACCGCCGGCTTCGGTTTTTGGAATTATCCGCTGGCCCTAGTCGAACGTCGTCTGCCGCGCCTGCCTAAAGCCATCTGGTTCTTCTACGGCTCGTCGCCCGCAAATATACAACTCGATCTCAACACGCCGGGTTATGGCTGGAAAGCGGCGACGATAGACACCCAACGCCCGCAGGCGCTGGCGCTGCTGCCGCTGGCGCCGCCGGCGATCCTCTTGATGCAATCGCGTCGCCTGTACCAGCGGATCTGGCCCTTCATTCAGCGCGCCGTCGGCGTACGCGAAGCCAGCGTCGCTCCGGCGATGACCGACTGGCACGACTACGCGATCGCGTGGGGACTCGACGAGGCGCATTTCAGCGTCGATGGCTCGCCTGTACTCGCCTATGCGCCCGCGCCGCACGGTCCGCTGTGTTTTGTCATCTGGCTCGACAACCAATACCTCATCGTAACTCCGCGCGGTAAATTTGGCTGGGGACTTCTGGCGGCGCCGGGCCGCCAATGGCTAGAAGTCAATCGGCTGGTCATCGAAACCGGTCCGACATACGAAGCGAAACCATAATTGCAGAATGGCCTTAAGCGTGGGGTAAGCTACTGGCCAATTCAGGGCGGATATCGAGGCCAGCCGCACTTTATGATCATGTGTACAGTATATCGCTCGCAGGTCAGCGAACTGAGGCAGATCGTGGCGCAAACCGATCCCAAGGCGTTTCTCGTGATCGGCAATGCGCATCAAGCCCTGGGATCTACATTCGTTCCGTTGCGCTATTAACCGCAACACAATCCTACGACCACTCGCCATACCGAAACGCGCCCGGAAAATCGGGCGGCGCTTCTTTTTTCTTGCCGCTCCAAGCGTCGATCTGGATGCGATAGACTGCGGTACGCTCGATCTCTTCATCAGTGATCGGACGATAATCGTCGCCGGGTTGCAGGTGCGCAAAGTATTTGTCGAGCAACATCTGCAAAGCTGCGCGCGCCTCATCTCGCTCTGTGACAATCGACGCCCGTCCAAAGACAACCACGCTCGCATACTCCACGCTGAACGCCAGCGCCGTATCGGCAGGCAGCAGCCGCCCCATCTCACTGACGCTCACGCACACGCGCTCATCGTGCTCGATATTCGTGCGGGTGCGCCCGGTGGTCGCGGTGTGCAAATATATAGCGTTCGCGGCTTCATCGAACACAAACATATTCGTATTGATAAACGGCTGGCCCTCGTAGGCCGTTGCAATCACTCCGACCGGCACGCGATGCAACAGCGCTTTGATCCAGGCCGCATCATCGACCGCTCGATCCTGGCGCCGAACCTGGCTTCTGGAAGGTATGCCATCCGTAGGTTGCATAGGACAAACGCTCCATCCTTCGCTATACTTCGCCGAGGCAGCTTGACTCACAGGCGCGTATTATAGCAAAAGGAGCGCGCGGACGCATCCGGCGCACTCCTTTCATCTATCGACCGTTCTATGGCGACCGAGCCTACGCGACAACGCGCGATGCACGACGGCGAGCCGAGTAGAACAGGGCGATAAAGTTGTAGACCATATGGTAGAGATAGGTGAACGGGAACAGCGTGAAGAGCGCCAGACCCAGCGCCGAGTGAACGAACACGATGCCCGGTATCAAATTGAGACGCGCGAACAACTCGGTCCAGATGATCAAGAAGATCAACGAACGCACTGCGATGCGATCCCAGGTCAAGCGGCCTTTGATGCGGACGCCTTTGGCCGCATCGTCAATATCACTGACCACGGCCGCCGAGTTGCGTCGGGTCCACAGGCTATACATCAGATGCAGGTTGCCCAGCACCGCGAATGTCACTGCGACCCAGGTAATGCCAATGAAGATCGACGCGAAGTCGCCGAAGAGGAAATGCGCTTGCAAATGCTCGCCGTTGCCGAAGATAATTGCCAATAGGTTAGCCGGCGCGAAATTGAAGCTCTGCTCGGCATGGGTCGCGACATCGGGAACCATCTGTCCCATCGCCATGCGTCCGAACAAAATCAGCGCCGAGAGCGTATAGCCCGTCACTTCGGTGATAATCGCGATGTGATAGAGCACATATCCGCGGTTCCAGGTGCGGTTCGACCGGCCCGTGAAGTTCTTCACCGGGCCAAACAGCACATCCTTAGCGCCGCCCAACAGACTCATCGGCTGAGAGACTTCCGGGAAACCCGCGTTCCGACCGCGAACCTTGCGCTGCGTGAACAACGCCTTGAACCAGCGACCAATTCGCAACCCCAGACCGACGACGAAAATCGTGAACGCGATCGGGGCGAATATATTCAAGAAAGCTTCCATTGTCTGTAAATACCTCTCCAAATCAGCTTATACAGTCGGCAGTACAATGACGGCTGCTACGCCTCAACATTCACGCGTCGCTCAAAGCCCGGACACAATTCCAACGGCTCGCCCTGTTGCGCCAACATATGCAGCCGCTTGAACTCCTCGAGTTGCTGGATGCCCTCAGGATGCGCTTTGAAGAAGCGCTTCACTACATCATCATCTTCAAGCCATTGCAAAACCGTCGCTGCCTTCTCGTTACGCATCAGTGCGGCGACCTTGCCGGACGCACTATGATCCTGGAGATATGCCCGATCTCGTCCCTTAAGACCGAAAGGCGTGCGCATACGATCGAGTTCGCCGCGTCGCTCCAGCGCTGCATACATTGCTTCATAGACGACTTCGAATGTCATCGTCGCAGCGCGCTCGCCTTCCGCCTGCTTGCCCAGGTTATAGGCTTTGCAGGTGTCATCCAGCGTGAGCATACACACCACGCATGGCGTTGTTACATAATCTGCGCTGGTATTTTCGATCTGGTTGGCTTTAAATACGGAAACCTGTCGCCGAACCGGGGCGTTCTCCGGCAGACGCATACCGCCCGCGCCACCGTTGCAGCAATAGTTATACTCGTAGTTGGGGGTCATCTCAATAAAGTTGGAGGTCACTTCATTGAGCAACGCGCGCGACAGATCTCCCATGCCGGCCAGGCGAGTGGAATGGCAGGGATCGTGCAGCGTCACCTTGATGTCGGTCTTGTCTACAGGCAACTGGCCGCTTTGGATGGCATCGAGGACCAGCGCATCAAACAATACGACGGGGAACTTGAACGGACGGCCCAGCATTTCGGTGGCCTCGAAGAATAGCGAGCGCGTATCGCAACCGCACTCGGCGACCATCACTTTCTGGACGCCAAGCCGCTCAGCTTCGTCCTCCCAGGCTTCAAGAATGGCTTTTGACAGTTCGTGGTGGACAACAATATGATCGGCTTCGGTGCCGGTTTCAACGAGGCGTGACGAGACTGTATAATCAAACCCGCCCGCGTTGAGGATTTTCATTGCCTTCGTGGCATAGTCTGGGATTTTGGTATTTGCGGCAGAAGGGCAAACAAAGAGAATTTCGGAGCCTTCAATATCCGCGGGCATTTCAATATCTTGCGAGCACAAAAAGAGGCTGTAACGGGCAAGAACTTGCTCATTCGTCAGACCAAAGCTGTGGCGCACGGTTTCGAGGTTGTGAATAATTGAGTTGAGGGTTGCGTTTTCTTTGCTCAGTCCTGAATCAGTGTAGGCGGCGCGGGCCATGCGTACAATACTGCGAGTACTCAAACCAACCGGACAAGCGAGAGTGCAGCGACCACACGAAGTGCAATTCCAGAAATACTGCATATGATCGCGCAAATCTTCTGTGGTCGGCGTGGGAACCAGTCCGAGCGATCCGCCGACTTTGCCCTCCAATGTCATATAACGTTTATAGATGTCGCGAATGAAATTGGTCTTGTAGGTTGGATGGAGTGTTTCTTCTTCTGTGCCGAGATACCACGCGCAAGCATCGCCACAAATCCTGCAATCCATACATGCTTCGAGGTTTACCACGTCTTCGGCAGTCAAATTCGCCTCAAGCGATGTAACAAATTTTTGCATCACCTGATCCATACATTCCTCCATACTCTAAAGATATACTTTTCATATACTCTGATTATAGATACAGAGTAAAGATTTGTCAATATTGTAATAGAAAACACGCAAGATCTCATGCTTTTATATATAAAACAATATAATAAGTTTTATATATCGTAAAGAATAAAAATAATACCTATGAAATCAGTTAGCGCAAAAAAGCTGACCGACAACAGTCCTCTCATCAATGCTACCAAACAATATGGGAGACACCGCAGAGTGTCATTCTGAGCGCAGCGAAGAATCTCCGATTCCCAGACCATCGAGACCCTTCCCCTTCGACAAGCTCAGGGTCAGGGTGACATGTGGTATGGGTATCATCACATGCTGCCTGCGGCTCCGTTCAGGGTGACATGCGGCATGGGTATTGTCGTTTGGTAGCTACTATCGGTCAGCGTTCAATTTAGAAATGTAATACTTTCTTTATTGCCGTTATGAAATACATTGCACTACTGCATATAGATATAAAACCCTCCGGCGAAGATACCAGACAAAAGTCATTTGACAACTTTCTCCCCACAACTCTGCCTGCCGTATCACCCGACGAGGCCATGAGTCGCACTACTCTGACGTGAGGATTTGACGCAGTTTTTCCATAGCCTCATCGATATGCGCCGACGTTACGATCAGCGGAGGCAGCAAGCGCACCACATCTTCGCCGGCGGTCGCAACCAACAACCCAACTGTATGCCCCGCTGCGCGTACAGCCCCGGCAGCGCCGGTAATGCGCAAGCCGCGCATCAAGCCGCGTCCGCGCAACTCCAGGATCTGCTCCGGTTGTTCTGCGATAAGATCGTGCAATGCCTCGTCTAGATAGCTGCTTACTTCGCGTACATGTTCAAGAAACTGCGGCTGGCTGATCCGCTGAAATACTGCCTGTGCGACGCTGGTCACCAGCGGCCCGCCGCCAAACGTCGTCCCGTGATCACCTGGCTGGATTACATCGGCGACGCGCTGGCTCAGCAAAATCGCCCCAATCGGCAATCCGCCGGCGAGCGGTTTCGCAACCGTCATCATATCGGGCTGAACCTGATACGGCTCATGCGCCCAGAGCGTGCCTGTTCGACCCATACCGCACTGGATTTCATCGAAGATTAGCAACGCGTGGTGCTGGTCGCACAGCTCGCGTATACGCCGGAGAAAGGCATGATCGGCGACTCGCAACCCGCCTTCGCCCTGAACCGGCTCGACAATGACTGCGCATACATCATCGGTGATTGCCGTCTCCAGACTATCAACGTCGTTGAAGGTGGCAAACCGCACGTCGGGCATCACTGGCATGAAAGGCTGACGATATTTCTCACGCGCGGTGATCGCGACAGCGCCCATTGTGCGGCCATGAAACGAGCCATCGAAGGCGACGATCGTCGTTTTGCCTTCACCATAGTGCTGGCGCGCAAACTTGCGAGCGAACTTGAGCGCGCCTTCGATGGCCTCGGCTCCGCTATTGGAGAAGAAGACCCGATCAAACGCCGGGCTGCTCTCTACCAAGAGACGGGCCAGCTTTCCAGCGGGAACGGTGTGATAGAGATTCGAGACGTGAATGAGGCGAGAGGCCTGCTCGGTGATAATACGGGAAATTTCTGCATCGCCATAGCCAACCACATTCACTGCAATACCTGCGACGAAATCGAGATATCGCCGTCCTTCGACGTCGTAGAGATAGACGCCTTCGCCGCGCTCAAGCACAAAATCAGGCCGAGGATAGGTTTGCAGGATATATGCAGATTCCTGCTGTATGGCTTCGTTGGCAGCGTCGGAAGGCATATGATACTCCTGCGATTACCTGGAAATATGCCGATTATAGCACATTATGGCCATCAAATATCATATTGTGCAGGTGCGCAGAGCGCGCAAAAAAGGGCGCGGATCGCTTGGCAATCCACACCCTTTGCTTGCAGTTGTCGTCTATTCGATCAAGCGTCAGCGCAAAATATTCCGCACTGCTGTAAAATCTGCTCGCGATGGACGCGCCAGCAGCGAACACCGCATATGCCTTCCAAAAGGACAAGCAGACTTTCTTTGTCGCTGAAAAACCCTTCTATGCCATCCGGAAAGCGGATCAGCTTGCCGCTGTATGCAGACCGAGATGTAGTATTCAAAGCCAACTGCAACGTAAATGACGACAACATCACGTTCAGAATGGTTTCTGAACTTATGCTAGCGCCAGCGCAGTTATGCGATGAAGCGGCGCTGGCGTGATGAAATTGTATTTGTTCGGGCTCTCGAAAGCTGTGGTATGTCATTGTTTTACTCATGGTAGCGCAAGTGTATATTGTAAGTGCTGTGTGTGCTATCCACCATAAGCTGTAATTATCTTCTTACAGCTATGGTCGCAAACTTGTGCATTGCGTATATAGCAATGCTGCGTGATGTTCAAAATTATCCGGTGTAATTCCCTCCGGCGCCACAGGCGGCGGCGCGTGAGTGAAATCGTTTGCCAAGACCGGTGCGCTGCACCTGACAGGTTTTGACAAATGCGAATCGTCTCTATCAAATTGGCAAAAACATAGACCGCTGCAAGACTTGGGTTGGTTATGCGTGGCCTCCGGCCATAATAGGCGTTCCCTATCGGGACAACCGGCGTGTGGTATAATGCCTCTTCGATACGAGCCTGGGGAAGGAATCGCTGTGAGCTATACGTTATCACTCGACTCGCTCGTGACGGCTCAATGCGGGACACAACGCATACTCCTCAAAGTTGATGGAGATACAATTATAGATGTCGATTATCGAGCTGATTATACTGAGGAGCAAGGCGCTGAACGATTACCTCGCTTAAGCCTCGCGCAAGCATTGCCATATGTCGCCGGTTTGTGCCGCTCGTGTTCGTATGCGCATTCACTGGTATTTTGTCAGGCGCTCGAAACATTGCTCGATATCGAGCCCTCCGATCGCGTCGATCTGCTGCGCTGCATTGTGACAGAGCTCGAACGCCTGGTATCACATCTGGACTCACTGACTGCTATGTTCCACGCTTTGGGTCAGTCGCACACACGAAACGACCTGAGCCTTGTGCACCAGAGCGCCAAGCAATTACTGAGGCTCTTTCGCGGTTCGGAAGACGATCCTATACTGCTGCAGCCGGGAGGCGTCAGTCGCAACCTTGATGACCAGAGCCGCCACGAGTTGTTGTCTGGGCTCAAAGAGATCAACCAGCGTTTGTTTCAGATCACCGATCGGGTCATTGATCAGCAAGCGTTGTTGGCGCGCACCGTTGAGATCGGCGTTTTGAGCCGTGACGCCGCCGCCCAATTTGTGTTAAGCGGTCCAATGGCGCGCGCTTCCGGCTTGCTCGTTGATCTGCGTCAGAATCAGCCATATGCCGGTTATCGCCATCTTGACGTCTCAATGATTGCGCAGGATAGCGGCGATGTCTATGCGCGCATGATCGTATTTCTGCTTGAGTCCATCGAGAGCGTCAAGCTGACCGAGCAAGCATTGCATATGCTGCCGGATGACCGCTGGCAAGGCTTTATCCCAAATGAATTGCGTGCGGGCCAGGCGAGTTCCGCCGTTGAAGCTCCGCGCGGCACATTGCGTTACCATCTTGAAAGCGATGGCATACGGATAACTTCTGCGACCATCGAACCGCCGACTCGAATCGATCGATTGTTGGCGCGGACGTTGCTAAGCGGCTCCTGGATCGATAATGCGCCGCTCGTGGTATATTCGACCGGGCCATGTGTGGCAAACTGATCTCGCTCGCCGATTGGCGTGCGTATTGGCGTTGATGCTATACGTTTGCGAATAGGCGCCAACGGCGATTGCTGTTCATTCTATGTTTTATACCGCGCTTATACTGATACTGCTCACTGCGGCGGCCAGCTTTAGCCTGAGCCGGTTTATATCCACACGCATTTTGGGCTTCATTGCTGCCGGCATGTCAGGCCTTGCCGCGCTGCTGCTGCTGGGCGGCTCGATCCTGGATGTTCCCACCCCGCCGCCGATGATCTGGGCTATTTTCGATGAGACAAGCATCACGTTTATCCCCGCATTCGATTCCGTACAACGTATGCTGAGCGTGCTGCTGTTGAGCGGAGGCAGCGTGACATTGCTGGCATTAGCGCTGTCAATTGCCCCATCGGTTCGCACATTTGGCAACTTATTCGCCTGGTCGCTGATTGCGCTGGCAGCGGCACTTGTCGGCATCAGCAGTTCATTAACGCTTATTCCTTTTGCCTGGGCGTCGGCGGCGCTCGCGGGCTATAGCGCCGTACGCTCCAGTCGAACGTTGCGCAGCGGCACGATCTTGCCGTGGAATCTGGCTCTGAGCTTGCTGGCCAGCCTGGTGTTTTTAGTCGGCGCACAACTAGCGCTTCCCAATCCGGCCATCGATCAAGCGCTCGGCCCTGCGGCTCTGATGATTATGCTGCTGGCATGCTTGATGCTGGCCGAGGGCGCTCCTGTTCATAGCACATTAGATGAAATCGTCCAGGCGCCCACAGCATTGGATGGGCTATTGCATAGTCTGGCATTTCCCATACTTGCTGTCAGCGCCGCGTTTTCGGCGATCAAGCAGGTGGGGCCACTGCCGCCATTTGTGAGTGTAGGAGTAGCGCTTTTAGGTTTGTTAAGCATACTCACCTACACCATCGGGGCGTTGCGTGAGCATGGCCTGCGGACCTTTCTTGGGTGGCAAGCTAGTGCCCAGGCCAGTCTGGTAATTGTGACGCTGGCTATTGATACGCCGCTGGCAACGCTGGCAGCGCCTGTTTTACTCTCCAATGCGGTTCTTGCTCTCATTGCCGGAGCATTGGCGATTACCAAACTGGAGCGTTTCACCGGCAGCGACGACTACACTCAGACCCGTCCTCAGACGAACCTTGTGGCGGCCGGCGTCATCTGGATGTTGGCAGGATTTGCAGCAATAGGCTTCCCGCCATTCTGGGGATTCTGGGGACGCTGGTGGCTATTCGAGGCCGCCTACGATCAGCGCGTATGGCTGTTGCCGCCGATACTGGCAGCCAATGTTCTGACGCTATTTGCCTATCTTGCGCCGCTTGGTCGTTTCTGGATGCTTATTCAGCCCGCAACTGCGACCGCAGATAGTCGCACTCGTTTCACCCTTCAGGCCAGGCTGATTGATCCGCTGGTTGTGGTCGCATCACTGCTCTTGCTGCTCTTGCTAGTTTTGGGACTAGCGCCGCAGCTTGCCTGGTCGTGGGCGCTGTCTGCTCTGCCTGGAGCACCGGCATCCCTGCCCATATCAGGCGCCGCGTATGCGCTCGCCAGTGCTGCAGGGGTGTTTTTGCTGCTGCTATTGTTGCTGCTGAGCCAGAGGAAGTCAGCGCGGCAGCCATTTCAAAGCGCTAAAGTCGAACCTGTCGTGTTGGCGCCTGACACACTCAGCGTTAGCCAGCAAGCTCTCGTCCAGCCGGGTCGCCCCAGCAGCGTATTACGGTGGTTCTGGAGCATTCTGATTGTCGTGAGTCGTGGTGCGCGCCTGGCCTTTGCTCTGTTTGAGCAGCGCTTTTACCTTGCCGGCATCCTGTTGGGTTTGATGCTTCTTATCTTATCAATGGCCCAATAACCATATTATGATATGAACTGGTTTCTTATTGTCATTGCTATCAGCGCCGGGATAATACTGCTCATCCGAGACTGGCGCATCACCATCTCGGCGTTGTTGATAAACTACATCAGCTTGTCGCTGTTTCTGGTTGAACAGCAGTTCCTGCCGCCCGATCTTGACCTGCCGGGTATCAGTATCAGTACGACTGCGCTTGTCAGATTGATCACTGGATTATCTGTTGCGATCATCCTGTCAATCACAGCTCTCACTTTCTCAAAAGAGTACGGTCTGCAAAATCTCGACGAGTTTGGTCTTGCCGAGTTACGGCGAGCGGCCCGAGCGGCGCAACAACAACATACTGATCGCCAGTTTCGTCTGAGTGATTACGTGGTGCCGTTCTGGTCGGGGGTATTGGCGCTTATTGCCAGCCTGACGTTGCCTCAAATTTATTTGATTGCGCCATCGCAAGCTATAGATTTTACCTGGTGTTGGTTAGGACTTACCGGCCTTCTGACTATTGCCACAGCCGGGGATTTGCTCAAAATCGGTCTTGGATTGCTGCTCTGCACCAGCAGCATCGATTTGTTGTACACTTCCGTAGTGAGCAGCCCGCAAGCCAGCGGCGTAGGGGTTATACCCCTCACGCTTCTCAGTCTGGTCACGATCTTGCTGGCGTTGACAATTGCATATCTGAGCGGTTTGCTGTACGGACGACTCAAGACGCTTGAATTGGACGAATTATATAAGCGCTGAAATAAGCGCTGTATCCTATGCTCTATCTGCTGCTCATTTTCTTTCCAATTTCGATGGCGGCAACGTGTTTTGTTCTGCGTCAGCGCACTGTCCTGGTCATCACGGCGGCAGTAGCGACGATGTTGATTCAGATCGCGCTGGCGGCACAAATACCACTCGACGCTCCGGCGCGCCTTCTAGGTACGACGCTTACGTTGAATGCGTTGAACCGTCTGTTTATGCTCATTTTCTTGGGCATTGGCATCACTGCGTTTATTGCATCATTGCATCTGCCGCATGGTGAGAATTTTGTGCCGGTGATGCTTCTGGTGCTGTCACTGGCAAGCACGACGCTGTTGTTGCAAGATCTCTTTATTGTCTCACTATTGCTTATCGGAGCCAGTCTGGTGATCGTGCTTGCTATTGTTGATATGCCGACCGGGACAAGCGCGCTGCTTGCAACGCGGACGATCGCCAGCGCGCTAAAATATCTGGTGTTAATGGTTCTGGCTGGTGTGCTGATGTATCTCAGTTTTGTGCTGACCGACATCTACCGCCCGGGCGAAGTTTCTGGCCGCATTCCGTTGGCGCGTTTTATTCTGGGGCTGCTGTCCGCCGGTTTTGCTTTGCGCCTGGCTCTGGCGCCGTTTCACGCCTGGCTCGTAGATGTGGTTGAAGATGCTGCTCCCCTTGTTTCGGCATTGGTTATAGCCGTCTTTAATGTGATCGGTCTGTTGGTGCTGGTGCTCACGTTCCAGAGTTTCCCGGCGTTGTTAACGGAAAACGCTTTCGGGTTGGGAGTGTTGCGAATTGGTGGTATTGTCACCAGTATCGCCGGGGGGCTGCTGGCATTCGCTCAAACATCAATGCGACGATCCCTGGCTTATCTGCTGGTCTACAATGCCGGGATGATTTTCTACGGGCTTGTTTCGGTATCAACAGTCGGTCTGGCCGGCGCTATGTTCGAGGCGTTGAATCAGACGCTGTCGGTGACGTTGCTGTTTATTAGCCTGGGATTGCTCGAACAGCCCGATGGTCGCCCGGCGAATGTGGTGCGTCGTGACTTGCTGTGGCGCTGGCCAGTCGCTGGCGCAGGTTTGATCAGCGGCGGATTGGCTTTGCTCGGCTTGCCGCCGTTCAATGGTTTTGCGAGCAAGCTGTTGATTTATCAGGCTGCCGCTCAACAAGGTTGGATCGATCTTGTCGCACTGGTTGTCGCCACTGTATTGGGCGGGCTAGCGTTGATGAAGCTCGCTCATGAATGGCTGCTCGGACAGGGTGACGAAGCTCCGGTCTCTGAACCGGCGTTGCTCGGCGAAATCGAGATTGATCGCCCTCCTGAACGGCGTCTGGATCCGGAGCCGCGCGGACCTGCTATCCTGGCGATGCTACTGCTCATGATATGTCTCGGTATTGGCGTCTATCCGGAGCCTGTATTGGCGACTATTGACGATGTGATTCGGAGTCTGGCGTTTGTGCGCGCATTGTAGACGCAGCGCCGAATATGCCAACGCCCGGTCGTCTGGATAAAAGCGTTTGTTGTGGTAGCGTGGGTTAGTCGCATTCGCTACGTGTCGAATATATGGAATTTAGCCTGATCAACATTGCGATCAGTGTGCTTGTCTATCCCGGTCTGCTCGTGACCTTCGGACTGGGATGGCTTTATTGGCGTGTTGTTGACAGCGCGTCGGGAAACCCGTATCGCTGGTCGAACCTTCGAAGCGCTCTTCAATACCGTGAGGGCGCGCTGGCCATAGTCAGCATCGCTTTAGCGGGCATTGGCATGGCGCTTCTGCCATGGCCATACAATCCCGCGGAGCCGTCGATGCTCGCCTGGATCTGGGCCTGGATGGCGTTGGAACTGGCTTTCCTTGCGCCTATTTTGCCTGCGTTGACGGCTGGCGATCCGCTTATCGTACGTGCTGCGATACGCCGAGCGCAGATCGGCGTAGCCAGCCGATCCTGGCTCTGGATGGGATTGGCGGTCGGGCTGATCTTGTACGCCGATTGGCGCTGGCTTACGCTACCCGCTCATCTCCTCACCGTTCTGGCGGCCGGCTTCGCATTGCCCGCAGCGATGAGTTGGGGGCCATATACTGCCGAAGTCAGCGTGACGCCGGAAGGCTCCGATCAAGGATTGCCCGATGCGGTCAAAGCCGTCAACGCCATCGCTCGCCATGTTGGTTCAGCCGCCCTGCTAGCGACAAGTCTGGTTGCATTGTTGCCGCTGTCGGTTGCGCCGAATGCACTGGCGATGGTTGAACTGGCCGGCGGTTGGCTTGCAATTAGTGTGATTTTTCGCCGCCTGGATGGCATATGGCCGCGGCTGCCGTTACCGGAGATTTTGCACATATGCCTATTTCGCGTACTGCCGCTCAGTACGGCAGCGGTGCTTTATTTGGCCATCATACAGAACCTGTAGCATATGCCTCAGATGTTCGAGTAAGCGCCCGACGCCATGTATGCTATTGAAATTGAGCAGGTATATAAATCCTACGGCGATTTTCCAGTTCTGGAGGATCTGAACCTCCGCGTGATGCAGGGGCGGGTGTACGGTCTTTTGGGTCCGAATGGCGCCGGCAAAACCACTTTGATTCACCTGATGCTGGGCTTCTTGAAAGCGAACCGCGGAACGATCAACGTTCTTGGTACGCGCAATCTTGAGCGCGTTCGCGGTCGGATTGGCTACGTACCTGAGCGACTTCGCTACCATATGCGTTATAGCGCACGCGAGTACCTGCGTTTCCTGGGCCAGTTTAGCGATATGGATGCCGCCCTGCTCCGCCAACGCGTCGAAGAAGAGCTTGAGCGCGCTGGACTAGTTAATGTAGCCAACCGCATGCTGGAGAAGTATTCGAAGGGTATGCTGCAACGCCTGGGAATCGCGCAGGCGTTGCTCGCCGATCCGGAGTTGCTGGTGATCGATGAGCCGACCAGCGGCCTCGATCCGTCCGGCCAGCGTGATGTGCTGGATCTGCTGGCCGAGCTGCGATCCAGCGGACATACGATTTTTCTTTGCAGCCATCAACTCGGTGAAATCGAAGAATTATGCGATGATGTCGGCGTCCTCGCCAACGGTCGACTAATCGCCGAAGCCAACGTGCATCAATTGCGCAGCAGCGACGTCAGCGTCAGCATTCAGGTCGATCGCCTGTCCCCTGAAACGCGCATCCGCCTGGCCCGTATTTCGCCAAACATCAAGTATGGCGATCACACCATTTTGTTGCATCCCAATAACCAGAGCCTACAACATGAGGTGTTGCGCGCATTGACCGATGCGCATGTCACGATCTTGTCGTTGAATCCGCTGGAGCGGCCGCTCGAACGGCTCTATCTTCAAGCTGTTCAGGATGAAGCGCCGGCGTTTTTCCCCTCGCCGCCAGTCGATGAGACGTCTGAATCATTACTGTCGCCCGGCTTCGATGTTAGAGACCCGTTGCTGAAGGATCTGCTCAACCGATACCTTAACGCGCGGCCAAACGGCAACGATGAGGCGAAAGGCGCTGATCAAACCGATGGCTCAGATGAGAAGCGTTAGCCGCGAGCCGACGTCGCAGGAGACGCCGTAGTATGCAAGCTATTCTGCGTACACTACGTTTTACCGGTTTTACGTTGCTTGAATATCTGCGCTCGGCGCGTATTTTGCTTGAACTGATTGCGGCGGCTACATTCTGGTACATTTTCCTGCGCCGTTCAGGCCAGAGCATCGACGCCGAGTACTTCTTCACCGTGACCGGCGTGTTTGCCCCGGCATTGACGCTTTACACGATGTCAGCCGTTATCGGTCTCGGCGACCGCCCCCAGGGATATGTTCTGCTGGTGCGCAAGCTGAATCGCGCCCAGTACTTGATTGGCCTTTTCGCCAGCGCATTGGCTATTGTGAGCGGCGTTTACGGTCTGGTCTGCCTGACATCAGCCTTCCTCAACCCGCCGACGAATTTGACGCTGGCCGGATGGGGATTGGGGACGTTGCCCCTGCTCCTGAATGCCGCTCTGCTATCGGCTCTGTTGCTGATGCTCTCGCCGCTGGTCTTTTCACCTGGATGGCGACTGTTTGTGTTGGGGCTCATTGCTCTGGCTTTTTCGGGCAGCTTTATCAGCGGGCCATTTCTCGATTCATTGCCGGTGACGGTTATCGATGTGTTGCGTGCGGTGCAGGCTGTTCTGGGCGCGCCGCTTGTGCCAGCATTCTATGGCTTCCAGCTCTCGATGACGCGTGATTATAGCACCATAGCTGCGCCGGTGAATCTGCTCGCCCAACTGATGCTGCTCATCTCGTTGCTGGGGTTGGCGATCTATGCATTTTCGCGTCGCGATCTTATCTTTAGCGCGCAGTGATTGACATGTTTGAGAGTCACATGCTATACTCTCGCTAATTTCATAATCTCAACAACAATGAACAGGAAAAGTACGCGCCAGCGGTGCTGCTCAGAGAGTCGGCGGAAGGTGTGAGACCGATGCAAGCACAGGTGCGGAATGGGCCTGGGAGTTGCGGAGCGAAACGATTTGAGATGGCTGTCGGGCAGCCAATATGTAAAATCGTGTAGTAGTCGCCGGGAACGCCGCCGTTATCAGGGCGCTGAGCTTCGAATGCTCCTGGTTTGTGTTATCGCTTGCCAGAAGTAACGGCGCTCGCAGAGTGCGTCGGATGTAAGCGCCGACGAACGAGAGTGGCACCGCGAATTGTTTTCGTCTCTCGATCCAATGTTGGATCGAGAGTTTTTTGTTGGCCGCGCGGACGTGACGCGTACCACGGATTGCGAGGCCGAAACAGGTCTGAATCAGTACGCAGGAATTCTGCAACGAGGAGGCGCAGCTACCGTATGGACACCGTGAAGTATGTGTTGACCGAAGACCGTATGCCCACGTCGTGGTACAACATTCAAGCCGACTTACCCGTTCCGGTGCCGCCCGTGCTGCATCCAGGCACCGGCCAGCCGATTGGCCCGGCTGATCTGGCCCCGCTCTTTCCTATGGCGTTGATCGCCCAGGAGGTCAGCCAGGAACCGACGATCGACATTCCCGAAGAAGTGCAGGCGATCTATCGCCAGTGGCGACCGTCGCCGCTGTTCCGTGCGCGGCGGCTGGAGAAGGCGCTCGACACGCCGGCGCGGATCTACTACAAGTACGAGGGTATCAGCCCGGGCGGCAGCCACAAGCCGAACACCGCTGTCGCGCAGGCTTATTACAACAAGCAAGAAGGCGTGAAGCGGCTGACCACTGAGACCGGCGCGGGCCAGTGGGGCTCGTCGCTGGCGATGGCAGGCGCGATGTTTGACCTGGATGTCGTGGTGTATATGGTGAAGGTGAGCTACAACCAGAAACCCTATCGCCGAGCGTTGATGGAGACCTATGGCGCACGCGTCGTGGCCAGCCCCAGCACTGAAACCAACGCCGGACGCCAGATTCTGGCCGAGCACCCCGATAGCACTGGCAGTCTCGGCATCGCGATCAGCGAGGCGGTCGAAGCCGCCGCGATGTCCGACGATACAAAGTATTCGTTGGGCAGCGTGCTCAATCACGTGATGCTGCACCAGACCGTGATCGGCCAGGAGGCAATCGAGCAAATGACGCTGGCCGACGATTATCCTGATGTGGTGATCGGCTGCACCGGCGGCGGCAGCAACTTCGCGGGGCTTGTCTTTCCCTTCATCGGCGCGAAGCTGCGCGGCGGGCGCAACATTCGCGTTGTTGCGGTCGAACCGGCTTCGTGCCCGACGCTCACCAAAGGCGTCTATACCTATGACTTCGGCGACACTACCCACCTGACGCCGCTGGTGAAGATGCATACGCTCGGCAATACCTTCGTTCCCGAAGGCATTCACGCCGGCGGCCTGCGCTATCACGGTATGTCGCCGCTGGTGAGCCATGTGATGGAACTGGGCCACATCGAGCCGTGCGCAGAGACGCAGCTTGGATGCTTCGCCGCAGCCGTCACCTTTGCGCGGGCCGAGGGCATCATTGTTGCGCCGGAAACTTCGCACGCCGTGAAGGCGACGATCGACGAGGCATTGCGCTGCAAGGAGGAGGGCGTGAGTCGCGCGATCCTGTTCAACCTGAGCGGCCACGGCCACTTTGATATGCAGGCCTACACGGACTACCTGGCTGGCAAGCTTGAAGACCACGAGTACAGCCGCGCGGAAGTCGAAGCGGCGCTGTCCAGCCTGCCTCAGGTTGGCTGATCAACGCACAAGAAACCGCGAACCGAGACGCCTTTCCGTGTTCTCGGCTCGCGGCTCTTCACCTGATCGACGCTATCGATGTGAGAAAACGATCTGTACCTGAACAATTGGGCCGCTGGCCTGAACGATGAGATAGCGGCTTTCACCGACCGTTTCAATGACGGGAGCGACCGGTTGGCCGTTGAGTTCAACCTGCCGGACTTCGCGCAGCACGCCGGGCAGCAGCAAACGCAACTGCATCCGTTCGCCGCTGCCGGTCGCCTCGAAGAGCAGGCGCGACTGATCACTGTAGACAAAGCGTTTCTCGTAGGTCCAGCGATAGGCTGCATAGCTGTCGTTGGCCGCATACCGCGCTGCAGCGTACACGTCGGTGATGTCGTCTTCGACGGCGGCCGGCCAGCGCGGGCTGATCGTCACGCTGCGATAGCGCCCGCCTGTATCTTCGATGCCCGCAGCGCCTTCGATCAGCGCCGCCAACATGGCGCTGGCGCCCCAACCGTCGGTCGGCAATGTGTCAGGGCTGAGGCTATGCCCGCCGGTGGGATGGTACCAGAGATAGGTCGTGTTTGTGCGCTTGATCAGCTCGTAATAGCGGCGCAAGATGTCGAACCCGTAGCCTTCGTAGCCGTAACGGAACGCGCCGCGCGACAACTCGCCGCCAACCAGCGGCATCACACCGCCGTTGACATACTCGCCCGGCCCTTCGCCCAAACGACCGGCCAGACCAAAACTGCCAAAGGGGAACGGCGGATCGATGCTCCACCATTCGACGAATGCAATGTTGTTGGGGTGCATCCGGCGGCGCAAATATTCGGCGAGGATAGCCCGCCCCTGTTCAACCGTCAGAACGTCGCGATTGAGGGCCAGGGCATTCGACAGGCTCAGTTGCGCCGCCTCGTCCACGCCGGGTACGTCGAAGGGAACAAGCTTGACGTGATGGGTATAGAAGTCGCCGTTCCAGCTCAGTGCGTTGAGCCGTTGCATAATTTGATTGGCCAGATCGCGGCGATACCAGGACGATTCCCACAAGCCGAAGTGTTCTTCGACCGTCGCCAACGAGCGCAGCGCCTGCGCCAGGCCAGTGTTGTCACCGTGAAAAATGCCCCATTTGGTCTGGTCATCGATCCCGTGACGCGGCGCCAACTGGCCGCTGTGCGGATCAATCGTAGAAGGGCCATACTCGAAGTCCCAGGTGTCGATGGTGAATGGGCGTTTGACCAAGCCGAGCGTCGGTTCCCAGCGCAGCGGGCTGGTAAGGGTGTAGTCGATCGCGCGTTGCATCGCCGGAAGATTGGCGCGCAGCCATTCATCGTCACCGGTGATTTGCCAGGTTTCGTACACCGCCTGGACAAACAGATATTCAACATCGGCTTCGACTGGCGTGCGATAGGCGGCAATGTTCGACTCCGGGCGAGCCAGGAAGTCGGGCAGGCTGCCGTCGGGTTGCTGCGCGCGGCGAAATGCATCCGGCAGGCTGGTCAGATCGCTTTCGAAATAGCGAAAGCCCCGGCTCTGATAGTGATGATCGCGCAGCCAGAGCAATGGGCTGTCGGGCGAGCGATACCCCTGGACATAGGCGTCATCAAGCCAATAGCCGAGTTTGTCTTGCAGCATAAAATCATGCACGCGGCCATAAAGTTGATCGAACGCGGCGATGCCGGTCTGGACGGTGGTTGCGGCGTCAAGGCGATAGAGCGCTCCATTGGCCACCTGTCGTCCGTTGGCAAACAGCGCCGCCCAGTGATCGCCCAGCGCGCCGCGCGGCGTGACCTGAACGCTGCCGAAGCCGCCGTATATGGTCAGAGGAAACGTTCCGGCCGAACGACCGGCGCTGTCGAATGCCAACAGCGTCGCCGGGCCGTCGTAGTCGGGAATGTTCACATGAACGGTGGTCGGTTGCAGTGGTGCGACTACCGGCTGCACGCTGGCGAACGAACTCGGCGACTCGGCGCGGACAATGAACGAAGGACTGAGCGAACCGAGCGATACCAGAATGAACAGCACGAACACAAACCTGTGTATGCGACGCATAAGCACATCTCTAGATTTACAGCATTCACTGACACCATCAAGCGGCGAACAGTATAGCATAATCAAATCGAACTGGAGGTTGTATGCGCCTTGGCATGATGAATGATCCCCGTCGTGATGCCTGCGAAGAAGCTCGTTGGGCTGCCGCCAACGGCCTGGATTTGCTGGATTTGACGATTGAGGGCCCCGGCGCGGCGTTGGATCAAATCGACGCATCAACGCTGCGCACGATACTTGTCGATGCCGGGATGAGCATTATCGGTCACACGGCTTGGTATTTGCCGTTTGCATCGCCGTTTGCGCGCGTGCGTCAGGCTGCCGTCGAGTGTGTCGCCGAAACGTTCGATCTTTTTGCGGAACTCGGCGCGCGCTGGGTCAACGTGCATATGACTTTCAGCGGCGGTCTCTTCAGCCACGCCGACGCGCTGCGTTGGAATGGCGAGAGCTTCGCCGCGCTGGCCGAACTGGCGGTTCCTTATGGCCTGGGCGTGATGGTCGAACACCCGCCCATCCCGTCGGTGAGCATCGAAGACATCGCCACCGTGCTTGCCGCCGACGAGCGACTCGGCTTCCACCTGGATGTGGGACACGCGAATGTCGGCGACGACAAGCTCGAAGGTTTGCTCAACCACTTCGGTTCACGGCTGGTGCATGTTCACTTGAGCGATAACTGGGGCCGCAACGACGACCATATGCCGCTCGGCGCAGGCGCCGTGAATTGGCCGCGCGCCGTTCGCTTGATCAAGCAGCTCGACTATGACGATACAATCACGCTGGAGGTCTTCAGCTCTGACCGCGACTATCTGTTGTTGAGCGCGCAGAAAGTGCGCGAATGGTGGGCGACGGAATAATCGTGCAGGGGCGAAAGGTGCTTTGCCATAATTTATGTAGGGGCGAAAAACGTTTCGCCCTTTGCCGTAAGGCGACTGACATTTCAACTCTGCGCCGTTCACGTTGAGACACAGAAAAGAGTTTTATCGATGACAACCAAGAAACGAATCCTGACCGGCGACCGGCCAACCGGCAAGCTGCATCTAGGTCACTATGTCGGCTCGCTGGAAAACCGGCTGCGCCTGCAGGACGAATACGAATGCATTTTCATTATCGCCGATTTGCACGTTCTGACCACCAAGCCGTCGAAAGATGAGATCGCCCAGATCGAGCAAAACATCCGCGATCTGATCCTCGATCACCTTGCCGTCGGCATCGACCCGAACAAAGTCACGTTCTACGTTCAGTCGGCGGTCAAGGAGGTCTACCAGATCAATCTCATCTTTGAGATGCTGGTGACGGTGCCGCGCTTGGCGCGTCTGCCTAGCATCAAAGATATGGCACGCAACGCCAGCATCGATGAAGAGCAACTGCCCTTCGGGTTGCTCGGCTATCCGGTGCTCCAGGCCGCCGACATCTTGTTGCCGCGCGCACATCTGGTGCCGGTGGGCAAAGATAACGAGGCTCACGTCGAGATCACTCGCGAGATCGCCCGGCGTTTCAATAACCTGTACGGCGAGGTCTTTCCCGAACCCGACGCGTTGGTGCCCAACATCGGCACGTTGCCCGGCACCGATGGCCAGAGCAAGATGAGCAAGAGCGCCGGCAACGCAATCATGCTTTCTGATGACACAAAAACGGTTGAGCAAAAAGTGCGCGGAATGTACACCGACCCGAACCGTGTTCGCGCCGATATTCCGGGCCGCGTCGAGGGCAACCCGGTGTTCGCCTATCACGACGCCTTCAACCCGAACATCGACGAGGTCAACGATCTGAAAGAACGCTATCGCCAGGGCCGGGTCGGCGACGTGGAGGTGAAGAAAAAATTGGCCGCCGCGTTGAACGACTTCCTTGACCCGCTCCGCGAGCGCCGCGCGCATTATGAAGCCAATCCCGACGTTGTCGATCAGATCATCGCCGATGGCAACGCCCGCGCCCGCGCTATCGCCCACGAAACTGTGCAGATGATGGAAGAAGCGATGGGGTTGACCTATTTTCGGTGACGCACGATGAGGAGTTTCTATGTATTTTCCGTCTCTTGCCGAGATGAAGGATATGCGTGCGCAGGGCAATATTTGCCCGATCTATCGCGAGATTATGGCCGACCTGGAGACGCCGGTCTCGGCGTTTCTGAAGATTGCGCGCGGTCAATATAGCTTCCTGCTGGAGAGCGTTGAGGGCGGCAAGCACATCGCGCGCTATTCGTTTCTCGGCAGCGATCCCTACATGGTCTTGCGTATGGACGGCGGCGTAGCCCAGGCGACCCAACGCGGCTATAAGCAGACGTTGCCTTACACCGACCCGCTGGTGGTGCTGGGCAGCTATGTCAATGCGTATCGACCGGTGCGTTTGCCCGATCTGCCGCTCTTTGTCGGCGGCGCGGTCGGCTATCTCAGCTACGAGACCGTCAGCTATTTCGAGCGGTTGCCCGTGCCCGCGCACGCCGATTATGCGATGCCCGAAGGTCTGTGGATGTTTGTGGACACCCTGCTGATCTTCGATCACTTGCGCCACAAGATCAAGGTGCTCTCGCATGTACATCTCGACGCCGATGACCTGGAGGCGGAGTATCGGCATGCGACCTCACGCATCGAGGAGTCGATCGAGCGGTTGCGCCAACCGACGCCGACGAACGGCGCGGCGAGCTATCGCGAGGTGCGCGGCGACGAGTCGGCGGCGTCAGCGCCGCACCCGGAGGCGACGTCGAACATCACCCGCGAGCGATACGCGACCAACGTGCTCCGCGCGCAGGAATACATCGCCGCGGGCGACATCTTTCAGGTCGTGCCGTCGCAGCGTTTTTGTCGTCCGACGAGCGCCGCGTCGTTTGACATCTATCGGGCGCTGCGTACAATCAACCCCTCGCCCTATATGTTCTACCTGCGCACCGGCGAGGGCGATCTTGTCGGCGCATCGCCGGAACTGCTGGTGCGTGTGCAAGAAGGCGACATCACCACCCACCCGATTGCCGGCACCCGTCGCCGCGGGCTGAATACCGCCGAGGACGCCGCGTTGGCCGACGAGCTTTTGCACGACGAGAAGGAGCGCGCCGAGCACCTGATGCTGGTCGATCTGGGGCGCAATGACATCGGGCGGGTTAGCATTCCCGGCACGGTCAATGTTCCGCAGTTTATGATCATCGAGAAGTATAGCCACGTGATGCACCTGGTCTCGCATGTCACCGGCAAATTGCGCGCCGATATGAGCGCGCTCGACGCTCTGCGCGCCTGCTTTCCCGCCGGCACGGTCAGCGGCGCGCCGAAGATTCGCGCGATGGAGATTATCGCCGAGCTTGAAGCAAGCAAGCGGGGCATTTACGCCGGTTGTGTGGGTCATGTCGGCTTTAACGGCGACCTGGATACATGCATCAGCCTGCGCACGATGGTCGTCAAAGACGGCGTGGCCTATGTGCAAGCCGGCGGCGGCGTGGTCGCCGACAGCATACCCGACGCCGAATATCAGGAGAGCCGCAACAAAGCCGCTGCGTTGCTCAAAGCGCTTGACATCGCCGAAGAGATGTAACCCGTGACGATGGCGTGTGCTAGAATGGAATGCAGTCTAGGCGAAGATCCTTTCTGCACCGGTAGCTGCAGGACTGCCAGTCCTCCTAATATAGCAATCCTAACGTAGTCGTAAAGATTGCGTAGTGCCGCCTTCAGGCGGTTCCCTTCGCCGCCTGAAGGCGGCACTACAGTGACTTCACAACCTGAGTAGGATTGCTATAGATCTGGTTGATGTTGTATGAGTGAGCATAATGCCGCCGGCCTTCCTCCCAACTCTACCATCCTGGCGCTGGAGACCTCGTGCGACGAGACCGCCGCCGCCGTTGTGCGCGACGGGCGCGTCGTGCTGTCGAATGTCGTCGCGTCGCAGCTCGACGCTCATCGACGGTACGGCGGCATCGTCCCAGAAGTCGCCTCGCGCCAGCATATCCTTAGCCTGACGCCGGTGTTGGAGGAGGCGTTGGCCGCGTTGCCCGGCGGATGGCATGACCTGAATGCCGTCGCCGCCACCTACGGCCCCGGTCTGAGCGGCGCGCTGTTGACCGGGCTGAATGCCGCCAAGGCGATTGCCTGGCAGCGCGACTTGCCGTTGGTCGGCGTCAACCATCTCGAAGCGCATATCTACGCGAACTGGCTAGACGTGGACGCCCCCGCAGTGGGCAACGCCGGACAGGTTGGGCGAGTGGATGAAAGCGTTGCAGCGACGCAACCGCAATTTCCCCTCGTGGCGCTGGTGGTCAGCGGTGGACACACGCTGCTCGTGCTGTTACGCGATCACGGCGACTACGAAACGCTGGGGCAGACCCGCGACGACGCGGTCGGCGAGGCGTTCGACAAGGTGGCGCGCATCCTGGGGCTGGGTTATCCGGGCGGCCCGGCGATCCAGCAGATCGCTGCGGGCGTGCAAGGCGCGATGACGTTGCCGCGCGCCTGGCTGCGCGACAGCTATGATTTCTCGTTCAGCGGGCTGAAAACCGCCGTGCTGCATAAAGTCCAGGAACATCGCGAACGCGAGGCGCGTGTGACGCAGGGCAAACCAAAGGGCGCGCGTGGCGCAGATGCCGTTTCCCGCAACGCGCAAACCGAGCGGGGGCTGCCTTCGCCCAAAGCTGACGAGACGCCGCTTGGCGCGCAGTTTGTCGCCCAGATGGCATATGCATTCCAAGAGTCGGTTGTCGATGTGTTGGTGAAGAAAACCGTCGATGCCGCCCGCCAATTCGGCGCGACCGAAATCCTCCTGGCCGGAGGCGTGGCGGCGAACATCCGTCTACGGGCCGAGCTATCGCGCCGGGCGAGCATACCGGTGCGCTACCCGCCGATCGCGCTCTGCACAGACAACGCGGCGATGGTCGCCGCCGCAGCCTACTATCGCTTCGGAGACGGCGTCCAGCAAGGTTGGGATCTCGACGTGATCGCGAATCTGCCCTTGAAGTAGGGCCTTCTTCCTGGCCTCTTCACACATCCATTTGCGCAATTCGTTCAGCGCGCGCGGCGATCTTGGCGCCATAGGTCGTGCCGGGGCTGGCCCAACCCTGACCGGTTGGATTATGCACCTTGCCAAGCAGTCTGATGATCGGCGCCGATCCACGCATGCGGTCGGGCAGCCAACGATAGCTAAGCGCTCGCTCGATCAAGCTCCGCTGCGCCGCATTCTCGCCGCCTTTCGGCAACGCATAGGCCAACAGCCGCCCCACATGCGCCGGTATCGCATCGTCGCGCCAGGTGGCGAAACTCAAGCCGCGCTCCCAGCACTGGCGTTGCGTATTGTAGGCCCACCGCGCCGGGTTAGCCGGCGAAACATGGCGTCGCTGACCGGTCACCCCAATGCCGGCCGGATTGCGCTGAGGACGGGCGGCCCAGAAACTGGTCAAGTTCCCGGTTTCCAGGATCATTTGCGCAATCGCGATATTCGGATCAACCCCGACTTCCGTGCAGAGGGAGTAATAAGTCGGCACGATGACGCCGCGAATGTCGTATTCGGTATATTCGCCGTGTTCACGCGACAGAATCGCCGCCGCCAATTGCTCGAAGCTTGCTGACGGCGAGGCAATGATGGAAACTGTTTCGCCGATCATCGTTGTTCACCTTTTCTCTTAGGGCGATCAAAACCCCAGCGTTTGTCAAGCTTTATTCTGGGAGATTGCCCGCGCGACGTCGGGCGTGTTGGTAATGATCCCGGTTGCGCCTGCCTGCGCCAGTGTGCGCATCATCGCCGGATCGTCTACTGTCCACACATTCACCGCATAGCCGGCCCGGCGCACCAGCGGGATGAGGCATTTGAGCAACGGCATTTCCCACACCGGGTGCCAGGCTATCGCTTGCACCCGTTTGAGCGCCAGAAACGGCCACGCTTCGCGCAGGCGCACATCAGGCCGCAAACTGCGCACGCCCATCAGATAGCCGCGGGGAATATCGGGCGCGACACGCCGCAGATCGTCGAGCGCGGCTGCGTGGAACGACGAGAAGAGCGTCTGCGCCGCGATGCCATACTCGCGAACCATTGCCGCGCACGCAGCAGCGATGCCGGTCTGTTTCAACTCAATATTCAGGGCAATGCCCGTTCGCCATGCGAAACCGCACGCCTCAGCCAGTGTCGCCGCGCGCGCGCCGCCAATATCGAGCGCGCGCAGTTCCGCCGCCGTACACGACTGTACCTGCCGCCGTCGTCCACCCCAGCGCTCAGTGGTGTCATCGTGAAACACGACCAGCACGCCATCGGCGGTGATCTGCACATCAAGCTCGATCATATCCGCGCCCTGGCTGTGGGCAAGCTCAAATGCAGGTATGGTATTTTCGGGCGCATAAGCCGACGCGCCGCGATGCGCAATGATGAGGGTCATAGAACTGACCTGCAATAAAAGAGCGGAAGGCCGAACCGTCGGTTCACTGCCTTCCGCCGCGACGAAAGCTATAAAGAGATTACACTGCTACGGAATCGCTAGGAGCAGCGATCGTTGATTCGGAATGACGGGCCTCTTCGGAAAGCATCGGGTTGAGCAACTTCTGCATCGCCATCACATGAGCGCAAGTTTCCCAATTAGCGAAGAACGAGCAGTCGCATGACCATCGGCCATCTTTGAGAACCAGCTTGTGCTCGCTATTGCCGCCGCTGAACGTCGCTTTGAATTCGTTAATCGTGATGCGCTCCGGTTCTTCGGCATAACGACGAGCTTTTTCAATCTTCCCGATCAGATCCGAATGCATAGTCATACCTCCTTTAGGCTGGACAGAGCCTTCACCGTTGAGAGATAGCTCTGTACTGAAAAACAAGAAGGGCGGCAGTAGGCTTTTTTACATACCTACTCCGCCCTTAGCAAAAGCTGAGTATTCAACTGGAGCTTCTATTTTCATAATGGCATGCTCCACCGAACGCTGCGACATATGAATTAAACTAAATTATAACGGCGTCGAGATCGAACGTCAAGGGTTTCAGATCAGGCGTTCCTAAAGAAGTTTGTGTCTTTCTGACGCCATGAAAGCTTGTTTTGTATATTGTAGTGATTCGACAACTCGGCGTGGCCGGTTGTTTATGCACATGCCAGATTCTGTTACACTATACAGGTGCAAACTGCAATAGAACGCACATACGACTAAGATGTTCGTATTGCGCGTTCTCGATTGGAAAAGCTAAGAGCCTGTCTGAAAAGACTGGGCCAGTCTCAAAATTGGCATACGGAAGACTGGGCCAGTATATTTGCTGACCCTTTTCAGACAGGCTCTAAAGGCGCTGGCACAGGAGAAAGAATCGTCGCCATGTCACGACACAAACTCGCTGGAATCATCGCTCTGGTATGGGCGCTGGTCGCGCTGGCAGCGTGCGGCGGCCTGCAGCCGCAAACGCCCGCCGCGCCGACGGACGAATCCGCCGCGTCCGCAACCGAGGCTTCGACGCCGACGACCGAAGCGGCTGAACTCACAACCATTCGTATGGGATACGTGCCGGTGATCATCTTCGCGCCGATTTATGTCGGTATCGAAAGCGGCTATTTCGCCGAAGAGGGTCTGGAGCTGGAGATGAACACGGTGCAGAGCACCAACGACGCTGTCGTGCAACTCGCCGCCGGAAACTTCGACGTGGCCGGGGCCGGCGGCAATGCCGGGCTGTTCAACGGCATTGAACGCGGCCTGCAATTCAAGATTGTCGCCCCGATGCACAGCGAGAAGCCGCCGCTGGCCACGCCGCTGGTGATCAGCGCCGGACGCGCCGACGAGCTGACGAGCATCGCCGATCTGCGCGGCAAGCGCATCGCCGTCAACGGCAACGGCGCCGCCATCGAGTATTGGCTCGACCAGGCGCTGGCCCAGGGCGGCGTGAGCATCGAGGAAGTTGAGGTTGTGGCTTTGCCCTTCCCCGATATGGCCGCCGCACTGGAGAGCGGATCGATCGATGCGGCGTTGATCACCGAGCCGCTGGTGACGATTAACCGGAATCAGGAGCTGATCAGCATTCTCGCCGATGATTTCATCAACGGCTTCACGGCGACCTTCATCGTGATGAATCAGGACTGGCTCGACCAGAACCCCGAGTTGGCCCGCAAATTTATGCGCGCCTACCTGCGCGCCAGTCGTGACTTGCAGGGCGACTATATGACGCCGGAGATCGCCGCGATGGTGGAGAAGTATACCAACGTCCCCGCCGCAATGGTCGAACGCAGCACGGTCTCGCAGTTCAGCGCCGATGGCATCGTGCCGGTGCAGGATCTGGAGACGTTGCAGGCGTTTTTCCAGCGCCGTGGCTTTCTTGAGTATGACGAACTGCTCGACATCACCACGTTCGTTGATACCAGTCTGGCGGAGGAGGTTGCCGCCGAGCTGGACGCGGAATAGTGTAGCAGCGCAAAGTGTCGTGTTCCGGCTCAATTGCGGAGACGATCATCGCCGATGATCGTCTCCGCGCCTTGGTATTGCATCGCGGCAAATCTATGAAACAGTTCGAGGTCGTACAATGTGGCTGTAGGACTGGCAGTCCTCGATTATCTATACCTTAGTTTGCTCTCTCTATGTCCAGGCTTCCCAAGATAACGATTGATCACGCCCGCGTCGTCTACCCCGGCGCTCGCGGCGCCGGCCCGGTCGAGGCGCTCGGCGGCGTGTCGTGCAACGTCGCCGACGGCGAATTGGTCTGCATTGTCGGGCCGAGCGGCTGTGGCAAAACCACGCTGTTGCGCGTGCTCGCCGACCTCGAACAGCTTACCGACGGACGGGTCGTTATCACCGACAGCGACCCGGCGCGCCCGGTAAAAGCGATGGTTTTCCAGGGCGCCGGCATCTTTCCCTGGATGACGGTCGAGCAGAATGTCGCCTATGGCCTGCGTCTGCGCGGGATGCCGCCGGCCGAGCGCATAGAGATCGCGCGTCGCTGGATCGGCGAGATGGGGCTTGATCGCTTCGCCAACGCCTACCCAGCTCAACTCTCCGGCGGCATGCAGCAACGCGTCGGTCTCGCCCGCGCCTTCGCCTACAATCCGCAGGTACTGCTGATGGACGAACCCTTCGGCGCGCTCGATGCGCAGACGCGCCTGATCCTCCAGCAGACGCTGCTGCGCCAGTGGGATCGCGAGGCGAAAACAGTGGTGTTTGTCACCCACAGCATCGAAGAGGCGTTGACGCTCGGCGACCGCGTGCTGGTGATGTCGGCGCGACCGGGGCGTCTGATCCACGAATTCCGCGCACCCTTCGCGCGTCCGCGCGACGCCATTGCCCTGCGCAGCGATCCGCGCTTCAGTGCGATGTTCGCCGAAATCTGGTCGGTGTTGCGCGACGAAGTCGAGCGCGCCCGCGCTGCTGAACTGGGAGCGACGGCATGATCCGCAACCGCTGGCTTTCATTTCTCTCGCCGTTTCTGCTGCTGACGCTCTGGGAACTGGCGGTGCAGGTCGGCTGGCTCAACCGGATCTTCTACCCGCCGCCCTCGGAGGTGTTCATTACCTTCGGCGCGATGATCGCCGACGGCCAACTGCCGCGCGATGTCGGACTCAGCGTGATGCGCGTCTTCGTCGGCATGGTGATCGGCGGCGTTCCGGCGATTGTCATCGGCCTGCTGATGGGCATCAGCCCGGTGGTGCGCGCGCTCGTCCAACCGCTGGCCGCGGCGATCTATCCGATCCCCAAGATCGCGTTGCTGCCGCTTGTTATCGTTGTGCTGGGGCTGGGCGAGGCGAGCAAGATCGCGACCATCGCCCTGAGCGTGTTTTTTATGATTGTCCTGAATGTCGCCGCGAGCGTGTTGCAGGTAGACGCCCGCTACTTCGAGGTGGCCCAGAGTTTCGGCGCCCGGCGCATCGATCTGTTTCGCACGGTGGCGCTGCCGGCGAGCATGCCGGGCATTATCACCAGCGTCAAGCTAGGCATGGGCTTCGCGCTGACGCTGATCGTCGGCGTCGAGTTTGTCGGCTCGAACGACGGCGTCGGCCACCTGATCTGGCGCGCCTACGAGCTGTATGCGATTGACAGCATGATCGCCGGACTGGTGGCCGTGGCGCTGGTCGGCTGGGCGATCACCGTGTTGCTCGATGAGATCGAGCGGCTGCTGGTGCCCTGGCAATTCGTCCGCGCCGCCAACGACGACGCGCGCCAGTTTATCCAGACCTGGTGGGGGGCGCTGCGACCGCACAGCTACACGGCGGCGATCATCCCGGTTGCGTTGGGCGCGATCATCGCCGGCGCCGAAGGCCACTTCCACCCCTTGCTGCTGACGCTCGCGCTGCTCGGTGCGATCGCGATCCAGGCCGGCGCCAACCTGACCAACGACTACTTCGATTACACCCGCGGCATCGATACGCCGCAGTCGTTCATCGGGCGCAACGTGCTGCTGCGCGGCGAACTGCAACCGCGCCAGGTGCTCATCGCCGGTCTGGTCGCATTCGCCGTCGGCGCGATCATCGGCCTCTACCTGGTCAGCGTCGGCGGCGCGTTCATCCTCTGGCTGGGCGTGATCGGCGTGCTGGTTGGTTTCTTCTACACCGCCGGGCCGTTCGCGCTCGCCTACACGGGCCTGGGCGAGACAGCGGTCTTCCTCTTTATGGGGCCGCTGACGGTGATCGGCTCCTACTATCTGCAAACGCAGAGCATAACCGCGCCGGTGATCTTCGCCTCGCTGCCAGTCGGCTTCTTGATCGCGGCGTCTTTACACGCGAACAACCTGCGCGACCTGGAAAGCGACCGTGCGAAGGGCAAACGCACCCTGGCGACGCTACTCGGTCGGGCCGGCGCAAACATCGAATACTACGCGCTGGTCGGCGGCGCGTACCTCTCGCTGCTGCTGCTGGCGCTGATCGGCGTCGCTCCCTGGCCGACGCTGATCGCCGCGATCACGTTGCCCACGGCGCTGGGTTTGATGCGCCGCGTCGCCCGCGATTACGAGCCGCAGGCATTGCACCCGGTGCTGCGGCAGACCACGCAGTTGCATATGCAGTTCGGCTTCTTGATGCTCGCCGGTTGGGCCGGGGCCTGGATGCTGGGGATGTCGTAAGGCGAACAGCACGTGGCTTTCATAATGCGACGGCGCGAAACATCTTTCCCCTTACCAACTGGTCATGTACCTTCCATCGGCTTTTCAGCGCAGAATTAAGATCGATTCGATCTGGTTTTCTTATCCGTCCCGTATCAAGATGAACTCAGAACGTGTCGTCGTCAACATGCGCGGGAGTGCGTCGCCTGCATTTCCGCGACTACCAGACTTTCATACATCGCTCAGGATAGATCCCTATGCATCCATTACCAAAAGCGCCGTTGTTTGGCATATTCGTATTTAGTCTTCTGCTCGCCGCGTGCGGCGGCACCTCTTCTTCCTCCGACCCTTCTGCCGCCGAAACGCTCGTCGATCCGCCACCAGAGATGACGGCTTCCCCGCCCGCCGCCCGTGCGAACGCTCCGAGCGACGAAGTGACGCTGCTGCCGGAAGAGCCGCCGCCTTCCGGCGCCGAGGCGCAGTTCAGCACCGACTTTAGCAAGCACAGCGTTCCATACAGCGAGATTCTCAGCGGCGGTCCGCCGAAAGACGGCATTCCGCCCATCGACGATCCGCAGTTCGTTTCCATCGCTGAAGCGGATGCGTGGCTGGATCCGCGCGAACCGGTGGCGCTGGTGCAAGTCGGCGCTGACGTCCGCGCCTACCCGTTGCAGATTCTTACCTGGCACGAAATCGTGAATGACACGGTCGGCGGCCTGCCGTTGACCATTACGTTCTGCCCGCTCTGCAATACGGCGATCGCCTTCGAGCGCACCGTCGATGGCATAACGCTTGACTTTGGTACAACGGGGCGCTTGCGCTTCAGCAATTTGATTATGTACGACCGCCAGACCGAGACCTGGTGGCAACAGGGGACCGGCGAAGCGATCGCCGGCGAACTCACGGGCGTGCAACTGACCTTCTACCCGGCGGCGCTGATCGCCTGGAGCGACTTCAAGGCCGCGCACCCGGATGGCCAGGCGCTTTCGCGTGAAACCGGCTTCCAGCGCAACTACGGGCAAAATCCCTATGTCGGCTACGATGACGCGAACTCGTCGCCGTTCCTCTATCGCGGCCCGACCACGCCCGACGCCCTGCCGGCCACGGCGCGCGTGTTGACGGTGGATCGGGGCGCGACGGCGGTCGCCTACCCCTACGCCCTGCTTGAGGAGATGCGCGTGATCAACGACAGCGTCGGCGGTGTTGACCTGGTCGTTTTGTGGGCGCCCGGCGTCGCCTCCGCCCTCGACGCTGCCGCGATCGCCGAGGGGCGCGATGTCGGCTCGGCCAACGCCTACACGCGCCAGGTTGGCGGTCAGGCGCTGACCTTTGCGTTCGACGGCGCGCAGATCGTGGACGACGAAACCGGGAGCGTGTGGAATCACCTGGGGGAGGCGACCGACGGGCCACTGGCAGGCGCGCAACTGGAGCCGGTGGTTGCGATCAACCATTTCTGGTTCTCGTGGGCCGCGTTCAAGCCGGAGACCCGAATCTACCGGCCTTGATCTTTTTGCTGCGACCGGTCGACATATAGCAATCCTACCGCAGTCGTAAAGATTGCGTAGTGCCGTCTTCAGGCGGCGAAGGGAACCGCCTGAAGACGGCACTACAGTGACTTCACAACCTGAGTAGGGTTGCTATAGATGGGCCGTGGCGGCTCGTCGTGGTTCTACCAAACGATAATGAACAGGCCGCCTGTCACCCTGAGCGCAGCGAAGGGGAAGGGTCTCGGCGTCCCCGACAGCCGGGATTCGTCGCTGCGCTCAGAATGACCGCTGAATGAACAGGCCGCATGCCACCCTGACCCTGAGCGCAGCGAAGGGGAAGGGGAAGGGTCTCGGCGTCTCTGACAGCCGGGATTCTTCGCTGCGCTCAGAATGACCGCTGAATGCACAGGCCGCCTGTCACCCTGACCCTGAGCGAAGCGAAGGGGAAGGGTCTCAGCGTCCCCAACAGCCGGGATTCGTCGCTGCGCTCAGAATGACCGCTGGCGGTAGATCCAAATTCGAACAGAATACTCAGGGGGTTACTCCCCAGAACAGATCTCTCGCCACGGGATCAGACCAGGATTGCAGTGCCATCACGAACCAGCCGGTGCCAGCAACCGAAGGAGCGCGGGCAAAGTCATCTACTTCATACCCGGCATAGACCGCATACAGCAAGCCGCCATTGGCGTCGGGTATCTCCTGCAATTTGGCCATCTCAGCGATAATTGCGCGGGCGCGATCCCGATTGGCCGTACCGTCAAGCTTCATATAGGCAATCGCCATTCCAAGCGAGCCTTCGCTCCAGACCATGTACCTATAGTCCCAATTGATCGCTTCTACGTTCCCGGCATCTGGCTTGTAGCCCCACAGCCGATCAGCCCATCCGGGATCTGATTGATAGTCCCACAGCCGATCAGTCCATTCGCCATAGGTTGCATGGGCAAAGTCAAGCGAGCGTTGGGCCTTTTCGGTTTCGCCGATGGCGGTTAAAAAGATCGCTCCCCAGGAAGCGGCATCCAGGGTATTAGCGGTGTCACGCTGTCCATCTGCTCCCAAACCACGATCAAAGCGACCTTTCTCCTCATTCCACAATTGCTCAAGCAATCCCTGACGAATCTCCACAGCTGCCCGGGCATAGTCGTCGTTTCCAGTTGCCTCAGCCAGATCACGCATCAAGAAGTAGGCGTCGATATTGTGTTCGACACTTACCCACTCGATCTGGCCTGGCTTAAAGGTTGAGTCGACCCGGGTGTATGTTCCAGAGCCGCCACGTATCAGGCCGCTGCGGGGGTCTGCCGCATCTTGCACCTGCTGTTGCGACAGGAGATAGTCGGCTGCTCGTTTCGCGGCGTCCAGGAACTGATCTTCACCCGTGATCCGGTAATACATCACGAAGGCGTAGGCGATCCAGCTGATCGTTCCGCTGCGGATGTAGGTCGCGTCATAAAAACTATCGGCGTCCTCCTGGTTGCAACCTCGTCCTCGTCCGTTGAAGCTAAACCCGAAACTACCATCCTCATTCTGGTAGCTAGCTACATGCACTAAGAGCCGGCTCGCCGGCTCTGTTTCTCCCGCCAGCATCCAGGCAATCGCGCCCACGGCCTGATCATAGGTGAAGCCTCTTCCATACTTGCCAAGGTATCGTTCCTGATCATCTGTGCCAAAGGGGTCACAGAAATCAAAACTCACAAGGGCATCGCCAGGGATGGCTGGGTAGCATGTTTTGTTGTCTGCGTTATCATAGCGAACAACTTGATCATCACAGCCATCACGATTATACCCAGGTATATCGCCCGGCTGATCGTAGCGATTCGTTTGCGACTGCAACCAGCTCCGCGCCGCTGCCTCCGCTGTCTCGGGCCAGGCCGGCTGCCCGTCGGCCAGAGCCATGGGCAGGTACAATCCAAGCCAGGACTGAGGGTTGAGGAGATATCCATAGATATCGGCACCGGTGCTTGTGAGCATTCGATGGTCTTGCCAGACGATCAGGAACTGACCGGTACTCTGGTTGTACGCCACCGCAGGAGCAACCTGATCGCCTGTCGCATCACTGATAACGATTTCCGGGCCGATAGGAAACCCGCTGGGTAACAGAACCTGTCCATAGATATCGGCATCGGCCCCGCGATAGTCGGCCCAGACCACAAGATAGAGGTTGTCGCGGGTACTGTAGGCGATGGCCGGCTGCTCCTGGTGCCCGGTGGCAGTGGTAATCGGGATATTGATATTTATGCCCGTGTTGAGCCGACGACCAACGCCGGACAGAAGCTGACCATAGATGTCACCATGATCGCCTGCTGAACTGGCGTCGTCATCGTTCCGCTCGTCCTGCCACACAATCATATACTGATCGGCTCGATCGTTATAGGCGCCAACTGGAGCATTCTGCTTGTTTCCTCCCGGTTTTTCAGAATACTGCACCGTGATCGGAATATCGTCGCGCAGGAGCGTCTCACCGACACAGGATAGCCGTTGACCATAGATGTCATTGTTCGATCCGGAACCCAGACTGGCGTCGCGAGCATCGCGGAAAAGCGCCAGGCATTCATCCTGAGCCGGATTACACACCAGGTCTGCGCGAACTTGCTGAAAGGCCCGATCTTCGTAGTCGGCAGTAACAGTGATGGTTGTTCCAACCGGTTGGTGCGTGGCAGCGGATACTTGCTGGCCAAAGATGAAGAACTTCCAGGGTCCTACCGCATCCTCATCCTCTTCCCATACCGTGAAGTAGCTATCACTTGAGGCGCAGTAACCGACAGCCGGGTGTCGTTGCTGGCCGGGACGGTTGCTGATGCGAGTATTATCCCCGAGTACAGCGCCGTCGGCGCCGATCGGCTGGCCCCAGATATCCAGACTGCTCGTGTCGACGTTCCTGTAATCAGACCAGACGACCAGATATTCCGGCGAGCCGCTCCGGACGACGATGTCCGGGTTGCTCTGGTGGTTGGGTGCGATGGCGACCTCGATTTCCCCGCCCAACAATGTGCCGTTCCCGGCCAGCCGTTGGGCGAAAATATCCATGCGGTTGTCGGGATTTCGCTCATCAACCCAGGCCACAAGGAATTCTCCCGTCGTTTCATTGTAGGCCAGCGCCGGCATTGTCTGATGATTGTCCGCAATACTGATGGCAAAGGGTTCATCCAGCATGGTATCCGCCGTTACTGCATGATCAGGGTTTGCCACGAGAGCGACGGTCACCAGACAGGCGATCAAGCCGACCAGCACAATTAGCTGAAATCTACGCCGCATAACGATCCTCCTTCATACTGTTTCTGGTTTTGCTCTGAGTCTCGCGCAACCTGGAACAGCGCTACACCTAAAAACACCTGGCCGTGTTGACGACCAGGTGTTCGCAGGTTTACTCTTTAATCACGGCTATCTCGTTCGACCGTATCTCGGTTGCTCGCCCGTCTGGTTCGAGCTGGTTGGTTACAGCGAAGATCGTGTGGGTATACGGAAGTGTGAGGGCTCCCAGAGTGATATCTTCAGCCACCCAGCGGCCATCTGGCCCGGGAATCGGGCTGTGATCCTGTAGAAACGGCATTTCCGTATCGACATAGATCTGCACCGGATGATCCTCCCAGCCGCCACATCCGCGCACAGTGATCAAACGTTCTGTCGTGTGGTAGTTGTCTGGCGGATCGACGATGGTAAAGCTGCCATCATCGGGGCAGGCAAACGGAATAAGTTGACGGTAGCTGTCATAATAATGAATAGCAATCCCGCCCCAACTGGGCTGCTCGTGATAAGCGGCTTCTACTTTCGCCAGTTCTCGATCCAGAATAAGCTCACCTTCTTCACAGAAGGTCACCTTAGGTGGGTCGGGTAGATTACATTGTGTTTCGACCCCAATGATGATCGGTTTGCCAATAGTGGCGGCGTAGGCCATTTCACGATCGACATTCATGATGAGCCCATCGCCACCAGCGGCAAAGTCTCGATAGTCCATAATCACCACCCGGTCGGCCGTATCGATCAGCAGGTCGCTCAGAAACTGCTCTCTTCCTTGATAGGTTTGTTGCAGATCTGCGATATCAAACCAGAAAGGTGTGGCGAGAGTCAGGGTTAATTCAGAGCCTTCAGTGCGATCTGCAAGTTCTTGAATGAGATCGACATATTCGTGAATTGGCCATGTATCAGGCGGGTTTTCGGTGTAGAACTCGATATCGAATACCAGGCCTGTAAACTGATGGTTTTCAGGCAATGTCTTTGCGAAATCGAGGCTGTCACGGACAAACGAACGCGGAATATAATGATTGACTTTCCTGGCCCAATCTGGCTCACCGGCGACAAATTCTACCCAAAACCTCCGCTTGCCAGCCTGGTCAATGAACTGACGCAATGCTTCGGGGTTGTCACGGATGAGTGAGAATGCAAAAATGAAGAGGGTATTAATCTGTTTCGAGCGAGCAAAGGCAAAAAGTTCTTCGCGGGCGGTTTCATCAATGATAGTTTCCTGGTTCCAAACCCACAGTGCCCGTGTATCAGCAGATCTATCAGGCAGCTGTTCAGGGGCTGATGTTGGAAATACCATCTCAATATCCC
The DNA here is from genome assembly GCA_028282325.1 of Chloroflexaceae bacterium. GTDB lineage: Bacteria > Chloroflexota > Chloroflexia > Chloroflexales > Chloroflexaceae > JANQID01. The sequence continues at coordinate 38,606 of JANQID010000119.1, read as the reverse complement.
CCTGGGCTGTACAGCCGCTCAGGATGAAGCTCAGAATGAGTACAATGATAGTAAGAGAGCTCTGCGATCGCATCAGTGTCTCCTTACTTTGCTTGTATAAAGTCGAACTTAGGATTGCGCATATTATCGCAGATAGATGTTATATCCGTTTGACAGCAGTGAACTTATGTTGTAACAGCGTGTAACAAATCTGTTACGTAGTAGCCGGTATTAGAATAGTGACAACTGTTCCTTGACTCATGGGGCTGCGCAATTCAACGTGACCATCGTGGCGTTCGACGATGATTTTGACCATCGCTAATCCCAGACCACTGCCTGGTGTTGTTCTAGCTTCCTGACCGCGATAAAGCTCTTCCCACACATGGGATATCTCAGTTGGGGGGATACCTATCCCCGTATCGGCTACCTCTATTCTGATCCTGGCCCCATCATCATAGGCTCTTACCTCTATCTTGTCCCCAGGCTGGGTAAACTTCAGGGCATTTGACAGCAGATTGTAGATTGCCAAAAAGAGAAGGCCATAGTCACCAAGAATTTGCGGGAGTGGGCCAGGCGCCTGAGGGAAAGGATGCAGCGTCAGATGGCGCGTTCTGGCTTCCGGCTGTTCTCCAGCTGACTCGACCACCTCTTGCAGCAGATCTTCTATAGTTATTTTAGTTTTTTCTAAAGGACAAACCTCTAAATCGGCCAACTTTCGTAAGTCGGTGACAAAGGCGCTGAGGCGAACGGTTTCGTTTTCTATCGTATCCAGAGTGCTTTGAGAAATGGAGGGATGTGATAACACACGAAGATTGGTGATGGCGGCGCGGATTGTGGTGAGCGGGTTTTTAAACTCGTGGTTCAGACGCTGAAGAAAGCGTCGCCGATCTGCTTTCAACTGATCCTCGAACGTGCGCCGCTCCTGCTCAAAATCGTCCCGCATCTGGTGTTGGTTTTGGCTTTGTGTCCAGGAAAACCCGCCCCATCCTGCCAAAGTCAGGATCGCTAACAATGCTAATACTGAACCAAAGTCTAGCGTAACGATTAAGATGGGATTCGGCAAAATACCACGCCAAAGCGAACCTACCAATATAATATTGCATACTATAATGATGACAACAATAATGACAAACCGGCGACGGAGTAACATCTTCATGGTGTCCTCCTGCTCATTTTCTCCTTTGATTATGGGTCACAGGTGATGGCAATGCCGAGGCGCATCGCTATCCTAACTCACCTTACTCAGCCGTAAGGTGTCAGACTCGCCAATTGCTGCCCTACGTTCCAGATACGTCCGATATGAAGCGATACCCCTCGCCTATGACAGTCTCAATATAGCGTGGTTGGGTTGAATCATCTGTTAATGCCTGACGTATTTCACAAATACGAGCATCAACCGCACGGGTGCCGGTCTCGTAATTCCAAACCCAGACTGAATTTAAGAGTCTCTCCCGGCTTAGTAATTCATGGGAGTGGGTCATGAGATATTCAAGCAAAGCAAATGCCTGACGAGTAAGTGACAACTCGGTGGAGTTCAGGAAGGCTTTTCGCGCAACCCGATCAAGGCTGAGTTCCCCGCTTACCAGGCGTTGAACCGCGGTGAGCGGAGGCTGTCCGGGGCGTATCCGTCTCAATACTGCTCGAATCCTCGCGATCAGTTCCAGGGGATCATAGGGTTTGTTGAGGTAGTCGTCTGCCCCTTCCTCGAGAGCCATAATGCGGTCTACACTCTCATTTACCTGTGTCAGAAGAATGGCGGGGATCCAGTTGTTCGCTTGACGTAAGCGACGCAATACCCCCCGACCATCCAGCCGGGGCATAATAACATCCAACACTATCAGGTCAGGTGAGGCAATTTCTATCTGGCGTAGCGCCTCTTCACCGTTGGGGGCTGAGATTACATCAAAGCCCGCCCGTTCAAGGATCGGGATCAGTTGCTCAATAATAGGTTGTTCATCATCTACTAACAGGATTTTCCGAGTTCCTTCCATACTACACCTCAATCCTATAAGCTTCCGCATCATGGCCATTATAATGGCCGGCTTCGCCTTTCCGCCTTGTGCTTGCCTGCTGGCGGCTGCCGCAGTCAGATTTTACCCGACCTGATGGCACACGCGAACGACGTGTGCCACGAAACCAATCTGTCAGACGACGTCACGCGCAAAGGTCTTTGATAATATAGCAGAGCCTACCGCCAGATGCACCCTGGACACAGTATTTTAAGGTCTCAGCTCGCTTCAACCTCCCCGCGTATACCCTACTCGCCACGCATCACGCATCACTCGTACCACAACGCTTGACACCTGCCATCTCCAGATCTATAATAAACCTACAGTCGGTTTATTTATAGCTTCAGGTTCGTGGCGTATGGCCCGCACAGTCAACGAGCAAGACTACGCCGAGAAGCGCGGCGAGATAATCGCCGCCGCCCGGCGGCTGGTCTACAGCAAAGGCTACGAGCAGATGTCGATTAAAGACATCCTCGACGCATTGCAGATCTCGAAGGGGGCCTTCTATCACTATTTTTCATCGAAGCAGGATCTGCTCGAAGGGCTGCTCGACCAGTTGCTCGCGGAGATCGAACAGATCCTGAACCAGATCATCGACCGGCCCGACCTTTCGGCGACCGCGAAGTTGCAGAGCTTCTTCGATACGATCGGGCGCTGGAAGACGGCCCAGAAGGATCTGTTTTTCGGATTGCTGCGGGTCTGGTATTCCGACGACAACGCGATTGTGCGCCAGAAGATGGAAACGCGCACCATCCAGCACCTGACCCCGTTCCTCGAAGCGCTGATTGAATCCAGCGTCGCCGAGGGCAGGCTGAACACGGCATTTCCCGACCAGGCCGGCGCGATCGCGTTCACGCTGTTGCAGGGCCTGAGCAGCGCCCTGGTCGAAATGCTGCTGTCGGACGAGCCGAACGATGCGCTCTGGCCCCGCGCCGCGCGCGTCGTCGCGGCTTACAACGACGCAATGGAGCGCGTCCTCGGCGCGGAGCCCGGTCGCCTGCAATTGATCGATGTCGAGACGATACACGAGTGGTTCACCGGTACACGGTGAATGCTACACTCAGGAGACAACGCAATGGCAAGCAACAACGTTCTGCCGCAGCGGATTCATTGGATGGACAACCTCCGAACCATCATCATCCTGCTCGTTGTGCTCTACCACGTCGGGGGCGTCTACGAGGCGGCTGGTCTGTGGGGCTGGTTTTGGATCGTCGATGACCCGGCCACCATCACCTGGGTCGGGATTGTGGGGATTGTCTTTGACATTGTCGTGATGCCGACCCTGTTCCTGATCTCGGGCTTTCTGGCGCCGGCCTCGCTCCAGAGCAAGACCAGTTGGGAGTTCCTCGTCGGGAAGGTTCGGCGTCTGCTGCTGCCCTGGGCGCTGGCAGTGATCACGCTGATCCCGCTCTATAAGGTCATCTTCCTATACTCGCGAGGTCTGCCGCAGGAACCCTGGTATACCTACTTTCACATCACCAACCCGAATAGCCAGAACTGGTTGTGGTTCTTGCCGGTGCTGTTCTTGTTCAATATGCTCTACCTGCTTGGCACGCGGGCCGGGTTCAAGCTTCCAGTCATCCCATTACGGGCCGCCGGCGCGGGCGCTTTTATCGTCGGATTGATCTACAGCATCAGTATCGGCATCATATTCGGCGCGCGGAGCTGGACGCTCACACCGGTGCTGGATTTCGAGAATGAGCGTCTGCTGGTCTACTTCCTGGCCTTTCTGTTCGGGGCGCTCTGCTATCGGCAGAATGTTTTTGCGCAGAAGCCGCAGGGCCAGTTGTGGTACATCGTCATCAACGCAATTGCCTGGATCCCGATCACGGTACACATCTTTGCTCGGCTGATCCCGTTTTTCGATCCACAAGGCTTTGTGGTGACACCGCTCTACCTGCTGTTCTGGTGGCTCAGCTTCGATCTCGCGCTGCTCTGTCTGCTGTACCTGATGATCGCCACCTTCCAGCGCTATGTCGATAGAACCGGCTGGCTCTGGAGCGAGCTGAACCGCAATTCGTACGGGGTCTACATTATCCACGTGATCATGATTGGGGTCTTCGGTACGCTGCTGTTGAACCTGAACGTGCCGGCGCTGGTGAAGTATCCCGTGCTGTTCGTCGCGACCTATGCGGCGAGCAACCTGCTCGTCTCGGGGTATCGCAACCTGGTGTCTGCCGTGAGATCGAGCCTTAACCGGCCTGTCGCACAACCGACCCCGTAGTGAACACCACCATTCTGAATGGTCGGCGGTTCACCGGAACGGTCGCGTGCAGGCGAACCAGATCACGTTTCGCAGTTCCCAGAAGGAGGTTGGCCAATGGCCGGCATATCTACAATGGCCTGGCGCAATATGTGGCGCAACTGGCGGCGCACAGTGATCGCCCTGGTGGCGGTCGTGCTGAGCGTGATCCTGCTGCTGCTCTTTGACGGCCTGATCAAGGGATCCGACCAGGCGATTTTCGGCAATGCGGTGCGCCTCTACGGCGGCAATTTGCAAGTGCATGCCCCGGGCTACCGCGAGAAGGCGTCGCGCACGCCGCTGTTGCCGCTGGAAAACACCGACGCGGTGATTCAAGTCGTCAGTGAGGAACCAACGGTGGTCGCCGCTACGCCGCGGATCAATACGGCCGGTATGATTAGCAATCGCGGCAATACGTTGCCGGTGCTGATCACCGCGCTCGATCCGCAGATCGAGGCGCCGCTGAGCTTGCAGGCCGCCAACATAGTGGAGGGCCGTTTTTTGCACGTCGAGGATCGCGATGCGGTGGTGATCGGCAAGGCGATGGCCGAGCGTCTGGAGGTTGGCGTCGGAGATCGGGTCAATCTGCTGGGTCGCCGCAAGAATGAGGCGATGCGCCAGCACAGTATGACGGTGGTTGGCATCTATGACCTGGGCATTTCCGAGATTGAAAAAAGTATGGTCTATATGCCGCTGGCCAATGCCCAGACGCTCTATAACCTGCGCGACCAGGCCACAGCAGCGGTGGTCTTCCTCGACTCCGTCGGTTCCGAGACGCAGTTGATGAGCGAGCTTCAGTCGCAACTGCCGGCCTACGAGGTCGATACCTGGCAAACGCTCCGGCCCGAAATCCGCGAGACAATGGATACGAAGCTGGCCTTCACCAGCTTCATCGGGCTGGTGGTGCTGCTGATCGCCAGCATCGGCATCCTCAACCTGATGCTGATGGCGGCGTTCGAGCGCACCCGCGAGATGGGTGTACTCGCGGCGTTGGGCATGAAGGGCCGCCAGGTGATGGGGCTGTTCCTGCTGGAAGGCGCGCTGATCGGCGTGGTCGGCGCGGCGCTCGGCTGCGGTTTCGGCGCGCTCCTGGTCGGGTTGCTTAGCCAAGTCGGGATTGGCCTCGAAGGCATGTCGGGAATGGGCGAAATCGGCGCGCTGATCGGCGACCGGATCTATCCTGCCGTCAGCGTCGCTGATGTTCTGGGCCGAGGAGTGCTGGTGGTCGTTATCACCGCGCTGGCTTCGCTCTACCCGGCCTGGCAGGCCGCGCAGAAGGAACCGGCGGTTTCCCTGCACCACGTCTAGCGGTCTGGCGCAAGTGACGAGTGGTGAGTGGCGAGCCGCACATTCCGCATTGCAGTGCAGCGTAGGGGCGAAACATCTTTCGCCCTTACTGAAAAGGAGTATGCGAGGGGAGAGCGCAGCGGGCCGAGACTGGCACATACCAAACAATACTGGAGACACTGCATACGGTCATTCTGAGCGCAGCGAAGAATCTCGGATTCCCAGGCCATCGAGACCCTTCCCCTTCGCTTCGCTCAGGGTCAGGGTGACATGCAGCATACGCATCATCGTTTGGTAGCTTGCGGTTGAGCCGCGTCACATCATTCTTGCAGCGCAATTGAAGAAAACGAGGGTACGATCAAGAGATCAACGTCGGCTCACGCACCGTCAGATTGGGAGCAGGCGTTGCAGACGGCTGTCGCAGGAAGCGCAGCAAGACATCGTTGAACAGATCCGCCTCGTCGAGGAAAGGAAAGTGGCGACTATTCGGCATCAACACAACTTCTGCGGAGGGAATATGATCAAACAGATCAATCTGCCTCGGGGCGACGATGTCATCTCTTCCGCCATGAACAATGAGCGCAGGAGTATGTAAGCTGGGGAGTTCAGGCGTCAGATCGGTGCGTAACATCGAACTGACCGCGCGTTGCAAAGTATGCGAGGTAGACTTCACACTATCATCGATGATCTCGCTTACAGCCATATCACCGGTCTGACCCAGAAAAAAACGGAACAGATATCGTCGGAGCCAGGGCAAGCGAGCGAAGACATTGGCGAAAGAGCGGCGGTCGTTGAGCTTCAAAAACCAGGATAGTGACTTCCCGTTGATCGGAGCGCCTACAGTTGCCACACAGGTGATGCGTTCGGGATGGTTGATTGCGGTCTTGAGCGCAACCATGCCGCCCATTGAATGGCCGACTAATTGCACCTGATCGATGCCCAGCGCATCAAGGAAACGCACGACCTGCTCAGAATAGTTCTGAATACTCTCCTGCGTACTCTTGCGCCGCGACTCACCGAACCCCCAGAAATCGAATGAATAGGTGCGAAAATGCTGAGCGACAGCTTCGATAGTTGGATACCAATAACGCCAACTGCCTAGCCATCCATGCAAAAACAGAATCGGGCGCCCTCGCCCGAAGACCTCGTAGTGAACAACCTGACTATCAATAACAATGATGCTCATAGCTATAACGCCTGGCAAGTACGATGCGAGCTAGTAATTCGAAAAGGGAAATTAAAATCATAAAAATCAACGCAAATGTTCATCATTTTTTACACAAATCAACATGCGCTTGCTTCGTTTGTTCCGCTGCCGGCGCGTGTGCGCAGCAATGACACGCTCGTTTCACGTTCATTCAACGAACGTCGGAGTCGCCACTGGAGCTTGGCGATGTCCTCGGAAATATTGTGCAGGTGCTGCATTTCTTGTTCCAACTCTTCAAGCAACGCCGATGCATGCACATGTATCGTTGCATTAGTTCTATCAGCTGACAGCACGCCGACCCGATCTTGGATCGCAGCCAGCAGACTCAGCAAATATGCCCACGATTCATTATCCTGTTTCGTACGTGCGCGAGCATTACCATTGCCGTTTTCCATCCAGACTTGAATCTGCCCCTGGATAAGGCTCATCCGTTCTTCAAGCTGTTGGAGCGTAGCGTCGTCCAAAACGATTTGCCCAGCGCCGCCGCGCGCATCCACTTCGATCAACTGCTCAAGTTTATCTTGCAAATACGCTATCGATGTGCCGAGTTGCGACTGTCGCATCGTAACGGCTTCTTGCTGGTTGAGCATATCTAATAGCATATCGCGCAGCCGAGCCGATTCGTTGGCGCTGCGCAACGCCTGTTGTTGTAGCAAATGTGGTACGAACCAGAGCAATAACGCTAGTAATGTAACAACTGCAATGCCGAGTGCAACGAACAGCGCAATCATGAGTACCTCCTATCTCGTTTGCATTATAGATAGAAGGACCAAAGCCAGTCAAAGGCTACGGATGACATATGGATGACAGGTCGTATTGCACCCATGCTGTTCAGCGGCAACTCTATATTTTACGCTGTCGCATGATACCATCGAGCAAGCACTGCGCCATTATGCAATCAGGCCAGTGTCTATGGCAATGGCACGATCCCATCCGGCTAGATCGCTGTGCGCCTGAATGTGCGCCGAAGGGAAGGCAGCGCGCGCCAGCGCTGTTACAGATGGGGCCTGGGTTGCACCGATTTCCAGCAACACCGCGCCCGCAGTTCGCAGTCGGGAGGGAGCTTGCGCAAGCAGGCGCTGATATGCATTTAAGCCGCTTCGTCCGCCATCCAGCGCCAGATGGGGTTGAAAGCGTCGCACATCGGCGTCGATGTCGGCAAGGATGGTGTAAGGCGGATTGCTGATGATCAGATCAACGGGTTCCGGCAGCGGAGTCAGCAGATCGCCGTGCAACAATGTTATTTGCGCATCGACGTGATGCCGAGCTGCGTTTACTGCCGCAACATCCAACGCATCGGGAGAAATGTCCGTTGCATAGATGCGCGCGTCGGGCAACCGGATCGCCAGAGCGATGGCAATCGCTCCACTGCCGGTTCCTACATCGATAATTCGCACCGGACGGGCGTGATTAGCAAGCCGGGCGGCGAGCGACAACGCCAGGTCGATCAGCAATTCGGTTTCAGGGCGCGGAATAAGCACACGCGGATCAACCAGCAAATCCAGACCATAGAATTCGCGCTGTCCGATGATGTAAGCGACTGGCTCCTGTTCCATTCGACGCGCCACCAGCGCCTGAAATGCGCCGTCATCTGCATGGGCGAGTTCGAGCGTCAATTCGGCGAGAAGGCGTGATCGAGACCACCCCAGCACATAGCCTAGCAGGATTTCCGCATCGAGGCGTGGTGTAGAACTTGCTGCTCGCAGACGTTCTGCAGATTGCGCCAATGCCTCCTGGATTGTCCGGCTCACTGGAACGTTCCTCATAGTATGGAAGCGAAAATCCCCGCATACGGCAAATAAACGCCGAAGGCGAGGATTCGATTCTGCGACGCCAGAAAATGTTATGCGAGCGGCGTGCTCAGGGCAGCGTGGATCGAGTCGGTTATTCGCGCCAGCAACGCAAACGTTGCCGGATACGGTACCAGTTCTCGCTCGATCATACCCGGCGCCCAGTGATAGCGGGCCAGCGTCGCCATAGCCTGATCATCAAGACGCACGAAAACTTCCCAGTAGAACAGTTCTTGCCCCTCACGATAGGGCGGAGACGAGCGTAGTTGCACCCAACACTCATCGGCGTCGATCTCCAGCGTTTGCAGCGGTTCTTCGAGATAGCTCAACTGGCGCGCCATTTCGGCGGCGTATGCATTCAGCGCCGATCGCATCATCGTGTTGTCGATTGCTGCATTAGCACTCGTGTACACACTGAGTATCCGCAACGTGGCGCTATAGCGATCAATATCGAAGAAATCCAGGCACGCCCGCGATTGACCGCTCTGTACAGTAAGCAATTGATACGAATCGATTGCCTGGATAATGACTGCATCGCTTCCGTTGTGCGCCCATTGACGCAACCGGGCCATCACTTGCTTCCCTAGCGTTGACATATCCACCTCCTAATCGATACGACGTTCACTGAAATCGCGCCCGTCGAACGTGATCAAACTTCGCTTGTCCCTCACGACTGTTTCCAGATGAACCGGACGCGTCCAGATTTTATGTAAATTGCGCATCGTTTCGCGTGCATAGTCATTCTTCAGTTCGACGTCTTCGTAGCGATGACGCAGGTACAACTCGCCACGATTAGCGTAATTTCCATCCTCGACGTAGATATATGGCTGGCCAAAGTTGGTCAGACGAAACAGCAGCTTCTCCTTCACCTCCTTGAACTGGCGACTTGCGATTTCATAGAGGTCGGTATCGCTATTGTAGCGGAAGGAAAACAGCTTTTGTTCCATCACAAATTCAGGCGTCAGGAACTCATCAATAAACGTGACGTCGTTATAGAGTCGCCGTACCTCGAAGATTTTTTGCCGACCAAAGCCAAGTTGCTTATCCCAACTACGCTTGGCCGCAATATCCTCGCAATCATCGTACTCTTTGCCAAACTTGCCTTTGTTCCAGCGCTCCTCAATATCGCGAAACATCTCCAGGCCAAGCTTGTAGGGATTGAGCCGCCCGCCGCCGGTAGCCACTACACCGCTATGCAAATCAGCGAAGCTGACGATCTCTGAAGACTGAAGCGCTTTTTGGGTCATAATCTTGGAGTGCCAGTAGCTGGCCCAACCTTCATTCATAATCTTTGTCATACCCTGCGGCGCGAAATAGTAGGCTTCATCGCGGACGATTTCAAGCACCGTATGTTGCCAGTTTTCAAGCGGCGCATAGTTGAGCAAGAATAACAACACATCGCGTTGCGGGTTTTCCGGGAATCGTTTCTGGCGCAGACGTTCTTCTTCGAGCTTTTGTCGGCGTCTTTCCAGAAACTCCGGTGGGTTAATGTAGTCGCGCATATATTCGCGTTCGACCTTCAGTCCCTCAACTACAATCGGCTCGTCATCACCGACGATCGGTCGTTGCGTGCGGGCATCGGGGCGTTTGATGTACGGTGCGTGGTAATCAATCAGATTCTCTAATGAGAGGCACGTGTCGATAAAATCCTCGACGACTTCATAGCCATAGTGATCGATGAGGCGCTGGATGCGCGTAGAATGATTCGCCATTTCATCAAGCATTTTGCGATTGGTATGCGCGAACCACATATTGTTCTTGAAGAAGTCCACGTGCGCCGTCACGTGCGCCATCACCATTTTCTGGGTGACGGTTTCATTGCCCTCTAGCAAATAGGAATACGATGGGTTGGTATTGATCACCATCTCATAGATCGTACTGCCCTGCCAGATATGGCCCTTCATCAACTGATCGTATTCCATCCCGAAACGCCAGTGCGGATAGCGCGTAGGGAAACCGCCCATCGCCGCAGTTTCATACAGCGTGCGATAGTCCAATACTTCATAAATGATTGGAAAGAAGTCCAGACCGTATTCATGGGCATAGGCTTCGATCTCTTCCCGGGCAGCCTGGAGTTCTGGCGAGAGTTGAGCATTTTTCACGGCTACTTCCCCTTGCCCAGGAAATCCTTGATCGAGTCGTAGATATCATCGCGATCGGCAATTTCGCTGATGACCAGATCGTCTTCGTTTCCCAGATATTCTTCGAGATCATGTGCGAAACGGCCCGAACCGTAGAGTGAACGGACCTGCCCGTAGCAAAAGAGATTCACTTTCGGCAAGAGTTCTTTGCGCAGCAAATCGATGCATTCACGCGTATCGCCGCCGCCCCAGTTGTCGCCGTCGCTGAAATGAAACGGGTAGATGTTCCATTCGGCGGCAGGGTAGCGCTCATCGATCAGCCGGTTGCACAGTTTATACGCCGAGGATATCTTGGTTCCGCCGCCCTCGCGAATATGGTAAAACGTCTCCTGATCGACTTCCTTGGCCGCCGCGTCATGCACGATGTAGCGCATATCGATCTCTTTATACTGCGAGCGCAGCCAGGTTTCGATCCAGAACGCGGTAATGCGCACTAATTCCTTCTGCTCAGAACCCATTGAGCCGGATACGTCCATCATATAGATGATGACCGCGTTACTCTCCGGCATCAAAGTCTCTTTCCAGGATCGATAGCGCATATCTTCATGAATGGGAACGATCACCGGATCATCGGGATTGTAATCGCCCGCCGAGATCTGCCGACGCAAAGCCTCGCGGTAGGTGCGCTTGAAGTGGCGCAACGAGTCGGGGCCGGTTCGCCGGATACTGCTATAGCGATCCTTCTGGCTGATGATGTTTTTTTTGCCCTTCGGCTCGATGTTTGGCAGTTGCAACTCTTCGCCGAGGATCTGCGCCAATTCTTCCAGGGTGATATCCACTTCCAGCACGTGGCTGCCCGGCTCGCTCCCAGCTTCGCCCATTCCTTGTTCGCCATCGCCGGACGCAATCGGATCACCGACATCGCCGTCGCCCTGGCCAACACCGCCGCCCTCTTTGGCGCCATAGCGAAACTGGGGCAAGTCGATCTGGGGCAAAGGAATACTGACATAGCGTTTGCCCTGGCGACCGATCATCTCCCCGTGGGACATATATTTGCGCAAGTCTTTTTTAATTTTTCCGCGCACGATCTGACGAAAGCGATTGAGATCGCGTTCGGCGCGGCGGATAGACATAGGGGCCATAATCAACTTACTCCGCTCAAACCATGTTGACCTGAAGGTTGGAATAGACGGCGCGATGAGAGAAGAGACGCACGCTATGTACAAACCTCTCACCGCGCCTCTGCCGCATCATGGCATTCTGATCGACAACTTAGTATGCCCGTGTGTCGCCGCGAGCAAAGATGCTGGCGACATAGTTGAGCACATCGGTGGCGCTTTGCTCGTTGTAGCCAAAGTCGCGCACCAGACGGGCCTTGACGACATCGATTTTTTCTTGCGTGTCTTTGTCGATCACTTGTGAGACCAGCGATGTCAGCTTGATGCTATCCTTCTGATCTTCGAACAACTTCAACTCAAGCGCTTTGTGAAGACGTTCGTTGGTCCAATACTCGAACGTCTTGCCTTCAATGGCGAGCGCGCCGATGTAATTCATAATCTCGCGGCGGAAGTCGTCCTTGCGCGAATCGGGAATTTCGATTTTCTCCTCGATGCTGCGCATCAGCCGCTCATCCGGCTCTTCGTACTGGCCGGTATATTTGTTACGCACTTTTTCGCGCTGCGTATAGGCTTTGACGTTATCGATGTAGTTGCCGCACAGGCGCTTGATGGCTTCTTCATCGGCGCTAATCGCCCGTTGCACTTCATTCTTCACGATCTCGGTATACTCCTCGCGTACGATGGTCAGCAGATCGCGATAGCGCTTGCGATCTTCGTCGCTTTTGATCAGCGCGTGATTCTTCAGCCCGCCCTCCAGTTCATTCAGCACCATAAAGGGGTTGATGTATCCTTCTTCCTGATTCGACACCAGGGCGTTGCTGATCTTATCCTGGATATAGCGCGGGCTGATGCCATCCATACCTTCGCGCTGAGCTTCTTTGCGCAGCTCCTTGATATTGTCCTCGGTGAAGCCAGGCAGCGACTTGCCGTTGTAGAGCTTGAGCTTCTGGAGCAAGGTCAGATTTGGCTTCTTCGGATCCTCCAGGCGCGTCAGAATTGCCCACATTGCGGCCATTTCCAGCGTGTGAGGAGCGATATGCACACGCACCTTCTTCTTGTTGAAGTCGCGCTCATAAATCTTCAACTCATCGCGCAGGCGTGTAACATACGGAATATCGATACGCACCGTGCGGTCTTTCAACGCCTCCATAAACTCGTTTGTTTCCAGGCGTCGATATTCCGGCTCATTCGTATGCCCGATGATAACTTCGTCGATGTCGGTCTGGGCAAACTTTTTCGACTTGATACGATGCTCCTGGCTGGCGCCGAGCAAGTCATACAAGAATGCTACGTCCAACTTGAGCATCTCGACAAACTCGATGATGCCACGGTTGGCGATGTTAAACTCGCCATCGAAGTTAAAAGCGCGGGGGTCGCTGTCGCTGCCGTAGATGGCAATTTTGCGGTAGTTAATATCACCCGTAAGCTCCGTACTGTCCTGATTCTTCTCGTCTTTGGGCTGGAACGTGCCGACGCCGATACGATCCTGTTCCGAGAAGAGTAAGCGACGGACGCGCACATGGTGAACCATCTTGGTCCAGTCACCGGCATAGCGCCGCATCAATTCACGATAGTGAAAGCGACAAACCGGACACAAATCGCCTTGAATACTGATATGCTGATCTTCGGGAAGCTCTGCGTTGAGTTGCTCAAGAAACGAACTGCGCAAATCGAGCGGAACGAGATCCAGCGGCTCTTCGTGCATCGGGCATGGCTCCCACTTATCCTCTGGAATGGCCAGCGCATCTTCGCCCTCATCTAGATGGCCGGGATACCAATCGAATGTATATGCAGCACCGCCGTCCGTCCGACTATAATGCTCCAGGCCGCGTTTTAAGCGCCGCACGATAGTGCTTTTCGAACTCCCCACCGGACCATGCAACAACAACACGCGCTTCTCGGTGCCATAGCCCCTAGCTGCGCCTTTGAAGAAATTGACCAGGCGCATTAAAGGTATCTCAAGGCCAAAGATGGCATCATCCCCGTCAAACGAATCGTCGGAGAAAAATTTATAGCGGATGAGCCGTTTCTTCGCATCTATAAACTCTTCCGTGCCATACGACATAATCATGTCGTAGATGCGACGGAAGGCGCTGCGCGTAACCTTGGGATCCTCGGTGACGATATCAAGATAGTCCTTGAACATTCCCGTCCAATTCAGGTTCTGGAATGTTGTCCGATCCTGGCGTTCACTGACGAAGTCCAGGAGCGATGCGCCGCTCAAGGTTTTCATCTGCAATCCTCCTGCTGAGAAAACAATCGTTAGTATTGCGACACAGCATCGAAACACTAACGGTAGAAACAACACTGTCTTACCAAATACGCCTGCATTGGCAGGCTGTTACGGTAATATAGAATGCTTTCTGGCGGTGATGCTAATGTACGGATGCCTGAGTTGCTTACTGATACAGTGATCCACGAAGCCTGGCGTGTATAGGGTCAAATGTGATGCACTTCCATAAGCGATACGTTCGTTCGCTCATCTCTGATAATCAGCTATACAACTTCAGGTCTTAGGGAGTCATTGAGAGGAACACCTGTAATACAGGCACCAGCATTATAGCAACGTTTCCAGCGAGCGTCAAGAATTTATGTCAACATCAAGTCCGGCGCCCTACTGCCCCCGGCTGGGATCATCGGCCTGAGCTGAAGAAACCAGCGAACAAGGCGATCAAACGGCAACCAGATCGAATACCATTCGCGGTCAAGAACAGGCGCATCATCCAGCATCATTGATGGCGGGCGCGATCTTCGCGCAACGCAGCAGCGTGGTTGCCGGATGCTAGAGATCTGTTTCTTTATGGATGCAGTGCAGCGTCGAGGGCCAATTGCGCGCGCTCCTGATACTGACCAATCGCGCGATACTTGATATAACGCTGTTCCAGCAGATCATCGATGCTCAAAGTTCGCACATAGGCGAGATATTCGCGCAATCGTTCGCCAAGGATCGCTATCGCGGATTCGCTATCGGTATGGGCGCCGATTTCAGGCTCCGGGATAATCTCATCAACAATGCCGAGATCGAGCAGATCGGTTGCGGTAATGCGCATCGCGAGCGCCGCTTCTGGCGCTTTCGATGAATCACGCCAAAGGATCGAGGCGCAGGCTTCAGGCGAAGCGACCGAATACACGGCGTTTTCTTGCATCAATATCAGGTCTGCGACGCTAATCGCTAGAGCGCCGCCGCTGCCGCCCTCGCCGATCACACTGGCAATGATTGGTGTACGCAACTCGCACATCGTCAAGATGCTCTCGGCGATAGCGTTCGATTGCCCTCGTTCTTCAGCTTCCTTGTCAGGATTGGCGGCAGGCGTGTCGATAAACGAGAGTACCGGGAAGCCAAACTTCTCCGCATAGCGAAAAAGCCGTAGCGCTTTGCGATAACCTTCCGGGTGGGGCATGCCAAAGTTGCGTTTGACATTCTCGCGCGTATCGCGCCCTTTCTGATGGCCGACAACGACCACCGTCTGACCATCAAAGCTGGCCAGCCCGCCCACCATAGCCGGATCATCGCCAAAGCGCCGATCCCCGTGCAACTCGATGAAATCCTCGCATAACCCCTGGATATAATCGAGCGTATGCGGTCGTTGCTGGTGGCGGGCAAGTTGCACGCGATCCCAGGGAGTCAGGCTTTGTTGATCGGGCTGGTGCGTTCGATCCATAAGCTTGTTTAATATCGCCCGGATGATATATCGGAGACGAAGGTATGAACGCGAAACGCCGACGATGAATGCTTATAGAGGCGCAGCGCCCGGCTGAGCACAGTGCGAAGATCGCCTCGTGGCGTCACCATATCAATCATACCATGCTCCAGCATAAATTCGGCGGTCTGAAATCCAGCGGGCAACTTCTGGCGCACAATCTGTTCAATCAACCGTTTGCCTGCAAACCCAATATTAGCGCCCGGCTCAGCGATAATAATATCGGCGACAGAGGGATAAGAGGCAGTTACGCCGCCATAGCATGGATCAACCAGCAATGCTATATGGGGCTGGCCGACTTCAGCCAGACGGGTGAGCGCCATTGTAATCTTGGCCATCTGCATCAGGGCGATCACCCCTTCTTGTTGGCGAGCGCCGCCGCTGCTGTTGATCGTCAACAACGGAATGCCCATAGCGGCGGCGCGTTCGGCGGCGCGTACCATCTTCTCGCCATACACGCTTCCCATCGAAGCGCCCATAAAGCTAAAATCACAGATCGCCAGAGCCAGCGTGCGTTCCTCAATGCGCGCCACTCCACTGATAACGGCATCCGGCATTTCGGTGCGTTCCTGGGTCTTCACCAGCTTCTCAGCATAGGTTCCATCGGGCGAAGTAAAGCCCAGCGGATCGATCGGCCAGAGGTCGCCGTCATATTCCACGAACGATCCGGCGTCAAACATCGCTAGCCATTCGCGCGAGCTCAGTCGCATATGATGGTCGCACTTCGGGCAAACTTTGAGGTTATCGTGAAGTTCTTTCTTATAGACCAACTCGCGACAAGCTGGGCATTTTACCCACATATCATCAGGGACTGACGTCCCCCGTGATTGGCTTTGTTCGGCAGAGAAGCTTTTTTTGCTCCGACGAAAGAACTCTTTCATAGTTGATTCAGGAATTCTCCATTCCCCGGCATATGCCGTTATTTCACTATCGAAACGCTCTATGGGGCTGGAAGATTATCACCTTCAATAGAGCATTATAGCATGCATCATATGCTGACGATCAGAGACTCGCCGCAGCGTCTCGCCACGGCGGCAGCGAGATTAGCTCTACAGTAGTCGCCAATCATCGAAACATCAGGATGATCATCGCCTGTCTACATACCGAATCGATGCTTTGCAATGGCCATTGGCTCGTGCTAGAATATGTCGCCGTTATGCCTTCATTACGATCTAACATAACCTCCATAAGCAATATGATCAGGCGACAGTATATCGTCGCTGTTGTTCGCACTGCCACAAGAGGCCCGCACGCTCCCTGATGCGGATACGCAAGATAGCCGCGATGCCAATCGCAACGAAGGAGTTGGCTGTATGCAGGATCTCACCCAGTTTGAAACAAATGCGGTCTGGTCGGTGCTTGCTATCGCTCTGCTCGGAATAGGGTACGCATTCGTGATTCGCAGCCAGATCCTGGCCCAGGATAAAGGCACGACCAGGATGCAGGAGGTGTGGGGTTTCATCAAGGATGGCGCAACCGCCTACCTGAGCCGACAGTTTCGCATTATCGTCATATTAATCGTTGTATTGACCTTTGTCCTGGCCGCAAGCGTCTGGATCATCCCGCCTACGAATGAAGCGGTGGAGCGTTTCGGCAGCCAGGAGTTGGCGACCTTGTGGGTAGCGCTTGGCCGGGCAATCGCCTTTCTGATGGGCTCGCTGTTCTCGTATGTGGTCGGATTCGTTGGGATGAATGTGGCCGTCGAGGGCAATGTGCGCGTCGCTGCGGCAGCACGCAAGGGCTATAACCTGGCGATGCAAATCGCGTACAAGTCAGGTTCCGTCACCGGAATGCTGACGATTGGGCTGGGGTTGCTCGGCAGTACGCTCATTTTCATCGTGTTTGGCATCGCCGCACCCGATGCGTTGCTTGGGTTTGGCTTTGGCGGCTCGCTGATCGCGCTGTTTATGCGTGTGGGCGGCGGCATTTATACCAAAGCCGCCGATGTGGGAGCCGACCTGGTGGGCAAGGTGGAGGCCGACATCCCAGAAGATGATCCGCGCAATGCCGCTGTCATCGCCGACCTGGTTGGCGGTAATGTGGGCGATTGCGCCGGGATGGCCGCCGATGTGTTCGAGAGCTTCGAGGTGACGCTCGTCTCGGCGCTGATCCTGGGCCTGGTGCTGGGCGATGCCGTTGCCGGCACGCTTGGCGACGGCGCTTACGACCTTCGTTTCATTATCTTTCCGCTGGTTCTGCGGGCAATCGGGGTGGTGGCATCAGTCATCGGCAACCAGTTTGTGCGCACCGATGAAAAACGGCGCAATGCTATGGCAGCTATGAACCAGGGATTTTACAGCGCCGCTGTTGTTTCGGTGATCGGCTTCGCAGCATTCACCTGGTTTTATATGCTCGATCCGCGCACAGGCGCAGTCGACTGGCGACCTTTTCTGGCGACAGTTGTCGGCATTATTCTGGCCATCGCGCTGGATAAGCTCACCGAATACTTCACCTCTACCCGCTATGGCCCGGTGAAAGAGACCAGTCGCGCCGCGCAGACCGGATCGGCCACGAATATTCTTTCCGGCCTGGCGCTGGGGATGGAGTCAAGCGTCTGGTCGATTATGGTCATCGCCCTCTCGCTATTGGCATCGGCGCTGATCTACAGCGGAGTCGCTGTAACGCTGGTAGCCCAGGGCATGCCGCAGGCGCAGGCCGACATAATCCAGCTCACGTCGATCCTCTACAGCGTTTCCCTCACGGGCATCGGGATGCTGACACTCACCGGCAATACGACTTCGATGGGCAGCTTTGGCCCCATCTCCGATAACGCGAACGGCATCGGCGAGATGGCCGGACTGGACAAAAACGCCCGCAATGTGATGGATGACCTCGATGCTGTGGGAAACACCACCAAAGCCGTAACCAAAGGCATTGCCATCGGTTCGGCGGTGATTGCCGCAGTGGCGCTCTACGGTGCCTATTTTACGGATGTCAACAAAGTGTTGGCCCAGATCGGCCAGGCTCCTATTACAGCAATTGATATTTCGGCGCCAACGGTCTTTATCGGACTGTTAATCGGCGGTTCTGTACCGTTCCTCTTCTCGTCACTCACGATCCGAGCGGTTCAGCGCGCGGCTTCCCAAATCGTCCATGAAGTCCGGCGCCAATTCCAGATTCCCGGCCTGATGGAGGGAGCGGTCACGCCCGACTACGCCCGCGCGGTGAGCATCTCAACTACAGCAGCGCAGAAGGAGCTTATCAGCCTGGGGTTGATCGCTGTCCTCGTTCCAGTGATGGTCGGTTTCCTGCTTGGCGTCGAAGCCCTCGGCGGCTTTCTGGCCGGCATTATCCTCACCGGACAGTTGATGGCGGTATTTCAAGCTAATGCCGGCGGCGCATGGGATAACGCCAAGAAGCATATCGAAGACGGATTTTTCGGCGGCAAGCACTCCGATCCGCACAAGGCCGCTGTTGTCGGCGATACAGTGGGCGATCCGCTGAAGGACACCGCCGGGCCGGCGTTAAACCCGATGATCAAGGCTATCAATCTGATCGCGTTGATCATTGCGCCGATTGTGGTCACGGTTCAACCGGGCAGCGTTGGCGTGATCATTGCGATGGTCATCTGTGGCGTTACGCTGATCTGGGCGATCTGGCAAAGCAAGCGCGAGGGCGAAGATCTGAGCAAGAAGTCGGTCCGGGCCGGCGCTTCCAGCAGCCGCGCCTGATAGCATGTACATATTGTAGAGATTGATGTCTGAACCGAAACGACCGGTCGAACTGCAATCAGCACGTCAGACTGCTGAGATCGACCGCCACATCCAACAAGGACGACAGGCTTTCCACGATGGACAGTTCAGCGCTGCTATCGCTTCGTGGCAGGGCATGCTCCGCCACGAAGCGCGCATCGCCGAAGCGCTTGCCGAAGCCTACTTCCGCCGTTCGCTGGAGCATATCCGCACCGAAGAACACGACTATCGCATTGCCGATCTGCAACAGGCAATCTCGCTTGCACCAAATGACCCCCGCTATCAATATCATCTCGGTATGGCGTTGCACCAGGCCGGCGACATAGCCGCAGCGAGTCGTTACTACCGCGACGTTTTGCGTCAGGCTCCCGACTGGTCGGCAGTCGGTATGGCGCTGGCGCTGGCCGAGCTTGAGCGGAACCCGGAGGTTGATATCGCCCAGCTTCCCGGCAGCACGCCCCAGATCCTGGCAATGCTTGCGCCGGTGCGCGATCTCCTGTGCAATACGGCGACAGCATATGCATCAGGCGAGCATGCGGCTCTGTGGCAGGGATTGCGTCACATTAAAGACGGTACAGCGACCGCCCTCGCCGCGCTTGATACAACCGTCCCGCTCGCCACAACTCGTGCTGAAACTCTGCGCCGCTATTACCAAGGCGTCGCCGCAGCTCTGGCCGGAGACATCGCAAGCGCATTCGCCAGATGGCAGGAGGTGTATGAGCACAAAGCCGCACCCCCCTGGGTAGTCGGCAACCTGAACGCGTCGGCCTACCAAATCATCAACGCTTATCTCGAAGCAGAGGATTACGATCAGGCTGCGCCGATCGCACTCTATATCGCCCGACGGTTGACCAACAACGCGGCAATCGGCGGGTTGTTGGCGCGCGTACTTGATATTTGCGCCCACGTAGCGATTGAACAACGGAACTGGGAGTATGCAGCGCAATTATGGGAAGCTGCGCGCCACGTGCTAAGCGCTCAATCCGGTCTTGGGTCGCCGCGACCTCTGTTGCACAATCTGGCACTGGCGTATGAGCATCAGGATCGCTGGCTGCAAGCGGCTGAAACGTGGCGTATGATGTTGCGCACGCGCAAGCGCGGCAAAAGCGAGATAGAGGATCTGACCGAAGTCCAATGGGAATGGGTTCGCACCCGCGTGATAACCTGTTATACCCAGGCAGGAGCCACGGACGAAGCCGTCACGTTGTTTCGCCAGACCGTCAAAACCGCCCCAAAAGATCTGGAAGCCCGCCTGCAGCTAGCCGATGCGCTTCAAGCAAATGACCAGGAACAGGCGGCGATCAATGAACTACAGCGCATTGTACAGCTTGATCCGCGTCATATCGAGGCACAACTGCGGCTCGCAGCCATCTACCACGCCCGCCACGACTGGCCGATGGCATACGCTATCTTGCTATCGGTCGCTGAGCAGCACCCAGATCAAGGCAACATTCGTCGTTGGATCGCCTCCCAGTTCCTAGATCGAGCTAACCAACTCTATCGCATTGGCAATGTCACGGCGGCTATCGACATCTATACGACCGGACAAACGCTTGCGCCGGACGAATACCAGTTCGCCCTGGGTCTGGCCTATGCCTGGCTCGATCAGAACAACCTTGAGCAAGCGCAGCAGCAGCTTGCGCGGGCGTTGGAATTGATGCCGGCTCATCTGTCTCTACATGGCTTCAATAGACTAACCGATGCAACGAACATTGATGCGATGCGTGCAGTGCTGACGCGTGTGGAAGAACAACTTTCTGCATTCTCTACAGGGGAAGCGGCAGGCAAAGAAGCAGCTGCAGCGCGAGACCGGTCAACGCGGGAAGCAACATCGCTATCTTCGCAGCAACGATGGGGCGACGAAGATGTACATATGCGCGTATTCACATACTGGCCCGAACCCAATCGCAAGCATCGCCCGCCTCGTCTGGATCTTACCGTTCATCACGAGGATGTGATTATTATTGCGCGCTCGTACAGCGAACTTGAACGTAGCGACTGGAGCGAGCATTACGGTGTGATCACGCTATGATGCGCATACCCTGTCGGGACGGACGCTTCACATAACCGCCACCGAACTGTTTTGGACGCGGTTGCAAGGCATTACTCCTCGCAACTGTCCGATCATGTCGGGCAACATCGCCAGAACGTCATCAATGTCGGCAAGCGCAGTATCTTTACCAATCGAAAAGCGCACCGACGCAATCGCATCATCGGTCAATTGCCCCATAGCCAGTAATACAGGCGACGGCTCAAGCGAGCCGCTTGAACATGCACTGCCACTGCTCGCGCACACACCACGCTGGTCAAGCAGAAGCAACACACTCTCGCCTTCAACACAATCGAAGCCCAGGTTCGCGTTGTTTGGTAACCGCTGGATGCGATCGCCATTGAGCCACGCGCCGGAAATACGATCAAGGACGCCATCGATCAGACGGTCGCGCAACATACGACAATGCTCGACATAAGCCGGTCGGCGCTCCTCAGCTAGCGCGAGCGCTTGCGCCAGACCTACAATGCTGGGAATATTCTCCGTACCCGCCCGGCGGCGCCGCTCCTGGCCACCACCGTTGATTTGCGGCAGCAATGGTACGCCACGCCGGACATAGAGCGCGCCTGCGCCCTTGGGGCCATAGAATTTATGCGCCGCGAGCGAGAGAAGATCAACGTTCAACTCGTCGACATCCAGCGGCAACGAACCGGCAGCCTGGACTGCGTCGGTGTGAAATGGCACTCCGCACTCGCGACAGATTGCGCCTAACTCAGCGATTGGCTGAATCGTCCCGACCTCGTTGTTCGCATACATCACCGACGCCAGCACCGTATCGGGGCGCAATGCTGCGCGCAAATCATCGGGATTCACCAGCCCGCGATCATCGACCGGCAGCAACGTCGCCTCAAAACCAAACTGCTCCAGATACTGGACGGCATCCAGAACCGCGTGATGCTCAATGGCGCTGGTAATAATATGATTGCCCTTGTCACGCTGCTGTTGCGCCAGGGCTACGCCCTTAATTGCCAGATTGTCAGCTTCCGAGCCGCCGCTCGTAAACACGATCTCGTTACGATTCGCGCCGAGTATCATTGCCACGGTTTCGCGGGCATCGTCAAGCGCCTGCAAAGCTATGCGCCCGGCTTGATGAATACTGGAAGGGTTGCCGGCATTATTGGTGAAATAGGTCATCATAGCTTCCAACACCTGAGGATCCAGGGCGGTGGTCGCAGCATGGTCAAGATAGATGATCGATTTGTTCATATCCGCTCCATATGATCCGCACAACCGCACGCATAAGAAATGGCGCGAAGGCTTTGCATATGCCACGGAAGGGCATTGCAACATCGCGCCTTTGATTACTGAGCGCCTGCAAACTGCGTGCGATTCAGACTAACATGCTCTGGAAAGTAGTATAACACAGCCAGAATTACGAACACATGTTCCACAAACTCTTGGCACGCCCGTCAAAAAAAGCTTAACACATGCACACTGCGCACATGTGTGTTATCCCAATCAACACGCATGTATCGTGTGGGATAGCGTGGGATAAGTTGGGATATATTTCGATCAGATAGTGTAAACAGGTTCATACAACACGCCGCATAGTAGGGGTATAATAGTATTGCAACTCCTGCCGCCAGGCAAACGTACTAGGGATGCGGCATATACAGCAAGCGGCAATTTTGGAGCGTACGACACGGCGGCTATACGGCGACACAGATCTTAATTGCGCTTCAAGCAGGAAGGAGACCACACCGCTTATGACAGAACAATCGTCTATTCCCGAAATGATCAACCAGAGCATCCAGGTTATCACCAACCCCAGCGTGGCCACGTTTGAGCGATATGAACGCAAGGGAACAATGGTACAGGCGGCGATCTACGTGGGCATTATTGCCGCAATTACCGGCCTGTTGGGATTGTCCAGCGGCATTACGGGGTTTATCGGCGGCATTATCAACACCCTGATCGGCTTTTTCATCTTCACGGGCATTGTGTATTATGTTGGACAACAACAGGGCGGCACGGGCACATTTGACGAAGTCGCCTACACTTTTTCGCTCTTCTGGGGCCCATTGTCCCTGATCATCGCCCTTGGCACGCTTATCCTGGTCATTACGATCATCGGCATTATCCTGGTTCCGGTATGGCTTCTGGCAGGACTGATCGCCAGCGCCTATTTTGCGTACCTGGCCGTCCAGTCCAGTATGAATTTGGTTGATCGCAACAAGATCCTGATAACGCTCGCGGCAGCAGTCATCGGCACCTGGATCGTGCAGGCGCTTATTGCTATGCTGCTTGGTTAACAAACCCTTAGCTTCAATCCAGTACGCGATTGCCAGGGATTGATGCGATGATACGCAACGACGACGAATAATACAGTCCTGAAGAGACTCCAGAGCAGACCTGCGGCGCGTGTCGCAGGTCTTTTTTACCATTTCAACATTCTTAGTTAAAGTGCTCTTAACAAAACCCCGCTACAATAGGCCCGGATATCAGTGAGCCTGTGCGCTGCTGGTATTTTTTGGTGTGTCGTACTCGTCAGCGAAACGGCCGACAGCGTGGCTTTTACCGAGCACCTTTCTACGACGCCGTCTGCGGCATCTCAGCAATTGCGGCGCCTGTATCCTCACTGGAAATCGATTGGCATTCGCGCCAAGATTCTCATTCCCCTGATCATCCTCATGACTCTGTCATTACTAAGTAGCATCGCAGGCTTTCTGTTGAGCACAGATCGCACCCGCGATCGTATTCTCGACGAACAGATTACAGAGGATGCCCACCGGATTATGGACACGTTGATCCAGGATATGCCGGAAGTTATTGCCAGCGCTCAGGTATTGGCCCGCGATCCAGACTTAATTCGGGCGCTTGAGGAAGATCAGGCGCATCCAGGCGGCAACAGCGTTCCGGATATGGATCGCCGGGCATTGAGCGTGTACGATCGCTTCGATCTGGATCAAGTGATGGTGCTCAATGCCGACGGTCATCCACGAGTGAATATCGCGGCGCAATCGTATTTGAGCAAGATGAGCGAAAACGAGCGCAATGATTTGCTGAACAAGTCCAGCACCGACCAGGCTGTCGT
Source organism: Chloroflexaceae bacterium (assembly GCA_028282325.1). Classification (GTDB taxonomy): domain Bacteria; phylum Chloroflexota; class Chloroflexia; order Chloroflexales; family Chloroflexaceae; genus JANQID01. The sequence goes on along the minus strand of JANQID010000119.1, from coordinate 14,416 downwards.
CGTCAAATTTGAAGACACCTGGCTGCTGGCCGGGGCAGCGCCGATCCTGGCTCGCCATTCCGATTCCGCAGAGGATGCGCTTCTCGGAACCGCCTACACATTTTTAAACATTAACGAGGCGCTCCAGCGCACCCGTCGTATGCTTGACATAGCCACCGAAGTAATGATTGTCAACGGTGACGGCGATGTTCAGGCGGTTCAGTCGCCAGTATCTTGGAACGGATATCGCGTGCAGATGTTCACGCTTGAGTTGGGCGGCAAGGCGATACCGCTGCGCCTACAACGCAGTGAATATGAAATTAATGCGATTGTTGGCTCCAGTTTACAGGCCATGCTGATCAGCAATATCGCAACATTTCTGGTGCTGGTGCTTGCCGGCGCATGGCTGGCGCAAAGCTTTACCCGCCCATTGCTCAAGTTTGTAGGCGTCGCCGAGACTGTTGCCGCCGGCGATCTTTCACGACGCGCAAATCTTACCCATCGCGATGAGATTGGGCAACTGGGACGCGCGTTTGACCATGCAACAGACACCATCGCTGAGTTGCTCGATCAGCGCGCGCGGGTCGCCGGCGAGTTACACGCTATTCTCCAGAGTATTGCCGACGGCGTACTGGCCATTGATCTTGAGGAGCGCATCATCATCCTGAATCCGGCTGCCGCTTCATTGTTGTCCCAATCGCCGGAAGCGTTGATTGGCCAGCCGCTTGGTAATCTGGCTCAGGTCGAGGATCCTGTGCTGGCAACGAGCATGCATCAAGTTGTCGATCAGATCCGCGATGAATTACACACACCTGAGGCGACCATAACTGAGGAGAATATCACCCTTGGATTGCGCATCGTGCGATTGCAAAGCGCGCCTATTCTGGGCAGCGGCAGAATTCACATCGGTGCAGTTATGGTGTTACAGGACATCACCCGCGCTGTTGAGTCCGACCGGGCCAAGAGCAAATTTATCGCCACCGCATCGCACGAACTGCGCACACCATTGTCCGGGTTGAAAGGCTACATCGATTTATTTACCTTGACAAGCGCAAGCAGCCTCACCGAAGAACAACACTTGTTCCTCTCGGTCATCCAACGTCAAACCAATAATTTGATCACGCTGGTAAACGACCTCCTGGAAATGGCGCGCATTGAGCAGAGCAAAGTTAGCCTCGAACGGCGCTGGGTTCATGCTGACAGCGCTATCGATGAAGCAATGCTAAGTTTGCGCAGCTTGATCGAACAGCGCCAGGCCCACATCGACACCGACATCTCCGAAAATCTTCCGCCATTGTGGATCGACAGCATGCACTTGCGGCGGATGCTGATGAATTTGATCTCGAACGCGGTGAAGTATGTTCACACCGGCGGGAACGTCTGGATCCGAGCTTATGAATTGAATGATCCTACGTTGCTGCCCAGCCCGGCCGGCGATCAAGACTGGTCAGCAACTGACTCCCGATCCGTCGTCATCGAGATCGAAGATAACGGCGTTGGCATCAAAGAAGCTGATCAACCCCATATTTTCAACCGCTTTTTCCGTTCCGGTAATCCTCTTAGTATTGAAGTCGGCGGCACAGGATTGGGGTTGGCGATTACCAAAGCCCTGGTGCATCTCCACAACGGCCAGATTGGCTTCCGCAGCGTAGAGGGCGAAGGAAGTCGCTTCTGGATTCGATTGCACGCCCACACGACCGAGCCGGTCCAAAGCTCTGATCTTGAGCAATACGAAGTAAACGGAATACGCGATGTCATCGAGACTTACCGGCGCTGATGGATTAGGCACAAGAAAAGGAGTGGAGAAGGTATGCGGTTCAGTTTTTTGGCCATCCTCGTACTTGTTATGGTAGCAGGTTGCTCTGCAAGCCCGTCACCTGCAACGCCGACCGCTGACCCAACCCCAAATGGTCTCAGCGGTCGTTTAGCATTTGCCGGCAGTACGACTATTCAACCGCTGATAGAACAGCTTGCTGAAGAGTTTCGCAATCGCCATCCCAATGTAGAGTTAGAAATAGCGGCCGGCGGCTCTGTTGTCGGCATCAATGCCATTCAGGATGGACAAGTTGACATCGGAATGGTCTCACGTGAACTCAGACCCGAAGAGATGCGCGAGGGAATGGAGAATTTTCAGATTGCCATCGATGTTATCGCTATCATTGTGCATCCCACCAACCCGGTTCAGAATCTCACGGCAGAACAACTCCGCGGCATTTATAGGGGCGAGATCACCAACTGGTCGGAAGTTGGCGGCCCAGATCTTTCGATCCTGCCGGTAATTCGCGAAATTAGCTCCGGAACGCGCGGCGCCTTCGACGAGATCGTTCTCGACGACGAGGAACCTGTCGCAAATGCCGATACACAGGTTACTGCCGGCGAAGTCGAAGCGCGCGTCGCGAGCACGCCTGAAGCTATCGGCTATGTCGGCTTCGGCAATATTGGCGACGGGGTTCAGGTTATCGCGATTAATAATGTAAACCCTAGCCCGGAAACTGCACAGGATAATAGCTATCAACTGAAGCGCCCGCTCCAGTTGCTGATCGGGCCGCTGAGTCGCCCGCTTGCCCGCTCGTTCGTCGACTTTGTGCTCAGCTCGGAAGGGCAGCAAATTGTGGTACGGGACGGTTGGGTGCCGACGGCGACAACCGAATAGATAGCGCCAGAGGCAGCAGGGGTCGGTCTAAAGTCGTATGTCCAGGGGATTGACAATCATTCGCCTTCTATGCTATGCTATCGCCGGATATACGATTTCCCTACACACAGAATTTACACACGGAAACGCCCAGTTTTACGAATCAACGAAAGGTGGATTCGCAGATGGCAATGGCAATCAACAATATGAAGCTTTGCGGTAACGTCCGCGGCTTCGTCGGTCGCTACGGCGCGCCGGCGGTTGTGATTGATCGCGCCATCAGTGCGCCCACTCTACCGAAGCTCAGAAGGTGATGTTTTCCTCCATCTAACGAGCTAACGGCCGTGGGCGACTGATGACCAAGCGCCCACGGCCTTACTATATCCAGGTCGTGGCGGCGCAAGCTCCACGGCTTTTTTGCGTCGTGCAGGAGCAGCAATTCGGCAGAGGAAGCAAAGATTGATTGCAGATGTAGGAAAACGATGAAAATGCACGCAAGAGGCGCTAACGCCGAGATGTCAATACATCCATCGCCATCAGTGATCGACGCGAATCATATTATGGATGAGTTTCGGAGAACTGCCGTGATCATTCTCGAACATGACGGCTCATTGTTATGTCACAACCCGCTTGATGAACCTGCTGAGCTATCGCAGGGTATGATCGAGTTGCCGGCCGACCAGGTATTGGGGAGCGAAGCCAGCCATCTGGTGGAACGCATTGTGGCGTTTGCCTTCGATGTGCTGGGTCTGCAAACGCTCGATCTACGCATACGCGAAGACTTGACCGGCAGAGATCAGCCAACCAATCAGGCGGAGGAATAACGTATGCTTGGATTAGTACTCCGTGCTCAAAGCGGCTTTTTCTGGGTAGACACCAAAAGCGGCGTGTTGGAATGCAAGCTGCGCGGACGCCTGAAAAAAGAGCGGCAATCATCGGACATCGCCGTCATCGGCGACGAAGTCGAAGTCACTCAGGTTGACGCCAAAACGGGGGTCATCGAGTCGGTATACGAGCGTCGCACCAAGTTGGCCCGCCGATCGGCCGGATCACGGGGCCTCTGGAAAGAGGATGTGCTGGTGGCCAACGTGGATCAGGTGGCGCTGGTATTTGCATGCACCAGCCCGGAGTTTAGTAGCCGCATGCTCGATCGCTATCTGGTGATTTGTGAGTATAGCGAATTAGACACGCTGATCATTGCAAATAAGGTTGATCTGGTTGAAGAAGCCGATGCGCAGACCCTCTTCGCGACCTATGAAACCATCGGCTATCCGGTTCTCTATACAAGCGCCACATCGCGCCAGGGCATTGATGCGTTATGCGAGCGCCTTCACGGTCGCATCAGCGTAGTTACCGGCAGATCGGGCGTCGGTAAAAGCAGCCTGCTTAACGCGGTGCAGCCTGATCTGGATCTGGCGACGGGCGCGATCAGCGCAGCGTTGAACAAAGGTCGGCATATCACCACAGTCGCCGAGTTGATCCCGCTCAAAGTTCCCGGCGGCGGGTATGTCGCCGACACGCCTGGTATTCGCGAAATTGGCTTGTGGAACATTCCAGCCGACGAAATCGACATCTACTTTCGCGAATTTCGTCCATTCGTCAATGACTGCTATTTCAGCGGATGCACCCATCTGCACGAACCCGATTGCGCCATACGTCAAGCAGTTGAAGATGGCGACATTACGATGTCCCGTTACGATAGCTATGTTCGCTTACGTACTGACGCATAATAGCTAGCGAAGCGCTTTTGCGAAGGAGCATTTCTATGTCTGGATATTGCCGGTTGCATTTTGATCTCGCTCGCGAACGACGCCAGATGCTGCTTCGTAACACGGCAATCCACCGCACCATACGCGCGAGTCGTATACGACCGTCGCGAACTGAATCTCTCCGGTATTGGATTTTGGCCCAGATCGGCAACTGGTTGATCGCCTGGGGTTGGCGTTTACGGGCGCGTTACGGTTTTATCGAGCTCGCTATCGACGTCCAACCCCCGACGGAGTTTGCTATCGACCCACGGATTTCGGCATCAAGCCCAATGGAGCGCCGCGTCTTTGAACAAGATCCGCCGCGTATATAGGAGCACACATCGAATGCCACGACTGCGAATGACCGTACAAGATGTTGACATCGATGATTTGGAAACCCTTGACGAACAGGAACAACCTGCAACACGTCACCGCCGCCGCCAATCTGCACCGCGCCGCGCACCCGGCGAAGAGCGAGCGTTGGAACGCCGACAGATCGAGCGCCGTCGAGGCAAAGCCATCGCAAAACATCTCAAGCGAATGATCAAAAAGCCTTGAAGCTACCAAACGATAATGAACAAGCCGCATGTCACCCTTCGCTGCGCTCAGGGTCAGGGTCTCGGCGTTATTGGAAACCTGAGATTCTTCGCTGCGCTCAGAATGACCGCTTGCGGTAGATCCAAATTCGTTTGGTAGCTATGTCCTGTGCTATGATGCGATGAATAGAGGCGCTGCCCGCATTCTGGGCAGCGCCTCTACCAAATGATGATACACACGCTGCATATCACCCTGACCCTTCGCTTCGCTCAGGGTCAAGGTCTCGGCGTTATTGGAGCCTGAGATTCTTCGCTTCGCTCAGAATGACCGCATGCGGCGCCTCCAATATTGTCCGATATCGTCCGGCTATAGCCGAATTTTGACACGCTGCGCAACTCGTGCTATAAGCTTCGCATCATAGGCGTATTCTTAATAGTTTTTTAATTCGGCATGTTCTACGATTGAGCGCGCGGGAGGTGTGATACGTGCCACGCCTGTATCGTACTGTATTCATTGTTGTGGCAACTCTGCTCATTCTCACTATCAGCGGTTTTTTGCTTATCCATAATCCTGCTGAACAATTGCCGGGATCGCCAACTTCAATAGCAGAACGCGCCCCAGATATTGCTCTGCCCAAAGCGACACCCCAAGCTTTGATCCCTACTGCAACACTGGCGCGGCGTGATTTCATCGACACATCGCATCAGAAAATCGCGCCGACGACATTTCTGTCGGGTAATGCTCCTGTGCTGGCTGGCGAACTGGTTCATTCAGGGCGACGGCTTGATGTGTATGTCAGTAGCAATACCTACAGCGCGGAGGAAGTGGCGAATCTGGCGATCAAAGCCGAGTATGTTGTCAACTATCTCCAGCGCCGATTCGACCAGGAATTGACGCGGCGCGTCTCGGTTGGCTTCTATAGTCGAGGTATGGCCCCCTCCCGAGACACGCGCGGCATCGCTTATTCACAGGACAACATCATTCATATCTTTTCGCGATCCAGCGATGATCTGCACGGTGCGCTGGTCATTCTCGCGCACGAACTGGGCCACCAGCTTCAGGCTGACGCTTATGGCGACGAGGCGCAACGCCGGGCTGACCTGGTGTTGCTGGAAGGCCTGGCAACCTGGATTTCGGGCGAATATTGGCTCAGCTTGTCCGAATCGTCATCCTTCCAGGTGCGGGCGCGTGAGTTGTACCAAGCCGGTTATCGCGGTGATCTGGCCGCGCTAGGGAGAACTGCGCCCACTAATATCGCCTATGAGATGTGGGCCGGCTTCGTTGAGTATATCGCCGTTACATATGGCTGGGACAAGTTCAACGCGTTGTATGTCAGCGGGCGCGGACGCGCCGCCGGTTCCGCCGATTATATGGGCATCTACGGTAAATCGTTTGATGAACTGGCGCATGAGTGGCAGGCGACGTTGAAGTAACGGTTGTACCGAAGGATGGCAGGATGGGAGATAGATATTCCGGCCAACCAAAAGCGGTCACGGTCACGACGACCTACTTGCACATCCCATCGCCGACGCATTTTCGCCCTGCCTTTGTCCACAATCCCGACGTTCAGGCAATCGAGGCGCATGAGCCATCGCCCGATTTCTATCGCTTCCTCTACGGCACAGCCGGGCGCGATTACTACTGGCTTGATCGGCTGAGTTGGTCTGATGCGACGTTGAGCGCCTACCTGGAACAGCCTGCCGTTACGCTGTTGCCCCTCTATGTGCGCAGCTCCCCTGTCGGCTATATCGAACTCAACGCCGCATCCGATGAGCCGGGGGCTGAAGTCGCCTACTTTGGCATTTTCCCGTCGTTCCACGGTCGCGGGTTTGGCAAACACCTGCTCTCGCTCGGTGTTCAGCGCGCCTTCGATGACGGCGCAACCCGCGTTTGGGTGCATACATGCACGCTCGACGGCCCCTACGCACTCGCCAACTACCTGGCGCGCGGTTTCATCCCCTATCGCACCGTCATCCACGAGCAGCTTCTGCCCTGAGCGACGCGCAGAACACGCCGCTGTAAGAGCGCGTCCTTGCATACGCGCCAGTCCACTGCACCCGACCATCAGTCGGCGTTTCTTCTCGTCACGTTGCGTTGTTGCTATTTCCTTCCACTTCATTGCAAATAATTACCATGAAGTATTGACATTTCACCATCGAGATGATAATATTTCTCTGTAATTGATAATAAACATTATCTCAATACATATTATCACCAAGCGAGAGGAGTTTTGTGATGTACCCGTTGATCACACGCGACCCGATCAGCGGCCACGAGTTGATCGTTACCCGGCTGGAGTGCCCGGAGAGCGGCATTCAGATCGAGGGTCGGTTCAACCTGGGTTGGATCGGGCGACTCACCCGCGAGCAGATTGATTTCGTCGAATTGTTGGTGAAAAATCGCGGCAATATTCAAAAACTGGCCGCCGATCTGAACATCGCCTACAACACTGCGCGCAGCCGTCTTGACGAGATCGTCAGTGTGCTGGGCGGCGCGCCGGAAAACGAGCATCGTGTCGATCGGCGCGCCGTACTCGACCGCCTGGCCGCCAAAGAGATCAGCGTCGAAGAGGCGATGAGCCTGTTGCGCGGTTAAAAGAGGTTACGCCGTGAATATGCTACACGAAGAGCGCGATCGCATTTTGCAACTGATCGAAGCTGGGCAAATCTCGGCGGAACAAGGCGCACGCTTGCTTGACGCCTTGAACGCGGAGCGCCCGACGGAACGACGTGCCCGTAATCGGCTCGTATCAGTCCAGGTGACCGATCTGCGTACCAATCGCCAGAAAGTGAACGTCACCATTCCGGTGAGTTTGATCAATGTCGGGTTGCGTCTAGGCGCACGCCTTGCGCCAACCTTGAGCGGCAGCGCGCTGGAAGAATTCATGCACGCTATCGAGCGGGGAGCCAGCGGGCGGCTATTGGAATGGCAAGATCTCGAAGAAGGCGAACGCATCGAGATTTTTGTGGAATAATCGGGTTGAAAATCCAGAAGGAGATAGCGATAATGACAACGCAAACATTCACCGTCGGCGCAATGCCGCGAGTGCATATTTCGCGAATCGACGGCGATCTGGATATCTCTAGTATCAATGGTCGCGAGGCCAAAGTTGACGCCGAAAAGACCGTGACGGAGTTGTATCAGGAAGGCGACGCGCTCGTAATCGCGGGCTGCGCCGGAGATGTGAGTCTGCGTGTTCCCGCCGATTGCGCCGTCAGCGTTGGACAGGTGCGCGGCGATGTGGAGATCACGGGCGTACATCGCGTCGAAGTACATGACGTTGACGATGATGTCACGCTTAGCGCAATTGCCGAGGCGGTCGAGGCGTATAATCTGAAAGCTGACTTGAGCATAACCAACACGCCGCTGCTGCGGGCGCGCGGCACGATCGGCGGCGATGTCGGCATATGCGACATAAACCAGGTTGAGATCGACGCCGTGGGGAATGATCTGGCGCTGAAGAACGTTCGTACAGCCATCATTGGCACGGTTGGCGATGAATTGACCGCGAAAGCAATCAGCACATCGCTGCGCTGCGGACATGTTGGAGACGATTGCACAGTGAGCGAGAGCATAACGGCAGAGATCGCGCTCGGAAGTGTTGGCGGCGATCTCAAGGTAGTCGGCGCAGCAACCGCCAAAATCGGCGGCGTCGGCGATGACTGCCTGGTGCGTGACGTGACCGGCGCATTGGAGGTGGGCAATGTCGGCGGCGACGCCGAGCTGCGCGGCATTGGCGGCAACATCGAATCGGCGCATATCGGCGGCAATGCAACGCTCAACACAGCGTTTCCATCCGACAGCCGCATGCATATGCACGTCGGCGGCGATCTGGATCTGATATTGCCCGAACACCCTAATCTGACACTGCGCGCAGCGGTTGGCGGCAACATTCGCGGGCGCAGCACCGCAGCCAGCAGCAGCGACGGCGGCGGTGCGATCACGCTGGTGTACGGCGACGGCGCGGCCCGGCTCGATCTGCGAGTCGGCGGCGATCTGGAGTTGCGCGGCGACGATGCGCCCCGATCAAGCTCCAGCTCTTCGTGGAGCGGCTTTGGGCGCGAGATGGATGACTTCGGGCGCGAAATGGCCGACCTGGGCCGTGAATTGGGCCGGATGGGGCGAGAGATCGCCCGCGAGATTATGGCAGCGCTCAACGAAGCCGGCATCGCGCAAGGGGTCGATTGGGCGGAAAATATGACGCGTAAAGCGGAACGTCAGGCCCGCCGCACTCAACGTCAGGCAGAACGCCAGGCCCGCCGCGCTCACAAGCATCGCTATCACGACGAAGAGCGCGCAGCGCTTATGCACGTGCGGTTTAACGACCGCGAATGGCGGCTTGATCCGGAGCGGCTGGAGCGAATCAAAGAGCAGGCGCGACGGGCCGCCGCCGAGGGCGTCGCCGGGGCCTTGGAGGCCGTCGAGCGAGCGCTGGGCAAAATTCGCGTGCATATGCCTTCCGCAGATCCGTTATCGTCGGCGTCCGATCCTGACATCGAGACAGTGGCGCAACCGGGAGCACCCTTCACGCCGGCGACTGGTCAGACCATCCGTATCAATATCGAGGATGCTGAGCAGCCGACGGCTGCGGACGCCGCGCCGACAGATACGACCAAACCACGTGCGACGCCCGACATCGAGCAAGAACGCGAAACCATCTTGCGCCTGATCGCTGAAGGTCGGATTTCACCGGAAGAGGGCGACCTGTTGCTGGAAGCCTTGGGAAGCTAAACGCGGCATCCGATTGTCCAATAACCAGGCCCACAGCTCCCAATGACCAGGATTAAAACTATGCTACGTGCGATCAACAAACCCACCGGAATGGTTGCGTTTTCCATCGTCTGGTTTGGACAACTTGTTTCGCTGATCGGTTCGGCGATGACCCAGTTTGCGCTGGCGCTCTGGGCATGGCAAGAAACCGGCGCGGCCACATCAATGGCGCTGATCATCTTTTTTGCGTTTGGGCCGACGGTGTTTCTCAGCCCGATTGCCGGCGCACTGGTTGATCGCTGGAACCGCAAGTTTGTGATGATGTTGACCGACTTCGCTGCCGGTCTATCAACTATTGTGCTGGCGCTGCTCTTCGTAAGCGGGAACTTGCAACTCTGGCACATCTACGCCGCCGGCGCCTTCGCGGGCGCATTCCAGGCATTTCAATGGCCAGCCTACTCCGCCGCGATCACGATGATGGTGTCCAAAGCGAACTACGCGCGCGCCAACGGCATGATGGCGCTTGCCGAGTCAGGCTCCGGCATCGCCGCGCCGCTGCTGGCCGGCGGGCTGATCGGCGTCATTGGGGTTGGCGGCGTGCTCCTGATCGATATTGTCACGTTCATCTTCGCGATTGCACTTCTGCTGGTCATCTCCGTGCCCCAACCGGAAACGACGGTCGAAGGGCGAATGGGTCGCGGCTCGATCTGGAAAGAATCGTTGTATGGCTTCAGCTATATCTGGCAACGGCCTAGCCTGCTTGGCTTGCAACTCATCTTTTTGGGCGTCAACCTGATCAGCGCACTCTCGTTTGGCCTCCTCTCGCCTATGATTCTGGCCCGCACCGGCGAAGACGCCCAGGCGCTCGGCATAGTTCTCTCCGCCACAGGTCTCGGTGGAGTGGCCGGAGGCTTGTTAATGAGTACATGGGGCGGGCCTAAACAGCGCATTCACGGCGTATTGACGGGTATGGCGTTGAGTAGTGTGTTGGGAATCGCCGTGATGGGCATCGGCCAATCGTTACCCGTCTGGTTGATCGGCGCCTTTCTAGCATCATTTTTCATCCCCATCCTGAACGGTTCGAACCAGGCGATCTGGCAAGCCAAAGTCGCGCCGGATGTGCAAGGACGCGTGTTTGCAGTGCGACGCCTGATCGCGCAGGTTTGCTTCCCGCTTGGACTGTTGGCGGCCGGCCCGCTGGCCGACTTCGTGTTTGAGCCAGCGATGCAATCCGAGGGCCTGTTGGCGACTCTTTTCGGCGGTCTGGTCGGCGCTGAACCGGGCGCCGGGATGGCATTGATGTTCGTGTTGAGCGGCGTGAGCGGCGTAATCATCGCACTGAGCGGCTATCTGTTCAGTATGATTCGCGATGTCGAAACCATCCTGCCCGATCACGCAGTTGCCGTTGCTCGTTAAGCTTCATACTTCTCTGACATACTTTTTCGCCAGCCGACTCTAGAGTCGGCTGGTTCTGGTTTACAGCGTCAATCGGGATACGTGAACCGCTTTTGTCACATTTTTGTCAAGGAATGTACATACAGATTCAGGTAGACTGAAGAGAGGAAACGTCACATCAGGCGTGCGCGTCGTATATCCGTCTAGCGCCGACTGTTTCAAAGGAGAATAACATAACAATGGCCAACAGCCTATCCACGTGCGAGAACGCGCCACAGCCGCAGATTCGAAGATGGCACATTGCGCTTGCGGTCGCAGTGCTGATTATCGCCTACGCGATCAGCGCAGCGGTTGGCGGTGAGTTCGCCCAGATAATGATCGCCGGGCTGCAAACCTTGCCCTTTGTGGCGCTCGCAGTGCTCGCATACCTTGGCATCGAGCGTTTTTGGGCCAGGATCGTCACAATCCTCTGGCTCGGTGTTCTGGTGGTTGGCATCGGTGTTCTGGGGTTGGGATTAAGCGCAGCGCTGATGATTAGCGCCGATCCGTCCGGCCCGCTGCCTTTGCTGGCAGACGGCGGTGCGTGGCGACTGGCGGCGCTTATCGCCGGCAACATACTGGCGGCAGCCCTCGGCGCGACGTTGTTTGTTCCGACCATACGTCGTCGGCTCAGCCGCATCATCCCGATCGATCCCGACTCCTTCGTTCACGCCGTGGCGCTCGGCGCGGTGGTTACATTGACCCTGCAAAGCTTTATCCCGCTCCTGGCGCTGACCGAACCGCCGCTGTTGGGATTGATTGACAGCACCGCCGCCGCCGGAATCGATCCGACCGGCGGACGCGGCGACGCCGGCATGCTCCGCGATCTGATCTACGGCCTGCTCTGGACAATTCCTGGCACTGTGGTCGCTGTTGGCTATGGAATGCGGCGCACACTGACAGAGGCGCTGTCCCGTTTGGGATTGGCTCGCCCGACATGGCGACAGGTCGGCGCAGGATTGCTTGCGGCTGTCGCGCTTGTCATTTTTGTGCAAATTTTAAGTCAGGGCATCAACTGGTTCTGGGGGCTAATGGGATGGCCGCTCACCGACGAATCCGCATTCGGCGAGTTGCTGGCTTTCGCGATGCATCCGCTGGGCGCAGCGGTGATTGGCGTAACCGCCGGTCTTGGCGAAGAACTGGCTGTGCGCGGGGTGCTGCAACCACGCCTGGGCATCTTGCTCTCAAACCTGTTCTTTACCGGCCTGCACGCATTTCAGTACAACTGGGACGCTCTTCTGGTCGTTTTCCTGGTGGGCACAGCGCTTGGCATCGTTCGCAAACAGAGCAACACCACAACTGCGGCCATCGTTCACGGCGTATACAACTTCCTGCTGGTGATCATCGCCATAGCGCCGATTCCCGGTTTGTCACAATAAACCAATCACGGCGAGCGGTCATACGCAACGTTCAGCAAGCTCTCGATCCGAGTGACAACCATATCGATACGCTATTTCGTTCCTGCCGCCGGCCGGAATGATGATGTCGGCATAACGCCGACTCGGCTCGACAAACTCCAGGTGCATTGGCCGCATCCATCGTTTGCAAATACTGTTCGATCACCGACTCGGCGGTGCGTCCGCGATCGTATATATCACGTCGCAACCGACGAATGAAACGCAGATCGGGATCGGTATCAACAAACAACTTGATCTGCATGCGCTGACGCAGAACAGGTTCCGCAAAAATCAAAATCCCTTCAAGCGAAACCACCGGGCATGGCTGAACCAGGCGCGTCGTCGCACACCGGGCATACATTGTAAAATCGTATTCTGGCACCTCCACGCTCTCACCGCGATTCAATGCATCGAGGCGGGCAATGAGCAGCTCATTATCAAGCGCATCAGGATGATCAAAACTGAAACGGGAGCGTTATTCGAGCGGCAAGTGACTGAGATCGCGATAGTAGAGGTTATGCGGAATATATACGATGAAGCCGTGGATTTTTTGCTCCACGGCTTCCGCATACGACGATTATTCGATTGCGCTTTGGTCGTCCTGCTCCGGTTCACCCAGGATCTTGTTAGTAAGATAGCGCGCCAGCCAACTTGCCAGGGCTCCCAACGCCAGACTGAGCGCTCCGTATACCAATTGGCGCTTCAGGTCCGTATCTTCCTTACCCATAAACTCAATCCCTCCGTCCAGCAAGTAAGAAGACAAAATAGAGCAACTGCGACACCGCTTGCGCCGCTGCCGCAACATAGGTCAACGCGGCGGCATTCAGCACTTTGCCAACCCCGACCGCTTCTTCGGTTGTCATCAATCCATTGCGCATCAACATCTCGCGCGCACGCGAACTTGCGTTGAACTCCACCGGCAATGTGACGAGGGTGAAGGCGACGGCGGCGCTGAAAAGCGCAACCCCGGCCCACGCCAATCCAATACCTAGCGAACCGGCGCGGAACAGCATTGCCATCAGCAAGCCAATGAATACCAGCACCGTACCCAGTTGCGAGCCGATATTTGCAGCCCCGACAATGCCCGATCGCAACCGCAGCCAGGCGTATTCTTGACGATCCTGCAACGCATGGCCAAGCTCATGGGCGACAATCGCCATAGCAGCAACCGAGGGAGTCCGCGTCGAGCTATCCGACAGACGCATAACTTTCTCTCGCGGATCATAGTGATCGGTGAGATCACCGCCGATATGCTCGACGCGCACGTGCTCCAAGCCTTCATTACGCATCAACACCCGCGCTACATCAAGCCCGGTCATTCGTTGCGCGTTGAGAACCCGTGAATATGTATTGTACGCCGACCTCACTTTCCATTGCGCCCATACGGCAAAGAGCAGCGCCGGAATTGTGAACAGTAAGTATATCGGACTCAATGCAAAAAACATTGCACATCTCCTTGGATCTTAATCTACGTGACAGCGCCATTGGGCAGATTCAGTATACCATCTGGCTTGCGCCTTGCACATAAGAACATGGTAAAAACTGGCGCAATAGCGACTATGCATCTGATGTCTGAAACTGCGCGTTACGATGTGGGCCCGTTATCACGATCAGGCGTCTGGTTTACGGCAACGCGGAACTGGGATGTAAGATCTTCGATGCGGTCTTTGACATTCAGACCACGCTCTCGCAGCATCTCACGTGTTTCAGAACCACTGCGCGGGGCTAGAAGCCAGCCAACAATACTGCCTGTGAACAACCCAAAGAACAAACCGACTCCGAAAGAATGGCTTCGCTGAGAAGGGGTATTCATACCGCATGTATCTCCAGATCAAGGTGCGCCGTATGCGACGCACAAACAATTCGTTATGCGGAGCTTCGCTCCGCATAATGCGCGGATAAGCACGCTTCATCGCTTGTCTGCTCCGCTGCACTCCGCATAACAAGCGGATGAATCGGACCGCCTGCGGCGGCAGCTT
>JANQID010000099.1 GCA_028282325.1 Chloroflexaceae bacterium | reverse complement strand
CGTCCGGCTCGGCGGCGCCCCAGGGGAAGGTGCGGCGCACGGCGCCCCGCGCCGCATACTCCCACTCGGCCTCGCTCGGCAGCCGGTAGACGACGCCGTCGTTCACCTGTTGCGTCAGCCAGCGGCAGAAGGCCGTCGCCTCGTACCAGGCGACACCGACGACCGGGTGGTTGGGGCGGGCAAACCGCGCATTGTCCCAATATCCCGGCTGCGTGCGCCCGTTGTTGCGCAGCCAGGTTCGCGCGTCCGGGTCGGCTTGCCACCAGGGTGCATCCGGGTCGTAGCCGCCATTGTCCACAAACAGCTTGTATTGGGCGTTGGTCACCGGGTAGCGCGCCAGCGCAAAGGGGGCGATGGTCAGCGGTTGGTCGTTGATTTCATCGTCGTACTCATGCTGGCCCCTGGGCGCACCGATCACGAAGCTGCCGCCGGAAAACTCGACCATAGGCGGCGGCAGATCACAGACGCCGGGGCGCGGGTCGCCGAGGTCGCCGAGCAGGAATCCCGCCGGCACGCGCTCGCCTGCCGGCAACACCTGGCGGCGATCTTCCAGCAGTTCGGCCAGGCCATAGCGTAGGTCGCGCTGGAGCGGCTTGATGTCCACCCGCTGCTCGCGTAGATAGCTCCAGTCGCGGTCGGCGCCGATCTCCGCCGCCAGGATCAAGTCGCGCTGCCAGCGTTCGGCGGGTTTGGGCCGCCCGTCCTCGTCGCGCTCGATCAACTTGCGCAGCACGCTCTCGATCAGGTAGGGGTTGGTCTTTTGCACCACCCCCAGGCCGAGAAAGATCGGCTCGCGCCAGCGGTCGTCGCCGCGTCGGCGCAATACCAGGCTCGCCGCGTCGCGGTCGAGCAGCATATGCCGCCCGGCGCAGTGCTCTTGCAGCGTCAGATGAGCGAAGACATAGCTCTCGTCGCCGTCGGGAAGCAGCAGGCCGCTGCGCTGCTCGATGTAGTCCAGGCAGCGCCCCGCCGCGCCCCAGACCTCGAGTTCGGGCAGATCCGCCTCTTTGAAGAAGTCGATCAGCGCGTCGCGAATGTCGCGCCGGGCCAGCCGTCCGCGCCCATCCTCCGATGCGGCTTCCGCGTGAGCCTGGTAGGAGAGCCGGTCAAGCAACGGGCGCAGGCGATCGCCGGTCCAGTCTGGCCGGCCGATTGCTTCGGCCAGGCTCTGCCCCTCCTTGAGCTTGTCCCACTGGCCCAGCAACAGATCCAGGATCTCCTCGTAGAGCCGGGGCCGGTCGCGGGGCAGCGTGCCGCGCTTGTAGAGCAGCAGGGCCATCATCGTCAGCAGCAGCGGGTTGCGGGCCATATCGCCCAGCTTCGGCGTCGTCGTCGCCGCCGCAACCAACTCATTCCCCAGGCGCGCGGCCTGCTCGCGGTCGATCTGGCCCTTCGCGACCAACTCATTGTACCAGGAAGGCACAAAATGGCGCACCTGGCCCAACGTGAAAGGGGCCAGGGTCTCGACCGGCCAGCCCAGCGCGGCGCGCAGCTTATTGCCGAAGGCGCGCGTCCGGCAGGTCAGCACAGCCCGTGCGCGCGGATAGCGTTCGCCGAAATCATGCACGACCCGCAACGTGGTCGCCCGGTCGGCGACGGCGGGCCGAGCCGTGACGGGAACCTCGTCCAGGCCGTCGTAGAGCAGCGCCGCCGTGCCGCGCACCAGCGCCTCGGCCAGCAGGTCATCGGCCTGGGCCACGCCATAGTCGCGGATCGCGTCGCGCAGCGCGGCCAGCAGCGTTTGCTCGCTCGCACCCTCGCGGGCCAGCCGCCCGGCCAGGCGGCGCAACGGCAGGAACAGCGGCAACAGGCGTTGTTCGGCGTCCCAGCCGAACAATGCGGCGTTGGCGCCGGTCTGGTCAAGTCCGCGCAGCGCCAGCGTCCAGGCCAGGTGGCGCAGGAAGGTTGACTTGCCGCCGCCCGGATCGCCAAGCAGAACCAGCCGAGTATGCCGCTGCGCCGCCTCGGTGGCCAGGAGCGCGCGCAGCGGCCGGCGGTTGCCTTCCCCGGTTCTGGCATCGCCGGTTGTCATAGCAATCACCGCCCGATCCGGCAACGCCCATTCCGGGTCATATTCACGAGAACCTTCTTCGAGTCGAGCGCGTTCGTCGGGACTCAGCGGCTGCTGCGACTTGGTGGCCAGCATTACATAGACCTGCGCCAGCGACATACCCTGGCCATCATCGAGACCGGTGTCGATGCCGCGCAGGGGCAGGCGGCGCATCGCGTTCGCCAGCGCGTCGAGGTAGTGCGTCAGCCGCCGCCGCTCGTCTTCGTCCGGATCGCGCCCGAAGATGATGCGGCCCAGGTTGACGCCGATGGCGACGCCGTGGCTGGACGCAGCCCGGCCGACGTTTTTGTCGCGCGCAACTTTATCGCCGCCGACTTTATCCCCGCCGATCTTATCCCCGCCAGCATCGCCGAACACCCGCCGCTCCAGACGCTCGCGCCGCGCGGCTGGCCAGCGGTTGCACAAATCCGTTATCGTGGCCCGCACCCTTGCTGCGCCCTCCACGGGGATGAGCCGGCGCAGCTTTTCAGCCAGAAGCTCGATGTCGTGATCGTCGCTCATACCACTCCTCTCCGGCATACGCGCTTGGTTCGCGAACAGCCAGGCGACCGGCGGTCGCCGCTGCATTCTGCGGCTATTATAACAGATCCACACATTGCAAGACAGCGCTTCGAACGGCGAGAAAGGCGCAGAAATTTACCGCGATAACAGTCTGGCTCATCGCGTGGTAGTATTACACTAACGTCGCGCCTGAAGCGCGGCGTGGTACGCTGCCGCCACTTCTGCCGATTGCCTATCAACACCCACAAAGACTCGCAACAGATAGGTCTTCAAGCGAACTCCGGCAACGGTTGCGCGATTGGGCAATCGTCGTTATGATAGCGCCGATCTGACCGGAATGCCAAGAGACTCTGATCGCCTATGTCAGCTATAAACTCCGCCCGGAAGGCCCGGTTCGCCGCAGCAGCCCCGTGGATCTTCGTGATGTTCTGGAGTACCGGGTTCATCGGAGCGCGGTTGGGATTGCCGCACATCGAACCCTTCACCTTCCTCAGCATCCGCTTCGTGATCGTCGCCTTGCTACTGAGCGGGCTTACCCTGCTGAGTCGTACGCCCTGGCCGCGCAACCGGAGCGAAGCTGGTCATAGCGCCGTGGTTGGGTTGCTGCTGCACGGCGGCTACCTTGGCGGGGTCTTCTTTGCAATCGACCGCGGCATGCCGGCGGGGTTGGCGGCGCTGATCGTGAGTTTGCAGCCGATACTCACTGCCGTGCTGGCGCATATCACCCTCGGCGAATGGGTCGACCGGCGCCAGCGGTTCGGGCTATTGCTCGGCTTCGCGGGCGTGGCGCTGGTCGTTGGCGAAAAGCTGGCCGCTCCCGGAATCACGCCGGCGGAGACGAGCAGCATCCCCAGCAGGGCCAGCCAGCCGAAGCCTTCGCCGAAGATCAGCCAGGCCTCGAGGGCGGTAGCGGGCGGCACAAG
>JANQID010000098.1 GCA_028282325.1 Chloroflexaceae bacterium | reverse complement strand
CTTGTGCCGCCCGCTACCGCCCTCGAGGCCTGGCTGATCTTCGGCGAAGGCTTCGGCTGGCTGGCCCTGCTGGGGATGCTGCTCGTCTCCGCCGGCGTGGCGCTCGTCGTTGCAGTGCGGCGGCAAGGCGCGACACGATAGCCGAGGGTTGGTTTACAAAACATTTGCAATCATCATCTTTGTGTTGGCATCGATTGGCATCGTCTGGGTGTCACGCGCATTCTTACGGAGTTTTCGCCATCACGGCTATCGCTTCTTCTCTTGGGAGATCGTTTTGATCCTGTTTTTGCTGAATGTCGATGAAATTGATTTTGCTTCCCCAGGCAGCGTTCGTTAGGCGAAGCGCTCACGCCGGTCGATCCAATCCCAGCGCTCATTCTGCTTCTAACCGATGCAATTCGCGCCATAGCTGCATCAACGGCAACTGGCCAACCACCGGCGGCGCGATCAAGTTATGGTCGATAATCAATCGATTGATTGCCGCGACCCGTTCCTGGCATTCGGCGCGCAAACGCTGTCGCTCCTCCACGTCAGCTTTATCCCGCTGCCGCGCTGTCCGCGCCATCCAAGCGGCGAAGGACTCCTGCTCGGCGCGAATGCGATTGCGCAACTCAACCCAGGGCGGTGAGAACCCGGCCTGTTTGAGCACGCGATAGGCCGCGCGATCTTCTGCCGGCGTCAGCGAATCATCGTCAAGCGGCAACGGTTTGCCCGCGCCCGGCAAATTATCAAACACCCCGGCATTCTGCGCCGCGGCGATGCGCTCATCGACGAGACTCTGGAACCGCAGCATAGACGACGGGTTGCGTTGCTCCCGATTATGCCTAGCGTCGCGCGATCTCGTCTTTACCGGTTTGCCGCCGCTCATACCGCATCCCAATTCAACTTCGTTCGATCGAGGTATCGAACACCCTGCCGACATCATACCACAGCGGAACACCCATCGATACACACTGCGCGTCTGTCCTGAGCCTGGAGCGAAGGGCTGCCCGGAACGCTCTCGACCTGCCCCGCCTCTGTTTCAGGCTGCCATAGAGCAAACCAGATATGGTATGATAGCCCTATTGTTGCGCATAGCGCACACAAGCTTGCGATCAGCGCGAGCGTCGTGCGCCGGGGAGTACAGGCTGCTACACTATTACCTACGCTAGAGGAGAGGAGCTTGATGCTTTGGGTGATTCTACTCGTTCTGATGATTATGATTGCCATTGCACCCGCCATAGTTATGCTTGTTGAACATTCGTATACTGTGCAAGCCGACGGTAACGAGCAATCACACGAAACATCACGGGAGATGGCCTGGTAGCACGAATCGGCTCAAGATTGAGGCCTTGTGCACATCTCCGAGCCGCTCCTCGACGGCAATAACCGCACATACGTAAAAATAATCAAGATCGATAGAAGCGCAACGACGCGCACCGTATGCAATCCAGCTCGTAATGGAGTCTATCGATCACAGGTTTGCACCGGCGCACCTTGTTACGGACGGAGCTCTTATGGATAGAAGTCTGCGCTCCATTGTCAGACCTCGCCTGACAGCGGTGCCTAAACATGCACTCATTCGTCAAGGAAGCTGGGGGCAACACCTCAGCTTGCTTGTTTGGGATCAGACGCTGATCTTTATCAGTTTCGTCTTTGCTTATTGGATGCGCTACATCGCCGTCTGGCCGGCCGCGCTCCAACCAATTGTCTCGGAAGTGGCGACGCAAAACTTTGTTCCCTTCAGCGCGTTCCTGCCGGTCACGTTCCTGCTAATGATCGTCCTGGCCGTGCTTTTTGAAAGCAAACGCCTCTATCGCCTTCCGCGCGGTTCCGGCTTGCTCGATCATATAGGCATTATCATCAGCAGTACGCTCAGCGGCATCGGGTTGCTGATCGTCGTCGTCTTCTTGTATAAGCCCTTCTTCTATTCACGGCTGATCTTTGCATTCGCCGGCGTCAATATTATTGTGCTATTGAGCGCGTGGCGCGCGCTGCTGCTGGGCGCCCAGCACTGGTTCTGGTCACACGGGCTGGGCCAGGAGCGCGTGCTGGTGGTTGGCGGCACCGGCTTGGGCCAGCAAGTGATGAATGGCATCGCCGCGCAACCCGGGCTGGGCTATTTTCTCGTCGGCTACCTGGCCGAACGCGCCATCGTTCAGTCGGACAAGTCGAGCCGCGTCTATCGCCACATCGGCGCGCTCGACGACCTGCCGCAGATATTGGCTATGCACAATATCCACCATGTTATCCTGGCCCTTCCGTTCTGGGAACACAGCCGCCTGCCCCAGATCGTGCAAACATGCCGCGATGTGGGTGTGGGTTACCAGGTGGCTCCCGATCTCTACCAACTCAGTTTTGATCATGTCGATGTTCATCATATCAGCGGCGTCCCGTTGATGAGTCCCAAGAAAGTGCGGCTCAAAGGCTGGAACCTGGCGCTCAAACGAATCACTGACGTGGGTCTTATCGTCCTCGCCGCACCAGTTACTGTTCCCATTGCGTTGCTTCTGGCGCTGCTCATCCGGCTCGATTCGCGCGGGCCGGCGTTGTTTCGCCAGCAACGGATCGGCAAGAATGGGCAGCCATTCTGGTGCTACAAATTCCGCACGATGGTCAACAACGCCGAGGAGCGCAAAGCCGAATTGTCGGCGCTCAACGAGGCTGACGGCCCGTTGTTCAAGATCCGCAAAGATCCGCGGGTGACGCGCGTAGGAGCCTTTCTGCGCCACAGCAGCTTTGATGAGTTGCCCCAACTCTGGAATGTCCTGCGCGGCGAGATGAGCCTTGTCGGACCACGCCCGGCGCTGCCCAGCGAAGTGGAGTGCTACGAGCCGTGGCATCGCCGACGCCTGGAAGTTATGCCGGGGTTGACCGGCCTGGCCCAGGCGCTGGGTCGCAGCGACGTTTCGTTCGACGAAATGGTGCGCCTGGACATCTACTACGCCGAGAACTGGTCCGTCGGGATGGATCTGCGGATTTTATTAATGACCATTCCCGTTGTTCTTTCTGGCCGGGGTGCCTACTGAGAACCGATCTGTATGCGCCATCTGCGCGAATGGAGCCGTAGTGGAGAAGCTCTTCGGCGTCAGCTCATCGAGGCAGCTAAACAACCGCACATCATACTGACGCATCGTCTCATTGCGCATTCACAATAACGGCGTATCCTTACGTTTAGGGATTCATAAGTTTGGACGAACGCCCTAGCATCCCGCCTATAGCCAAGGAGATTCAACGTATGCGTGTTCTCATCACTGGAGGCGCCGGTTTTCTCGGCTCTCACCTTTGCGATCGCTTCCTGGCCGAGGGTCATACAGTAATCGCGATGGACAATCTGATCACCGGCAACGCCGACAACATTGCTCACCTGGCGGGCAATGAACGGTTTACCTTCATCAAGCACGACGTTACCAATTACATCTTCATTGAAGGCGATGTAGACGCGATCCTGCACTTCGCATCGCCCGCCTCGCCTATAGACTACCTAGAGCTTCCGATCCAGACGTTGAAAGTCGGCGCGCTCGGAACGCATAAAGCCCTCGGCCTGGCCAAAGCCAAAGGCGCACGTTTCCTGTTGGCTTCCACTTCAGAGGTCTACGGCGATCCCCAGGTTCATCCGCAGCAAGAAACCTACTACGGGCATGTCAATCCCATCGGGCCGCGCGGCGTCTATGACGAAGCCAAGCGCTTCGCCGAAGCAATCACGATGGCATACCACACCTATCACGGCGTCGAAACGCGCATCGTGCGCATTTTCAACACCTTCGGCCCGCGTATGCGTCTGCGTGACGGGCGTGTCGTGCCAAACTTCATCGCTCAGGCTCTGCGTGGTGAAGCGCTGACAATTTACGGCGACGGCTCGCAGACGCGCTCGTTCCAATATGTCGATGACCTGATCGAAGGTATCTATCGGCTGCTGCTCTCCGATGAGGTCGAGCCGGTGAACATCGGTAACCCTGGCGAGTTTACGATCAAGGAGTTCGCCGAGATTGTCAACCGCCTGACCGACAACCCCGCCGGAGTCGTATACAAAGACTTGCGCACGAAAGACGATCCGCAAGTGCGCCAGCCCGACATTGCGAAAGCCCGCCGAGTTCTCAATTGGGAGCCGCGAACCACCCTCGAAGAAGGCTTGAAAAAGACGATTCCCTGGTTCCGCGAGGAACTGGGTCGCCGCGGTGAGTTGTGACCGCTCTGCGCGCCATTTCCAATCGCCAGATACTCGAACCCATCCGGTACGCCGCCTTCTGGCTGTTGGCTGGCGCGCTGATATTAACTATCTCCCTGTTACCGCTTGAATACGCAGCGTTGTTGGTTGGATCAGGCATCCTTGTCACGCTGGCCCTGATTGATCCAGTGTGGGCATTATACGCAGCGGTACTGTCGGTTCCCCTCCAGGAAATTGTCACGCTGCCGGGAGGGCTGACGTTTACTCAGGCCGCGCTGCTCCTGGCCGCCGGCGTCTTCGGCATCCACACGCTCGCCCGACCGGAACATTCGTTGCGCTGGGGGCGAGTAGGTTTGGGGCTGGCCATCCTTCTCTGGGCGCTGGCGCTGGCCGGCGCGCTGACGCCCTATAGCCAGACTGAAGCGTTGAAAGAGACGCTGCGCTGGAGCACAGTCTTTCTGATCTATATGCTCGTGCTGAATGGCATAGCGCCGGCTGGGCGCACAGAGAGCGGTTGGCAGTGGCGCGCCGAAGGTCTGGTCATCTGTTTGATCGCTGCGCCGTCTGCCGAAGCGCTCTACGGTCTCTGGCAGTTCATTACCGCCGATGGACCGCCAAGCTTTGGCATCGCCGGCGGGCGTTTTGTGCGCGCGTATGGCACTATTGGGCAGCCTAACTCATTCGCCGGGTATATGAATATGGCCTGGCCGCTAGCAGGAGCGCCAATGCTCATCTGGCTCGGTCAGCGCTTCGGCTGGCTATCCAACTCGCCCTTGTCTTACACCAGATCGACGCGCCCGTCTTTGGGCGTTGCATTGCTTGCAGCCACAGCAACCGGCGCGTTGCTCGCCGCCTTGATTGCCAGCTTCTCGCGCGGCGGTTGGGTCGGCGCGCTGGCCGGAGCACTGGCTATGCTGCTCGCGATAAGCTTGCTCGTAACGCCGGCTGTACGGCAGCGCGCCGGACAAATGATCGCGCTGGTCGGCGCGGGCGGCATTCTGCTATTGGCCATAGGCGGCAGCGGGCTGCTGCCGAACGCATTGGCCCAGCGCGTGAACAGCATTACCGCCAACTTGCGCTTGTTCGACGTGCGCACAGTCCAGGTGACACCGACGAACTTCGCCGTCGTTGAACGAATGGCGCACCTTCAGGCGGCATGGTCAATGGTGCAGCAACGCCCGATCACCGGAGTCGGGCCGGGCAACTTCAGCCTGGCGTATGAAACGACGGGCATATCGGGGATGCAACCCTACGCCGAGCATCCCTGGTACGAGTCGCGCGGGCATGCCCACAACTACTACCTGCACATCGCCGCCGAGGCCGGGCTGATCGGCGGCGCGGCCTACCTGCTTATGCTGGGACTGCTGATACTCCAAACGACCCAGGCGCTTCGCCACGCCGATAGCTGGCTCTGGCGCAGCGTCACCATCGGCGGCTGCGGCGTTATTGCCGCCATCGCCGCACATAACCTCTTTGAAAACCTGCATGTGCTTAATATGGGCATCCAGTTGGGGGCCATATGGGGCTTGTTAGGAATCCCCGGACGCGAATCTAGTGTATAATCGCGCCGTTGCATACGCGCAAGGAGATGCAACGACAATACAGCGAAGAGTATCCGATGTGGGTGCAGTGAGGAGATCGAGGCTGTCACACCACATCATTTACGTTTCATAGTACGGAGAATCTTGATAGTATGGCGGAAGAGTCGGGGAAAGTATTCACATCTGAAGATCACATCGTTGAAGCCACGCCAGAAGCGGAGCAAGTTGAACGCGAAGGCTTTTCGCTGTGGCAGAAGCTACGAAGCCCGCGCACATTGATTTCATTTGCTTTGGCCGTTGCGATTATCGTTTTCGCATTTCGCGGCCTGAACATTGATATTGCAGAGACCTGGCGTTATATGCGCAGCGCCAATCCCTGGCTTCTGCTTATCGGCCTCGGCGTGTTCTATCTCACCTTTCCGTTGCGGGCGATCCGCTGGCGCGTATTGCTTAGGAATGCCGGCGTGCCGATACAGACGGGACATGCAAGCTGGGCCTCGCTGCCTGCGCTGATTGAATATATCTACCTTTCGTGGTTCGCGAACTGCATTGTTCCCGCCAAACTTGGCGACGCCTATCGCGGCTATTTGCTCAAACACAACGGCAAGGTATCTTTCTCCTCAACCTTCGGCACGATCTTTGCCGAACGCCTGCTGGATATGATCGGGCTGTTCGGCCTTCTGATCATCTCCGGCTGGCTTACCTTCGGCGCCCGTATGCCGGAAGGCACGCAGATCGTTTTTGTGTTTGGCGCGCTATTAGTGGTGATCATTCTCAGCGGTCTAGCCGGTATGCGCTGGCTAAGCCCGATTATTCGCCGCTTTATTCCAGAGCGTCTCAAGTATGTCTACGGCAATTTTGAGAGCGCTGCGCTGCGCTCGTTTCAACCGGCGATCTTGCCCCGGCTGATAGTTCTCACCACCGGCGTGTGGCTGCTCGAAGGCTTCCGCCTGTATTTTGTCATTCAATCGCTCGGTGGAAGCGGGCTGTCGCTGGCGCTATCGGCAGTCATCTTCGTGGCCCTGG
The DNA here is from genome assembly GCA_028282325.1 of Chloroflexaceae bacterium. Classification (GTDB taxonomy): domain Bacteria; phylum Chloroflexota; class Chloroflexia; order Chloroflexales; family Chloroflexaceae; genus JANQID01. Next base: position 21,967 of record JANQID010000098.1, on the reverse strand, counting down.
CCTCGTCATTACTCACCGCAATGCCCCTGACCCCCGCCGGTCTCGGCATCGTTGAAAGCACCATCACGGTCGTGCTTACCTTCTTTGCCATCGAGCAAAACCTGGGCAGCGCCGTGACCCTGCTGGATCGTTTGATCAATTTCTGGAGCGTCGTCTTTTTTGGTTTTATCGTCTATCTCATCAGCAAACGGAAATAATCACGTTTTGTGCAAGCTCAAAACCGATCAGGCGCGGATCTTTCCAGCGCCACAGGCGGCAACTTGTGAACAGAGGCGATTGCAATGTCTAGGATGCCGCGCCTGATCGGTTTCTATCCGCCGTGGCTCTAGCTTTGCGGCAAAGGCAAATCTCCCAAAACATCCTCAATAGCCGCCAGCACATCATCGGTCAACGTCACCTCGGCGGCGCCAACGTTTTCGTCAACTTGTTCGGCACGGGTCGCACCGATGATAACGCTGCTGACGTTCTCATTGCGCAAGGCCCACGCCAACGCCAACTGCGCTCGCGTTACGCCCAGCGAATCGGCAATCGGCTTAAGGCGGCGCACCCGCTCGGCGTTGGCTGCGTTCAGATAACGCTCCTTCGCCCATTCCTCGCGGGCAAAACGAGAATCTTCCGGGACGCCCTGATCGTACTTGCCGGTCAACATTCCCATTGCTAATGGCGACCACGCCACCAGGCCGATCCCGCGCGATTGTACGACCGGCAACACATCACTCTCCACCGGCTCACGATACAGCATCGAGTATTGCGGTTGCTCCGCCTTCGGTTTGTAATAGCCATACTTATCGCACAGATCATAAGCCTCCGCGATTTGTTCGGCGCTCCACTCTGATGTGCCCCAATACAATATCTTCCCTTGATGCACCAGATCATCCATTGCACGCACCGTTTCCTCAACCGGTGTTTCGGGATCGAAACGATGGCAAAAATACAGATCGATGTAATCGGTTCCCAACCGTTGCAAACTCTTCTCGACGCTCTCGAACAAGTGCTTGCGCGAAAGTCCCCGGTCGTTGACATCGGCGCTCATCGGCCAGAAGGCTTTGCTCGCGATGACAAGCGTATGCCGAGGAAATTGCTTGAGGATCAACCCCATCTGGCGCTCCGCTTCACCCTGGCCGTAGATGTCGGCCAGGTCAAAATAGTTAATCCCGCGCTCATAAGCCCGCTCAACTACGCGATGCGCTTCGTCGCGCGCAACTTTGTCCTCGCCATAGTTTATCCAACCGCCCAGTGCAACGACGCTCACCTTCATTCCGCTATCGCCAACTCGCCGATATTGCATCATCGTTCTCCTTATCCGAATATGTATAACGTGCGGTATATGCATATCTTCAGCATACCGATGCACGCCCATCCGATGTGTACAGAGAAAAGACTTCTCCAGATATGATAGTCTGGCAACCCAGGGAAACGCAAATCGCTCTGTTTGACACACGCGCCGTCTGCCGATAGGATAGAGTCAGATGCGAATGTACCGCCCTATTCCTGGTCTGACACCTGATGAGAGTTGGTATTGATTATACGGCTGCTATCTGGCAGAGCGCGGGCATCGGGCGCTATACGCGTGAGCTGATACGCGCCGCTGTTGTGAAGGATTCTTCATTCCGTTATGACCTGTTCTACGCTGCCGGCGGGCTGAAGAAAGATTCTCCGTACCTTGCCGAGTTGCGCCGCCTCTGCGCGACGCATCGCAATGTACGCACCGTTCCCATCCCATTATCGCCGCGTATGCTCACTGCACTCTGGCACCGCTTTCAACTACCGCTGGGCGTCGAATTCTTTACCGGCCAACTCGACTTGCTCCATGCCCCTGATTTCACCTTGCCGCCTACCGGCGCGCACACGCTAGTCACGATCCACGATCTATCGTTTCTGGTCTGCCCAGAGTGTTTCGAATCATCCCTCCAACGCTATCTTGCAACCAAAGTGCCGGAGAGTTTGCGCCACGCCGATCTGATTCTGGCCGACTCGTACGCCACCCGCACGGATCTCACCGGCCTGTTGGAAGTTAAACCCGAACGTATTGAAGTCGTCTATCCCGGCGTGTCACCGCAATTCCAGCCTCTCCCGGCAAGTCAGACTGAACCGATGCGACAACGGTTGGGCTTGCCGGAAGAATTTCTATTATTCGTCAGCACACTCGAACCGCGCAAGAACATTACCCGCCTTCTTGAGGCCATTGATCTGCTTTCTCCAAAACCATATCTGGTGCTCGCCGGGCGCAAAGGCTGGCTCTATCAAGATATTTTTGCCACAGTTGAGCGACTTGGGTTACAATCTTGCGTGCGCTTTCTCGACTTTATCGCAGATGAAGATCTGCCGGTATTGTATAATCTAGCGCGCCTTTTCGTCTATCCCTCACTCTATGAAGGGTTTGGGCTACCTGTTGTCGAGGCTATGGCGTGTGGAACGCCCGTTGTCACCGCGGATGTCGCCAGTCTTCCCGAAGCAGCTGGCAAGGCTGCAATTCTGGTTGACCCGCACGACAGCGAAGCAATAGCCGCCGGTATCAACGCCGCATTGGAGCATAGCGCCCAATTACGCGAGGCAGGGCTGTTGCAAGCGCGCCAATTCACGTGGGAACGTTCGGCGCAGGCATTGTTAGAATGCTACCATTCCGTCCATCCGTCTTTGTAGAGTTCCTGGCCTGCCTCAAGAAGCTCTCCAGAACGGGTCGCGGATACCAGGCGACAATTTTATGACATCACAACAGGATTTAACCGCCGAAGCGCTTCAGCGTGGGGCCACGCCGGGACGAGGATACCAATTCGCCCGCCTGGTTTCACAAATCCTTCATCCGGTTTTTCTCAGCGTCGTAAGTATTTTTATTGTCGGGTTCTTCGCAGTACCCAATGTCGCCAGCGGATTGCAGTGGGCAGTGCTTAGTACGCTGCTCCAGGTCGTGCCGCCAACAATTTTCTTCACGATCCGGCTGCGCCAGGGCGCCTATAGCGACGAAGATATCTCTGTCCGCCAGCAACGCAATGAACTCTACCTTTTCGGTCTGATCACAGTCATCGTCGGCGCAGTCGTGCTACTGTTGCTCAAAGCGCCGCTGGCATTCGAGGCTTTGCTCCTCAGCGCAGGGTTGATCAATGTCGCGTGCTGGAGCATTAATCTATTCTGGAAGATCAGCGTACACTCGGCTGGCATTGGTTCCACAGCGATGATCGCAACTCTGTATTCCGAACCGCTCGGCGCCATCCTCTGGGTCGCGGCACTTCTTCTGGGATGGGCGCGCGTGCGCACGCGCAATCATACGCCGGCCCAGGTCGCCGCCGGTCTCTTGCTCGCGGGATTCACCGTGTTCGGAGCCTTCAAAGTCTTTGGGCTGGTATAGAGTGTAAAGATGGCGCAGGAAAGCCTGTATACTCCCGCTATTTGCGTCGTAGGCAGCTTGAATATGGATCTGGTCGCCTACGCGCCGCATTTGCCAACCGCCGGCGAAACCGTGTTGGGCGGGCCGTTCGCTACTTACCCAGGCGGTAAGGGCGCGAATCAGGCTGTCGCCGCCGCCCGCCTCGGCGCGACCGTCGCGATGATCGGGCGCGTCGGCGACGATGGCTTTGGCCGCGAGTTATACGCTAATCTGATTCGCGAAGGCGTCGCCTCGCAGCATATCATCGCACTTTCCGAGGTTGCTACAGGCGTTGCGCTGATCACTGTCGACGCCGAGGGCCAGAACACCATCGTCGTTGCACCTGGCGCCAACGCGCTGCTCACTGTGGAGGACATCAACGCCGCCGCCGCTGCTATCACATCCGCACAGACATTATTGCTCCAGCTCGAAACACCGCTGGACGTTGTGCGCCACGCCGCCGCTCTCGCTCACGATGCCGGCGTGACCGTTATTCTTAACCCGGCTCCGGCGCAGCCGCTTCCCGTCGACATCCTCAACCTTATCGACTGTATCATCCCCAACGAACACGAAGCCGCCATCCTGCTCGATCAACCCGATGCAGCAGACGCAAAGAATCTGGCAGATATGGTGCGCGCACATACCGGCATCGCCACGGTCGTAGTCACGCTTGGCGCGCGTGGGGCGGCATTGGCAACCACTGCATTATCGACCATGCTACCCGCTCACCCAGTACATGCCATCGATGCAACCGCCGCCGGAGACGCCTTCGTCGCCGCGTTCGCCGTGGCACTGGCTAACGGCCACAGCACAGAGCAAGCCGTACGCTGGGGAAATGCAGCCGGCGCATTGGCGACTACCAAAACCGGTGCCCAGCCTTCACTGCCAAAACACTCTGAACTCGCAGCATTCCTCCACGATTGAACCCTGATCAACTCACGACCGATCCGATCAGGAAAACAGCCGCTAGAATCTGGTCATATGACCAGTATTGTACTAGCCATACATTGGCAATCTAATGCTTCCACTGCCGCTACACATAGCGCTATCGATGCACAAAACAAGTTGCATAGCCCGTCTATCTGGAGTATGATTGGGCGCCGTCGGCAGCCGGCGTCGGCAGAGCAGCCGGCGCCGACGTTTGCATGTTCATTCTGCAAGGGAGTCCGTTCCTTGTGAACCAGATCGATCCGCTGCTCTCCCGTACTGCGCTCAGTTCTCGCCGGCCTGGGGCGCGCGTGCTCGCTGCACCCTGGATCAACGGCGCCAGCCTGCTGTTACTATCTCTGGTTCTGCTCCTATTCGGGGCCAGAATCGCCACGCCGCATATGCGCGTGGACATCGGCGCAGCCGACGATATGCGGGCGCTCGTGCGGTTTCACGAAGTGGAATACAACGTCGCCGGCCCTTACCGCTGGTCAGAACCGTTGACAGCAGTGTTCCTGTACGGCTTCGATGGTCAAACAGCTCTGGTGACACTGACGCTGGCTGCACCACGCCCGACTGACGTTGAACCGGCGCTCACAACGGTAGAAAGCCAGAATCGGGTTCTGGCAAGCCTTCAGCCCAACGAGAATTGGCGACGCTATCAGTTGTTAGTTCCGACTCACCCGATCGGTGATACGTCGCTGACGCTGACCACGCCGCCGTTTGAACCGGGCGGCGAAGATACCCGCCGCCTGGGCGTAGCCTTCCGCCAGGTTGAAGCCAGCGCAATAGGCGGAACTTTCCCTTCCATCGAGCGCATCTTTTTCCTGCTATCGCTGCCGCTGATCGCCTGGCTGGCGTTGTGGCGCGGCGGTGCAGGCCAGCCACTGGCAATCGGCGTCGGCGTCACGCTGGCGGTCGGCGTCGGCTGGGTCACCGCAAACCCTGTAGCAGGCGGCTATGTGCTGCCGACTATCCTGTGGCCCTGGTGGCCGATCATACCGCTGGCGGGATTGGCGGCGCTTCCTGCTATCAGGCGCGCGATCGAATCGAGCGCGGAATGGCTGGCGCGGCGGCGCGACCTGTGGCTCTGGGGCGGCTCCGGGCTGGCTCTGCTCGCGCTCATAGCGCTGCGTTCGGGTTTTGATAGAGCCTGGGGGCTGACAATATTGGCCGTCGGCGTAGCGCTGGCAATGGTCGGTCTGTTTGCGAAGCATCGCCTAGACATTCCCTCTCTGACCAAGACCAACGCGCCATCGTCCATCTCGCTCCGTTTCGAAGTTCTGGCGCTACTCGGTATTACCGCACTGGCGCTAACGCTCCGCTTCTATCACCTGGACACGTTGCCCGCCGGTCTCTGGCGCGATGAGTCGCGGCATGGGCTGCTAGCGCTGCGCATCTGGCAAGATCCGAGCTTCCGCCCTGTGTATGTCGTTCAAGGCGCCGATCTACCCGCGCTACTGTTCTACTTGATGGCCCCGTTCGTCGGCATCTTCGGCCCACACGCCTGGAGCGCCCGACTGGTGAGCGCTCTGGCCGGCGGACTGACCCCGCTGGCGCTCTGGTGGGCCGCGCGTCCGTTGCTCGGCGCCCGCGCAGCCGTAATCGGCGCAGCGCTGATCGCATGGGCATCCTGGAGTCTCAGTATGAGTCGGTGGGCGTTTCCCGCAACGCTCGACCACCTACTGACATTGACGGCGGCGGGGTTGATGTGGCGTGCCCTAACCCCCATCGTCGAGAACGACCGCAGCTACGGGTCAGCGCGCAGCTTCATCGCGATGGCGCTGGCCGGGTTGTGCGCCGGGTTAGCGGCCTACGCCTACCACACCGGACGATTGGCGCCGGTGACGCTGGCGGCGCTCACGTCCATCCGCCTCGGCCTGTCGTGGTCAAACTGGCGGCGCGCCCTGCCGGCTCTAATCACGGCGGCGCTGGTCGGGCTATTGACCTTGACGCCGCTGCTCAACTTCATCGCCGCCGACTATGCAGGCTACAGTCGGCGGGTATCCCAGGTGACGATCTTTAACAGCGTCGAGACCGACATCCATGCCCCGCTGGCGCTGCTGATGCGCAATATCGGACGGTATCTGGGCATGTGGCACATCAGCGGAGAGTTGAACGGCCGCCACCATGCTCCCGAAGCGCCAATGATCGATCCGCTGGCGGGGTTGTTGTTCTTATTCGGACTTATAGCAACAGCCCGCTATTGGCGCAAACCGGCCCTGTTCGCCCTGCTGCTCTGGCTCGTGCTAGGTCATATACCGGGGTTGTTCAGCACCGAAGCCCCGCACGCTATGCGATCGCTTGGCGCACTGGCGCCGGCAGCTATGATCGCCGGCCTCGGTCTCAATGTACTCGCCAACCGGACAGCGCGACAACAACCATGGCTGGCAAATACGCTTCTGGGCAGCATGCTGGCGCTCAGCCTTGCATTCAATGTCTGGCTCTACTTCGGGCAGATGGCCCACGACCCACGGGTGTACAACGAGTTTGACCTCGTTGAAACCGCGATGGCGCGCGTGGCCCGCGCCCCGCACGACGCCGATACGCCGGAAATGCGCGCGGTGCATGTCTTTCTGCCACCCTGGGCGGCGGAATCGGACACTGTGCGCTTCCTGACCGACGGCGTAGACCTCGCTTTCTTCGACGGCGCAACGCCGACAACATCGGTTGAAACCCAGGCGCTAATACTCCTGCCGCCCGATGCTGACGCCGCCGGGCGTAGCGCTGCGCTGCGGGCGCTGGGGCCGGAAGCAACCCAATTCGATAACGTCCCTGCTGCACCTGACGGCGAACCGCTCTTCCTGGCCTACGGCGTGGGGGAATACGCCGCCCAATTGCTGCACGCCGACTTCGATCGTTAGCGTCAGTCCAACATCGGTCCAGGCAGATCCGACGCGTATGCGAACATGAATGCTATAACCTTTGAAACAGGCACGACACTATGCTATGATGAGTAAACAGCGGAGAGAGTTTTAAGGAGTGCATCATGGACGAGCATAGCGAGCAACCGAAGCGGGAGCGGAGTGCGCGCACACCCAGAAGCGACTACGAAGACTCCCCACGTGACATTCGGCACACTGAGAGTCCTCCCAAAGCCGACGACGATTGGCAAGAACGCGAGCCGGTTGATCCCAACTGGAGACGCGAGCGCATTTCCCCTAAAAGCGATCGTCAACGCGGTAGAGCACGAGCGTCAAGTTCGCCACAAGAATTTCAACTCTGGCTCCAGGCTGGCGGCTGGCGTTATATCGCCATCATCGCTGTGTTGTTCATCATCGTCTTGGTTGTGCTGCTCTGGTTCAATCGAACAAGCCGTAACGTCGCCGACACCCCCAATGCCACGTCCGTCTCTGAGCCGGCAGCCATCCCATCGATCATCTCCTCGCAACCAACCGTCACTGCGGCTGCACCGACCGCTGCACCGGTTGAGCCGCAATTCTTTATTGTCGTCAACACTGGCGGACAGGGTCTGTTTATGCGCGCCGATCACTCCACCGGCAGCGCACAAATCGATACGCTGCCCGACGGTACTCGCGTCGAACAGATCGGCGAGGATTTTGTGGGGCCGAACTTTGTCTGGCGCCATATACGCGCACCGAATGGCAAGGAAGGATGGGTCGCCGTCGATTGGCTACAGCCGGCGCAATAATATAGCAATCCTACCGCAGTCTAAAGATTGCGTAGTGCCGCCTTCAGGCGGCGAAGGGAACCGCCTGAAGGCGGCACTACAGTGACTTCACAACCTGAGTAGGATTGCTATATCAAGTTTGGCTCAAGAGTTGGGTTTTCAGACCTGACAGGTCACTAAAATCTGTCAGGTTTTTGTATTAATACAAGATGCGGATATGCGAGGAGCATCTCGAGTGCTCGCGCAACTCCGGCAGGCACGCAAACAGGCGGGGGAATGGCTGCAAAGAAATCTGGCAATCATTCCCCCGCCTGTGCATATTTTCCGCAAACGAGCAGATGCGGGCCTATCAGCAAGACTTCACGCCGATTCCGTGAACGTGCCGTTTGCCTTCTGGGCCGGACGCGCCGGCGCAACTTCTTGCGACTGATCGGATAGCGGCAACAAGGCCGCATCCAACACCTGGCTCATCTCTTCAACATAGACAAACGTGAGCTTGCGACGCACAGTGACCGACGACTCAGCAACGTCGCGCTCGTTTTTCTTTGGAACGAGAACGGTACGTATGCCGGCGCGATAGGCGCCGAGAACCTTCTCGCGAATGCCACCCACCGTAAGCACTCGCCCACGCAGCGTAATCTCACCAGTCATCGCTACATCACGCCGCACCGGGCGGCCGGTCAACGCAGAGATGAGCGCCGTCGCCAGCGTAATTCCGGCCGATGGGCCATCTTTTGGCACCGCACCCTCTGGCAAATGAATATGAATATCGGTTTTATCAAATTGCTGCTGCGCAATCCCCAGGCAACCGGCGTTGGCGCGAGCATACGACAAGGCCGCCTGCGCCGACTCGCGCATAACATCGCCAAGCTGGCCTGTCAGCGTCAAGCCGCCTTTGCCTTCCATAGCCGTCACCTCAACCGAGACAATATCCCCGCCGTTGCCCGTGTAGACGATGCCAGTTGCGACGCCAACCTGATCACGCTCCTCGGCCAACCCTAGACTGTGCGATGGCGACCCCAGATACCTATCCAGGATCGACGGGCGTATCAATCGTGCATGGCTGCGTCGTTCGGAGATCAAACGCGCCGTTTTGCGGCAAATCGCGCCAATCTGTCGCTCCAGGTTGCGCACGCCCGCTTCATACGTATACAGGCGGATTATCTGCCGCAAAGCTTCATCTGTGAAACGCAACGCATCGGCAGGCAACCCATTGGCTTCCACCTGCTTGGGAATCAGAAACTGTCGTGCAATCTGGACTTTCTCCTCCTCGAGATAGCTCGGCAGATCGATAATCTCCATACGATCGCGTAGCGCACGAGGAATCGTATCCAGAATGTTCGCCGTCGTGATAAAGAGCGCTTTGCTCAAGTCGTACGGCAAGTCAAGGTAATGGTCGCTGAACGTATTATTCTGCTCAGGATCGAGCACCTCAAGCAACGCCGACGCCGGATCGCCCCGGAAGTCGCTACCGAGCTTGTCCACTTCATCAAGCATAAAGACCGGATTGATCGTCCCGGCTTCTTTCATCGTTTTGATGATTCGGCCGGGCAGAGCGCCGATATACGTGCGGCGATGACCGCGGATTTCCGCTTCGTCGTGTACGCCACCTAGCGATAGGCGCACAAACTTGCGCCCCAGCGCCTCGGCGATGCTGCGACCCAGGCTCGTCTTGCCGACGCCGGGAGGACCGACAAAGCAGAGAATCGGGGTTTTCTGCTTGGCTCCCGCCAGTTGGCGCACAGCGATAAACTCCAGGATACGATCTTTCACCCTGGGCAAGCCGTAGTGATTCTGATCGAGGATCTTTGCCGCCAACCGCAGATCATAACAATCTTCGGTCGCTTCACTCCACGGAAGCGCCAGCAGCCAGTCAAGATAGGTGCGAATCACCGAATATTCCGGCGCAGCGGGAGGCATCACCTCCAGGCGGCCCAATTCATCGATCGCTCGCACGCGAATCTGCTCAGGCATCGTACTCGTCGCCACACGCTCGCGCAGTTGTGAAAGCTCGCGCTGCAGGGCGTCTTCCTGGCCAAGCTCACGCTGAATTGCCTTGAGTTGTTCGCGCAGGAAAAACTCGCGCTGGCTGCGATCAACTTCCTTTTGCACCTGACTCTGGATGCGGCTTTCCAACTCCAGCACGTCCAGCTCTTTGGTCAGCATCGCGCTAAGCCGGCGCAACCGCTCCTCAGGATCAAGTGTTTCGAGAATTTCCTGGCGCTGAGCCACATCCAGGGGCAATGTCGAAGCAATGAGATCGGCCAGCCAACCCGGCTCATCCACATTCATTGCCATAATATAGGAATCATCGGGCAAATTGCGGCTGAGTTTGACCACCTTCTCGAAGAGCGCCAGAACCGCCCGCATCATCGCCTCGACCGACAGCGTACGCTCCTCATCAATATAGAGCGGCATCACCCGCACGTGCAAAAACGGCGCCTCACGCGTGGCATCGAGAATGCGCATCCGGCGCTGGCCCTGCACAACGATGCTCGTCGTGCCATCGGGCATCTTGAGCACCCGTTGGACCGAGGCTTCAACCCCTATGGTGTAGAGGTTACTCAATCCCGATTCCTCAAGATCAGGTTCGCGCTGAGAAACCGCCAGCACGACCCGATCATACGTCATCGCCTCTTCAATAGCCGCTATCGAGCGCTGGCGACCGACAAATAACGGCGCAAGCATATGCGGAAAAAGAACTGTATTAATTAACGGCAGCACAGGCAATTCACGCTCGATCTGCTGCCCATCGAGGATTGCTTGCTGCTGAGAGGGAAAATCAAAGAGAACCGGCGATTCTTCAGGCATAGTGGAAAAGGGCCTTAATTCAATTAATCTGGATTCTCTATAAATTATAACACACTGGCTTCGCTTGAGCAGCACAGAGAAGTCTGCAATCAGCGGTGCATTTCGATGATAGATCCTGAATGCGCCGTTCGGATGCGCCTAGAGATGCTCGCCGCCGCCAACTCAGCTAGCCTTCATCTCGCTCTCACATTCCTCTAATGAAACACACAGAACAAATTTGAGACAAAGAACGTAGTACATGTTGAGAATGGCGCGTATCTGCAAGAAGCGATAGCCGGTCGATTTATAAGTATGGAGGCCAAACTATGAGTATCTTACCCATCAAGTTGAAACTCAACGTGCGCGTCTGGCAAGATGAGCGAATGAATCAATTCTGGCGTGTCGCCTATAACGATGGCGACGGCGAGGTGATTGTTTCATTTCCCGACACCGCTGCACTCGGCGACTTTCTCGCCGAGCGGTTGGGGTTGAACCTGGTCGATGCCTGGCAAAGCCAGCGCGGATGTACATTGCAACACGCCGGCTGCTGAGATTCCATCCGGTCAGATTCATTCTCCGCATCCAACAAAAGAAATAATTCGACGCCCGGTGATTCCATACCGCCCGTGCTGTCAGAGAGTATAACCATATTCTACATAGCTGCCTATATATCCTCGCATCAAGCTGCACCGACATTGCGGATAGAAAGCCGTGTTGATCCGACATAGCCGATCTATCCATCCCCGCTTGGTGCATATAACCCCGCGCTGAGACCGCTAGAGCAAAGCTTCAACACCCCAACTTTTCGTGTATACTTACACTTAATCTGATCGAAAGGCTGGGGCTTTGTGGTGAAACTCGTACTATCCTGGGACATTCAATCAGGCAAAGCCGACGAATATGTCGAATTTATCGTCGGTGAATTCGCACCGGCACTGGATCAGCTTGGCCTGAATCTCAGCGACGCCTGGTACACTCAGGCTGGAACAGGGCCGCAAATCGTTATCGCCGGATGGCTCCCCACCGCAGAGGCAGCCCGTCAATTGATCAGCAGCCAGGAATTCCTGGCGTTAAAAGAACGTCTATTCCACTATATTGACAACTACGCCTGGCGTATCGACACCTCGCCCCAAAGCCAGCTTCCTTTTTAGCTAGCACGGCGATGTGACCTAAAAAATTGCACACCTTTTCATCCACGTGCTATAATCGCACGAAGCATTCTACCCAATTTAACCGCAGCTAACAGCATGTTTCGATCCTGACAGCCAGGTTACTATATATTGACCCTCGCGGTCGAACGCTGAAATGACAAATCCTTCCGCAACTCCTGCTGATGCGCCCCTCTTGTTCGGGCGTTATCGTGTTTACGAGCAACTTGGCGAGGGGCGCCTGGCAGCAGTCTATGCTGCTGTCGATGAGCGCCTGCAACGCAATGTGCTGTTGCACCTGATGCGCAAGGATCTTGTAGAACAGGAAGCGTTACGCCAGCGCTTTCTCGCTGAGATCAACGCCAGCGCCCAGCGTTCACACCCCGCCCTGCTTGAAGTCTTCGACAGCGGCGAAGTGCAGAACCGACCCTTCATGATCACCGAACACGCCACCGGGCGGCCATTGAAAGATCTGGGCGTATTGTCGGTCGAGACGGCGATTCTCTATATGCGGCAGATCGTCGGCGCGGTTGCAACGTGTCAGCAACAGCAGATCCCGCATCCGCCCATCAGCAGCAATAACATCCTGCTGGTCTCCGAAGGGCGTATCAAGCTGGTGGAAAGCTGGCATATGAAACCCGCCGACGTGGCTTTCGACCTGACACACTATCGCGCCCCCGAACGAGCGTCCGGCCAGCCGCCCGGTCCGGCCAATGCGGTGTACGCGCTCGGCGTGTTGCTGTATGAGCTGCTCACCGGAATCCGTCCCGTCAGCGGCGCCGACGCACGCGCGGTTGTATCAGCACATCTATCCGTTCGCATTCCACCTATCTCGCACAATCGTCCGACACTCTATCTGCCTACGCTGGAAGGCTTGCTGGCCCAAGCGACTGCCCGCCTGCCCGAGCAACGCCTGCCCGACGCCGCAGCTTTTGGAGCAGCGCTTGACACATTCTGGCGCGACCTGAGTCGCTCGACCCAACCGCTGCCGTCATTGCCCACACGCCAGCGTCGACAGTCCCGGCCACAACCGGTTGAAGAGTCAGCGCCGCCACCGAAGATCATTGAGCAACCGCCCGTTGAAACATTCCAACCTTCCGAAGAAGTCGGCTATGCTCATCTCCAACCGCTGGATCGCGAAAAGTTGCGGCAACAGACGTTTACCCGCGGAATTGTTGGTTGGATAGTTTTAATCGGACTGACCGTGGGCGTCGCCTTTGGCAGCTATACCGTGGCCAGCTATGTCGTCGATCAGTTTTTCGCCATCAAATTGCCCCAGCCCGATCTGCCCAATTTCGGCGTCTCGTTGCCGGAATGGCCCTTCGCTGCGGATCAAGGCGAGGTATTGATTGTCAATATCAACGAAGGACTAAACTTGCGGGACGAGCCGGGACTCTCGACGAATGTGGTGGCGATTGTGCCCAACGGAACGCCGGTTCGCAAACTTGAAGGGCCGCAGATTATCGACAATGTGCCGTGGGTGCGCGTGCGCATCGATAGCGATGTGCAACCCAATGAAGGGTGGATGTCGCTCAACTTTCTCATTCCCGCCGAATGAGCATAAGCCACTGATCGAACGGCGGAAGTTATAAAACACGAACATCGTCTGAGCTAGAGCGTCTTGAGGAGGTTCGATTGGAGTTGTCAATTCCCCAGGAAGTTATCGAACGGCTGCGCGCAGCCAGCCGCGTGACTGTGCTCACCGGCGCCGGCATATCGGCAGAGAGTGGCATTCCAACCTTTCGCGAGGCCCAGATCGGATTGTGGTCGAAATATGACCCGACTGAACTGGCTACGCCCCAGGCATTTGCCCGTAATCCCCGCCTGGTTTGGGATTGGTACGCCTATCGCCGAGAGATGATCCAGGCTGCCCAGCCCAACCCGGCCCACTACGCCCTGGTCGATCTCGAACAACATTACGAGCATTTCACCCTGATCACACAGAATGTGGACGGTTTCCATTGGCGCGCGGGCAGCCGCGAGATCATCGAACTACACGGCAACCTCAACCGAGTACGCTGTTTTGATTGCGGGGTTCCCGCGCCGGGTTGGGACGAAGAAGGCGAACTGCCGCCGATTTGCGCCCTCTGCGGCGGCTACTTGCGTCCCGATGTCGTCTGGTTTGGCGAAGGACTGCCGGAGCAGAAACTTCGCCAGGCATACCGTGCCGCCGAGCAATCCCAGGTATTTCTCTCAATCGGCACATCGGCGGCAGTTCAACCCGCCGCCTCCTTGCCGTTGATCAGTCTGCGATCCGGGGCCTTCCTGGTCGAGATCAATCCCGAAGAAACATCGTTAGCCATCATTGCAGATTACTGGCTTCAGGGGCCGGCAGGGAAGATTCTTCCACTGTTGCTTCAACATATAGCCGGCGAAGAACAAGCCAGTGAGGAGGATACGTGATTCGGGCGCAGAGCAAGTCAAATGTGTGCGGGAATAGAGTGCATATTCGCCAATGGGAACGCTACGATACGCTCGTCTTTGATCGTTGGCCGCGCTATTCCGATCCCTTCAATCGTCTCTGGAACGTTCCACGGTCATCCGAGTTTGAACCGGACAGCCTGTTGCCTCAGTCCAACGTGCGACGTGTCTGGGCGATTGAGAATCATCGACGCCAATTGATCGGCCGCATTTCGCTGCGCGAGATCGATCTGCAACTGCGACAGGCGCGGCTCGGCATCTCGCTCGGCGCACCGTATGTCGGTCAGGGAATGGGAACCGAGGCGCTGGCCCTGTTCCTCGATCACTTCTTCGATGTAATGGATTTTCTGATGATGCGTCTTGATGTAGCCGCGTTTAATTATCGAGCCATTCGTTGCTACGAGAAGCTTGGCTTTTGCCACATAGACAGCGAATGGCGCAACGCCGGATATGATGCGAGCCTGCGCCTGCTTAACGACCCCGACTATCGCGAATTCACTCCCTTCTTCCGTCGGAATGGCCGCGGTACGCTAGTCCAATTCCTGGAGATGGAGATCAGCCGCGATCAATGGCATACACGGCGGTTCGACGAGCGCAAAAAGCAATCAGGCAGCCTATAGGCCGCCTGATCGGAACGCCGAGCATATTATCGAAACGCTTTCAACGCGTGTGCTGCGGTGCAGACGGCAACAGCGCCAGATGACGCGCCCGCTTGATCGCAATAGCCAGTCGGCGCTGCATCTTCGCGGTTACTCCAGTGCGCCGACGCGGCAAAATCTTACCTTGCGCCGTGAGATACTTCTGAAGCCGCTTGATATCTTTGTAATCGGGGACAATACCCAGCTTTGTGAACTCGCACTCTTTGCGCTTCGAGCGTGAGCGCATTCCAACTCGTGAACGGCCTGCCATTCCTCTGCTTACTCCTCCAGCATAGATAATAGACTGCTTCTGAAAGCTAACGGACAGTATACCATAAAAACTAGGATCGCTATATACGCTTATTCAACCAGCAACGTTCTAGCGAGGCGACGATCAATGCTATGCTCTTCGTGGTCAATCAGCACCGTAATCGGGCCGTCAAACGGCGCACTGGCAGTAACCTGAACGTCCGCTCCGGGCACCAACCCCAAAGATGCCAGATACCGCAACCGCTCGGCATCTTGATCGCTCACGCGAACGATACGTGCCCTGGCGCCAACCGGCAACTCGGCCAGGCACAGCGATGCACAGTCGGGCACGGTTCCTTCGATCGAGGGGATCGGATCACCGTGTGGGTCAACGGTTGGCTGGCCCAGATGCGCCGCAATGCGTTCCTCGAATTTTTCGCTGATGTGATGTTCAAGCCGTTCGGCCTCTTCGTGGACCTCGTCCCAGCTATAGCCCAGCGCTTCGACCAGGTACAATTCCAACAGGCGGTGGTGGCGAATGACTTCGAGGGCGATTTTCTCGCCTATATCAGTAAGCTGCACGCCTTGATAGGGGACATGCGTAACCAACCCCATCTCCGCCAGCTTCTTGAGCATACCCGTAATTGACCCCGGCTTGAATCCGCGTTGCGCACCCAGAACAGAGGTCGTCACCACGCCGTGCTGGAGTTGGAGCGTATAAATTGCTTTCAAGTAATCTTCAATTGCGGGCGTTATTCGGCCCGATAGATCCTCCGGCACGGGCATCACACGCTCACCTTTCACTTCCTCGTATAATCGCAACCTGGCAAGGGAATATTCGATATATGAGATGTGTAGAATCAAGCTTACCATAGGATCGATAGCGTGTGCAAGCCGCTGTTGTATGACCCGCATTTGCCATCAGACAGCGCATAAGCGCGCATTCGCCATTTGACAGAGGCAAACGCCCCGTGCTATACTTGGCGCTGCGGTTATATCGTGGTGCCTGTAGCTCAAAGGTTAGAGCGCCTGACTGTGGATCAGGAGGCTGTGGGTTCGACCCCCATCAGGCACCCCACTTCCGTATGCCCTAAAACGCCCCTCGCGATTTCTTTCGCCGGGGGCGTTTTGGCCATCCCAATGCGGAAAGTAGCCGCTGGTACTTCGATTGCGCTTCTACGCTTACAATCTCACCATCCACACACCAGACAGCGTGCAATACTTGCTCGACCGACTCAATACTGAGCAGATCGAGCAGATCATCGACCTGGTCCTCAACCAGCTCGGCGCGGAACTGGGGAGCATCACACGCACCCCGCCCTGAGCAGTAGTATGAGCGGGTATTATCACTGCGGCCGCCGTACTTGAACCAGAGCCGCCGCCCGCAGCGCGCGCAATAGAATAGCCCAGGGTAGCGCGCCGCGTGGCGCGCCGGGCCCGGCGCGCGGGTGTACGCCGCGCGCCGATCTGCTGCGGCCTGCCACGTCTCGGCGCTCACCAACGGCTCGTGCTGACCAGGGTACTCAGCGCCGCCGCACGAGACATAGCCCGCATACGCCCGATTGCGCAGAATCGTTCTAACCGTCTCACGAGTGAAGGGATGGCGCGTGCGTGTTTGCCAGTCATAGGCCTGGTAGCCGTGGTCATTCAGATATGCCACCAGGCGTGTATAGCTGTAGCCTTGAACGAACAACCTGTAAATCATTCTTACCACATCTGCATCGTCAGAAGGGATAATCACGCCTTTATTGTTGTTCACCTTCTGGTATCCGTAGGGCACCGAACCAACCCACAACCCCCGCCGCGCCTTCTCCTGCAACCCCTTGGTGGTCTCTGTTCTGAGATTATCACTATAGTATTGCGCGAATGAGCCAAGCAGGGTCAGCATAACCCTGCCAATGGGCGTTGAGAAGTCGATCTGCTCACTGACGCTGACCAGGCGAATGCCGCGTTCGTCGAAGCTGGCCAGCGTCGACAGCAACAGTGCGGTATTGCGCGCGAAGCGGTCTAGTTTGTGAACGACGACCAGGTCGCCAGGCTGAACGCTGGCCAGCAGATGTGCGAAGCCTGGTCGGTTGCCGTTGGTTCCGGTATAGCCATCGTCGATATATGAATCGCCAACGGTAACACTATGCAACTCACAATACAGCCTGCATGCTCGGTCTTGAGCGTGCAGGCTGTAGCCATCTTCCGCCTGTTCGTCAGTACTGACGCGAATATAGATATGCGCTTTCACACTACGATGACAAACATCAGAAACGCTGCCACCATTATCAGCGCCAACAGCACCGACAGAACAACGCGCCCCGCGACGCTCAGCGCGCGCCCCAGCTCACCAGTGGTGAGATCAACTGCCAGCGTAATACAACCCTCACGGACGAGCGGCGCCGGCGGCGGCTCGTCGTGCGTCCGCTTGACGATAGCGGTATCAAGCCGTTGCGTGGTGTGACGTGTGTATGACATCACTGCTTCTCCTCTTCTGCGATAGCATTCGCCTTCTCAATCGCCTCAACGCGCTTGAACTCCGTATGACCGTTCCAGCCGTTGCGCCAGCCTACCCACATGCCGGCGATGAAGCCAATGAGGAACATAGCGAAGTATTCCATTTACGCGTCCTCCAGTGCAGGACTCTTCTTCCAGTTGCTGATGACATGTTGCAGTACATCATCAGCGTTGTTGGCAGTCCACTCGCCGGCGTAGCCTTCGACACGCCCTGCGACCAGGCCGAGGCGGGCGAACTCGCGACTCATCTCTTCGGCGCCAGTCTTGGAAAGCTCGCCTACACGCCGGCCGGCCAGAAACAACGGCCCACGCAGCGAGCGCACAGACCAGGGCGTCAACGCTCCCTCGCGGTGCCGAGCGTATACCGACAGCGCTGCGAGCACGACATGGCCCGGGTTGTCTGTGCTGAGCGCCCACTCGGTTATCTGGTCAACGCTTTCAACCGCGCCCAGGTCTTCGTAGGCCGCCAGGCTGGCTGTGTGCCATTCCGTGATGCGTTGGCGACGTTGGAGCCATTCAGAGACCTGGACATAGCCAACGATGCTGGAGAAGCCCGCCGAGACAACGACAACCCCAACGCCGAAGGCCAGGCCGATCCAGTTCCACGTATAGCCGTTGGTTGCCAGTGTGATAATCCACGCGCCCAGGGTGGCGACGACCAGGCCGCCCAGGACGAACAGCCCGGATAACACGGCGCGGGGGACATCCAGCCGCCCATCATCGAGCTCGACAGGCGGTGGTGTAAACCGGCGCACGTTGGTTCGTTCGGTATGATTCACGTACATCGTCACTGTCCCACTGTCCGCCCCGTCAGGGACGGCTTGCTACACTACTCGACCCATCCGGCGTAACATAATCTACGCGGGCAGGAGCGCCCACGCGAACTTGAAGGCGAGAGATTTAGTGCTTCCGTTTGGAGGGATAGTGACCCGAAGTTTCAACATTCGCTCGGCGATTTGTTCGCGCGACAGTGTGCGCAACGCCATATGGGCGATACGAGCGCGCGCTTGCTGAAAGGTGATGCTGCTATACTGAGGTGCGATGGCCATAGCTTGCTCCTGTGGCTATCGGGCGCCTCGCGAGGTCGATCGCGGGGCGCTGCATTCATTACGCCGCCTTCTCCTGTGGCTCTGTGGTCTTAGCTGCCAATTCCCGCGCGTCGTGAGCTAATGCTTCGGCTAGTTTGGGATGATTAGCCAGCCATGCAATGATGCGTGGCAACCTACCCGCCTTCGTATAGCGCCAAACCTGGTGATAGTCCAGGCCCTGCATCGTTTGCAGCTCTTGCTTGAATCTTGGTAGGTGTAGCATAGTCTCTCCTTTTGAAAACTTTCAATAATTGTATTGCAGGAATTAAAGAACGTCAAGATGAAAGGTATTGAGATTTTGCGATAATGGATACATGCCCAAAAACGAGAGGATATCTAGTGGCGAGGGTGGTAAGGCTGTTGGAGTGTACCTTCGTCTCTTACGAGAGGCTGCACATCTTACAGTTGCTGAAACCGCCACCCAAATAGGTATCGATGCGTCTCAAGTATGGCGCATTGAACGTGGAATGTCAGATCCCAGATCTAGCATTATGTTCAGGTTTGTCGCGGCTGTAGGCGGCTCTGCTGAGGATATAGCGCAGCTCATCAACAACCCAAACGTGACTAGCGCAGATGGTGAGACTCTGGCCAGATTGCGGAGAGGCCTGAACAAATAGCATAGGTGTCTAGGCAAGTCTGGGCGCTCATAAAGAGTGCCCAGATTTTTATGCTTGACATCTTGATATTTTTCAATACAATAATATTGAGTTTTTTCAATTCACACTAGCATGGAGGTCAATGGATGAGCACAGATATATGAAACTGGTCAGAGTGGGAACGGCGACGGATTGTTCCGCATCCGTATTCGTACAGATTGGATGAATTTGGAGAGCTTATCGAGGGGCGTATTGAGGCGCAATTTCAGCCCCAGATAGATGAGCTGATGGATGTCGTCCGCGATCTTCAAAGAACGATAGCAAGCCTGGAATCTCGGCTGTCGGTTCTCGAAGCAGTGAATGTTGTTGATATGTCGCTGAAAAATGCCGGCCTGGCGGCTGGCCTGAAGGCGATCCTGAAATGAAGGAGCGGGAGCGTGACGAGAGAATACACAGAGGAACCGGAGGTTCTGCAATTTCGATCTTCGCTCCTACACGACGATTGGCGTGTTTGCGTACGGTTTGTCGGCACGAGCGGCACAAAACGCATCTATTGGGTTGAACAACTGACATATCCAAATTGCACGTCGGCGCAGCATCTCAGCGAGAGCGCGGCAGTTGACGACGCGCTCAACCGGTATCCCAATGCATGGTCCCAATTCACCATAGATAAATCTGCTCAGGGACCATCAGCGCCGAAACCGGAAGCTGAACAACACCAGCTATTCTAGCCCCTCATGCGCCTGGCCACGCCGCCGGGCGCTTCCCTTGTCCCCACCGGCCAGCCGCGCCGCTGGCCGGTCCGCTCCAGCCCGCGCCGGCTGGCTCGCTTGTTGTGGATTATCTCAGTATCGGAGCAATGCTATGCGAGAATTACCGGGAGACATCAATGCAGAACGTATGACCCTGGGGAGCTGCCTGCTGGACCGTGATGCGATCCTCGCCGCCCGGCACGTGGTTGCGGTTGAGGATTTCTTTATCCCCAGGCACGCGCTGATCTACGCCGCTATCCTGGATTGTGTCGATCAGCGCGTGCCGCCCGACATCGGCACCGTGTCGAGCCAGTTGCAGAAGGACGGCAAACTCGATGAGATCGGCGGCCTGGCCTTTCTCACCGAACTAAGCGCCGAAGTGCCATCCGCGGTGCATGTCGAGTACTACGCCAAGTCAGTTGCTGACACCGCAGCGCGGCGGCGGCTCATCGAGATGACCGGTCAGATCCAGGGCGCGGCGTATGTGAAAGACGCTGAAGCCGTGCTGAATGAATTGCAACAGCGGCTCCAACTGGAACGCCGCATCGTTACCGGCGTAAAGTGGAAAGGCCAGGCGATCGACGGGCATGACATCTGGAACCGCACGTACCCGCCGCCCGTGTACACCATCGAGAAGATCCTCCCCGCCGGCACGTTTTTGCTCACCGGCAAGAGCAAGACGCGCAAAAGCTGGATGGCCCTCAACTTCGCCTACGCCGTCGCCGCCGGCGGCACGGCGCTCGGCGCGTTCCAGGCGCTGAAGGGCGACGTACTGTATGTCGATTTGGAAATGGGCGAGCGCCGCATCAACCGGCGGCTCAAGGTGCTGTTTCCTGACGAGCCGCCGCCTAAGGGCGTCCAGTTCGTCGAGGAATGGCCAATGGTAGGGCGCGGGTTTGAAGACGAGCTGGAGAGCTATCTCCAGAGCCACCCCTACACACGCCTGGTCGTGGTTGACACGATGGTTGCCATACGCCCGCCGCGCGATCGCTCCAGCGAACCCTACGAACAGGACAAGGCCTTCGCGCAGCAGCTGACCGACTTCTGTCACGGCAAAGACATCACCTTGCTGCTCATTCACCACAGCCGCAAGATGGCTGGCACCGATGTGGTCGATGATGCATCTGGCACGATGGGCCTAAGCGGCGGCGTCGACAACGTCGGCAGCCTGAGCCGCACCGAAGAGAAGGACGGCGGGCTGTTGCGCCTGGTTGGCCGCGACATCGAGCTAGACGACGATCTCGATCTGAAGTGGGATGGCCAGTTTGCGCAGTGGAACTACCAGCCCAACACGACCGATATGCTCAGCCCCGAACGGATGCTGATCATCAAAATCCTGGAAGCCTCGCCCGGCCTCTACCCCAAACAGATCGCAGAGCGGCTGCGCAAGCCGGAGCATAGCATCCGGCGGCTCTTACAGAGCATGAAGAAAGATCGTCAGGTAGACAATGCCGCTGGGCAATACTATGCTGTCGATATGGAGACGGCCGCCAGCGCGTAGAGATCGCGAGATCGCCTGAGATCGCCCCCCCCCCGATCTCAGGGTTTACGGCTCCAGGACGCTGCAAATCGACACAGAGATCGCGGGATCGCCCAAAATGGACACATTTCGCATACCCGCATTTTTGCCCGATCTCGCGATCTCACCCCTGGTTTAGCCCGTCCCACTGCGCCAAACCCTGAGATCGCCCCCCCCCCGATCTCAGGCGATCTCGCGATCTCTGTTCATAACGTTGTAATGTGCGTATGGTATACTACACGACATCTACGTACTATCAGGAGGTGAGCTTGAAATACCGCATCATTGCGACTATCGGCATCACGGCCCTGTTGCTCTGGCTCTTTCCGCTCGGCCTCGCCT
>JANQID010000094.1 GCA_028282325.1 Chloroflexaceae bacterium | reverse complement strand
TTCTTCGCTGCGCTCAGAATGACACCATGCGGTAGGGTCTCGGCGTTATTGGAGCCTGAGATTCTTCGCTGCGCTCAGAATGACACCATGCGGTGCCTCCAATATGGTTTGGTAGTCCCTCGATATGCGCTGCGCGCTGCCCGGGATGCTCCTGCTGGCTTGACAGGGGTCGCCCCTGTCGTCTAGTATATCCGCGCCCTAGCTGTTCGAGTTCGCGCCGTTATTCGGCGACGACACATCGTTGTAAAGAAAACACAGCAGAGGACGATTATGACTTTGCAAGCCAGGCTGTCCGACCCAAGCCAGTTTGTTATGCTGTACGGCGCGACGCCGCCGCGAGCCGACGCGCCCCCGGAACGCATTGACGCAGCGGCGGATCGGTTGGCCAAACGGGCGCGCGCACTGCCGCTCGACGGTCTGTTGATTTACGATGTGCAGGACGAAAGCGATCGCACCAACGAGCCGCGCCCGTTTCCGTTCCTGCCGACGATCGAGTCGCGCGTTTACGCGCATATGTTGCAGGAACGCATCGGTATGCCCGTGATCTCCTACAAGGCCGTTACGAATATGACCGAGGCGACCTGGGAGGAGTGGCTGACCGAAACGCAACAGCAGTACGGCCTCTCATACCTCTCGCTGGTCGGTTCGTCCAATCCCGACCCGACGGCGAGCACGCTGCCGGTGAAACACGCGACGATCATCGCGGCGGGCCACGCGGGCGATTTTACCCTCGGCGGCGTTGTGATCGCCGAGCGGCACTCGCCCGACTTCAACGAGAGCCATCGTCTGCTGCGCAAGGCCGATCAGGGCATCGAGTTCTTTGTCTCGCAGGTGGTCTACGATGCGAACGTCACCATCCGCCTGTTGCACGACTACACCCGCGATTGCCACGAGCGCGGCATTGCGCCCCGGCGCATCGTGCTGACCTTTTCGCCGTGCGGGCGCGCCAAAACGATGACGTTCATCAAATGGCTCGGCGTGGCCATCGCTCCCGATGTCGAGCATACGATCCTCTCCGACCCGGCGCCGTTCCGCAAGGCCAACCAGATTTGCCGCGACAATCTGCGCGCCATTCTCGACCAATCCTACATCGAGCAGATCCCGCTGGGCGTCAATATCGAGAGCGTCTCGATCCACAAAGACGAGATCGAAGCCTCGATCGACCTGTTCCACACGTTGCACGAGGTGGCGCACGAGTACGGCCTGGACGGGGAGCGTTTGCAGCAGGCCGCGGTGAGACGTTGAAGGGGCAAGTGGGTAGTGGTCAGTGGCGAGCCGCACGTTCGGCATCTACCAAACAATATGTGAGACACCGCATGATGTCATTCTGAGCGCAGCGAAGAATCTCAGATTCCCCCAACGCCGAGACTCTGCCTCTGAATGGCTGTACTACATGGTGTCATTCTGAGCGCAGCGAAGAATCTCGGATTCCCCCAACGCCGAGACCCTTCCCCTTCGCTCTGCTCAGGGTCAGGGTGACATGCGGCATGGGTATCATCGTGCCGACCCGCGACCCTACTCCACCGTCACGCTCTTCGCCAGGTTACGTGGCTGATCCACATCCGCGCCGCGCAGCAACGCCACGTAGTAGGCAAAAAACTGCAACGGGATCACCGTGAGCGCCGGCGTCAGCAGCGGCAGCGTCTCCGGCACGAAAATCGTGTGGTCGGCCTTCGCGGCCAGATCGTCGTCGCCGACCGTGCCGATGGCGATCACCTGGCCGTGGCGCGCCTTCACCTGCTCCACATTGCTGAGCATCTTCTCGTAGATCGGATCGCGCGGGGCGATGCAGACCACCGGCAAATTCTCGTCGATCAGCGCCACCGGCCCGTGCTTCATCTCGCCCGCCGGGTAGCCCTCGGCGTGGATGTAGCTGATCTCCTTGAGCTTGAGCGCGCCTTCCAGGGCGATCGGGTAGTTGAACTGGCGCCCCAGGTAGAGCGCATTCGTTGCGTGATAGTAGTGCTCGGCCAGATCCGCGCACTGGGACTCGGTCTGCTGGATAACCTGCTCGACCTTGCCCGGCAGCTCGATCAGCGCCTGGATATGCTCGCGGATCTGCTGCGGCGTCAGGGTTTCGCGGGCCTGGGCCAGCCGCAGGCCGAATAGATACGCGCCCACGATCATCGACGTGAACGCCTTGGTCGAGGCGACCCCGATCTCCGGCCCGGCGTGCAGATAGATCGTCCCGCCGTCGGCGACGCGCGCGGCCTGGCTGCCGATGGCGTTGACAAGGGCCACGCTGGGCGCACCCTGATTGCGAGCCTCTTCCATTGCCGCCAGCGTATCCGCCGTCTCACCGCTCTGGGTGATCGCCAGCAACAATGCGTCGTCGCCCAGCACTGGCTGGCGATAGCGAAACTCGCTGCCGTAGTCCACCTCGACGCGCACACAGGCCAGCGACTCGATGATGAACTTGGCCAGCAACCCGGCGTGCCAGGCGGTCCCGCATGCCACCGCGTAGATGCGTTCGACCCGGCGCAGCGCCGCGTCATCAAGCTTCAAATCCTCCAGATAGACCTTGCCGGCGTCCTGGTCAATCCGCCCGCGCAGAATATCCATCAGGGCACGCGGCTGCTCGTTGATCTCCTTCTGCATAAAATGCTTGTAATCGCCCTTCGCCGCCGAGACTGGATCCCACTGCACCGCGACCGGCTCGCGCTTGACATACTCTCCGGTCAGCGTGCTCATCCGCACGGCGTCGCGCGACACGACAGCGACTTCACGGTCTTCGAGGAAGATCATCGTACGGGTGTAATCGAGGATCGCGGGCATGTCGGAGGCGACAAAGATCTCGCCGTCGCCCAGGCCGATCGTGACGCTGCCGGCATTGCCCAGCCGCGCCGCCACGATGCGATCCGGTTCGCTGACGCTGAATGCCACCACCGCGTTGCCGCCGCGCAGTTCGCCCAGCGCCTGGCGCACGGCGGCTTCGAGCTGGCCGGTCTGGCTATAGTAGTGGCCGACCAGATGTGCGATTACCTCGGTGTCGGTCTGCGAATCAAACGTGTGCCCCAGCTCGATCAGGCGGCCCTTCAGCTCGCGATAGTTCTCGACAATGCCGTTCTGGATGACGACGATCTCGCCGCAGGAGCTACGGTGCGGGTGGGCGTTTTCTTCGGTGACGCCGCCATGAGTCGCCCAGCGGGTGTGGCCGATGCCGATGTTACCGCGGGCCGGGGCTTCACTCAGGTGCTCAACCAGGTTGATCAGCTTGCCGACGCTCCGGCGCAGTTGCAGACCCTCCGGCTCGCCGTGGATGGCGATCCCCGCCGAATCGTAGCCACGATATTCCAGACGCTGCAATCCATTGACGACCACCTCCGTCGCATTGCGCGGGCCGATATAACCAACGATTCCACACATCGTTTCTATTCTCCTGTGTTTTTGTTTTTAAAAGCGGAAAACGCAAAGCCGCTGGTCAGGGCGAACCAAACAATACTGGAGACACCGCATGCGGTCATTCTGAGCGCAGCGAAGAATCTCGGATTCCCAGGC
>JANQID010000083.1 GCA_028282325.1 Chloroflexaceae bacterium | reverse complement strand
ATGCCGCATGTCACCCTGAACGGAGCCGCAGGCAGCGTGAAGGGTCTCGGCGTTGGGGGAATCGGAGATTCTTCGCTGCGCTCAGAATGACCCTATGCGGCGTCTCCCATATTGTTTGGTAGCTATCATTGGGCGTCTACGCCGGAAAACCTGCGTGGAGCGGATCAGTCCAAAGTTGTAGATTTTCCTCACCTGATGGCGTATGGATGACACCGCCTATGGCTGATCCATATGGCGGGCTTAGAGTGATACCATTAATGCTATCACCATTCTGCGAAGCATAGGCGGCGCTGTGCATAAGTGTGCGAATTGAGAGAGAAGTGTCATGATTTCCACGATGCAGCAGAGCAATGAGCGAAACAGTGGCATTTCCGCTCTGTATGAAACGTACCAGCGACCCATCCTCGCATACCTGACGCGCCTAGTCAGCGATCGTGAAACAGCCGAAGACCTCTGCCAGGAAACGTTTATCAAAGCGATGCGCGCTTGGTCGCGCCATAAACCTGATGCGAGTGTTTCGGCCTGGCTGTATCGTATTGCGACGAATACCGCCTATGATCATTTGCGACGACGGCGGCGAATCCTTTTTACCCCCTTGAACGACTCCAACCCATTGCCCGTCAGCGATCCTACGACCGAGTCGCATATTGACGATGATGAGCCGGTTCAGGCAGCTCTTGCGCAGATACCGCCGCGATATCGAGTGCCGCTGGTGATGCATACCTGCGAGGGCCGTAGCACCCAGGAAATTGCCGACGCTATGGGGTGCTCCAACAGCGCGATCAAAACGCGCCTCTTTCGCGCACGGGCCAGATTTCGCCAGGTCTACCAGGGATAGGGGCGCTGGCTGAATAATCGCTGCGGATGATCGCGCTGTCCGACAGCTTTACCAATGCGCGTGCTCCCTCTTATATTCTTCTCTGCAGTCGCCTCCTTTGCCGCTTCTTAGCGGGTATGCTATGATGTTTCAGCATAAGTAGTAATCGCTTCATAGAAGGCAATACGATGGGCCACGGCTTATCGTAGATGCTATTGGCCTATGATTATGTCGCCGATTGTGCATCGTACGCCAGATTTTTTACTGGCGGTAGTTTCCTGCTGGATCGGGCTCAGCTTGCTGGTTCGGGCGCCCCGCGATCGGGACGCGCGCGTATTTGCCTGGTTCACGCTGAATCTAGCGTTGTACGGCCTGACTGCATTTCTGCCTTTGTTGACTGAGTCGCCGGATGTCGCACGCGTGATGATGCGCCTGCAGCTTGTCGAAACGGTTATCGCTCCACCGGTGTTTTTGCATTTCATTATGACGTTGACATCGCACGTGCGCATCCCGAATGGTCAGCGTGTGATGCTAGGCATATTCTATGGTATTGGCGTAGCGATGGCGCTGTATGCGCTATTTGGCGATCTTCAAGCAGTTCCCAATTCGCCAGCTTGGTCTCCGCATGGCGAGCTGCGCTTTCCGGATGGATGGCTCTGGTGGGCCTGGAATGTGCAGCGCGTATTGCCGCTGGTGGCGGCGATCGGCCTGATGTGGCGGGCGTATCGGCGAACGCCGGGCGATGAGCAGGAGAAAAAGCTCCAGCGCATATTTGCCTTGACGGCGCTGGTTGGAGTTGTCGGTGCGATTTTGGCTACGGTGAACCGCAACCTTTTGGTTTCGCCGCTGCTTCCGCGCACTATCATCCTGATTGCAATGATCGTTTTGGCATATGCTGTTCTCAATCACCGCGCTTTGCTTCCTGAACGCGTCGCCCGAAGAACATTCTTTTATTCGTTAATCGGCAGCGCGATCACCACAATATATGTAGGGCTGCTGTTACTGTTTGAGTGGGTTATTCAAACTTGGCTGCTTATCAGCGCGCCATTGCTGACCATATTCTCGCTGGTAGTGTTGGTAGCGGTTTTGGGGCCGTTGCGCGAGTGGTTCCGCGATCAGCTTGACCGGCGTTTCTTTCGGCGCGAGTTCAGCTATGGCCGGTTGCTGCGCTCCTTGAGCGATGATCTTTTTGAGCGCGGCAGTTTGGATGACCAGCTCCAGGCTGCTTTGTCATCGATTTGTCGAACGCTCGAGGTGCAAAGCGGCATGGTGGCGCTTCTTACCCCCGAAGGGTTGATTCCGCGAGCGGCGTACGGACAGGAAAAACCGCAGCCGATCTTACACGACGTGATGCTGCCGACTGAACCGAGCCACGTTGAAGAGACGTGGACGCCGTGGCAATCGGCTCAGCTTTTGTTGCCGTTGCGGCGCGGCGATGAGAGCCTCGGCTTATTAGCGCTCGGTCCGCATTATTCAAGCTTGCCGTTTAATGCTACGGAACGCGCCTTGTTGGATCATTTGGGAAATTATCTGGCGCTGGCGATCACTTATGAACGGGCGCGTGAAGAGCAGCAGTCTGCCATTGCATCGCTCGCCGAGCAGAGACGTGCGTTGCAAGCGCAGCAGGAACAGCTTGCCCAGCAAGCCGCCGATGCCGCTCTCCAGACTGAGCAGTCGTCGCTGCCAGGCATTGAGAACGAGACGCTAACCAACGGTCTGCGGGTGTATGCATTAGGGCCGTTGCGTGTTGAGCGGTATGGTCAGGCCATTACGCGTTGGGGCGGCAACAAGGCCGGCACGTACCAGGCCGAGGCGCTATTTGCGTTTCTGTTTGATCGGCGCGGCAAAGGAGTCACGAAGGATGAGGCCGCGGAGGTGATCTGGCCGGATCTGGAAATTAGCAAGGCCGATGCGGCGTTTCATCGCACGCTCGCTGCGTTGCGGCGAACGTTGGAACCGGATCTGCGCCGCGGCAATGAGAGTCGCACAATACTTTATCACCACGAACGATATTGGCTTGAGCCTTTGAGTATCGATTGGTATGACGCCGAACAGTTTATCGCTGCGGCTGAGCAAGGCGTCAGCCTGTATCATCAGGGCGACCAGCAAGGCGCTTTAGCGGCATTGGAGCGGGCCAGCGGTTTGTATCGCGGTGATTATATGGACGACTGCCCGTTCTTTGGCGATTCGGTTTATGCCGAGGATCAGCGGTCGCTCTTGCGTGCACGCTATGTCGAAGTGCAGCTTACGTTGGGCGCTCTGTATGAGGCGTTGGGGCGGGCCGGCGAGGCAATCACCGCCTATCGTTATGCATCTGTAGCCAGCCCCGATGGGTGTCCGCCGGCGTCCGCCGGATTGGGGCGACTTCAGGCTGGCGGAGAGACGTTGAATACGTAGGATATAGAGAAGGGGAGGTAGCGTACGCTCTACCTCCCCTGAAGATGCAACTAGTCGTACAAGTGTTGTTACGGTGTGAAAGGTTCGGACTCGGGCACAGAAGCCTCATCGAGGTCGCCGCTGACCAAATCAACGCCGGTTGTCAATGAACCGTCGACGAGTCGTTCCTCGATCTCCTGCAATCGCTCTTTAACCGCATCGGGGATAACGTCCGCCGCGTCATGGAAATCGGTTAACCCGATGCCATCGTTCGCCGCTTCGTACATCGCGTTGCCGTTACCCTCGAACGTTTCTTCCACCACCGCCTTGATCTGATCGTATACTGCTACGTCTACACGCTTGCCCGCGCTGGTCAGGATCTTATCGGCGCCGGGAGAATCGCCGCTGCCGAATGTAGTCAGATACTCATCCTGATCGACGCCGATGACATAGATGCCCTGCTCGGCGGCGGCGCGAATACCGCCGCTGCCGGTGGGACCGCCGGCGCCAAAGATGACATTGGCGCCTTCACCGATGAACTGCTCGGCTGTGCTGGCGCCGGCTGCCGGATCGGTGAAGGATGGAATATAAACGTCCAGCACGGTTGCATTCGGATTCACGTAGGCGACGCCATTTATATAGCCGTTGCGGAAGCGCTTCACTGCCGGTACGTCGATGCCGCCAATGAAACCGACCGTGTTGCTCTGCGGCTCAAGGATCTGGGTCATCATACCGGCCATCGCGCCGGCCAGGAACCCGGCCTGATCTTCGCGGAATTGCAGGCCGACCAGATTCGATGCAGCGTTCTCTCCCTCATAGAATTGATCCACCCCGATGAAGATCGTATCCGGGTTAGCTTTCGCAGACGCCAGCGTGACATCCTGGATCAGGAAGCCGACGGTGACAATCACATCAAAATCTTCATCAATGAACGTCTGCAAGTTCTGCTCATAATCCGCCTGGGCCTGGGTTTCGATATAGCGGTATTCCAGCCCGAATTCTTCTGCGGCGCGTTCGGTGCCCTTATGAGCGAATTCGTTGAATGTGCCGTCGTTGACCCGGCCCAGGTCAGTCACCAGGCCGACTCGCAATGTTGGAGCATCTGCTTCGGGTGCAGTCGTTGCTTCCTCCGCTGGCGCGGCGGTTGGTTCTGCGGCTGGTGCTGCCGGCTGGGTCTGGCCACATGCGGCGATTAACGACGCAACCAGGCCCAACAGGAGCAGCAGGACGAGCGATGATTTGCGCATAAAATTCTCTCCTGTTCATATAGTGCGTACGAACGAAACTTCCCGATGCCATTGAACGATAGTTGACGTACTGTAACGCTTCTGCGAGCGTTGCCGACACTTTCAGAATGCCGATTATAGCATAGGATGAATGGCGTGTTATCACGTTTCTGGTCAGCTTTAGTCTTCGTTCATCGATCTTTGATATGCTATGGAGTATATAAAACCATTGACGAAGAGGCAGCTACCAAACTGGAGACACCGCATGCGGTCATTCTGAGCGCAGCGAAGAATCTCGGATTCCCAGGCCATTGAGACCCTTCCCTCCGCCCGCGGCTCCGTTCAGGGTGATATGCAGCATACTCATCATCGTTTGGCAGCTTTAATGCGGTGTGTACTAGCATTCTCATGATCAACCGGGCGTTTCTGACATCGGGCAATTCTAAGCAGAGAGCTCTATGTCTTCAGAAAGCCTTCCATAATCTCTATGAGAGCGAGAGCTTATGAGAATATGGAATTGTGTCAATGGTGACAGATTTATCGTATGCAGTCGGGATGTTTCGTGGGCCGGCGTCTTTGATGAACGTTTCTTCACCATACGCGAGAGAGCGGGAAAACGGCGATCTAGCAGCAACTTTTCCATCAAAGCAGATATGAAAGTATGAAGAAGGCAATGAAGCAATCTGGTGTTTTTCGCGATACTATTTTCGTTTTCTTCATTCTCCTGCTTGCCTATGTGTATATGTTTCCACGCTGGGCGGATTGGAATCAGACGTCACGGCTGAATCTTGTTCGGGCGCTGGTTGAACTCAATACCGTACGTATTGATGAGTATGTAACAAATACCGGCGATTACGTCATTCATAATGGCCATGTGTATACGGACAAGGCGCCTGGGCCGTCATTTATCGCGGTGCCGTTTTACTTTGCCCTTCGTCCAGTTCTCGAACATCCGGCGGTGAGCGTTGGCCTCGAACGAATCGCGAAGAGCGGCGCGCTTGAAGCAACCCTTAAACCGGAAGGAGAGGGTATTACAGTTGACAGGGTTCGCGAGTTCGTTGCGCAATATCTATTGACGCTCATAGTCGTCGCGATACCAACGGCGGCAGCGGCGGCGCTACTATACAACTTCCTCACCACGTTCGACGTCTCGCGCGGTTGGCGTCTCACGATCACTCTGGGCTATGGTCTGGCGACGCCGGCAGCGACATATGCGTGGAATTTCTATAGTCATCAACTCACTGCGGCGCTCTGTCTGAGTGCGTTTGCGTTGCTTGTCTGGCTGCGCCAGGGGACGGGCGGCGCGCCGCGCGCGCTGCTAGCCGGCCTGCTGCTTGGGTATGCTGCGATCAGCGAATATCCATCGGTCATCATAGGTGCAATACTGGCGATCTACGCTTTCCGCTTCTTGCCCTTGTCAAAATCGGCCTGGTTCGTTGCGGGCGGGCTGGTTCCGTTGGCATTGCTGGTAATGTACGATCTGACGGCGTTCCAGACACCCTGGCCGATGGGCTTTAACCATTCAACAGCCTGGGAGAGCCAGCACGAGGCCGGGTATCTTGGCATCGTCTATCCTCAATTGGAGGCTATCTGGGGGTTGACGTTTGGCACGTTCCGCGGGATTTTTGTCCGCGCGCCATGGCTGGCGCTGGCTCTTCCCGGTGTCGTGATCTGGTGGCGACGGGAAACGTTTCGTGCGGAACTGGTCGTTGTATTGAGCGTGGTCGTGTCGTTGATCTTGCTGTACGCCTCGTCGGAGATGTGGTGGGGCGGTTTTGCCGCCGGGCCGCGTTATCTTACGCCTATTCTGCCATTCCTGGCGCTTGGAGCTGCGCCTACGCTGCTGTTGGCCTGGGAAGAAAATATGCGTTGGCACAGGCTGGCGCGTGCCGGCGGCGTGGTTCTGGCGTTGGCATCGGCGTTGCTAACCTGGAGTGAAGCGGTGGCCGGTCAGATGTTTCCACCATCGGGTATTCAAAATCCCTGGATCGATTATGTGCTTCCGGTCTGGGAAAAAGGCGATGTAGCCCGAAACCTCGGAATGCTCCTGGGCTTTTCCGGCGGATGGAGTATGCTGCTGTTCGCCGGGTTGATCGGTGGCCTGGTGTTGTGGTTTGCGACGAATCCGCCTTCATCTGCTGGTATGCAGGACGGTCAAGCCCCAAAAGGCAGTATAAGTATGCATTCGGTGGTTGGCCAGCATTAGTCAACGGTTGGGAGTTCGATCCTTTACGATCGATGTTGATCACGCTGGCGTTTCCGGGTAGAGCGGAACTCCGCCAATGGTCTGACCTGGTGGTTGGACAGAGCGTGCTATAATAGCGCAAATCGCTGAATCAGCGAATCGGCGTGGCAGTCTGAGCGGGCTGCGCGGGGTTCGCTGATTTCGTTTTTGCTTATCGGTGCGAGAAGTTGTTCATATGGCAGCGAGTAGATCTCATCAGCATATCGTGGCTGAAAATCGTCGGGCGCGCCACGATTATCATATCGAAGAGAGCCTTGAAGCTGGCATCGCGCTGACCGGCAGCGAAATCAAGTCGGTGCGCGCCGGTCGCGTCAACTTGCGCGGCAGCTATGCGAAAGTCATGGGGGAAGAGGTGGTGCTGTACGATATGCATATCTCGCCCTATGAGCAGTCTGGTACGTATTTCAATCACGAGCCGATGCGACCGCGCAAGCTTTTGCTACATCGCCGCGAGATCAAGCGCTTGCTGGGCCTGGTGCGTCAGAAAGGGCTGACGCTGGTGCCATTGCGAGTGTATATCAAAGGGCGCTATGCGAAGGTCGAACTCGGCGTGGCGCGGGGCAAGAAGTTGTATGACAAGCGCGAGGATATTGCCAAGCGCGAGGCGCAGCGCGATATCGAGCGGGCCGTCAAGGCGCGGATGTAGCTGGCTATGACCAAATCGGCTGTCGGGTATCTCGCGCTGCTCCGACGCAACCGCGCGTTTCGGCGTCTCTGGTATGGTCAGGTGGTCAGCCAGCTCGGCGATTGGTTCGATGTTATTGCGCTGTTTACGCTGCTGCTCAAGCTGACCGGTTCCGGTGAAGCCGTCGGGTTGTTGCTGGTCGCTCAATTTCTCCCCGCCGCAATCGTCAGCTCTTTCGCCGGCGTGGTCATCGACCGTCTGCCCCGCAAGTTGGTGCTAGTGGCCAGCGATATCGGTCGCGCGGTGATCGTGTTGCTGCTGCTTCTAGTGCGTTCCCCTGAACAGATCTGGCTGGTTTACCTCGTCGTTGTGCTCAAGTTTTCCCTCACCGGATGGTTCGAACCGGCACGTTCGGCGATTATTCCGAGTCTGGTTCGCACCGAGGAACTGGTTACCGCCAACGGTTTGAGCGGTGCGACCTGGTCGGTGATGCTGGCGGTTGGTTCCGCGCTGGGCGGCATTGTCGTCGGAACGCTGGGCGTGCAAAGCGCATTTGTTCTCGACAGCGCTTCGTTTGGATTGTCGGCGTTGCTCATCGCCGGTGTACCGGTTGTCGAGCAGCGCCGAGCGCGCGGTGAACAGGCGGGGCGCACACCCGGCGTGGGCAGGGCGCTGGCTGCCGGTGTTCGCGAGTTTGCCGCAGGGCTGAGCTACATTCTCCGCAATCACGATGTTTTCTGGTATACACTTTCAAAAGCACTCTGGCATTTTGGTGGCGGGGTGCTGCTGCTACTGACGCTGTTCGGCCGCGAGATATTCCCTATCGGGCTGGATGGAGCGGTGAGCATCGGCTTGCTCTACACCGCGCGCGGTTTGGGCGCGGCGTTGGGGCCGCTGATTGCCCAGCGGCTGGGCGGGCCGGAGGTTGTCTTTCTGCGTCGCTCCCTCGGCATTGCGTTTTTTGTGACGGCGCTGGGGTATGTCGTCGTAGGATTCGCGCCGACGTTCGGCGTAGTGTTTCTCGCGATCGTCGTGGCGCATATGGGCGGCAGCATCGAGTGGGTGTTCAGCACAACGCTGTTGCAGATGAAAGTCCCCGATGGTTTGCGCGGGCGTGTGTTTGCGGTGGAATTTGCCGCCCTCACGTTGACGACTGCGCTTTCCAGCTATCTCACCGGCGTTGCGAATGACGCGGGCTGGACGCCGCGCACGCTGGCTCTGCTGCTGGCGCTGGTTTTTGTGATCACCGGCGTGCCGTTGCTGCTGGCGTTGTGGACCCCGGAGCGTATACCTGCTTCAGTGATGGTAGGCGATGTGCGCGGTACGGAGTGATCGGCGCTCATACTGAGCGTTACAAGGAATGCTGTCGGTTGGGCGACGAATGGCGTTCGGCGGCGAGCACGCTTTCTTCACGTGCAGCGCGGTGCTCTAGCCAGAGATAGCTGAATGGTGCAGCGAGGGCTGCCGCGCCAAACCCGATTTGCAGGCTTAGCCATTGGTATTGGGCGTCCAACTGCTCGACGATCTGGCACAATTCGCGCAGGTTGCTGTTGGCCAGCGTGGCGATACCAAACAATATGGGAGGCACCGCATGCGGTCATTCTGAGCGGAGCGAAGAATCTCAGGTTCCACTAACGCCGAGACCCTTCCCCTTCGCGTCGCTCAGGGTGATATGCGGCGTGTGTATCATCATTTGGTAGATACCTTTACCCCGCAGCTGCGGTCTCTTGAATGAACTGCTGTTGTTGATAGGAGAGGTAAGCCGTCGTGAGGGCGCGGGCGGTCAAGTAGCTCAGCCCGCCGACAAGCAATGCTAGCAACAGGTTGAGCAGGATGAGATTGATTGATCCACATACGTCTGCTCGAATGAGTCATTCCTCGCCTCGTGCGCGTTTGCGCGCCCGCTCTTTTGCTGCTCGCAAGCGCGCCATGGCATCGTCCGGCGCATCCGTCTGGGTCGGCGATTCGCGGTGGTCAAGCGGTCGTTGCGATGGAGGTGCAGGCGTTTCCGTTGGCGTGGCGGCTTCAGGGGGCGCGGGGCGGGCGTAGCTGCGCGGCGCGGCGCGCTGTTTCGCCTGGGCGAGGCGTTCAATTGTCGGGTCGGCGCTAGCGGGAACCGGAGCAGTGGGTTGGGACGTGAATCGGCGGGCGATTTGGTCGCGGGCGGCGCTCCAGTCGCTGCGTCGCAGCATCAAACGGCGCACGCCGATGTCGAAGGGCAGCAAGATCAGCACAAACCAGAGCAACGGCAGCGCGATCTCTTGCGCGCGCACCACCACGGCGTTGGTGGGCTGAAAAACGTCGGTGGCATCGGTCAGATCGCGACCGCCGGCAGCCTGGCGAATTTCTGCCAGCAGTGCGGGATTCGATTGGCCCAGTTGGTACTCGGTGGAGTATGGCACGACCAGACCGGCGACCTCTTGCACGATCACGCGGTCGTCCTGCGAACCGGCGATCTGGATCAGATAGGTACCTGGAGCGGGGCTAGGTATGCTTCCGTGGTATTTGCCGGGGGCAACCTGCGTAAGTTCAACGTCGCGTCGTTCGCCGTCGCCGCCGACGAGCGTTGCCACCAGCGTCAAGCTATCGCGGGGTTGTCCCTGCGCGTCGGCCACCTGCACGTTGAGCACCGTCTCCGATCCTTCGACACGCAGATCGGCCTGGATCGCGCTCTCGGTCTGAGTCGGCAACGTCCAGCCAACCATCTGGCTGGCGAAGCGGGGGAATTCGCTCCAGGTCACCCAATCGCGCGCCCATTTGCCTTTAGTATCGCTGGTCCAGGCAATGCTGCGACCGAGGCCGTATTGCCAGCTCGCCAGAATGGGCGCGTTGTCGTTTGCCGCCAGCGTCTGATGCGCGGTCTCTTTGATGGTGCTGCCATTGTAGCCATACAGCGGCGGCAGGTTGGTTTCAATGCCGGCGAGTGTCGGACTATTCGCCGTCAGTGTCGGGATAAATGGCTCCTCGATAATATAATTGCCCACGGCCATAATCGTTTCTTGGAGAAAGATTTGCGGCACCTCGGCCATGTCTTCGGCGGGATAGTAGCGCCCGCCGCCCGTGTTCGCCATCTGCTCCAGGTATTCCGCCGAACCACTGCCCGCCGCGACTACCGTCAGGGTTATTCCCTGATCGTATAACTCGCGAGCCAAGCCGAGATGATCTCCGCTGCTGCCCCATCCATCGGTCAGCAGGACGATGTGTTTGATCCGGGCGTCGGCGTTTTGCAACATCCTTTCCGCTTCGATCAGCCCCGCGCGCACATTGGTCGTGCCGTCCGGCTGGACGCCGGAGATAGCGTCCAACACCTGGTCTACGCTCACGTCGCGGGTCGCCGGCAGGATGCTGTCGGCGCCGGCGTCGAAGGCGACAATGCCGAGCATATCTTGTGCGGTGAGCATAGTGGATGCCTGGGCGACGGCTTCTTTGGCGATATCCACTTTGCGTTCGCTGCCCTGGTTGATTTGGGCGCTGGAGCGGTTGGGGCTGGAGCAGTGGCAGGCGGCCATACTGCCCGATTTGTCGATAACGAAGACCAGCGCCAGGTTGGGGCGCTCTTCACGATCGCGCACGTCCATATACACCGGCAAGGCTTTTTCAACCGGCGTATCTCCATATCCTCCAACGCCGAAGCTCTCTTCGCCGCCGATCATCACCAGACCTTTGCCAAGGTCGCGCACGTAGACTTGCAGCAGCGCAGTGGCTTCGACTGGCAGCGAGCGGGCGGGAACATTTATCAATGCTACACCATCGTAGGCGCTGAGTCCGGCTAGATCGGCGGGCATCACTTGCGGCTCGACGACCTCCGCGGTCATATTCGCCACGTTGAGTGCATCGCGTAGCGCGGTTGCGTCGCCAGGCGTTCCTTCGACCAGTAGCACGCGCGGCGGCCCTTGCACCTGCACCAGGGCGGCGGCTTCGTTGTTCTGCACCCGTCCGTCGTTCGCCGCTTCGATCTGCACCCGATAACGCTGGAAGCCCTGATCTTGCGGCTGAACCATAAAGCTGAAGCGCGTCGTTCCCTCGGCTAGTTGCACCTCCTGATCAACCAGTACATCTTGATCGTGCAGCACGCGCAGGCGCGACGGCTGCGCGACGCTGCTTTCCACCGCGGCGATCAGTTCGATTTCCTGGCCGTCGCGCACCTGGTTGGGTGCTTCCAGGTTGGCGACGAGTGCCTCCGGGCCGCCGACCGCACCGCTCAGATCAACGATATCGATAGGGATGTTGCGCGCCGTTGCTAGGTGTACGGCTTCCATCGCATCGCCGGTGTTCTGTCCGCCATCGCTCAAGAGCACCAGGCGTTTCTGGGCGTCGGCGGGGAACAGCGCCAGACCAAGCTGAACCGCCTCTTCAGTATCGGTTCGCGTGGCCAACGGCGTCGAGAGGATGCGCCCCAGAACATCGGAATCGCTGGGAGCACGCTCGACCAACGCATTCTCTCCGAAGACGACCACGGCAGCGCGATCGCCGGCATCCATTTCGCCCAGCGCTTCCTGGACGAAGGCTTCAGCCCTGGCCCGCGCCGAGGCCGAAATCGAGTCGCTGCTGTCGATCAGGAAGACGGTAGCGATGTCCTGGACGGGGCGGACGAACTGCGTCCCTGCCAGCGCCAACACCAGCGCCAACACCAGCGCGCTCCGCACAATCAGGCTGATCCAGAAGCGCGTGGGTGAGAGGCGGTGTGGCGTTGCCAGAGCCAATGCCCACAGCGGGATTAGCAGCAAAATAAGCCAGAGAGCGGCTGGACTGATAAACGCGAGATGCGGCATACCGGATTGCTCCGTAGTTGTGGTGTATATGCGCCGGTGTCGTCGGGACTCGCATCGGCGAACATTTGGCTTCACTCTGTCGGGTGAATATAATCATTGTACTCTACGGCGTGACAGCCCGGCAAGGCGGGTTTTCGTATAGAGCGATTGCACAGGGATGCGGGAGCATGCTCCTGCATTCCGTCGACTGATGGTACAATGGCTTTGTATAGCCATACAGCACTCTTCACTACTTCAAAGGGGAGGTTATGGAGTTATCTTCTGAATTTCTGGCCCAGGCGCACTATTGGATGCGGCTCGCCCGCACTCTCGATGACCGGGCCATTGTTATGCACAAACAGGGCAAGATTGTCGGCGGGATGTTTTCGCAGCTTGGCCACGAGGCGATTAGCGTCGGCGCGGCGCTAGCGCTCGGCCCCGACGATGTGATTGCGCCGATGCATCGCGACCTGGGCGCGTATCTGGTGCGCGGCATAACTCCGCGCCGAATGGTGGCGCAGTTTTTCGGGCGCGTAACCGGCGTGAGTCGCGGGCGTGACGCCAACATCCACGGGTGCGGCGACCTGAGTCTGGGCATCGTCGGCTTCGTGAGCATGCTGCCGGCATCGCTGCCGGTGACTGTCGGGATGGCGCATGGGTTCAAGCTCAAGGGCGAACCGCGCGTCGCGATGACCTTTTTCGGTGATGGCAGCAGCAGCGAGGGACTGACCCACGAGGCGATGAACTGGGCGGCGGTGTTCAATGTTCCGGCGGTATTGATCGTCGAGAACAACCAGTATGCTTATTCGACGCCGCTGGAGCGCCAGATGTGTATCGAAAATATTGCCGACCGGGCTGCGAATTATGGCTTCCCCGGCGTCGTGGTTGATGGCAACGACTTCTTTGCGGTTTACCAGGCGGCGTCTGAGGCGGTCGCACGTGCGCGCGCCGGCGACGGTCCAACGCTGATCGAGTGCAAGACGATGCGGATGCGCGGTCATGCGATCCACGACAATATGGCCTATGTCCCGCGCGACCTGCTCGACGAGTGGACGCAGCGCGATCCGATTGCGCGTTTCGAGCAACGCCTGCGCGAGCGCGGCCTGCTCGATGACGCAAAGCTTTCTGAGCTGCTCGTGCGCATTGAAGCCGAGATCGATGACGCCGAACGCTTCGCCGACGAGAGTCCCTATCCCGATCCGGCGATCGTCACCGAGGGGGTGTATCGATGATGCGAGAGATGACCTACCTGGAAGCGATCCGCGATGCGCTGGCCTACGAAATGCGGCGCGACCCGCGCGTGTTGTTGATGGGTGAGGATATCGGCGTGTATGGCGGGGCGTTCAAGGTGACGCAGGGGTTGCTCGACGAGTTTGGATCCGAACGGGTGATCGATACGCCGATGGCCGAGTTGTGTATGGTCGGCGTGGCGTCAGGAATGGCGTTTGTCGATCTCATCCCGGTTGTTGAGATCCAGTTCGCCGATTTTATCTCGAACGGCTTCGACTCGATTGTCAACTTCGCGGCGACGAATCACTATCGCTGGGGTGCGCCCGTGCCGATCGTCGTGCGTGCGCCGAGCGGCGGCGGTTTGCGTTCCGGCCCGTTCCATTCGCAAAACCCCGAAGCCTGGTTTGTCCATACGCCGGGCTTGAAAGTCATTATACCTGCAACTCCTGCTGATGCACGCGGACTTCTTATCAGCGCGATTCGTGATCCCAATCCGGTGATCTATCTGGAAAGCAAATATCTCTATCGCTCGCTGCGCGGCTCAACGCCCGACGGCGAAGACGGCGTCACGCCGATCGGCGTGGCGGCGATCCGGCGCGCCGGCGACGATCTGAGCATCATCACCTATGGGCCAATGGTTCACGAGGCGCTGACCGCTGCCGAGACGTTGGCCAAAGAGGGCGCCAGCCTGGAAGTGCTCGATCTGCGTTCGCTCAAGCCGCTCGATGTCGAGGCGATACTGACCACGGTGGCGAAGACGAGCAAGGTGTTGATTGTCCACGAAGCGAACATTATGGCCAGCGTCGGCGGCGAAATCGCCGCGCTGATCGCCGAGCATGCGTTCGAGCATCTCGACGGACCGATCATGCGGGTGGCTGCGCCCGATACGCCTGTACCCTACAGCCCGCCGTTGGAGGATGCCTATCGTCCGGACGCGACTAGAATCGCGGCGGCGGCGCGTGAATTGCTGGCATACTGAGCGCGAGACGGCAGACAAATTTACGGGAATCGGAGGGTGCATCCTATAGCATATCACATTATACATACGGTTGAGGATGGTATCGAACGCATTGTATATACGCCGGAGAATCGCCGTTTTGCCGCGCCGATCGTGATGCAGCACGGAATGTGGCACGGCGCCTGGTGCTGGCGGCCCTGGCAAGAATTGTTCGCCGAATGGGGATGGGAGAGCCACGCGCACAGCTTGCCCGGTCACGGGCGCTCGCCGGTGCAACGCCCGATTCGCTGGTGTACGCTGCAATACTACTATGAGTTTCTGAACGCGGAGATTAAGCGCCAGGCGCGCTCGCCCATTCTGATGGGGCATAGTATGGGCGGTGCGTTGACCCAGTGGTATCTGAAGTATGGCGGCGATCTTCCGGCGGCGGTTCTGGTGGCGCCGTGGACCTCGCATTCGATGGTGACGCTGGGATTGCTCTTCAACCTGTTTCGACTCGATCCTGCTGGTCTGTTACTCTACTTACTAACGCTTTCCGCCACGCCGTTGGTGCGCAATCCGCAGCGGGCGGCTGCTTGTTTCATCACCGAGGGTGCGATCGTTTCGCCGGAAGAGCTGCACGCTGGCCTGGGGCCAGAGTCGCCGTGGGTGCTGTTGCAGTATATGCCGCCGTTCTGGCGGCCCGCCGCGCATACCAACACATCGCTGCTCTGGCTGGCGGGCGAACGTGATGCGGTGTTGCCTGAATGGGCCGAGCGTCCCTCGGCGGCGTATTATGGCGCCGAGTATGTCGTTGTTGAAGGGGCCAGCCACAACATCATGCTTGAGCGCGGGTATCGTGAAACGGCGCTGCACATTCATCAGTGGCTTGTGGAGCAGGACATAGCGTGATTCTGATGCTGTCGGGGGCTAGTCGTCTTTCTTGCGCCGCGCACGCTGGCGGGCCAGCAATGTCGCAATAGCTTCATCGGTGTTGGCTGGATCCGCCGATACGGGATGCGATTTGGGCGGAGTCGGCGGGGGGGCAGGTTTGGGCGCGGCTCCGTCCGGTTGTTGCGTGGGGGCTTTGGCGGGCGCGGGTTTTCTGTCATTGAGATAGGGTGATCCATGGCGCTTCTGGGCGCGTGTACGGGCTCTGCGTAGGTGGGCCATTGTTTCGTCAACCGGCTTCGGGCGGGCGCGCCGCTGGAAGAGCCGTTGGAACCAGTCCAGGCTGGCGGTTATACTTTGTCGCTGGAATGGCAGACCCCGGTGCGCGCCCAGGCGGCGCAACGCGATGTCGAATGGCCAGAGCAGCAAGGCCAGCCAGAGCAGCGGCAGGGCGATTTCTTCCACCGTTCCCACAGACTGCGTGGTTGGCGCGAAGATCGCTTCGCCGGACGGCGACGGTCGCCCATTGGTGAGAGAAGCCAGTTCATCCAACGTTGCTCCCGGCCCGGTCGTCTGGGCGCTGCGATACTCCGGCGAGTAGGATACAGCCAGCCCGCCGCTGACACTGCCGAGCGCCTGGCCTTCGGTGTCGAACACCGCGATCTGGGTTAGATATGCGCCCGGTACGTCGGTCGGCGCGACGGCGCGATAGCGTCCGGCGCCGATTTGCTCGAATGTCAGTTCGATCCACTGATCGTTTGGGTCGAGCAGCCGCCCCTGGATCGTTGCGTTCTCCACCGGCTGTCCCTGCGCATCGCGTGCCGTCAATTCGAGCACGGCTTGCGCGCCGTTCACACTCATCTCCAGGGAAAGATTGTCGCTTTGCTGCGGCCCCAGCAGCAGATCGAGCATCCCGCCGACGAAACGCGGAAACTGCTCCCAGGTTAGCCAATCGCGCGCCCACTGACCTTTCAAATCGCTGGTCCATGCCACGCTGCGCCCCAGGCCATATTGCCACTGGGCTAGAATCGGGCTGCCGTCGGATGTGGCGAGAATAGTGCGGGCGGCGTCGCGGCGCTCGGTCGCGTTATAGCCGTAGAGCAACGGCAATGGCCCGATACCGCGCACGATAGAAGCGTTCAGCGTCACCAGCGGCTGCGTCGGCTCTTCCACGATGTCGCGCCTGGCGACGCGCACAGTTTCGGCGAGGAAAATGCGCGGCACGTCGGATAGGCTCAGGACGCGATAGAATTCGCCGCCGCCGCGCGAGGCGATCTGGCGGAGCGCCGGGTTGGCGTCGTCGCCGATCGATACGACGGTGATGGTGATGTCATTCGCGCGCATCTGGTCGATGAGATCGGCATAGTTGCTCTCGGCGACGCCGTCGGTCAGGAGAATGACGTGTTTGATACGCGCGTCGATTGTGGGCATTGTCTGAGCCGCCGGCTCCACGCCGGCGCGGATGTTGGTGCCGCCGCCGTCGCTGACCATGCTCAATGCCGCCTCGATCTCGACTAGACCGGGCAGGCGTTGCATCGGCAACACCCACTCGCCGAGGTCGTCGAATGCCACAACGCCGATCTGATCATTACTTTCGAGGCCCAGGCTGGCCTGATACACCGCCTCGCGCGCCAGGTCAAGCTTGGTGAACCCGCCGCCGGCGCTTTCGCTCATACTGCCGCTACGGTCGATCACCAGTGCCAGCGCCAGGTCGGGGCGCTCCTGGCGGTCTTTCGGGTCGAGTTCGACGGGCAGCGCTGCGGCGACAGGGCTGCGGCGCCAGCCGCCCGCACCGAACGACTCCGTTCCGCCGATCATCGCCAGGCTGCCGCCTTGCTCGCTGACATAGATCGGCAGAGCTTCTTGCACGGCGCGGGGTACATCACGGGAAAGCACATCAACGAGAATCACGGCGGTGTACGGTTTGAGTTGGGTCTGGTCAGCGGGCGTCTGGTCAGGCGTGCTAATATCGACGCGCACATTCGCTGTCGCCAGCACATTCTCCAGGGCGACAGCGCGCGATGGGTCGCTGGCGACCAGCAGCACGCGCGGCGGTCCCTCGATGTTGGTAAACGCAGCGGCGCGGTTATTCAGCGGTTGCGTGTCGCCGCGCGCCTCCAGGCGCACCTCATAGCGGTAAAATCCCGCCTCGCCGCTCGGCAGCGTGATCGGGACGTCCGTCTCGCCCGGCGCGATTTGCACCGGGCGAGTTTCGGCCAGTTCGCCGTTCACAAACGCCTGGAGTTCGCCATCGGTGGCGATGCTGCTCTGAATGCGGACCAGGAGCGGCACATCTTGTTCTTCGCGCGCTGTGCTCGGCGCGTCGAGGGCGCTGATCTGCACGTCAGGACCGGCGCCGCCAATGAGCGGTACGATGTCAATCGGGATATCGCGAATCGTCGCCAGGCGCGCCGCTTCGATAGCGCGTCCTTCGGTTTCGCGCCCGTCGCTGAGCAACACCAACCGCTTCTGGGCATCGGCGGGGAATAGC
This sequence comes from Chloroflexaceae bacterium, assembly GCA_028282325.1. Taxonomy (GTDB): domain Bacteria; phylum Chloroflexota; class Chloroflexia; order Chloroflexales; family Chloroflexaceae; genus JANQID01. The sequence continues at coordinate 60,120 of JANQID010000083.1, read as the reverse complement.
GCCAGCCCAAGCTGGATCGCCTCTTCGATGTCGGTGCGGCTGGTGACAACCGTGGATGTCAGGCGTGAAAGGCGTTCCAGCGAGGCCGGTGCATACTCGACCACCGCGTTGCGTCCGAATACGACGACCGCGGCTTCATCGTCGGGGCGACGGCTGGCCAGCGCATCGTTCACATATTGGAGAGCCTGTTGGCGTTGCGCGGGCGCGACCGAGTCGCTGCCATCAATCAGAAAAACCACGGTGAGATTATCGACCGGGCGCACCAGTTGGATGCCGGATAATGCCAGCGCCAGCGCCAGGATCGCGAGGCTGCGCATAGCCAACAGCGCCCAGTAACGGAAAGGCCCCAGGCGCGCGCGACTAACTGCATACGTCGCGAAACTGAGAGCCCACAAGAGCGGCAGCAACAGCAGGAGCCAGAGCGCCGCCGGGTAGATGAAGGAAAAGTGCGGCATATCAAACTATCCGCATGACGAGCAGCGTAATGTCGTCGTGCTGAGGTGCATCGTCGGCGAAATGATCTACCGTCTGAAGCACGAGATCGATGAATTCACGCGGCGGTGCATCGCCATGAGTGCGGACAAGCTCCTCCAGCCACTCGAAGCCAAACAACTGTTTAGTGCGGTCTTTCGCCTCGACAATGCCATCGGTATAGAACACCAGCGTATCGCCCGATTCGAGGGAGATTTCTGCTACTTCATAATCCACATCAGTCACAATGCCGAGCGGCAGCGTCGATCCCGGCGCTTCCAGGTAATCGACTCGGCCATCGGCGCGGCGATGCAGCGGGGCAACTTGCCCCGCATTCGACAGCGACAACCGTCGTTCGGTCAGATCAAGGATCGCGTACGAAAGGGCCACAAACATTCGCGGCGGTATATCGTGGGCGATCAAACGATTCGTCTCGCACATCACGATCTGTGGCGTGGCGTGGTCGCGGGCTTCCGAACGCGCAACCGAGCGCGCAACCGCCATCAGCATCGCTGCGGGAATGCTTTTGCCCGACACATCGCCGACGATGATGCCGATGCGCTGATCGTTTAAATCGAGCAGGTCGTAGAAATCGCCGCCGGTTTCGCGGGCCGGACGGCATTTGGCGGCAATCTCCACGCCTGTAAATTGAGGCAGAGCTTTGGGAAAGAGATTAAGCTGGATCTGACGCGCAATCTCCATCTCCTGCTCGACGCGCGTCACCGACTCCTGGTAAAGGCGCGCGTTTTCGAGCGCCAGCGCGGCATGGCTGGCAAAGGTCAGCGCTACTTCAACGTCACGCTCGCTGAAACGGTTGGGCGTATGCGAGTCGATATTGAGCACGCCCAGAACCTGACCGCGTGCAATCAGCGGCACACCGAGCCAGGAATGAATATGGCCGCCCAGCAGGGATGGATTCCAAAAAGACAATGTATCGACAGATGCGGTGACAATTGGCTGGCGTAGCGTGACCACGTGCCCGGCGGCGCTGCGCTCGATCAGAAGTGATTCGCCGCATGGTTCTTGTTCCAGTGGCCAGCCGCGACAGGATGCGATGCGCAACCGGTCGCCGTCCATCAGCATAATCGATGCCGTGTCGTACGAAATAACGTTGTGCAGCTCGCTGAGGATTAATCGCAACACTTCGTTGGGATCGAACGATGTGCTGAGCACGCGCACCATCTCGCGCAGTGCGTCGGCGGTGCGGCGGGCTTCTTGCTCCGCTTCAAACAGGCGGGCGTTCTCAATTGATGTCGCGATTGCTGCGGCTACGGTCAACACCAGCTCTTGTTCGTCTTCGGTGAAAATACGCGGTTTTCCGATGCTATCGAGCGAGATCGAACCAATAATGCGATCACGGGTGATTAACGGCACAATCATCAGCGATGCGATGCCGAGCTGTTTGAAATTGTCGAGCGATGCTCTGGCCCGCGGATCGGTGTCGATCGATGTAATGCAAACCGGGCGACGTGATGCGATTAGTTCATCGACGAGCAAGTTATTGGTCAACGGCGCCTGCATATGCAACGCGCCGCTGTGGGGGTATTCTGCGACGACAACCCCAACCTGCGATGAATCGTTGAACATCATCGCACCGGTATGATCGGCCCAGAAGAGTCGAACGAGTTCGTGTGCAGCCAGATTGAGGATTTCCTGCTGGTTAAGCGTGCTACTTAGAAGCGATGAGATTCGTTGCACCAACTCCATGCGCTGAGTCTGGCGCTCCGCCGATTCCGCGTGAGATCGCGCCTCGACGAAGAGACGTGCGTTTTCAGCGACTTGACGCTCGCGCTCATCGAATAGGTAGACCTTCTGCACTCCCAGGCTCACGTGGCTGGCGATCTGAATGAGAAAATCAATCGTTTGTTCATCGTACGCGTAGCTGCGATAATCTTGGAGCGACAAAATGCCAATTGGATCGCCGCCTTTGGCCAGCAACGGTACGCCGACCCACGAACGCACCGGATTGGGCGGACCAACCCGGTAGGGAGTGATTCCGCGCGCCGTAAGTTGATCAGACTGATTGGGAAGGTCTTGAAAGAGAATCGGTTCACGCTGACGCAGAATCCAGTCGCTCAGACTGCCGGGTTGCGGCGCGCGACCGTACCAATCAAGTTCTAGCCGCTGGTTTTGCTCGAAGGAGATAGCGTGGGTAATCGCGTGCGTTTCGGCGTCGAGGATGAGAATAAAGCAAACCGGCGCGCCGGTTGCTTGTTTGAGCGTCTCGTAGGCGCCATTTAGCATATCTTCGAGATCGAACGACGCAGTGACAAGCTGGCCGATCTGTCCGATGGCGTCTAGTTCACGGATCTGGCGCTCGCGTTGGGTGAGCAGCCGCAGATTATGCACATGTATCGCGAGCGGGCGAGACAGATCGATCATAAAAGATTGATCGCGCTGGCTAAAAACTGCCGGCGTGTAGCTTTGAATGGCAATCATGCCCAGCACATTGCCATCGTGGTTGAGCAGCGGCACGCCGAGCCACGAGAGCGCCGGACGTTCGGAGTCAACAATATGACGTTCCAGATCAGGCTTGCGAGATATTTCGTCAGGCAGATTGTCAAAATGAAGAATTTGTCGGTGCTGAATGATCCAGGCAGTCAGCGAGCCCGTCGGCGGCGGCTTGTTGCGCCAGTAGATATACTCTTTGCCTTCGTTAATCGAAAGCCCGTTGGTGATGACCTCGCGCCCCGGATCATAGATGACCATCGAGAACGCATCAATTCGCAGAAACACTTGTAGCGCGTCGTGGACTTGCCGCAGCAGGGTCTGAAAGTCCTGGGCGCTGACGGCGGCGGCGCTGAGGCTTGTGAGCGCTTGCAATTCGGAAATCCGCCGTTCACGCTCCTCGAACAGGCGTGCATTTTCCACGGCGATGGCGATCTGGTTGCTGATTGCCTGAGCCAGGTCAACCTCTTGCTGTGTGAAATCACGCGGTTGAATGCTAAACAGGCTGAGCGTTCCCGCCGCCTGGTTGCCAATACGCAGTGGTACGCTCAGCAGTGCTTCAAAGGTTGGCAGCACATCGCGCCCAGGTAGGCGGTGCAAGCCACTGGTGATCACCAATGGCCGGTTAGCGCTGATGACGCTGCGAATCGGACTGGCGGCCATCGGTGATCGTCCAGTTAGGCGCGCGTATTCTTCTGTCATTCCACGATGAGCCATCAAGAGCAGCGTTGTCTGGTTTTCATCGAGCAAGCGCACGTTGCCGCCGTCCAGGCTCAGCAAATCTATAATCAGATGGAGTGCGTGGTCGATCAAGATGGGCAATGGCTGTTGTCGCACCATCTCGGCGGAAATAGCGCTCAGTGCCGTCAACTCTGCGGTTCGATCGGTGATTTGCTGATGTAGCGCAGCGTTGATCTCATATTGGTATTGGATGAGGTTGACGTGGTTGAGTGTGGCGGCGATGATATTCCCCATCCGCAGCAGGAGATCGCGATCTCCTGCTGTGTAGCGCCGTGCATGGTTACTCTGAAGCACGATTACGCCGATGACATCCCGGCTGAAGATTAGGGGCGTCCCTAGCCATGATCGTGTGTTCGGGGCGGCCTGGGTCGGTGATTGCGTCGCATATGATGCGGCTTCGTGATCGTGGAATAAATCGTGGAACAGCAGCGGCTGGCGTTGCCGGATCATTCGGCTGGTCAGATCGCCGGATGGAACGTACTCGGTGTATTCGACCTGATCGCCTTTGCCATTGAGCGCGTGACGGAAGACATCGTGCTGATCGGGTGTGCAGAGTGCGATAAAGCACGCATCGAACACAAACATGCGTCCCAGTTCGTGATGGATCGCCGTAAGGATATTATGCAGCGACGAATGATCACGGCAAGCCAAGCTGATGGCATAGAGCGCTTCAAGCATGCGGCGATCACGCTCCTGCTGTTTGAGAAGTCGATCACGCTGGCGTTTGATCTCAGCGGATAGTAATGTGCGCCGGCTATATGCACGATTCATAGGTAGTGAGTAGACTCACAAACTAAAAGGCAGCTCTACGACCATACCGTTGATCGATGCGTCGGCTAGAGTGACGTTTGCGCCCGGTGCGGCGTATGCGCTGCGCACGTATCCTAACCCGATCCAACCGAAGCGCGGCGATTGTACCACGCTTGTGAGGTTTCCGGCATGCTTGCCCTCGACCTCTAGCGTTGCGGGGAGTGTGAGCGCGGTGAATGCTGCGGTATTTTGTACAACGTTATCTGCTGGTGTGAATTGTAGACCGCGCAGGTGTTTCGCAATCCGGTTGCGGCTTTCCATCCGCGCGATGATTTCTTGCCCGACGTAGCATCCTTTGTTGAAGCTGACCGCGTCCCACAATCCGGTTTCCAGCGGGATATAGTCGAGTGATAATTCCCGCCCGTACGATGGATATCCAGCCTCGATGCGAAGCTGGTCAAAAGCGATTTCGCCAAGCGGTCGTGCACCCGATTCGACGAGCGTGCTCCAGACGGCAGGTGCGTGTTCGGCGGGAACGTAGAGCGAAAAGCCTGCGCCGCCGATCGGCCTGGTTCGCGCGATCCACACGTTGCTGTCGCCGATGACGGCGGCGGTGTGGCCAAAGAGCGGCAGGTCGGCAATCGGTGCGTTGCAGTTCGCCTGCAACAGCGTAGTGCTTCGCGGACCGTAGAGGGTGAACTGGGCCAGGGTCGCGCCGGCGTTTTCCACGGTGAGCTTGTCGTTGAAGAAAATATTCTTCCGCAGCAGCCTGTATATCGCGTCGCCTTGCCCAGGGCTGGTGACAACCAACAAGCTGTCGGCGAATGTATGCACGACTAGCAGGTCGATGATCCGCCCGTTGTGGTTGGTCAGCGTTGTCTGGCAGCCCTGGCCTGGTTGAAGGGCGAGGACATTGTTGGTTGAGAGCCGCTGCAACAGATCGGCGTGGTCACGATCTCCCATCCAGATGCGCCCGCATATGCTTGCGTCACGCAACGCCACGTCGGTCGGTGCGGCTTGATATTCGGCGTAGCTGTCGCCGTAGTGCGCAATCAGCTCGGTTCCGTTTTGCGGGGCGAACTCAGCGCCCATCGATAGGTGCAGATCACGCATCGTTGCGATTGTATTGTTCATACGCAGATATCCTTTTCTTTTACTTTTTTTCACGAATAATGATACCACAGATGCCGCTGTGATAACGAGAGTCTGCGGCGCCGCTTGTGAATCGGCATTTGCAGGTTGGTTCATCCGCGTTATAATGAGAGCGGCCTCACGTTGCGGACGATAAATCGGCTGAAGGTACGGAGCTTCTGCGCTTCCGGCGTCTATGGGCGATTGGCGCGCTGGCTTTCCGCTGTTTCTAGCATTGTTGCTGGAGATTGAACCGCACGAACGGAGGAAGATATGGCCGACACTGTTGTCTCTGCCACTACCGCTGCCGCCAGCGTGAGCCACGGACGTCTGTCCCTGCATACAAAGCTGGCGTTTGGCGCGGGTGATCTCAGCCCAGCTATCGCCACGATCATTATCTCGTTTTTTCAACTCTTCTTCCTCACAACAGTTGCGGGTCTCAACCCGGCGGCGGCAGGGTCGATTCTCTTTATCGTTCGCATCTGGGATGCATTCAACGATCCCATCGTCGGCTGGCTGTCGGATCGAACGCGGTCGCGGTTTGGGCGGCGGCGTCCCTGGATTTTGTTTGGCGCGGTTCCGTTCGGGTTGTTCTTTTTCCTCCAGTGGCTGGTTCCGCCGCTTGGACCAACCGGCCTCTACATTTATTACCTGGTGATGGCTTTGCTGTTCAGCATTGCCTTCACCGTCGTCAATATCCCATACACCGCGTTGACGCCGGAGATGACTCCGGATTACGACGAACGCACCAATCTCAATTCGTTTCGGTTTGCGTTTAGCATTGGTGGCAGCCTGATCGCCGGTGTGTTGCACCAGATCATTGTCAACAGCGCTGTCGACCCGCAAACGGGCTATGTCATCGCGGCGGCTGTCTGGGGCGTGGTTGCCGTTCCGCCGTTCGTCTGGTGTTTCCTTGGCACGCGCGAGCAGCATCAGTCCGCGAGCGACGCCGAACGTATGCCTCTGGTGGAACAGTTACGGGCGGCGTTTAGCAATCGGCCGTACCAATTTGTGATCGGCATCTATCTATTCTCGTGGCTGGCAGTGCAGGTGACATCGGCAGTGCTGGCATTTTACGTCACCTTCTGGATGCGCGCTCCAGATCTGATCCCGATAATGCTGCTGGCAGTACAAGGATCGGCGCTCGTCTTCTTGTTTATCTGGAGCGCGGTGAGTCGGCGGATCGGCAAGAAAGCCGTGTATATGATCGGCATGACGTTTTGGATTGGCGTGCAGGCGGCATTGTTTTTCATTCAGCCCGATCAGACACCGCTGGCGATTGTGCTAGCCGCTCTGGCGGGTGTTGGTGTGGCGACGGCATATCTGATACCGTGGAGTATGATGCCCGATGTGATCGAGTATGACGAATTGGAAACCGGCCAACGCCGGGAGGGCATTTTCTATGGCTTTATGGTCTTTCTGCAGAAACTCGGTCTGGGTGCGGGGTTGTTTCTGGTCGGGTTGGCGCTCGAATGGCAGGGGTTCGACCAGAACCTCGACATTGGCTTGCAGCCCGAAACGGCGTTGATCGCCATTCGTGTGATGATCAGCCCTATTCCGGCTGTCGTATTGATCTGCGGCATGGTTCTGACCGCGTTCTACCCAATTACGAAAGCGAAGCATGACGAGATTCGCGCGCGATTGGCGCAGCGGCAGACTCACGAAATGTGATGAAACGTTTGCAAGTATCGTCTCGGTCGGTAGTTCGTTACGTTTCCGACAGATAGCATTTTTTCGTAGGAGGTAATGGTTATGTATTCGCGAACTGTTGCCAACCCTGCCTGGGGCGGACGCCTCGGCGTTATTGGCGTTGTGGCTGGCCTGGCGCTGATCGTCGTGACGCTCCTGCTGGGAACCTGGCAAGGCGCTGATCTGAACCGCGAGGTGATTATCACCGGCTTTATGATCGCCGTGTTTAGTCTGGTGACGGCGTTTAGCTATAGCAATTTGCGCAACCTTGTAGTGCAGATCTTTGGCGGTCTGACTATTCTGGCGGGTGCCTGGGCGGTCATCAGCCCGTTTGTGTTGGGGTTTGCGTATGACAACCTGCTATTCCCGCTAAGCATCATCACCGGCCTGATCACCGCGCCGCTTGCCGGTTATGCGGTGTTTAATCTGCCGCCGGAACGCAATAAACCGCTGCTCAATCTGTTCAGTCGCGGTTGGAACGGCTGGTTGGGAGTGCTGGGCTTTTTTGCCGGGCTGGCGTTGATCATCGTGGTCATCTTGTTGGGTGACGAAAGCGTGTTGAGCGTGAATGCCAACGTTGTCGGCGTCGGCTTGATGTTCACCGGCGCAGTTGGCGCACTGGCGAACAATGCGTTGCGCCACTCGACGATGCAGTTGATCGGCTGGGCGACAGTATTGATCGGCTTATGGTCGATTGTTGGCCCGTTCGTGTTGCGTGCGCCGATCGACGCGCCGCTGTTTGGGATTATGGTGATCACAGGCGTCGTGAGCGCGCCGGTGGCTGCCTATGCGATTGTCACCGCGGCGAAGCTTGACCGCGAGGATCGCATTTTTACGACGCGACGACGTGATCGCAATACGCGCGATGAAGGTCGCTGGACCTGGGTGGGGCGACTCGGCGTGATCGGGGTTGTCGTCGGTATCGCCTTGATTATCCTTACGTTGTTTGTCGGCCCGGAAGACAATGCTGCGATCAGTCGCAATGTGCTCATCACCGGCTTTATGATCGCATTTTTCAGTATTGCTACGGCGTTTAGCTATGGTTATCTGCGCAATATCGTGGCGCAGATCTTCGGCGGCCTGACGCTGTTAGCTGGTGGGTGGGCGATCATCAGCCCCTTCCTGTTTGGGTATCCCCAGAATAGTCTATTGTTTGGCCTGAGCATCAGCGCCGGTTTGCTTACTGCGCCGTTGGCCGGGTACGCGGTGTTTAATCTGCCGTCCGAGCGCAACAAACGTTTTACACAACTCTTCAGCCGGGACTGGGATGGATGGTTGGGTGTGCTCGGCTTCTTCGCCGGCTTGAGCATGATCATCGCCGTGATCTTGCTCGATAGTGCGCCACTGCTTACAGTTAACGCGAGCATTACCGGCGTGGCGTTTATGCTGAGTGGCGCGATCGGCACGTTTGGCCGCGGCTATTTACCGACTTCCGCAAAGTCCATGATCGGCTGGTTGACCGTGGTAGTTGGGTTTTGGGCTGTAATCGGGCCGTTCATTCTCCAGATGCCGCAGGGTGAGCCGTTGTTTGCAATTACGGTGATCACCGGCGTTGTTGCGGCGCTGGTAGCGGCGTATGCATTGATTACCCAGACCGAGAGCGGTGAAGGCGGGCAGCGGTTCTTCGCGGCAGGTCCGCGTGGCTCTGGTGGTGCGCCAGATACGCGTAGTGCGCCAGATATGCGTAGTGTATCAAGATTGCGCAGTTTTGGCGGTTCAATGGGTTTGCGACGCTTCAGTGCATCGTCGTCTATGCGCGACTTTGGTCAGGCGTCGACTACATTATCAACTTGGAAATATTGGCGCAGTTGGCGGTAAGTTCGAATGACGCTGTAGCGTGCAGGGGACAGGATCGTGATAGCCTGTCCCCTGTGAGTTTTGTGCACCCCTTGCGGTCATCGGCTGCGCGTAACGCCGATTCGCGGGCAATATGTTGCGATCGGACAGATGCTACAGCGCGGCGACGTCGGATGGCAGATATTCTGGCCGAGTGTCACCAGCAGGCCATTCATCGGAATCCAGTATTCCGATGGCAGTTTCTCGCGCAATGCGAACTCGGTGGCGTCGGGTGTTTTTGTCTGCACATAGCCCCATATGTTGCAGATCCGATGAACGTGCGTATCCACACAGATCCCCGGCAGACCAAACCCTATCGTCAGCACCAGATTGGCTGTTTTGCGCCCGACGCCGGGTAGGGACAGCAGTGCGTCGAGGTCGGCGGGAACCGTTCCATCAAACTGTTCGATTAGACGTATGCAGATCTGGACGATGTTGCTGGCTTTGGTGCGGTAAAAACCTACTGGGTAGATCAGTTCGGTGATGCGCTCCTCGCCGAGCGCCAGGAGCGTTGCGGGCGTATCGGCTGCGGCAAACAGTCGGGGAGCGATCTGGGCAGTCAGCGTGTCTTTGGTGCGCAAGCTGAGCACCGTGGCGATCAAAATGCGTAAGGGCGTCTGTTGGTCCACTCCCATGCCCTCGATCAACGGCGGTTGGTAGCGCGGCATCTCGGCCTGGAGAATTGTCATCACCGCGTGGATATCGAAAGCGGCGGTGTCTCGCGGTTCACTGATTGGCGAGTTCATCATCGAGCACCCGTGTCCAGAATTCAATTGGCTGTGCGCCGCTCAACAGCCGGGCGTTAATGAAAAAGGCCGGCGTGCCGCCGAGCCGCAGCGCCTGCGCTTCGGCAAAGTCTTCGTCGATGTCGCCTTTGAGTTGCTCTTCGGCGACGCATTGCGCCAGCGTAGAAGCGTCAAGTTCGAGCTCCTCGGCATAGCGGCGGAAGTTCACCAACGCAGCCTCGGCGGAGGCGTTCCAATCGTCGGGGGTGAGGAACAGCTTATGGTGCATCTCCCAGTAGGCGTTTTGCTTGCCGGCGCATTCGGCGGCCTGGGCGGCGAGATGTCCCTGTGTGCTTACGATGGGCAGATCTTTGTAGATGTAATACACTTTGCCTGTATCGATATAACGCGTTTTGATTTCGGCGAAGGTCGTCAGACTATAGATGCGGCAGAAGGGGCAGCCAAAGTCGGAAAATTCAACCACCGTGATCGGCGCATCAGGGTCGCCTAGTGCGGCGTAGGGTTCGCCGCCGAGCTGGAGTTGCGCCATATTCGCCGTGACCGGCCCGGCATCGGTGAAGATCGGTGCGATGCGGGTTGGCGTGATGGGTGCTGTGGGCGTGTGCGCCGGCTCAATCAACGTCGTAGCGGGCGGTGGTGCTGAAGGCATTGGCGTGACGGTGGGCAGACGCTCCAGCGTGGGTTCGGGCGTCAGCGCTGCGCCGGGTGTGGCGGTTCCGCAGGCCGCGATCAACAATAGCAGCACTGCTGTGATGAGCAAACCTGGCCTGCGCATCGTTCTCTCCCGGCGCGTCAAGTTCGTCTCCATATTATTCAAGCGTCAACATATATGCGATCAGATCATCGATCTGCTTCGGTGTGAGCGCCATCCCATACGTCTGAACCATAACGCCCGCCATATAGCCCTCGACGATATAATTGTTGGGAGAGATGATCGACGTGCGTAGGTACTCTTCCGCCGACTGGTCGGGTGAGCGGTTGGCGGCTCGTGCTGCAATGCCGCTCAGGCTGGGGCCAACGATGTTGGCTGCGTCGGACGTGGTGGCATGGCAGGTACTGCATGTTGGAACGCCGGCAATCTGCTGCGTCTGGTTAAAGAGCTTTTCGCCGGCTGTCTCGTCGCCTGCCATTATCGCGGCGGCGTTTTGCGTCGGCGGCGGCGCTGCGCAGGCCCCCAACATGACCAGGAATAATAGGAGAAAGGGGAATGCGTATTGCCAATGCTGTAATGTCACGAGGCACTCTCTTTCAAGCAGATAGCGATAGCGTAAAAGCCAGGCGGCGGAACTTACAGCGACGAAGAACGCTGCTGCTGGCGCGCGTCTCTCGATATCGCCTATTCGGGATATTGGCGTCGAGCAGTCGCATCTTAAATTGAAGCGCCGCTACATTTCAGGCGATCGCGCTCTGTCCAGAGCGGTCTGACCGTACCATATTGAACGACTAGACGGCCCGATATCAGCGCGGATATTGCACATACTATAGACGCGATCATTGTACATCATATGCACTGCCGGAGAAAGAAAACATGCCAGACCGCAACCACATCACGATTATGCCGACGGATTTATGGCACAACCTCAAGCACACGTCCCCAATATGCCGGGATATCGATCGCAAGCTGCCCATGCTGGATCGGAAAGGCATGTCCTGGGTTTAAGCGATCAACTGCGGTGGTTGCTGCTGCCTGAAGCGGAAAACGAATCGTCGTCGGTTGTGAACTAGCATTCACAGCCACGATCGTGGTTTCCGATCCGTGTTGGCGCAGGAACACGAATTGCTCGGCGGCGACGTGTAATTGCTTGTACGCGCCGTGTTGCAACGCGGGCGATTGTTGGCGGAGGCGACTCATACGGACAATGGCCGACTTTAAGTCTGCATGCGATTGTTTGTCCATCTCTTCCAGGCGCAGTTCCGGGCGCAAAGGTCGATCACTATCGGGCCGCTTCATCCCTAGAATGCCCCACTCACTGCCGTAATAGATCGACGGCAGTCCCGGTATTGTGAACAACAACAGATACAACGTGTAGAGATGCGCCGGGTTGCGCAGGACAGAGGCCACGCGGTTGACATCGTGATTATCGGCGAAATTGTAGAGATACAGATGTTTGTAGATGCCATACTCCGCGCCATACAGGCGATTGAGCGAATAGGCGATCTCGAAATAATTCTGATCATTGTGGCTGGAATACAACCCCTTGTAACATTCGTAGTTGGTGGTAGAATGCAGCATACTTGGATTCGCCCAACGTCGATAATCGCCATGTATCACTTCGCCCATCAGCCAGAAATCCGGCTTGAGTTCTCTGGTAAATGTGGAGAGTCGCTGCATAAAGCCGAAATCTAACACATCCGCAACGTCTAATCTCAATCCGTCAATATCAAATTCCTGCACCCACTTGCGTACAGCCTCAAAAAGATGCTCCGCGACAAAGGGATAGGTCAGGTTAAGTTTCACCAGATTCAGATGCCCGTTCCAGCCCTCATAAGAAAACGGATCGTTATATGGGCTGCGCTGATGAAAATTCACGCCGTGAAACCACTCTTTGAACATTGAATGCTGTTGATGCTGCCGCAGATCCCGGAACGCAAAAAAATCACGGCTGACATGGTTAAAAACACCGTCCAGCACCACGCGAATGCCATGTTTGTGTAACTCGCGAATGACGTGCTTCAGCGTGTCGTTGGTTCCTAATCTGCGGTCAAGCTCCAAGTAATTCACCGTATCATAGCCGTGCGACTCCGACTCGAACAGCGGCCCGATATACAACGCATTCACGCCCAACTCCTGCATATGCGGAATCCACGCGCAGATGTTGTTGAGGCGTTCTACCGGCGCGGTATGATAGTCGTTGCGTTCCGGTGCGCCGCAAAAGCCTAGCGGGTAGATGTGATAAAAGATGGCTTCTTCGTACCAGGGACGAGTCATAGGAGGTCTCCTTTATGATATACATACCGATAGGTATGTCTCGACGATAAAAAAAGATCACGAAAAGATTCCGTGCATAAACTGGTGGCAGGCAACGTAGGCGCTCTCATCGCTCAGGGCGATTTGACCATAAAAGTAGGTCGTGATGTAGGAGTTGATCATCCCCTGAAACGTGATCGCGTAGCGCTTGCTGCGTCCGCGCATATTGCCGTGATCGTGCTCGGCGTTACGGAACACTTCTTCGAGCAGGGCGTATTGTCGTTCAACGAACGGATACATCGTTTTCCAGGCTTCGCTCTGTTCCGACGAGCAGACCAGTGAAAGCGCAAAACGGTACAGTTCCGGCGACTTCAGAGCGAACCGGAAATATGTTCTGACGATGTTCTCCAGGGTCAGAGTAATGTCGCCGCGATAGACCGTAGTTGTGGCTAAATCCGCCAGGAATGGATCGAAGTGGCGCTTGAGCAAGGCGATGAGCAGGCCCTGCTTGCTGCCAAAATAGTAGTAGAGGGTCGGTTTTTTGACATCCACCGCCTCTACGATTCTTTGAATGCCGACATTTTCATACCCGTCAGCAGCAAACAATTTCAGGGCTGCCGATAGCATTTCGTCTTTGGTATTCATTACAATTTACATACCGATAGGTATATTCTTCACGTAGAGGAGTATAGCACGAATAGCCGTGAGGCGCAAGGAGGCGTCGGAGGAGGACGTCTTCAATTGCCGTCCCGGCGTGAGAGTTTGTGTATGGCCTGAATACGGGCATTGTGTTCGCTGCTATGAAATCAATTCCTCGGTCATCAACTTCCGTTACGTACACTTGAAAACCATACATCGTCAACTCCATTTTGACGAAGTACTCCGTGAATGCTCCGACCTGCTGCTTGTTCAGTTTGCTCCATATGTAACGTTGCATTGCACCCTTTCTGGGGAAATTAAATTATGTAGCAGTTGTACCGTGGATTGCGCCGTGGCGCTCAATCGGAATTGCGATTGTGCATTGCGCTGTTGAGTCGGGCGCGCCCGGCCTGTGCTGGATCAGGTTCCAGGGGTGTGCAAGCGCCCAGCCTGATTGCGGGAGCCAGGTGTGGTAGAGGTAGTCGAAGGCCAGCGGCAGTTCCTGATCTGCGCCCTGATGCGTGAAACGGGCGTATGTTCCCAGCGGTGATGTTTTGATTACCCAGGTTGCCGGGATCGTCTCGTTCGCACCAATCTCTATTCCTATAAAATAAAAGTATCCGTGATCCGCCCACCGGTTCGGGTATAACCGGAGGCTGTACACATCACGGGCGTGGTTGGCGTCCCAAAGCTCCAACTCCGTGACGAACCATTCCCGGAGCCTATCCGGCAGATCCGGATCGTCGCGTACCAGGGCGGCCATTCCTGCTAAGCGCGACGCTGCTCGATCTTCGATCGTTGGCTTGAGCGAGGCGTTTCTGACCATATGCGCCAGATGCGCCCGCGTCAATCGTGGCATAAGCTGGTGCGGATCAAGCCGGTCGTTTTTGCGCCATTGCGTGGGCAGTATGCCAAAAACGCGCTTGAAGGCGCGCCCGAAGGTTTCCGTATTGTTGAAGCAATATTCGGCGGCGATTTCGATAATCTTCTGGTCGGTTTTGAGCAAGTCGTGGGCGGCTTCGGCTAGCCGTCGGCGCATCAGATAGTCGTAGGGGGTATGGCGGGCGATCTGGCTGAAGGTGCGGCAGAAGTGATACAGCGAGTACGCGACGGATGCAGCTATGTCGGCCACAGTGATGTCCTCGTGCAGGCGGCTTTCGATGAAGTCGATAGCCTGATCGACGGTGTCAATGTTTAACATAGCTCATTCGGCCAGGCGCGTAATCGGCACATAGACATCGATCTCCGACTCCGCAATGTGATCTATCCCTTTGAAGCGCTCGTCGTAATATTGAAACTCGTAGGCGTAGGCGCGTTGATAGCGCGCTCGGGACATCCAGTCCTCAATCTGTTGGGGCCAGTCGCCGCCGATCTGCGTGCCTGCCAGCGTAAACACCGCATAGGTTGCGGGCGGCAGAAACTTGACGAGCGCATCAAACGGCGCCGTGGCGAGCTGATCGATGGCAATGCCGACAAAGACTTCATATTCGCCGGTGCGCTGGCGCTCGGCATGGTCAATATGGACTTCATAGGCTGGAGCAGCGTTGACTGCGGGCAGTTGATCGTGTCGCTGTTGCAGATAGGTCATAAACCGCAACCAGAGCCGTCCAATCTCGTTTTCTTCTTCCCAGCCGCCGTGTAATCTGAACGGATCGCCAAAAAAGCTCAACCCGACCAGCACGATCTGGCCCTTTTCGACAATTGTCGGCTCCATCATAGTGCTCCTCAAAACACAACCGGCGGGTGATGTTCGCTGTCGGCAAGCATCACCCGCTGCCCCGTTTTCCCTTCGCCAGATCGAAGACTCAGTCTTTCAAATGACTGCTGGTTCTCTAGCGCTACTGCGCATTCACAAACTCAGCTTCCCAGTCGAACGTGGCCGAATCCTCGTACCATTGCGGCCAGTGGCTGCACCATGCCGGAACGCGCACATCCCTGATCCGATCGATGGTGGGATGATAAGGTTTCAGGTCGAGTATCGGCGTGGCATCTTCAGCATCGATGTACGGAATGTAAATCATACCCTGCGCTGCGTCAATCTCCAACACTGCCGTCGGCGAAATCGCGATCGGATTCGGTCGAACCGGCGAGCGAGTTGCGAAGGTGCCCAGCGTGGCAGGGGCGGTTTTGTATGGTTGATCGCATTGGGTGATGCTGCGGTACTCGTCGTTATCCAGGAGGTGGCACCACCAGACGACGATCAGGTGACTGAAGCCCTCCAATCCGTGCAGAGCGGATCGGTATGGTTCCTCGATAGCGAGACGAAAACCATCCGCGTCGGCGCGTACATATCCAATGGGAGATAGCTGAATTGCCATAACGGGCCTCCTTGTTGCTCCAATTTGAACAAGTCGTTCAACGCATAACCAGTATAGAGCGGAGGCCGACGGGCGTCTTGATCCTGGTTGCTGCGCTTGGCGCGCAAATCCTGCTGTCGACGAGCGATCTTGACGATTCTTGCGGCTGCGTTGATCCCGGTGATTGTTATGGGATTAACGCCAGCTTGCCGAAAAAGCGCTTTTCCAGAAAGAATTTTTGTGCTTCAACGATGGCGCTGAGCGGATATGTTCGCGCTAGTAAGGGGCGTATTTCAGCGGATGTGATGTATCGGATCAAGTCTCTGGCCTCCTGCATCATGCCCATTGTCAAGCCGAGAATATCGAGGTGCTTCAGATACACCTTGCGCCAGTCGATCTCCGTGGTATGCCCGGCGATTGCTCCGGCGATCACGAAGCGCCCGCCCGGACGCAGCACGTCGATCAGTTCAGCCGCTTGCGAGCCGCCCACGACGTCAGCCGCTACGTCAACCGTCTCTCGCCCCAACGCCGACAATCCGGCGCGAATGTTGGCGCCGCGCTGGATCACGCTATCCGCTCCAATTGACATAACCTGCTGCTCCTTACCCTGACCGACCACGGCGATAACGTGAGCGCCGCGTCGTTTGCTGAGCTGGATAAGCGCCGAACCCACCCCGCCGGAAGACCCTGTCACCAGTACCCAATCGTCGCGGGAGACGCGCCCGCGATTCAACATGTGCTCTGCCGTCAGGTAGGAGATCATAAACGTCGCGAGTTCCGCATCGGAGAGATCGGACTCAATGACGAGTGCGTTCGTCGCCGGAACCGTGGCAAACTCGGCAAAGCCGCCGTCGCATTCGCTGCCGATGAAACTTGCTGCGTAAAGACCGATCTTACCGGCGCCGGCGTAAAGCGTGGGGTTGACCATCACCCGCTCGCCCATTCGTGCTTCCGCCACGCCGACGCCGACGGCTACGATCTCTCCGACGATGTCGGCGCCCTGGATACGCGGAAACTGAAACTCGCCGCCGCTCCATCCCGACTGCTCCTGATCGTCTATCGCATTGCCGTATGCGCCTTCGCGCGTCCACAGATCCGTATTGTTCATACCGCACGCGCCAACCTTGATCAGGACTTCGCCGGCGGCTGGCGTCGGAACCGGAAGATCTTCCCGGTATTCAAGCTTGTCAAAGCCACCGAATCCGGTGAGTAGCACGCCTTTCATCTGGTTTGGGGTTGACATAATAGTATACCCTTATGTTTCAATACTACTTCTCAATACCGCCGAACCCAGGGGAGCGCCGCTCAGTCGCGCCGGTTCTCCCGATCATCAGCCGCTTCAGCATGCTCAGCTCTTCAGGGGCGTCGAATATGTGGGCAGGGCTCTCGTTTTCAAGCTCCGCCCGCGTGCCGTAGCCCCAAGTTACGCCGGCAGCCGCAATGCCGTTGGCGTGCGCCGACGCAAGATCCACGGATCTATCGCCGATCATCAAGGCGGCCTTAGAAATGGCCCCGCTGGCAAGCAGTGTCTCTATCTGCTGCGCTTTGTGGACGCCAACATCGCCACCGCTCACAAAGGCGAAGTACTGATCGATCTCGAACATGCGCAGGATCATCTCGGCGTAATCCGCGCGCTTCGATGTACATACGCCCATAACCACATTGGAATTATAGAGGTCGTCCAGAGTCTCGCGCACGCCGGGATAGAGCGTGTTCTCAGCGTATCCTATAGCAGCGAATCGCTCTCGATATTTGGCGACCAATTGTCCGATGAGCGATTCTGAATCGGTGTTGGCCAGCAACGAGAACGTTGCGTCTATTGGCAGTCCGATGAACTGCGCCAGTTCAACTTCCGGGAGTTGAGCAAACCCATAACTCTCTAGTGCATAATTCATCGATCGCGTAATTCCGATGAGTGGATCGCTCATGGTGCCATCAAGATCAAACAAGATTACATCGTATGCCATATGTTCTCTAAGTTAGCGGGGCGTTGCTGATCGATGGCGGAACAATAACAATGCACTGATGGAAGCGGGAGGAGAGGCGCGCGGCAATTGCGCCGTTGTGCGGCAATACGATTAGTCCGCTTCACGATACGTATGAAAACACAAGACGCAACCATCGATCTGCGCCTGATCGAAGAAGGCGCGTCCCTATTCGTCGAATGCGCCTCCTCCAGGCTGGCGATGCGCCAGTGTGCGTCAATGATGTTCTGCCGAGCGATGGCTTCGGCCTCAGACCGAGTTTGCTGCGCGCACCCATCCGCTTACTATTTTATGTTGATCTGCGTCAAGCCGCAACCGGAGATGTCACGCCAACTCGGCGCGGGAACACCCATTACTTAACCATTCATTAATCTCGCCACTATACTCAGTTAACCTGATCACGGTATGGTGTGCCGGTCAAGGTTTGGCGAGTCGCCGCGGGCGGTTCGAGCCGCTCATACATAGCCTGCTTTGCGGCGTAAAGCGGCGAGTGATGCCTGTACCTTGCAAGATTGTTTGATAGGAATTCGGGTCGGTTTCAAATGGCTAAAGGGGAGATACCATGTCTGAAGAGCATGCCTTGCCGGTTGTCGGTGCGGCGATGCCCCTGGATTTGCTGCCGAAGTATCGCGACTGGTTGATCGAGTCCCGGCGCGATCTGGAGATTCAGGATGCCTGCCGCCCCGATGTGCTGGATAGCGATTGGCGGTCTCAAGTGCGCCTGGCGCGCGATGTGCTCGACGGCTATCAGGGGCGTCTGGGGATCCACGGGCCGTTCATCGGTCTCACGCTGGCGGCGGTCGATCCGAAAGTGCGCGCGCTGGTTGTCGAGCGAATGCGTCAGGGGCTGGAGTTTGGCGCGGCCCTCGGCGCGAGCCATATGGTCATCCACAGCCCATTTATGTTCTTCGGTCATCCCCAGCTCGCCCACGCGATCGCGGCCGGGCGCACGTTCGAGTTTGACGCTGCGCGCGAGACGATTGAGGCATTTCTGCCGATGGCTGAGCAGGCGAAATGTACGCTGGTGATCGAGACGATCCAGGATACCCACCCAGCGCCGCTGCTCGCCCTGGTGCGCTCGTTCGAATCGGCCTACGTGCGTATGAGCCTGGACATTGGCCATGCCTTCATCGGCCATCGCATCGGCGGTCCGACGCCCGATCAGTGGGTGTGCGAGGCGGGGGCGTTACTGGGCCATCTGCACTTGCAAGACAGCGACGGTCAGCTTGATCGCCACTGGGCGCCGGGCGAAGGCAACATCAACTGGTATGCACTGTTCGAGGCGCTGGGCGAGTTGAAGCAACGCCCGCGCTTGATCTTGGAACTGCGCGACTATGCCAAGATTCCGGCGGCGGCGGCATGGCTGGCTGAGCACGAGTTGGCGCGTTAGAAGCGCTCCGAGATGAACACGCTTGCTCGGGTCATAACGTCGAGGGTTTTGTCGAGCTGTCGCACCGATACCGCGACGTTCAACGCATCGATGACGCTCATATGCGCGATGCGGCTCGCGAGCGTCTCGCCATGCAGCATCATTGTTGCGCGGGCGGCTGTTACTAGGCGTATATCGGCGTAGCTGTTGAGCGGGGCGTTGGCGTGGCTGGTCAACAGGATGCGTGTGGCTCCGGTGTCGTGCGCCGCGCGCAACGCGTTGATGATGTCGGTCGAGTGGCCGCTGTGCGAAATCGCGAATGCCACTGCGTCGGAGGGAAGTTGCGCCGCCGCGATCATTTGCATATACGGATCGGTCACAACGGCGGACGGTACGCCTATACGTAGAAAGCGATAGGCCGCGTCCATAGCGACCGGGATCGAGCTGCCGATGCCATAGAACTCGATTTTGGAGGCCGTCAGCATGGCGGCGACCGCCTGCTCCAGCGCGTCGGGATCGATGACCGCCAGCGTATCTGCAATCGCCTGGATGTCAGAGTGCAGGATCTTGCGCGTGATCTCGGCCACGCTGTCGGTCGGTGCAACCTGCTCACGCGTAACCTGGATCGGCGTGACGGTTTCGGCGGCGAGGGCGAGCTTGAGGTCGCGCAGACCCCGATAGCCGAGTGAGCGACAACAACGAATGACCGTGGCTTCACTCACGCCAATGCGCTCGGCGAGCGCTTTTACCGGCAAGTAGACGATCTGATCGGGCGCGTCGGCGATGAATGCCGCCACACGCTGTTCAGCTTCCGAGAGCGATTCGTAGACGGAACGCAGCCGGGCGAGTACGCCCTCGGCAACGATTGTCAGGTCGCCCGATCCACCCTGATCCACACAACCTCCTCTGGAATTCAGCCGGTTTACCGGGCGGTGTTGTGCCCCAAACCGGCGTGGCTAGTATAAAGCGATATGCCGCTGAAGGCAACTTACGTCACGTAGGCGATATGACTTCCCCAGGCCATGCATAAATTCTTTGCCGAATCTTAACTGAAACTTAACACCGGATTGGCTATCTATTAATGAAGCTTTGTTACATTAATGTCTGTGTGCTTAACGAAAGCATCCTGACAGCTTATACCTTGTGAAAGCGTCCGGCGGCGATTGTTGCCGGACGGTTTTGCAGTGAAGGGAAGGGACTCCCAATGAGTCTACTAACCATACAAAATCTGTCTATGGTATACGCGAACGGCCATCGGGCGCTCACTTCGGTGAGCTTCACGGCGGAAGCCGGCGAGATTATTGCGATCATCGGTCGTTCCGGGGCGGGCAAATCCACGCTGCTGCGCTGTATCAACGGCTTGCAGCGTCCTACCGGCGGTCAGATCATCCTGGACGGTGATGACGTCACCCAAAAGAGCGAGGCCGAGTGGTATCAAACGCGCCGCCAGATCGGCTTTATCTGGCAAGAATACAATCTGGTTGATCGGTTGCCGGTGCTGACCAATGTGCTCACCGGGAGACTTGGCTACACCAACGGCTGGGGTAGTCTGGCAGGCTTCTTTGATCGCAGTCATCGGGCGATTGCCATTCGCAACCTGGAACGGGTCAACTTGCTCGAACGCGCCAATCAGCGTGCCGACAAGCTGTCGGGCGGCGAGAAGCAGCGGGTGGCTATCGCGCGGGCGATGTCGCAGGAGCCGAAAGTGTTACTGGCCGACGAGCCGGTGGCTAGTCTCGATCCCGAATTGTCGATGCAGGTGATGGGCGACTTGGCGCGGGTGGCGCGTGAGGATAATGTCCTGACGCTGATTAATTTGCACCAAGTGCCGGTGGCGAAGGCATTCGCCGATCGAGTGATCGGCATTGCGCGCGGCGAGGTGGTCTTCAACGGGCTGCCAAGCGAGCTTGACGACGTTGCGTTGGATCAGATCTACCGCTTTGATAAGCTATCGAGTCAGGCGCCGTCTAAACAGCCGGCGTATGCCTAAGCGACTGTTTGATGAGGCCGGGCCAGATCAAGGCTAGGGTTGATTCGGTCTTTGGTGTATTAAATTGTCAGGCAGTTTCTGAAAGTGCGCCTGGGTGATAGAAACGGAGTGTGTAATGGCGTCTGAAATTGAAGCGACCTCTCCGGCGCATTCAGCAGCGCTACGACAGGCCGAGTTACGCGATGAGTTGCTGCGACCTCTGCCGCGCGTCACCCTCAAGATGGTTATGGCGGTGATCGTCATTATTGCGGTGTATGCCTGGTCGATCGAAGGAACCAATGTCAGCCCGACCGAGTTTATGGCCGGCATTCCGAATATTGCCGATTTCATCGTTCGCCTGTTTCCGCCGCGCTTCGATCTCGAAACGACCGCCTGGGCAGCTCCGGCGTTTTTGCAGGGCTGGCTGGGCGCGGAATTGCCGATCGCCTACCCCGGTATTGTTCCGTACATCATCGAGACGGTACAGATGGCGGTTATCGGCACCTCGGGTGCGATCATACTCTCGATCCCCTTTGCATTGCTCGCAGCGCGCAATACCGCTCCATATCCATGGATTTACCAGATCACGCGCATGTTGTTGAACATCAATCGTGCCATTCCCGACATTATCTTCGCGTTGATCTTCGTGGCGGCAGTGGGTCTGGGGCCGTTTGGCGGCGTGATGGCGCTGGCCATCGGTTCGATCGGGTCGCTGGCCAAGTTGTATGCCGAAGCGATCGAGGCGATTGATCCGCAACAGGTGCTGGCTGTGCGTGCAACCGGATCGAGCCGAATGCAGGCGTTCGTTTATGGCGTCGTGCCGCAAGCGCTGCCGCTGGCCGCTTCGTATTCGCTGCTCTACTTCGAGCACAACGTGCGTTCGGCGACGATTCTAGGTCTGGTCGGCGCGGGCGGCGTCGGCTTCATCATTACGAAATATATCAACCTGTTCCAATATCGAGATTTGATGGGCGCGTTGATCCTGATCGTCATCACCGTCACGATCATTGACCGGATCAGCGATTTTCTGCGCAAGCGTCTGATCTAGCCAACGACGGCTCCTCGGCTGCCGTGACGGCAGGCGTCCGCTTTGTTTGGATGGTGAAAAGAGCCGACCGAATGCAAGGAGTAAGGAACAGATGAACGCGTTGCGTAACCAGACGATGTTGTACATCATCGTCGCCATGCTCATTGGAGCGATCGCGGTTGTCGGATGCGGCAGCCAGCCAGCTCCGACGGAAGCCGAACCGACCGCCGCCTCGGCTGCGGAAGCGACTGCTGCACCCGAAGCTGAACCGACCGCCGCCCCTGCCGAAGCAGATGATCGTTCAGATTGGCCGGAAAAGTTCACCATTGGCTTCTTCGGCGGTGACGACGCCGACGCCGTGTTGGAGAACAACGAGCCGATTCGCGTCTACCTGGAAGAGAAGCTGGGCATCCCGGTTGAGTACTTCACCGGCACCAGCTACACCGCCGTGATCGAAGCGATGCGCGCCGACCGTGTGGACGCGATGGAAGTCGGTCCGTTCTCGTACGTGTTGGCCGTGCAAGAGGCCCAGGCTGAGGCGCTCGCGGTGTACACCGGCGAGGCTGGCGACAAGGTGGAGTACGACCCGGGTGTTCCGGCGCACTACTACAGCACGATCATCACCAAGAAGGGTTCGGGCATTGAGACCCTCGAAGATCTGAAGGGCCAGGACTTCACGTTTGTTGACCCGGCTTCGACATCGGGCCACCTGGCGCCGAAAACCTTGCTGATCAAGAATGGCATCGACCCGGACGCCGAAATGAACACGGTTTTCGCCGGCAGTCACCCGACGTCGGTGCTGGCGGTGTGGAACGGCAGCGCGAATGCCGGCGCGACCTACGAGGGCAACCTGTACCGCTTGCAGGGCGAGGGCCAGATCGAGCTCTGCAACTTTCCGGATGAGCAGATCGGCAAGCGCCGCACGCCTGAGGAGATCAAGGAAGTTTACGACGCCTGCCCCGAAGGCAACATCGCGATCATCGCAATGTCCGACGAGATTCCTAGCACGCCGTTCGCTGCACGCACCGAACTGCCCGAGTCGTTCAAGGCGGCTGTGAAGCAGGCTCTGCTGGAGATCAAGGATAATCCGGAGCTGATCGCGCAGATCAAGCACTGGTACCTTGACCCATCGGGTGAGTTGGGCCTGGAAACGCTCGACCAGTACTACAACTCGCTGCGCGACATCGCCAAGCTGCTGGAGCTTGATCTCAAGGAGTTGGGCGGTTAAGATTAGCAAGTATGGACGAGTAGAGGAACGGGGCGATCGAAACCGATCGGTCGCCCGTATCCTCAATGAAAAATCACCTGGGGGCGTAGGCGGATCGCCGCTTATGCCCCCTCAGCCAATATTATTATGACGACACATGCGTACCCGAATCAGGCCCGATATTTGAGCGTGCTCAACCGCGCCCCGGCGGAGGCGGTCAAGCAGTTTGCCGATGCACTCATCCCCGAACTGGGCACGATCACGGTGCTCCAAAATCGTACCGGCCTGGTGATGCTGCCGATGACCGAAACCGTAAAGGGCGAGACCTTCTACCTGGGCGAGGCGCTGGTCGCCGAGGCGCGGGTGCAGATCGGAAACGGCAGCGAGGGCTATGCGGCGTGTCTGGGTCGCGACCTTGAGCAAGCGCTCGCCATCGCGTTGATCGACGCTGCCAGTGCCGCCGGGCTCGCGCACGAGCGCATCGATGCGTTTGTGGCGGAACAATCTCGCGCGCTTGATGATGCGGATCGTGAATTGCTGCGCTATGTCGAAGCGACGCGGGTAGAGATGGAGACGTTCTGATGGTTCAAATAGCGATGAATGCCGCCGAAGCGCGTATGCGCGATACGTTTACCGCGCTGATGTGGTCGCTCAGCTATCCAGGGCGTATTCATATTCTCCCTGCCGCCGGGCAAGTGGCGTTTGAGGTTGTCGCCGAGGCGCTGGTCGATCTGGAAACGAGCTTCTATACCCCGCATCCTGAGTTTGCGCGCGCGATCGGGCAGCTCGGCGCACGTATGCATCCGCCGCAATCGGCGCTGTATCAGTTCTATCCGACATTGTGCGAAGATGATCTGGTCACGCTGCGAATGGCGCCGGTCGGAACCTATGCATATCCCGATGCGTCGGCGACGCTGGTGTTAGGGTGCAACTTCGACGAGGGCCAGCGGCTACGGCTACGCGGGCCAGGCGTCGATGGCGCCATTCATCTGACTGTGGGCGCGCTGCCGACTGCGTTCTGGGCGTTGCGCGCCGAGATGATCCGCTATCCGCTGGGTTGGGATGTGTTTCTGGTGATGAACGACTGGATAGTGGGATTGCCCCGTACAACGCAGGTGGAGGTGTTCTGATGGCCTACGTTGCTGCGCGAGGAGGCGAACAGGCGACCCGGCAGGCGACATTGTTATACCACGCGCTCAACGGCCCGATCACAGCCGCGACCGTGCGCGCCATTGAGCAGAGCCTGCCTTACCTGGTTGATCGTGTGATGGGCGAAGGCTCGCTCTATGCGCCCGAACTGACGGCGCTGGCAATTGCGCAGGCGGGCGGCGATCTCTACGAGGCAGTGCTGTTGTTGCGTGCCTATCGCTCCACTCAGCCGCGCCTGGCCTACGCCGAAACCATCGCCCAAGAACAGATGTTGACTACGCGGCGCATCTCGGCGGCATTCAAAGACATTCCCGGCGGCCAGATGCTCGGACCGACGCTGGATTACAGTCATCGTCTGTTGCGGCTCGATGTGCTGGATGACCGGGGAGCGACAGGCGCAACCGACGCGGCGGCGCAATCCCATAACAGTCGCGAGACTGGAACTGACGCCGAGCTTGTCCAGGCCGATGAACCCGCCCCGGCGACCTACCCGCCCGTCGCTGCATGGCACCGGCTCAACGGCTTGCTTGACCCGCTGCCTGAACGCGATCCGGTTGATCCGGCGGAATTGCCCGACGTCACCCGTGATCCAATTAGCTTCCCTGCGCCGCGTGCACATCGCTTGCAGTCGCTGGCTCGCGCTGACACCGGCGGCGTGTTGTCGCTCGGCTACGCCAGCATGCGCGGCTATGGCCTCATCCACCCGACCGTGAACGAGGTGCGCCTGGGTTATGCTGATGTTAACTTGCGCCATCCGATCACCGGTGTCGTGTTCAGCGCGGGCCGTGTACGAGTCAGCCAGGCCGAAGTGGTCAACACATTCGCCGAAGGTCAGGCGAAGCTGGCGTTGGGTTTTACCGCAACGCTGGGCTGGAACGAGGTCAAGACCATCGCCGGCTCGATGCTCGACCTGGAAATGGATAGCCCGGACGCTCACCCGGCTCACACAGAAGAGTTCGTGCTCTATCACACCGAGCCGGTGGAAGCGTCGGGTTTCTGCATCCACTATAAGCTCCCGCACTACGTGACTTTCAGCAGCAGCCTGGAAGCGCTGCGGCGGGTGCTGGACGAGCAGAAAGCGGAAGCTTCAGAGCAGCAAGGAGCACCCTCGTGAAACTTGCCGAACTGGCCGCGCCGCGTCAAGACTATAGCTATGGTTTTCTGGATGCCTTCGCGAAGCGTGAATTACGGCGGCGGATGCTCAAGGCGATTGCCATTCCAGGCTATCAGGTTACCTACGCCAGCCGCGAATTGCCCATCGCACGCGGGTGGGGCACCGGCGGCTTGCAAGTTACGTTGAGCCTTGCCGGCCCGGACGACGTGCTCAAGGTGATTGACCAGGGCGCCGACGATTCGGTGAACGCGGCGAACCTGCGGCGCTTTATCGCGCGAATGACCGGCGTTGCGACGACCACCGACGCCTGCCGGGCGACGATTATTCAGAGCCGTCACCGCGTCCCGGAGGAACGTCTGCGTGAACGTCAGGCGCTGGTGTTGCAGGTGCCCGATCCCGAACCGCTGCGCCACGTCGAGCCGAATATGTCGCGGGCGCGCGAAATGCACGCCGACGCCGACTATGCACTGATGTGGCTCAGCCTCTACGAGCAGCTTGTGCGTTTCAAGCAGTTTATTGGCGGCGCCAGCTATCCGGTGATGGTTCACCAGCGTTATCTGATGAGCCCTAGTCCGATTCCGCGCTGGGATACGCCGACGTTGCACCAGGCGCCTCACCTGACGCTGCTTTCCGCCGGGCGCGAGAAGCGCCTCTATGCCGTTCCGCCGTACACCGACGTTTACCCGATCGAGTTCGCCGATGTCCACTTTCGGGTCGAGAGTCAGGCGGATCGGGTTTGTGCAAATACCGGCGCGGCGCACAAATATATGGATGAAGTGCCCCAACCCGATGGCACGTCCCTGTTCCGCCTGTCTGATACCGGCTATGCCGAGAAGCTGATCAAACGGTTACGCGGCGAGACGGTGAAAATTGGCCCGACGTATTACGACTCGAACGGCGAGTTCTATAAGCCGGGCTATCTGAAGTCGCGCGATGGCCAAGACATTGAACTGTAAACGAGGGTGATGATGGCCGCAACTATGTTTGACGCACCTCGCCTGGTGATAACCCGCCCGCTGCTCCAGGCGCGCGGCCTGGTCAAGCGCTATGGTCGCCTCACTGCCGTCGATGGCGTTGACGTGACAGTCTATCCCGGCGAGATGCTGGGCATCGTCGGCGAGTCGGGTTCGGGCAAGTCCACCGTGCTGCGGCTGCTCAACCTGGAAGAGGCTACCGACGGGGGTGAGTATTATCTCGATCTGCCGGAGTATGATGGGGTAAATCTATTTGATCTGGATCGCTATCACCGCCGCGAGGTGCGCATCAACCAGATCGGCATTGTCTATCAGAACCCGCACCTGGGTTTGCGCATGCGCACGACCAGCAGCGGCAATGTCGCCGAACGCCTGATTATGGCCGGCGAGCGCACGTTCGCCACGTTGCGCCGCACCGCTCGCGAATCGCTCGCCGTCTCAGAGTTCCCGCTGGATCGAATGGACGACCTGCCGATCCGCCTCTCCGGCGGTATGCAACAGCGGGTGCAACTGGCCAAGGCGATTGCGCTCAAACCGGCGGCGCTGCTGCTCGACGAGCCGACCACCGGGCTGGATGTGTCGGTTCAGGCGCTGGTGCTCGACACGCTGATCCGGCTGCGGCGTGAATTGCGCATCGCCACGGTGATTGTCTCGCACGACCTGGGCGTGATCCGCACGCTTGCCGATCGGGTGATGGTGATGCGTCGCGGGTGCGTGGTCGAGCAGGGTCTGACCGACCAGGTGCTCGATGATCCGCAACATCCGTACACCCAGCAACTGGTGCATGCGAAGTTATAGGGGAGGCCAAGCTCGCGACCTGTCATGTTCGGCGTGCCGGACCAGGCGCACGTTTTTACGTTTTGTCGCATCTGACAGATTTGCAAGGCGCATAGGAATGACCATTCTCCACGTCCATGAGTTGAGCAAACGCTTTCATATACACCAGATCGAGCGTGAAGTCGCTGCGTTCGACTGGGTTTCGTTCACGCTGCACGCGGGCGAGTTTCTACTCGTGCGCGGGCCGAACGGCGTCGGCAAATCGACCTTGCTGCGTTGTCTGTATCGCGCCTATGTGCCATCGGCGGGGCAAGCGATGTTCACCTCGACTGCCGGTGCAATCGACCTGGCGCGGGCCGCCGATGTGGACATTATGTGGCTGCGGCGGAGCGAAATCGGCAACGTCTCGCAATTTCTGCGCCCGCGTCCGCGTGTCAGTGCGCTGGATCTGGTTGCTGAGCCGTTGCTGTTGCTGGGCCACGATTGGGAAACCGCGCAACGCGAAGCTCGCGAATGGCTGGCCGCTTTCGGCCTTAAGCCGGAGATCTGGTCGGCCTATCCGGCGACCTTTTCCGGCGGCGAGCAGCAGAAGGTCAACCTGGCCCGCGCATTGATCGCGCCGCGCCGCCTGCTGTTGCTCGACGAACCGACCGCCTCGCTTGATGCCGAGGCTCGCGCGGCGCTGGTTGAGCGGCTTGGGCAGTTGAAAGCGCGCGGCGTCGCGATGATCGGCGTATTTCATCATCCGGAAGATGTTCGTGGGCTGATCGACAATGAACTCTATCTCGCGCCGCCAGACAGTGGATCCCGGCGCAATGGTGAGGAGTACGCCAATGTGGCTGAGTGACCTGCGCGTCGTCTTGCCCGATCAAACGCTTGAACGCGGTTCGCTGCGCCTGAGCGACGGACGCATCGCCGAGATTGTCGAAGGGCCGGCGCCGCGGCGCGAGGAAGCGGCGTGGGTTGATTGCTGCGGTCTGACGGCGCTCCCCGGCGTCATCGATATGCACGGCGACATGCTCGAACGCGAGATCGAACCGCGACCGAGCACGCATTTCCCGACCGATATGGCGCTGTTCGAGCTTGATAAGCGCCTGGCCGGTGCAGGCGTCACGACGGCCTACGCCGCGCTATCATTCTATGAAAATGAGCGGGAAGATAGCGTGCGCTCCCGCACGATCGTGCGCGATATGATCACGACGATCAACGCGCTGCGCGACCGCCTGCTGATCGATTTCCTGGTTCATGCCCGCTTCGAGGTCTCGACGCCGAGCATCGCACCCTTCTTGGTCGAGATGCTTAACGCCGATCAGTTACACATAATCTCGTTGATGGATCACACCCCCGGTCAGGGGCAATACCGCGACATTGAACACTACATCACCTTCATCGCCAAGTGGCGCAAAGTTGATCGGGCCTATGTCGAGGCCGAGCTGGCCGAGCGGATGCAGAAGGCCGACGATGCGCAGTCGAATTGGGAACTCGCCCGCGACATCGCGACGCTCGCTGTAGGTCAGGGCCTCACAATTGCTTCGCACGACGACGATACGATCGAGAAGGTGGATCTGGTGGCCAGCCTGGGCGCGACGATCTGCGAATTCCCGGTAACGCTGGAGGCGGCGCAGGAAGCGCGGCGACGGGGAATGCACGTTGTTATGGGAGCGCCAAATGTGCTGCGGAGCGGTTCGCATTCCGGCAACTTGAGCGCGACGGAGGCGATCGCGGCCGGCGTCGTCGATATTCTTGCCGCCGACTACTATCCTGCCGGGCTGTTTCAGTCGGTGTTCATCCTGGTCAATGCCGGCGTATTGCCGTTGCACGAGGCGGCGCATCTGGTCAGCCAGAACGTCGCCGATGCGTTGAATTTGCATGATCGGGGCCGCATCTCCGTTGGCAAGAGCGCCGACCTGGCGCTGATCGAAACCGACGGACGCCCGCGTGTGCGCGGCACGTTACGCCACGGCGCGCCGATCTACTGGGATGGTATGATGGCGCGCCGATCCGCGTGGTTGTAGGGTGATAGAGGTTCTGCATGTTGTATCAGATCGATGTATTTCCCGAAACATTGCGCTCACGCCAGCCCACGCGCCTGAGCGAGCGCCCGACCATCCACCCGACTTCCATTGTTTACGCCAGCCAGATCGGCGGTTGGACCGAGATCGGCGCTCATTCGACAATCGTCGAGTCGTCGTTTGATGACTATAGCTACGCCGCCGGCGACGTGTCAATCATCTATACCCAGGTCGGCAAATTCTGCTCGATCGCATCTCACGTGCGGATTAATCCGGGCAACCATCCGATGGAGCGGGTGACTCAGCACCATATGACCTATCGGCGCGCCCAATATGGTTTTGCCGACACAGACGATGAGGCCTTCTTCGATTGGCGTCGCTCGGCGGCCTGCGTTGTTGGCCACGATGTTTGGATCGGCCACGGGGCTGTTATTATGCCCGGCGTGCGCATCGGCACGGGCGCAGTGGTCGGCGCAGGCGCGGTGGTGACGAAAGACGTGGATCCCTATACGATTGTGGTTGGCGTTCCGGCCCGCCTGCTCCGTATGCGCTTTGCACCAGAGATTAGCGCGCAACTGCTGGCGATTGCCTGGTGGGAATGGGATCGTCAGATGCTGGAGGAACGCTTCGAGGATCTGCGCGACATCAACACGTTTATTGAAAAGTATGGCCCGTCGTAGATCCGGCCTCTAGCCGGATCGTTGAGGTCGGCCAACGCCAATGCACGCAGGGGAAGCTGGTCGCCCCGCGTGCGAATGTTTGTCTGACGTTGGATGATATCGTGCTACGAGTCGAGCGGCCAGACGACATGGCTGATCCAGCCATCTTTGACATGGCGCTCGTAGAAGCGCAAATCCCAATGCACCGGCAAGTGTATGTCGATCATCTCTTTGGCAATCCGGGCCAGCTTTGGTCCTTGCTCCGGCGGGAAATCGTAGGCCAGACTGAGGTGTAGCCAATCCTTCAGCCGCAGGTCATCGCGGCGCGAGGGGGAATCGACGGCGGCGGCAAAGTCGGCGGTCAACGCTTTGAGCCACGGTGAGTCGAGCAGCAAGCCGTGGAAGTTCTCCTGCAACTCCACACCCAGGATGCGCACCACTGGCGTGGGCTGGGTCGAACGCGCCCTTGCCAGTGCTTCGTCGAGCGCGTTAACATAGCTTGGAATAGCCTCGACCTCGTCGTGAAAGAAACCGGTCAGCGTGCAGTGTGCCATATAGTCATGAGCGCGATTGTGACCGACTTTGCGGAGCGTCCGTTCGTAGAAACCGTCGATTCGTTGCGCCAACGGGCCGATCGGGCATGCGTACACGATGAATTCACGGGGCATCTCGCGATATCTCCTCTCTCTGAAAATGCGCGATCCAGATCGCTCAGGCGGAGCGAACATCGTACACTGCGTCGCCGGAACGGTTTTCTCGTGCTCTGCCCAAACGATCAGAAATGGACGATGACCTTGCGCTCTTCAGGATGCAATCATCTTGCGGTAGATCTCCTCCATCCGCGTGATCATTGTACGATGATCGAAGGCGCTTGTCGCACGCGCTTGGCCAGCCGCGCCCATCTTGCGGGCCAGATCGGGGTTGGCGAGCAGCACATCGATGGCCCGCGCCAGCGCCGTCGGGTCGGCGGGCGGGACGACAAAACCGGTCTCGCCGTGGCGGTTAATGTAGCTGGTGCCGGTGCCCAATTCGCTGCAGACGACAGGCAAACCGGCGGCCTGCGCCTCAAGTTGGACGATGCCGAAGGCTTCGGAACGCAGGTGCGACGGCAGCACGAATATATTTGCCGCAGCGTAGATGGTTGCCAACTCCGTGTCGCTGACTTCGCCGAGGAAATGAACGCGCTCCTTCAATCCGGGCGTCGCTGCGACCTGCGCGCGCAGGTTGGGCTCCTCCGACCCGACGCCGACGATCAGCAACCGAGCGGCATTGCGTATGTGCGGCAGCGCATTGAGCAAGATATGCAATCCTTTATAGTAGCGCAATCTGCCGACAAACAACAGCAGCGGCGAGTCGTAGCGCGCGCGCAGGTTGGTGACTGCTGCCGGGTCGGGGTTGGCGAAGCGGCGGGGATCAACGCTGAGTGGCGCGATGACGCAACGATCGGCGCGGAGGCGTAGCCAGGGCGAACTGGTGATGTAGGCCGGGCTGCTGGCGATGATGCGCGTCGCCCGGTCGAGCGTATGCTCAAGCAGCGGTCGATAAAAGCGTAGCAGCGTCTTCTGGCGCACGACGTCGCTGTGGTAATAGACCGCCAGCGGCGGGCGACCGGGAATAGCTAGCGCGGCCAGGTCGCCGGGCGGGTACGGAACGTGCAGATGTACGAGATCAACATCGGTCAGGCGGCGAGCGTGGAGCAACATCCGCGGGCTAAGCGGCGTGGAAGCCAGTTGCGACATACGCCCGGCCTTGATCACGGTCAGGTCGCCCATCCTCGTAATCACGTCGCGCGAGCCGGTGTTGGAGACCAGCACCGTGACACGATGACCGCGCGCAGCCAGACCTTCGGCCAGCACGCGCAGATGATTCTCGATTCCGCCTAATACGGGGTAATAATCTTTGTAGATGTGAACGATGTGCATAACTGCATCCCGCCCGACATGCTTGCAGGGATTTGCCCGCTTCATTATAGCAGCGACGACTTGGTGCGCTGTTGGCGTTGCGTGCGGTGCGCTTCGGCATATATCTTATTGCAATGTAGTCTCAATCGTTCGTCTAGCCCCGCATCTTGCACCGATTTTGTTCAGAAAAAGTTGTCGATTTACAACTAAAAAACTTGATAGAGTAACGCTGAATAGTGTATGATGTGGGTAACTAATCTGAACGTTCCCCATAACGTGAACGCAACTCCATACCGAGTCGATTTTGAGGTGATGGTACGACGTACTTCTTTCGCGCCTCTGTCGCTGTGCATCAGAATGAAGTTCCGCCTCGATTGTTGTTACCTTGGCTGATGAAGGGAGGAATCGATGGATTATCCAGCGTATGTTCGGAACGCCAGAGTACGGAAATGGGTCGCTGAAGTGGCGGAGTTGTGCAAGCCCGATCAGATCCATTGGTGTGACGGCTCGCAGGAAGAGTATGATATGCTCTGCGAGCAGATGGTTCAGTCCGGCACATTCATCCGTCTGAACCCGGAAAAACGCCCGAATAGCTATCTCTGCCGCTCTGATCCTAGTGATGTCGCCCGCGTCGAGGATCGTACATTCATTTGCAGCATCAGTAAGGATGATGCTGGGCCGACTAATAACTGGGTCAATCCGAAGGAGATGAAGGAAACGCTCACCGGACTGTTTGACGGTTCGATGCGCGGGCGCACAATGTATGTCATCCCTTATAGCATGGGGCCGCTTGGTTCACCGATCGCCCACATCGGCATCGAGTTGACCGACTCGCCGTATGTGGTGGTGAATATGCGCATTATGACGCGTATGGGCAAAGCGGTATACGATGTGCTTGGCGAGGATGGAGAGTTTATACCTTGTCTGCACTCGGTGGGTATGCCGCTGGAGGCTGGCCAGAAAGATGTTCCCTGGCCTTCCAACCACAAGCACAAGTACATTGTCCACTTCCCCGAAGAGCGCACTATCTGGTCATACGGCAGCGGCTATGGCGGTAATGCGTTGCTTGGTAAGAAATGCTTTGCTCTGCGGATTGCCTCGGTGATGGCGCGCGCCGAAGGCTGGCTGGCTGAGCATATGCTGATTTTGGGCGTTGAGTCGCCGGACGGTGAGAAGACCTACGTTGCGGCGGCGTTTCCCAGCGCCTGTGGCAAGACGAACTTTGCGATGCTCATTCCGCCGAAGGAGATGGGCGATTGGAAGGTGACAACCGTCGGCGATGACATTGCCTGGATCAAGCCCGGTCCCGACGGCAAGCTCTACGCGATCAACCCGGAAAGCGGCTACTTTGGCGTTGCTCCCGGCACGTCGTGGGATACGAACCCGAACGCAATGGCATCGCTGGAGCGTAATTCCATCTTCACCAACGTTGCGCTCACGGACGATGGGGATGTCTGGTGGGAAGGGATGACCGAGGAACCGCCGGCCCATCTGGTTGACTGGCTTGGCCAGGAATGGGATCCCGATTGCGGGCGCAAGGCTTCCCACCCGAATGCACGTTTCACCGCCCCGGCCAGCCAGTGTCCCAGCATTGATCCGGACTGGGAGAATCCCAAGGGCGTACCGATCAAGGCGTTCATCTTTGGCGGACGGCGCAGCAAGACTGTGCCGTTGGTGTATCAGGCCTTCAACTGGATGTACGGCACATATCTGGCGGCGACGATGGGTTCGGAGACAACCGCCGCCGCTGCGGGCGCGGTCGGCAATGTGCGCCGCGATCCGTTCGCGATGCTGCCGTTCTGCGGTTATCATATGGGCGACTATTTCAATCACTGGTTGCAGTTCGGTCGCCGTATTCCTAATCCGCCGCGCATCTTCAGCGTCAACTGGTTCCGCAAGGATGACGACGGCAAGTTTATCTGGCCGGGCTTCGCGCAGAATATGCGTGTGCTGAAATGGGTTGTCGAGCGTGCTAATGGCCATGCCGTCGGTACTGAAAGCCCTCTAGGCTGGATGCCGCGGTATGAGGATCTCGACTGGAATGGCCTGGAAAGTTTCTCACCAGATCAGTTCTACGATTTGATGTCAATCGACCGCGATGTGTGGCAACAGGAGTTGCTCCAGCACGAGGAGCTGTTCCTTAGGTTGTTCGATCGTTTGCCCAAGGAGTTGACCCACATCCGTGAGTTGATCCGCTCAAGCCTGTGGCGCTCGTCTGAGCATTGGGGTTTGGCGCCTGAGCGGTATGCCAGCACCGAATAACGGACGGCGAGTCTAGGTCGGGTTTATATGCTTTGGAGTCGAGAATCGGTCAGCACAGACTTGTTCTCGGCTCCCTTTTTGTTTCACGTGCAGACTCGCCTGACCTGCGGTACAATAGAGCCCATCACGACGAAAGAAAAAATTTCACCGTTAGGGAAGCGATGACAACAGCTATCCATACCGATGCGCGCTATGCCGCGCACACGATGTCGAGCCATGTTGAACGCGCCGAGCGTTTGCAGGCTATTGAGGAGGCCCTGGACGCGAGTGGTTTGCGTGATGATCTTGTCGCGCTGTCGTCGCGCACGGCTAGCGAGGCGGAATTGACGGCTATCCATCGTCCACAACACATCGCGATGCTCAAGCAACTCAGCGGGCGCGGCAATTATGATATCGATCCCGACACGTATGTAACCGCCGATTCGTGGGATGCAGCAGTGGTGGCGTCGGGTTCGACCATCAGCCTTGTCGAGGCGGTCGTGAATGGCGATTGTGATAATGGGTTCGCCCTTGTACGTCCGCCCGGACATCACGCGACGATTGGTCAGGCAATGGGATTTTGCCTTGTCAACAATATCGCGGCGGCTGCGCGCTATTCAATCAATGCGCTGAAGTTGGAGCGAGTGGCAATTGTCGATTTCGATGTACATCACGGCAACGGAACACAGGATATTTTCTATAGCGATCCGGCTGTGCTCTTCTGTTCAACTCACGCTGCACCGTTTTATCCCGGCACGGGCGCCGTCAACGAGATGGGGCGCGAAGAGGGTGCGGGCGCCACGCTCAACGTACCGCTGCCGTATGGTCTGGGTGATCAAGGCTATGCATATGTGTTCAGCGAGATTATTGCGCCTGCCCTGCGGATCTGGAAACCGCAGTTGATTCTGGTTTCGGCAGGGTATGACGCGCACTGGAGCGATCCTCTTGGCCCAATGACGCTCTCGGTGAGCGGCTTCTCGCATCTCACGCAGATGCTCTATGATCTGGCGACGGAGTTATGCGCCGGGCGTTTGGTGATGGTTCTCGAAGGCGGCTATAATCTCGAAGCTCTGGGTGCTGCCGTGGTTGCAGCCTTGCGGGTTTTGCTGGGTCGTGATCCTGGCCCCGATCCGCTTGGCGCGATTACCGCGCGTGAACCGAGCATTGAGTCGGTTGTGGCGGCGTTGAAGCGGAACCATCCGCTGTTTCGTCAGCAGGAAGTATGATTAAGGATAAGACCGGCATATATGCCCATTGAGCGAAACAACGAAAACAACCTATGATCGCAGTGGTAAATTACGGTGCGGGCAATTTGCCCAATGTCGTCCGCGCTTTGAGCCATGTCGGCGCCGACCTGCTTGTCACTGATGATCCCCAGGTTGTGCGTGATGCTGCCGCCATCGTGCTGCCTGGCGTTGGGGCGACGCGTGACACGATGCAGAGCCTGGAGCAGTTGGGGATGACGGCTGTGTTGCCCGAATGTATTGCCGATGGGCGACCATTTCTGGGGATTTGTGTTGGTATGCAGGTGCTCTTCGCTGTCAGCGAAGAATTTGGGCTGCACGATTGCCTCGGCGTGCTTCCCGGCGTGGTGCGACGTTTGCCTGGCGGTCAGAAGGTGCCGCAGATCGGCTGGAACCAGGTGCGTTATTCCCAAAGCGCACTTGAACATCCGTTATTGACCGACATTCCGGATGGCAGCAACTTCTACTTTGTGCATTCCTATTATTGCGAGTCGGAGGATACGGGAATCGTCGCGGGCGAGACCGAATATGGCATACGTTTCGCCAGCGCGGTTATCCGGGATAACCTTGCCGCTGTGCAATTTCACCCTGAAAAGAGCGGGCGCTATGGCCTGCAATTATTGCGTAACTTTGTCGCTCTGTGCGATCAGTAGCCGTAAAACGAATTCGTGAGCGTATTATGGAGATTATTCCAGCGATTGATCTCAAAGATGGCAAGTGTGTTCGTCTATACCAGGGCGATTTTGACCAGGCGACAGTCTACGGCGATGATCCGTCCGTCGTTGCGCAGCGCTGGTTTGAGCAAGGCGCAACCCGCTTGCATATCGTCGATCTGGATGGGGCGAAGGCAGGGCGTTCAACCAACACCGACGCAGTACGGGCAATCGTGCAAGCTGTATCGACACCTGTACAGCTTGGCGGCGGTTTGCGTGATGAGCAAGCGGTGGAAGCGGCGCTGGATCTGGGCATTGATCGTGTGATTCTCGGGACGGCTGCTGTCAACGATCCGGCGTTGGTTGATCGAATGGTCGCGCGGTTTGGCGAACATGTGATCGTCGGCATCGACGCGCGCGATGGCTGGGTCGCTACGTCCGGCTGGACCGAGCTTTCCCGTGTGCGAGCAAGTGAGTTATTGGCCCAGATGGCGCGTCTGGGCGTCAAGCGAATCATCTACACCGATATTGCGCGCGATGGTACGCTGACCGAGCCCAATTACACCGCGACGGCGGAACTGGTGCAACGCGGCGGTCCGGCTATTATTGCCAGCGGCGGCATCGCTCAAATCGAGCACCTGACACGCCTGGCGACAACCGGCGTCGAAGCGGCGATCGTTGGTCGCGCTCTGTACACCGGCGCAATCGATCTACCTGCGGCGTTGGCCGCTCTACGAAGAGGAGCATAGACCTATGACGTCGAACCCTGATCTCACGGCGAAATATGAAGAAGAGCGTCTGCGTACGCATGAACAGTCGCAGATTGTTTCTCTGCAGGGTCAGATCGACGAGTTGCGCCGCCTGATCAAAGACCAGACCAATAAATATAACTGGACGTTAGAACAGGTTCGCAAGACCGAAGCTTTGGTAGTGCAGGTGCAGAGTCTGTTCGAGCAACATCGTGAAGAGATTGCCCAATCGATTGAAACCTCGCGGCGCGATATCATCTCCGTACGCAAAGAGGTCTCTAGTGCGTTGATGAAGATCGATGAAATTGTCAAGCCAATGCGCGATATGCAAGCGCAGATTCAGCAGCTCGCCGAAGCTCGAAAGCAAGATCGCGATCAGGTTTTTGGCTGGTTCAAACGCCTTGAAGATTCCGAGCAGCATATTCTGTCTCTTCAAGCGGAGTTGAAACAGCTTGATGAGCGTCAGCGCCAACTTGCGATGCAGAATGACCGCTTGCGTGACGCCGATGCATTGGTAGCACAGGAAGCGCGCAAAGTGGGCGAAGAATTGCAGGTTGAGAAGCAAAACCTGCGGCGGCAGGCAGTGGAAGCGCAGCAGCTCGTCACTGATGTGCATAGTATTCTGGAGGAGCATTCATCGCGTATCAACCACATTGATGAAATTCGTCAGCGCGTTGAGTTGTTTACGGACACGCTGCCTGTCCAGATTGTCGAATTGACTAATAAGTTGCCTGATATTGCCGCGGAGATCAAGCGTGTCGAGCGTATTTCCACCGAGCGCTTCTTGATGAATCAGGAGCGCCTGGAAGAGCTGCGCGGCCAGTCTGAAGATAAAGTCGCCACGTTGCAAGAAACTGAGGAGTTGCACTTGCGCCAGATGACATCCTGGCTTGAGCGAATTGATAGCATCGTACGCGAGATTGAGCAACGGCTGACTCGCAGTACAACGCGCCTGGAAAATGTGCAGCATCAACATATCTCACGCATCATTGAGCTTGAACGACGTGAATTGCAGACGCTGGATATGCTGATGAATGTCTTACAAGGCCAACTTGAAGCGACCAGGGTCGCACATCTTGAAGGGTGGGGCGATGAGGATTCGCCAGCGTAGTATATGGGTCAATAGCGCACGGATCTGGGCTGGGGCGGCAACGAGCCGCCTCAGCTTTTTGCGTCCTGGCTTGTCTGCATTATATGCGTTGGAGAATGAAGATGCACGGATGCAATCCGCTCAGAGTGACGCGTAGTGTGTCGATCATCGTCCATGCTGTTGATTGGGCGATCAATTGTTCCATCAAGCGCAATTCGTGTGTGATGATAACAAAGACTGCCCGTGGCATCGCAATTCGTGCGGATTCATCGAGAATTGCCGGGTAGAGCGCAAGGTTCTCTTTATGTGAGCCGACCAGATGCCCAAACGGGAGATCGGCGCAGAGGACGTTGATACTGCTATCCGGGATGGGCAATGCACGCGCATCCCAGTTGTGCAGGCGCACGTCGGCGCCATATCCGCTGGCATCCAGGTTTTTGCGCGCACATGTCAGCGCTTCAGGATTGATGTCACATCCTAGCGCTCTCCGCAACGGTCCGCAATCCATACGTTCGATGAGTAGAGCGCCTGAGCCGCAGCCGATGTTAAGAAACACATCACGCGGATCGGGGCGAGTCAGCAGCGCCATAGCCCGCGCTACAGTTGCGTTAAGGGCACCTTCCATATTGCACACCCGCCAGGAACGCGTCGCGAGCGGTTTTGGCGACAGGCGGGCCAGCGCCTCCCATCCATCCGATTCGGTTGCGGTTCGCCGCAGACGAATCATAAGATCGCCATCATCCGCGCCGATTGTCAGGCCTGTTTGTTCTGCAAGCGTATCTTTCAGGCGATTCATTACTGTAGTATCCGAGCCGGCTGCGCTGATATAGAGCGTTTGAAACGCATCGGGCGGGTGGATGCTGCGTACGGTGTTGATTTGTTCGATAAGTCGTCGCAAATGTTCGTCGCCAAGCAATGCGCGTGGGCGTGGTACAGCGAATGATTGCTTGAGAAAGACGGATGCTGCCGTTTTCAGGTGCAACAAGGCGCGTAGACCGCCGGTGTATGTGAAAGATATCGCTCCAACCGGCGCAGTTGTGACGGTGATCCGATCGAACGTGATCGCTGCGCCAATTTGGCGACCGAGTTCCGCGCGAGCGATGTGCTCCAATCCCTCGACAACAGCTGCCTCACAGCGATAAGACTGCGGTGTTGTGCGACGTCTGGCGGGAGATGGCTTCTGAATGGGGCGCTTGCGATATTTACTCATAACCATATGGCTCAAAAATAGCAAAAAAACCTGCTATCTCAATTATTCCATGATAGAATATATATATGTTCCAAAGATTATATCTTCAAGGAGTATGCAATGCCTACGGTCATCATCAACGATGAATCAGTAGAAAGTCAAATTGGCGAACGATTACTTGATACTGCTCGACGCGATGCTGCGCATATTGGGTTCGTATGTGATGGCAATGGTCTTTGCCAGATGTGCGAGTGTGTTGTGCTCAAAGGCGGTGATCATCTCAGTCCCCCGAATCAGATCGAACGAATCTGGCTGACGGAGGATCAGCTTGAATATGGTACACGCCTGGCTTGTCAGGTATCGGTGCGTGGCCCCGGCCCGGTTGAAGTGTTGACACGTGCAGAGCGACTGCGTCGCGAAGCAATTGATGTTATCTCTCCGCCGCCGGGAACGAATGTCGGCGAAAATCTGGGCCGTCTTGTTAACGATTTGCTGCGTATCAATGTCGATCACGTTGAGCGTTGGCCGTTTAATATGCTCTACGCTCTCTCCAACACGTTGGCTGTTCAGTTCAGTCTGAATAATTTATGGCAAATTTTCGGCGATACCATTCGCATAACGACGAAACTGTTGCGTAGTGATCGCGTTTCTGTGTCAGATGTCTCTCGAACGCCGCCGGAACTCCAATCACTTCCCAAATCCGAGTCGTAGTACGTGCTGGCGCTTAGTTTTCATTCTCATTACGCGATTATATGTCGTTGAGCGGAGGCATATACGATATGTATCGTATATGCCTCTGTCATATCTTTGCATCAATCGACCATCCCAATGTCTTGAGAAATGCCAGATCGTCCGGTGTGAGCAACCCGCGTGCGGCGGCTGTGGCCAGCATATCAGGGCGTCGCTGTAGTGTGCGTTGTAGTTGTTGTTGGCGACGCCATCTGGCCACCTCGCCATGGTGACCGGATACCAGAATCGGCGGCACGTTCAACTGCTCCCATACTGCCGGGCGGGTGTAGTGGGGATATTCGAGCAGCCCATCGCTGTGACTTTCCTCAACAATGGATTCCGCATCGAGTACGCCGGGAACTAGGCGGGCAATTGCATCTGTCAGCACCATTGCTGCCAGTTCGCCGCCGGTCAGTACATAGTCGCCGATGCTGACTGCACGTGTGATCAGCGTTTCGCGGATGCGCTCGTCGACGCCTTCATAGTGACCGCAGACCAGTATGAGCCAGGGTTGTCGCGCCAGTTCTTGCGCCACTGCCTGCGAAAAGAGTTCGCCGTCCGGCGTCAGAAGAATAACGTGCGGTTCTTGCGTTGCGGTTGCGTCGGGAAGCGTTGCTGTGCGGGCGGCGATGACAGCGTGTATCGCGGCGGCCAGCGGCTCGGCTTTCATCACCATGCCTGCGCCTCCGCCATAAGGAGCGTCATCGGTCGTGCGGTGGCGGTCGGTCGCGTAATCGCGGATGTTATGCACATCAATGGTGACAAGACCGGCCTGACATGCCCGTTTGATAATGCTCTCGGTCAATGGGCCGTCGAACATCGCGGGGAACAGCGTGAGAATATCGAAGCGCATCTGAATTCTTGATCGTGTTGATCGTTCGGTTGAAAACTTACAACTCGACGCTGGTAAGATATTGCGCGAAAAAAGCGTTTACGCGCTCCACATAGGCGTTTCGGTCGACGAAATAGGCGCCGCAATGATCGGCGTCTTCGCACATCCAGAGCTCTTTTGGATGGCGGGCTACCGCAAACAATTGCTGCGCATGTTCGGGAGGTACGACCGAGTCGTTGGCCCCGTGAATGAACAGCAGCGGGCGTGGAGCAATCTGACCAATGCTATCTACAGGGCGAATGGCGCGAATACGATATCCGTGCCGTCGTTCAATCACGGCGTCGGTGAGCAAGAGAAGCGGATTAACAGGGATCGGGAACACCTGGCGGATTCCGTGTGCGATAGCATCGGCAGCGGTTGTAAACGCGCTGTCGGCGACGATGGCAGCAATCGATGGCTCGTTTGCGGCAACCAGCAAGGCGATAGCTGCGCCCATCGAGTAGCCGATGATGCCCAGACGGGCATCGGGCATACGCTCGCGGGCATAGGCGATGGCAACGCGGAGATCGTCCAACTCGCGGCTGGCGAGCGTGTTCGGCCAGGAATCGGATTCGCCGCGTCCGCGAAAATCGAAGAGCAACACATTGTGTCCCGCGTTCCAAAGGCGTGCACCAATGCCAAGCAGATCGGATTTATTGCCGATGTGACCGTGGCAGCCGATAATGACGCTCTGGGATGCAGGTTGCGGCAGCCACCAGCCGCTCAGTTTCAGGTTGTCAGGTGTGTGAAGCGTTATCGACTCAGAATCTGCGCCGAGTTCCCAGGGAGTGAACGTGTACCGGTCGGCATAGGTTTGATTGGGGACAGGGTTAATCCGCTCGCTCAGATACCAGGCCAGCCCCAGGGCACCGCCGGCGGCGCCGGCGACAGCATTGATCACGAATGGTAAAACATTAGGACGATTGTTCATCACAGAATCTCGTAGAGCAACAGGTGAGTTGAGACGCGCCAATCATTGCAGGCGACATGTCAACGTTCGCTATCGTATCACGCTTTGAACAACGACACAAGCTGAAGTCTGCACCCTGGGCAAGCGGATTTACCTGGCGCTGGCCTGACTCGATGCAGGTTCTGTAGAAGGAAATACTGGGGGTGTGGCGTCGATTAAACAGAGATCGATCTCACAGAGGCCTGATGTGATTTTGCTTGTATATGGCATCCCCAGGCGATGAATCAGGCCGATCATGCCGTAATTGTCGGCATGAGTCAACAGGATCATATGCGTAATGCCTTGCGCCAACGCTGTCTGAATCAGCAGATCGAAGAGTTGTTGGCCTAGACCAGCGCCCTGGTAATCGTCACGTACAACGATCGACGCCTCGGCATAATCTGCGTCGGTCTGAAAACGAGCGTAACGAGCAACGGCGATCGCGCTTTCTTTGTTATTCTCATCGGCTAGGACGATGAGCGCGACTTCACGATCCGGGTCGATAGCGGCTAATCGCTGAGCTTCATGCTCAACGTGATCGGCCTCAATATTATCAAGGGGAACAAAAAAACGTCGCCAACGCGATTCTGATGAAAGTTGCCAGAACATTGCGACGAGGAGGTTGGCGTCTTCGCTGCGGATATGTCGTACGCGGATGGAACGTCGATCGCGAGTTGCTAGTGAAACCGCCGCTCCATCGCGGCTTTCCAGGTTGTTGATGCGCCGCATAGTCTTACCAGTGTGGTGACGATAACAAAAAACAGGTATTGCTATTTTATAATAGCAGGATCAGTAACATCGTGTTTGAATATGAAATCGCATCTATATCATGGATAATGATTCCCGCCCGCTGGTTATCGCGATAGTCGGCGCGACGGCAGTTGGGAAAACCACATATGCTATCGAAATGGCCCGCTGCCTCGATGCCGAGATTGTGTCGGCTGACTCACGTCAGGTCTATCGGGGCATGGATATTGGCACCGCCAAGCCGGATCGTGCCGAGCGCGCAGCGATTCCTCATCACATTATCGATTGCGTTGGCCCCGACGACGAGTTCTCATTGGCGATCTATCAGGAGCTTGCGCGCGCGGCGTTAGCGCAGATTATTGGACGCGGGCGTCAGCCGCTGCTTGTCGGCGGTACAGGCCAGTATCTTGCTGCGGTGCTGGAAGGCTGGCAGATACCGCAGGTTGCGCCGCAGCCAGAGCTGCGTGCGGCGCTTGAGCAGCTCGCGTGTGAAGAAGGCGCCGTAGCGCTGCATACCCGATTGGCGGCGGTTGATCCTCAGGCGGCGGCGGCGATTATGCCCGACAACGTACGCCGGGTAATCCGTGCTTTGGAAGTATACGAAGTGACGGGGTTGCCGATCTCGACTCAGCAGAAGCGCCAGCAGCCGCCCTATCGTATTGAAACCATCTGGCTGCAACGTGAACGCGCAGAGCTGTACGCGCGGATCGATGCGCGCGTCGATATGATGATGGAGTCGGGATTATTGGCGGAGATCGAACGGTTGCGCGCCAGCGGCTACGGCTGGGAACTTCCGGCAATGTCGAGCCTGGGGTATCTTCAGTTTCGTCCCTACTTTGAGGGCCTGGCCACGCTTGATGCGTGTGTGCAGCGCTTGAAATACGATACCCACGCGTTTGCTCGCCGTCAGATGAGCTGGTTTCGGCGGTTGCCCAATCTCTCGGTGCGGCAAATGTAGGCCCGTGCTATAATGGCGCGGCTTGTGCGACGCAATAGAAGCATTCCAGGGGCGCTGATCGGGTAGATTTGATCGTATGCTGGTTGCATACGGCGGAGGAGATATGGAAGGTATGGCATTGTCCAATCCTAATGCCTATGGTATCCGGGCAAAAGAAGTGACCGCCGAGTGGCTGCGGGGTATTGACTATAGCGTGAAATCTTCAAATCTGCCGCCGTCTATTGAAGGCGTTTATCTGAAGAATCTGAAAGTGAACCTCGATGGACGCGGCGATGTGATCGAGCTGTGGAGCCGACCCTGGGTAGAACAGGAAGGTTTGCTACACCCGGCGCATGTCTATCAGAGCGCGACGGACTATGGCGTGGTAAAGT
This sequence comes from Chloroflexaceae bacterium, assembly GCA_028282325.1. Lineage (GTDB taxonomy): Bacteria > Chloroflexota > Chloroflexia > Chloroflexales > Chloroflexaceae > JANQID01. The sequence continues at coordinate 16,530 of JANQID010000083.1, read as the reverse complement.
GTTGGCATTGGCACGAGGAGCATACCGATCAATTCACTGTGACGCGTGGGAAGCTTCAGGTGACGCTTGTCGATATTCGCCCGAATTCGCCGACGTTTGGGTATGTCAACCGGATTTTTCTCGGTTCACAGCTTCCGCGTCTGATCAAGATTCCGCCGATGGTGATGCATGGATGGAAAGCGCTCTCCTATCCTGAGGTCATTGTTGTCAACTTCCAGTCGCATGTGTTTGATCCCGCTGATGAATTTCGCGTTCCCTGGGATGCCGTGTTGGTGAATACCTGGGAGCCGATCAACGGTTAATATCCCGTTTGTCCGCAGAAGGTGGAGAAATGAGCGATCCCATCACGATTCTCATTGCTGACGACCATACGATGTTTCGCCAGGGTTTGCGCGAGATCCTTGAGCGCAAGGGCGGCTTTCACGTCGTCGGCGAGGTGAGCGATGGTCTGGCGGCTGTGCGTATGGCCGAGCAAACACGTCCCGCTGTAGCCTTGCTTGATGTTTCAATGCCGGGTTTAACGGGCATCGAAGCTGCCCGACAGATTGCGCGAGTCAGCCCGGAAACGCGCTCGGTGATCCTCACGATGCATCGTGATGAGCGCACAGTGTTGGAAGCGTTGCGTGCAGGGGCCAATGCCTATTTGTTGAAAGATGCGGACGCGAGTGAATTGATCGACGCAATCCGCGCCGTGCAACGCGGAACGGCGACCCTTGCGGGAAGCGCAGCGACGCGCGTGTTGGAGTTGCTGCGCCGCGATAGCGCTGGGGAAACGCCAGCCGATACGCTTACCCCCCGCGAGCGCGACATCCTCATGCTGGTGGCTCAGGGCGATGACAATCGCGCCATCGCCCTCAAGCTCAATCTCTCGGAAAAAACGGTCGGCAATCGACTCAGCGAGATTTTTCAGAAGCTCGATGTCAGTAATCGTACGCAAGCCGCGATTGTGGCTGTACAGCGCGGGTTAGTGCCTCCTCCGTCGCTTGACTAACTGCAATGCGGTATTGTTCCTGACGCCCAATCAAGAGCTAAATGCCGCGACAATTGGCTTATCTGCCATACTGACCGAACGTGTCGTCTGCGCCATCACTGAAGGCGGTTGGAACGACCATCCGCGTTGGAGCGCCGCTGTTCGTCCGTCCGATCGATTGCGCTGGACTATTGCGGCCTACGAGCAGGCGCGTCGCTACGATTGGCTGGAGGCCATGTGTTTTTGGTAATTCAGTGCCCCATTCTCCACTCGCTCGTACCCGGACAATTGGAACTTCGTGGCGCCTGATGGCGCGCCATGGGCGATCTACCTGGCAATTCAGCGCTATGCGCGCGATGGCGAGCACCTTGAACCATAGCCGGCCATGACGCGAATGATAGGAGTTCTGGTATAATCTGGATGGCGCATATGACTCGCCCAAACGATAATATTGGGCACAAGAAGCGAGGATCTATGCATCGGCGTCTGGTTGTAGTTCTGACAACTCTGCTCGCGCTTGTATTGTCGAGTTGCGGCGGCAATACCGCGCCGAGTTCCGCCCCTGAGGCCAGCGTCTCCGTTGCCGATGACGCCGCCATAGAGGCTGCTGATGGTGCCGATGCTGTCATCGTTGAAGGATTGCAGGAAGGCAACCGATTGCCTGATGTCGAACTGGTTACGTTATCGGGTGAAACCATTCGCGTTAGCAATCTGGCGGGCCAGCCGCTTATAATTAACTTCTGGGCGACTTGGTGTCCTCCCTGCCGTCAGGAAATGCCGCTGCTCCAGGCGACGTTTGACTCGCTGCATCCTGAGGGATTGCAGTTGATTGCGATAACGGATCAGCCTGCGGCCGTCGTACAGCCGTTCGTCGAGACGAATGGCATCACGTTTCCGATCATTATCGATACGGAAAACACGGCGAGCCGGACGTATCGTGTCCAGGGTTTGCCGACGACGCTGTTCCTCGACAGCAATGGCGTCATTACCGCGCGCCATACTGGATTGCTTTTACCAGAAGCGCTTCAGACGTATCTTGCAGAGATTATGCCGACCGACGCCGCAACGACCATCGAGCCGTCGTCATAATATATTTGCGCAGGTGCAGATTGGATCACAATGGCGCGTGCAGTTGCAGCATAGTAAGCAAAGCATAGCTGCATAGCAACAGAGTGAATACTCGTTGAAAGATATGGAAGGAATATAGCTGTGAGTGGTATCCAGGAACGCCAGTATCGTTTGAGCAAGCGATTGGCTCAACTCCAACCTTCGGCGACCGCAAGCATGGGCGGTCGGGTTGCTCAGATGCGAGCGCAAGGTGTCAATGTGCTTTCGTTTAGCTTGGGTGAGCCGGATTTCAACACGCCTGAGCCGATCAAGGCCGCTGCAGTAGCAGCGCTTGAGCGCAACTACACCCACTATACGCCGGCGGGCGGCAATGCCGATTTGCGTCGGCTCGTCGCGCGACAAGCGGCGCATGACAATGGCGTCGCCTATACGCCAAATCAGGTGACGGTAACCAGCGGCGCAAAAGAGGCGTTGTACCTGGCATTCCAGGTGCTCTGCGATGAAGGCGACGAGGTGATTATTCCGGCTCCCTACTGGGTGAGCTATGTGGAACAGGTGCGGCTGTCCGGTGCGACGCCGGTCATTTTGCCTACGACCGAGGCGACCGGTTTCAAAATCACCGCCGATCAACTCGCCGCACATACGACGTCGCGTACGCGCATTCTGATGCTCAACTCGCCGTCGAACCCGACAGGCTCCGTCTACAGCGCCGATGAGTTGCGCGCTCTGGCCGAGGTGTTGCGCGAAACCGACGTGCTCGTCATCAGCGATGAGATCTACGATGCTATTTGCTATGTGGACTACGCCCGCTGGCTGCGCGTCGCTCCGGATTTCGCTGATCGTACGTTGATTGTCAACGGCGCTTCCAAGTCCTTCGCAATGACCGGATGGCGTATCGGTTATATGGCCGGACCGGATGCTATTCTGGGACCGGTCAGGTCGATTCAAAGCCACTCGACAACTCACCCGGCGTCGATTGCGCAGGCGGCGTCGCAAGTCGCGTTCACCCCGTCAGAGGAGCTTGATCGTACGGTGAAAGCGATGACCCAGGCATTTCATGCGCGGCGCGACCTGATCATAGAGATGGTGGGTAAGATCGCTGGCGTATCCTGTACGGTTCCCGACGGAGCGTTTTACGTTTTTCCAAACGTAACTGGCTTGCTCAACCGTCCGTTAGCCGATGGCGTGGTCTGTGCATCGAGCCTTGACCTGATGAACTTCCTGCTTGACAAAGCCCATATCGGCGTTGTGGCTGGTGAAGCTTTCGGTGCGCCGGGGTATCTGCGCATATCGTACGCCGCATCCGAGGCTGATATTACTGAAGGTATGCGGCGCTTCGCCGAAGCAGTGCAAGTCTAGCGATCAGCGTGGGCGTATACGCTGTAAAGGGCGCAACGAACGTTTGGGGTCATCTGGCTTCCATACGTTCTGGGCGCTCTTTCTCGTTTTTCGTCGTACCACGAAAGTAGAACTCGATGCCCAAACTGGCCGATGCTGTCGCGCAATTATCTGGCTTGCGCGTGCTTGTGGCAGGTGACGTTTCGCTCGATGAATATATCTTTGGTCGTGCGATGCGCCTGTCGCGTGAGGCGCCGATCCCGGTGCTTGAGTTCGAGCGCCGGGAAATTGTCCTCGGAGGAGCGGCAAATCCGACGCGCAATATTGTCGCGCTGGGCAGCCATGCGATTCAGGTAGGCGTTGTCGGTGATGATAGGGAAGGCGAACAACTCCGCGCGGCGCTGGAACAATCCCAGATCGCATCGTCAGGGTTGATCCGCGTCGCCGGACGACCGACGACCCTCAAGACGCGTGTGCTCGCGCATGAGTCGCCGCGCCTGCCTCAGCAGGTCGCCCGCCTTGATCGCCTTGATCGTAGCGCTTTGCAACTTACAGATGAGCAGCGCATCCTTGATGCGCTTGATGTGTATGTCCCGCAAGTTGACGCGGTGTTGTGTTCTGACTATCAACTTGGCCTGCTTTCGTCGCGGGTGGTTGATCACGCGCGGATGCTGTGTCAGCGCTACGGCGCATTGCTTACCGTCGATGCTCAAGGCAACTCGCACTATTATCATGATGTGACGCTCTTTCGCTGTAACGATCGTGAGGCGTCGGCGGCGCTGGGCACACCGTTGCGCACCGAAAATGATTTCCGCCAGGGCGTGGAGTGGCTGCAAAACCGTTTGCGTGCGCGCACGGTTATTGTGACGCGCGGCCCCGATGGTTTGTCACTCTTAGATGTCGATCTGGGCTACGTGTACGTGCCGGCCGTAGACGTAAGCGAGGTGTATGACACCACGGGGGCTGGTGATACATTCATCGCCGTGGTGACGCTGGGGTTGGCGGCAGGCCTTGATTCGCTCACCGCAGCGCATCTCGCCAATATTGCGGCGTCGCGCGTGGTTCAAAAAATTGGCAATGTGGTTGTGTCGCCGGAAGAACTTATGCAGGTAGTAGGCGAGTCGGGGATGTGGGAGTTTACATAAACGTAGAGCGGAAAACGCGTACACTCTACGTTTATGTGCAGAACAAGCGAGGGCAAAAACATCAGGTCGTAGTAATGCTCTTAAAGCCTTGAATAGCCTCATCCTCGTCTTGGTAAATATCGGCGTACTGCGCCAATCCAACCATTCGGAAGATCTTCTGGAAATGCTGCGATAGACCGCTTACGGCGAGCTTCTGGCTATTGCGATTCACTTCAGTAACAATCCCTATCAGTATTGCGATGCCAGCGCTGTTAATGTAGTCATTCTGACGAAAGTTTAATAATACAAGGCGCGAGCCTTGATTGGTGACTTCTTGATACGCGGTATTGATTTTCTCTTCCGCGAATGTGGTAACGTCTCCAATCAGATCAATAATGGCTACACCTTCACGCTGGCGCGTGTTTACTGTCAATTCATCTTCCAGCATTCGTCACTCCTTAGAACGTTGTTGAGGCAACCGCTGTTTTATACGGCAGACAACCATGGTCTGGGCAGTCAGATTGTACGGCAGCTTCGGGTATCAATCCCTGCTTGCGTGAAATATGTACGTTCTTCGTTATAGCGCTCGCATCAAATCAATAGCGCGATGTTCTGTCGAGATCACAATAAAAGACCATCCGAAAACAATTTCCGCGCTCGTCGTTTTCCAGAAAACCCGACTCATCGGTCAAGTGCGCGATAATTTGAAGACCCATTCCACGAAGCGTACCGACCCCGGCGAGTTTCTCAGCGATGCTGTACGGTCGCTCAGGGGGGCTAAATGGCCTTATTCCCTGATCCTGGATTTCGATCTGGAATTGTTTGCGGTCATATTGACAACGAACATCTACTCGCATATGGGCTACGCACTGGTTGCCATGCTCAATGGCATTAATGCATGCTTCGCACAAGGAAGTCCTCAGATCTTCAAGTCGTTCAGGAGCGAAACCGTGACGGTGCGCAAATGACTCAACCGCGTCTCGTACGATGATCTCATATCCAAGTTCGCTCGGAAACGAGATATCCATACTCGCTATGAGTGTAGTGTTGATGTTCATCGTTCGAGATGGATTACCATACGCACCTGGTTCCCGCCACTCGGCGCGGTAGTAAATTCGACCTCGTCCATAAGTTCGCGAATCAACCAGATACCCCAACCGCCTTTGTCCGGCTGTTCCATAATTTCTTCCAGGTGTGGGATTTTGGTTGTGCAATTCTGGCTGAGCGGCTTGCGCCCCTGATCCGCAACGCTGACGATCAACTCGTCGTCGCGCGCTGTGAGCAACACCACAACCTTCATCGCTGAATCATGCTGATTGCCGTGCTCGATAGCGTTTGTGACAGCTTCACTCACCGCAGTCTTAAGCGAGTCGATCCGGTCATCTTGAAATCCCATACGCTTTGCCAACGACGATGCCGTGTCCATTGCAACGCGTTCGTAACCAAGCTTGCTGGGCAGACGTAACTCGATAACCTTTTCAAGCGGACCGTTTTGTGAAGTATCGTTGCTCATGCCCCGTCACCTGATTGCTCATGCGATCACAGATCTGGCTGATTTATGGATAGCAGCGGGTTACGTGCTTCGATCGCACAAGTTTGTGAAGTTTGTACAATGGGCGATGCTATAAATGGACGAGCGCAGAGCCTCGAAGTGTAAGTGCCAGGCTGCGCAGTTAACAAGGAATCTATGCATAAACAAAACAGTGTAACACCTAGCTATCTTAGCATAGCTACCTGTGTCTATGCAATAGCTGCTAATGGCATAATTGTTAAGCTGGCTCCTGTGATTCTTCAGGATCGTCGCCGCGAATTTTATTCAGATCGGTGTTGCTTTTGAACCCCAAAGCAACACCGATCTGATATGCGTCTGCTTGAATTAACGATCAGGATTAGAGCGGGATATTCCCATGTTTGCGCGCGGGAAGGCTCTGCCGTTTGGTACGGGCCAGGCGCAATGCGCGAATCAGAGCATAACGCGTTTCGCGTGGCTCGATAACGGCATCGATGTATCCCCGTTCTGCTGCGACATACGGATTCGCGAAACGGTTTTGGTAGTCCTCGACAAGTTCGGCGGTGCGTTTGGTTGGATCCTCCGCCTCGGCGATCTCACGGCGGAAGATGATGCGGACTGCGGCATCAACGCCCATAACGGCGATTTCAGCGGTTGGCCACGCAAAGTTAAAATCGGCGCGAATGTGTTTACTTGACATAACATCATAAGCGCCGCCATAGGCTTTGCGTGTAATCACCGTGAGCTTCGGAACAGTCGTTTCACAATAGGCATAGAGGAGTTTGGCTCCGTGACGAATAATTCCGCCGTATTCCTGTTGCGTTCCGGGCATAAATCCGGGCACGTCAACGAACGTAACAATCGGGATATTAAAGGCGTCGCAAAAACGAACGAAGCGCGCTGCCTTGACCGAACTATCGATGTCGAGCGTGCCGGCAAGATGGAGGGGTTGGTTGGCGACTATGCCGATCACGTAACCATCGAGTCGGGCGAAGCCATTGACAATGTTGCGCGCCCAGAACGGTTGGATCTCGAAAAAGAAACCATCGTCGACGATGGCCTCGATAACCTGAATCATATCATAGGCGCGCCGGGGGTTGTCGGGGATCAACGTTTGCAAGCTCTCGTCCATCCGCTCCGGGTCATCGATTGGCGGAACATACGGCGGGTCTTCGAGATTGTTCGATGGAAGGAACGAGAGCAGCGTGCGGGTTTGTTCAAATACCTCTTGCTCATCATCTGCGGCGAGGTGAGCAACGCCGCTGCGGGTATTGTGCGCCATCGCGCCGCCAAGCTCCTCGAAGCCGACTTCTTCGCCTGTCACCGTCTTGATAACATCCGGTCCGGTGATAAACATCTGGCTACTGCCTTTGACCATCAGGATGAAATCGGTCATTGCGGGCGAATAGACAGCGCCGCCGGCGCATGGTCCGGCGATGAGCGAAAGCTGCGGTATGACGCCGCTGCTCATCACGTTACGATAGAAGATTTCAGCATAACCGCCCAGCGATACCACGCCCTCCTGGATACGAGCGCCACCGCTATCATTAATGCCGATGCAAGGGACGCCCATACGAATGGCCAGATCCATCACCTTGCAAATCTTCTCCGCAAAAACTTCGCCCAGTGAGCCGCCGAAAACGGTAAAATCCTGTGAAAACAGGCAAATAGGCCGACCGCCAACCGTGCCATGCCCGACAATAACGCCATCGCCGAGTGGTTTACGCTTGTCCATACCAAATGCATTGGTGCGATGAACCGCAAATGCATCCAATTCAACGAACGAACCCGGATCAAGCAAGGCTTCGATACGCTCACGGGCTGTTAGTTTGCCGCGCTGGTGCTGTTTCTGCGCAGCTTCAGGGTTAGTGGTGCTGGCACGCTCAATGCGACGACGAAGTTCGTCAATTTTTTCGGCAGTCGTTTTGGTCATCATCGGCTCCTACGCACGATCTGGCTAACGATAGAACTTTTTCCAGGTGGTTTAATGTACTACATCCATAGCATATGCCATCTTGCCATCGTGCCGTTTGCATGTTATCGATATGCTCAATCGTTCCTATTAGTCGCGTATGGTTCGTTTTCCTTCGCGCAACATCGTCCAGGTAAAATGTAAAACTGCGGTGTATATGCGCCGCCAGCGTCGAGGTTGGTATATAACGCGAAAGAGCCATTCGAGTCCTGCTCGACGCAGCCAGGTTGGCGCTCGTGGGATGGAGCCGGAGATATAGTCGAATGTTCCGCCGACGCCAATTGCCACAGGAATGCGCAACCAGGGTTGGTTTCGATCAATCCATACATCTTGTGCAGGATGACCGTAGGCAACCAGGAGAATATCAGGTTGAGCGGCGGTGATGATCTGGCGAATAAATGGCTCATATCGCGGATTGGGCGAACCGGCGTGGCATCCGGCAATGATCAGGCCAGGATATCGTTCGGTGAGAACTGCGGCGGCGCGTTCTGCGATTCCGGGCGCCGCACCAAGCAAAAAGAGACGATATCCATATGCAGCCGCCAGTTCAGCGAGACGGTGGGTCAGGTTGACGCCGGTGATGCGACCCGGTAGCGGAGTTCCTTGCCATCGAGCGGCGAGAATAATCCCAAACCCGTCGGCAGTAGCCAGATCGGCGCGGCGCAAGACATCGCCGAAGTTCGGATTACGGCGCGCTTCCATCACAAATTCCGGATTGACGGTAACAATATGGTGTGGCCCGCCTTTTTGCAGCCATACTTTGATCTGATCGAGCGCTTCCGCTTCAGTGATGGCATCAATAGCCACGCCCAGAATCTCTACGCGTTGCGAAATGCCCGTGGTATGGCGAGTGTTCGCACACGGGGTTTCATTAGGAATAGGAGTTTGAGCGCCGGTTATTGGATGATTGTGGTTCATCGGGCGATATTATAGCGCATAATGCTGTCTATCTGTACGCCATGCTATAATGCTTGCGGAATATTCCGATTATTCAGCGCTAGAGCGTCTTGAGGAGTTGTCATGTTTCGTTCGCATACCTGCGGCGAATTGCGCCCAGAGCACGCTGGGCAAGAGGTTACTCTTGCGGGTTGGGTACACCGTCGTCGTGACCATGGTCCATTGATTTTTATCGATTTGCGTGATCGTTTTGGTTTAACGCAGGTGGTTTTTGACTCGACCAGCACCCCAGAGGCCCATGCACTTGCCAACGAATCGCGTTCTGAGTATGTGCTACAGGTGCAAGGTGTGGTAGTGGTGCGCCCTGAAGAGTCGATCAATCCAGAGATCGCTACTGGCCAAATCGAGGTTCACGCACATACTGCCGCAATCCTCAATGCGGCGCGTACAACGCCGCTCTATATCGCGAAAGAAGGTGGTGAAGAAGAGCCGCTGCGCCTGAAGTATCGCTACCTTGATCTGCGGCGCGAACGTATGCAGCGCAATATGCTTCTGCGCCATCGGGTGGTGAAATTTATTCGTGATTTCCTTGATCAAGAGGATTTCATAGAGATTGAGACGCCGATCCTGATCAAATCGACCCCTGAAGGCGCCCGCGACTATCTGGTGCCAAGTCGCATTCACCCTGGCAGATTTTACGCACTTCCGCAGAGTCCGCAGCAGCTCAAACAGCTGCTTATGGTGGCCGGATTTGATAGATACTTCCAGATTGCACGCTGTTTTCGCGATGAAGATCAACGCGCTGATCGTCAACCAGAGTTCACTCAGCTTGACGTGGAGATGAGTTTCGTTGAGCAGGAAGATGTATTGCAGTTAACTGAGCGATTATTTATTTCCCTAGTGCATGAAGTGACCCCTGATAAACGCATACTTCAGACGCCATTTCCTCGCCTGACCTATGCTGAAGCTCTGAGTCGCTATGGCACTGACAAGCCGGATCTTCGCTATGGTCTTGAGTTGGTTGATGTCTCGGATATCGTTGCCAATACGGAATTCAACGTATTTCGCGGCGCTGTTGAGCGCGGCGGTCAGGTCAAAGGCATCCGGGCGCCGGGCTGCGGCTCTTACAGCCGTAAGCAGCTTGACGAACTTACGGAGCTGGCTCGTGCAAACGGCGCGAAGGGGTTAGCCTGGGCGGCGCTGCCTGATGCTGCGGGTGAGGATGTACGCTCATCGTTTGGCCGTTTTGTCAGCAATGAGGAGATGCAAGGGCTTATCGAGCGTCTGGGCGGACAACCAGGCGATTTGCTTCTGTATATTGCCGATATGCCAAATGTCGTGGCGGCGACGCTCGATCGCATGCGACGTGAATTTGCCGAGCGACTTGATTTGATACCGCCGGATACTCTAGCGTTTGTCTGGATTGTTGATTTCCCGCTGGTGGAATGGGATGCAGATGAACACCGCTGGTATGCCGTCCATCATCCGTTCACCGCTCCTCAGGATGTTGATCTCGCGCTGTTGGAGAGCGATCCGGGTAAGGTGCGCGCTAAAGCGTATGACATTGTGCTGAACGGATACGAAGCGGGCGGAGGGAGTGTCAGGATCCATCGGCGCGATATTCAACAGCGAATGTTTGATTTGTTGGGCATTAGCCAGGAAACGGCGCAAGCGCAGTTTGGTCATATGCTCGAAGCTTTCGAGTATGGAGCGCCGCCGCATGGCGGCATTGCCCCTGGCATCGATCGCCTCGTTATGCTGCTGGCGGATGAGCTCACGATTCGGGAAGTTATGGCTTTTCCGAAAACCCAGCAAGCGATTGACCTGATGACCAATGCTCCATCGGCGGTTGATGAGCGCCAGTTAAAAGAATTGCATATTACGCTGCGCTCGTAATTGCATTCTGGAGAATGCTACAAAATGTAGTTGATGTGCGTTTATAGTTGGTGGGCTGTTGTCACACAGAGACTAGCTATGATACCAGCACTTGCTGATTGCTGACACCGCAAAACGAGAGGGCAGAGTCATGTCCAAGCGGATTTTGATTGTTGACGATGATCCCGACATTCGCCGTATTGTCACATTTGCGCTTTCTGATGAGTCGTCGTATGTCGTCCATGAGGCCTCCTCCGGTGAGGCGGCGTTGCTGTATATTTCGCGTCAACCTATTAATCTTCTCTTCACCGACATCCGTATGCCCGGTATGAATGGCCTTGAACTGGTGAAGCATGTCCATGATCTCGACCCTGAGACGTCGGTGATTGTCTTTACTATTCATCCTGAAGATCTGACACCGAAGCGGGCATCCGATCTAAAGATCGATTGTTTGCTTGAAAAACCGCTTTCCCCTGATCAAATTCGGCTCGCGGTCGATCTGTTGCTGGAGCCGGCTAACCTCTTGCCTAAAACAGAGCAAACGGCGACGCAATCTGCCCCGCCGACGCCATCGGGAGGCGTGGGAACGTTGATGACTGACCAGCAACCGCATCAATCTGGTTCGCTCCATCAGCGGCTATCTCGAATCCAAAAACGTCATACGGAGCCTGTGCGCCAAGCGCCGATGGCAATGCGCATTACTGCCGGGAGGCGCGGATCCACGGGTCGTCACTATACAGAAGATCAAATCGATTCAATGCGCGGGGCTTTGAAAGAGTTGGCATTGGAACCCGATGTACAGTGCGCCGTGCTGGCCGATATGAGCGGCATCGTGTTAACGCACTGGAGTCGTCGTCGTGATATCAATGTCTCGCTTGTTGCGTCGCTAGCGGCTGGCAGTTCCCTTGCAATGACCGAGATCAGTCGTAGTCTGGGCCAGAAACGTCCTGGCCATCTGGCGATCTATGAAGGCGAGGATCAAAGCATTTTAATGGCCCATATGGATAATCTCTTGCTGATTCTGGCGATTGGCGCCAACGCATCGTTGGGTTGGGCGCGGATCGCCGCTCTGCGCACCTGTGAAGAAGTGTTGCGGATTTCTAATGCCGGTTGAGCGCGCTTCACATCGATAAGGCATACAAAACGCCAGATAAATAATACCAATCTCATTTGACAATGCATAGCGCACATGATATACTCCCATATCGTTGTGCGCATTTAGATGCACTGCCTTTAATATTGTTTACTGCAAGCCCGATCTAAGGCGCAGATTTAGACTGTGACCAGAATAGGGCTTTATGTTATGTTTTTGTGTCGAAGAAACTTCGTATCTGTGATACCTTGATGAAGGCAAACTGAAGCATGCCAACTATCAATCAACTGGTTCGTAAACCGCGCCGGCCAGTCATAAAGAAGACAAAAGCTCCTGCGTTGCGGTTTACGTATAATTCTCTCAAAGGTAAGTTGACGCGTGGCAAAGGATCGCCGCAGAAACGTGGCGTATGCACGAAAGTCTATACGGTGACGCCGAAAAAGCCGAATTCGGCGTTGCGCAAAGTTGCGCGCGTTCGTTTGTCAAATCAGGTTGAGGTGACTGCCTATATACCTGGTGAAGGTCACAACTTGCAAGAGCACTCAGTTGTGTTGATTCGCGGCGGGCGCGTAAAGGATTTGCCGGGGGTGCGTTATCACATCGTGCGCGGGACGCTTGATACGCAAGGCGTTTCCAATCGCAAGCAAGGGCGTTCGAAGTATGGCGCCAAGCGCGGCGGCTCAGCGCCTGGTAAACGTTAAGTATAGTGTTGTTTGCCACGTCTACTATGTTACGTGCTGTAATTTAAGGGTAGATATGCCACGTCGAAAAACTGTAGCTAAACGCCAGATCGGGGCGGATCCGCGGCACGATAGTGTAACGGTTCAGCGTTTTATCAATAAAGTGATGAAGCGCGGCAAAAAGAGCGTTGCTGAGCGGATTGTATACCAAGCAATGGAGATGGCCGCCGATCGGTTGAAGCGAACGCCGATAGAGGTGTTCGAGCAAGCCCTGCGAAATGCCAGTCCTTCGATTGAAGTGAAGCCAAAGCGTGTCGGAGGTGCAACGTATCAAGTGCCGGTTGAGGTGAAAAGCGATCGGCGCTTGTCTTTGGCGATGCGCTGGCTGTTGTTGTCGGCTCGTAATCGATCCGGCAAGCCTATGTACGAGCGCCTGGGTTTGGAATTGATCGATGCCTACAACAATACAGGTAATACGATCAAGCGTAAAGAGGATGTTCATAAAATGGCCGAAGCCAATCGCGCTTTCGCTCATTATGGTCGTCTTTAGGATCTCCTGGGTGCGGGTGTGTTTGTCCGTTTTATCGGGAATGCCCGTGATTGGTCAGTGGCGACCTGCGGGGAGGAGATGGTTGTTTGCGGTTTGCGATGCCTAGAATAGGGAGCAGGTTGTTGCTATGCCACGCCAGATAGAGGTTGAGCGAATTCGTAATATCGGTATCATCGCCCATATTGACGCAGGCAAGACCACGACTACCGAACGTATTCTGTTCTACACTGGGCGCACCTACAAAATTGGCGAAGTCCATGAAGGAACGGCGGTGATGGATTGGATGCCTCAGGAGCAGGAGCGCGGCATTACTATTACTGCTGCTGCAACGACGGCGTCCTGGAATGATCATCGCATTAATATTATTGATACACCCGGTCACGTTGACTTTACCGTTGAGGTTGAGCGTTCATTGCGCGTCCTTGACGGTGGGGTAGTAGTGTTTGACGCCGTGGCCGGGGTTGAGCCGCAGTCAGAAACTGTGTGGCGCCAGGCGGATAAATACCATGTGCCGCGTATCTGTTTTATTAACAAAATGGATCGGGTTGGCGCGAATTTTACGCGTACTATCGATATGATCAAGGATCGATTGGGCGCAAAATCGGCAGTGATACAGTTGCCGATCGGTTCCGAAGATACGTTTCAGGGTGTCGTGGATCTAATCGAGTTTAATGCAGCAGTCTGGCTCGATGATCTTGGTCGTGAACGACAGCTTGTTGATGTTCCTGAGAATATGGCTGATGCGGCGTCGGTGGCGCGCCAGGAATTGATTGAAGCGATTGCGGAAACCGACGACGAGTTGATGTTGCTTTACCTTGAAGGTGAAGAGTTGAGTGTTGAGGAATTGAAACGCGGTTTGCGCAAGGCGACAATTGAGGGCAAACTTGTTCCGGTTCTATGTGGCGCCGCGCTCAAGAATAAAGGTATTCAAAAAGTTCTAGATGCGGTGGTTGATTATCTGCCGTCCCCGCTTGATCGTCCGGCTGTGCAGGGGGTCTTGCCAGGTCAGGATACGGAATCCGAAGGCGTGGAATTTATTGCGCGCCAGGCAAGCGATGGCGAGCCGTTTGCGGCTTTGGTGTTCAAAATCGTTGGCGATCCGTATGTCGGCAAGCTGGCCTACTTCCGCGTATATTCCGGTAAGGTTGAGGCTGGCTCGTACGTCTTGAACACCACACGCAACCAGCGCGAGCGCATTGGTCGTTTGCTGCAAATGCATGCCAACCATCGTGAAGAAATTAAAGAGGTATATGCTGGCGATATCGCAGCGATGGTTGGTCCGAAGCAGAGTTTTACCGGTGATACGATCTGTGATCTTGATCAGCCTGTTGTTCTCGAAACCATCCGCTTTCCAGAGCCGGTCGTTGAATTAGCAATTGAGCCAAAAACTAAAGCGGATCAGGATAAGATGGCGGTAGCGCTGGCTCGGTTGAGCGAGGAAGACCCGACGTTTCGAGTGTATACAGACTCGGAGACTGGCCAGACCATCATCAAGGGTATGGGCGAGTTACATCTGGAGGTGATTACCGACCGGTTGCGCCGTGAATACAAGGTTGATGCAAACCAGGGCAAGCCCCAAGTATCCTATCGCGAGAAAATTACTCAGCTATCGGATATTGAAACGCGTTTTGTACGTCAGACTGGCGGTAAGGGTCAATTTGCGCATGTCAAGATTAAGTTCGAGCCGCAGGATCCTGGAAAAGGCTTCGAGTTTGTGAACTCCATTGTTGGTGGTGTTGTTCCCAAAGAATATATTCCGGCGGTTGAGCAGGGCGTCAAAGATGCTATGCAATCGGGCGTGATGGCGGGCTTCCCAGTTGTGGATATGAAGGCGACGCTATATGACGGCTCCTTTCACGAGGTTGACTCCTCTGAAATGGCGTTCAAAATAGCCGGCTCGATGTCGCTCAAAGATGGCGTGCGCAAGGGACGCCCACAATTGCTTGAGCCAATTATGAAGGTCGAGACGGTCACGCCTGAGGATTTTCTGGGGGCTGTCCTTGGCGACTTGAACTCGCGACGTGGTCGGGTCGAAGGCATAGAAGCTCGCGGTAACGCTCAGGTGGTGCGTTCGTATGTTCCGCTCGCGACGATGTTCGGGTATACGACCGATCTGCGTTCGGCGACTCAGGGCCGCGCTTCTTCGTCAATGGAGTTTAACAGCTACGAACCATTGCCCGATGCTCTGGCGCAGGAGATTATCGCTAAACGCGGATCGTAATTTGGTGAGCAGGATGCTGTGGCGGCGAATTCAGGTAATCAAGCTCAGTTTCCATTGCCGCTGCCAAAACTAGAGTTATTAGTTGCGCCGTTCTGGGATGATTACGAACTGATCGATTCTGGGAATGGTCAGAAGCTAGAGCGCTTTGGTTCGTACCGTCTGATACGACCGGAAACCCAGGCGATCTGGTCGCCAGCTTTGCCTGCTAGTGATTGGGACAATGTTGATGCTGTATTTCGCCGTACACGCGGCGATGAAGGTTCGGGCGAGTGGCATCAATATCGATCACTTCCAGAGCAATGGGTTCTGCACTATGAAAATTTAGCGTTCTGGGTTCGGTTGACGGCGTTTCGCCACACTGGAATCTTTCCTGAGCATAGTGCTCATTGGATGTGGATGCGTCGTCAGTTGGCTTTGTGCAAACAACAACCGCGTGTGTTGGCGTTGTTTGGTTATACCGGCTTAACGAGCCTCTTTGCAGCCCGTCTTGGCGCCTATGTGTGTCATATCGATGCATCGCGACCGGCGGTGCGTTGGGCGCAAGAGAATCAGTCCATTTCGCACTTGCACGAACATCCGATACGATGGATCGTCGATGACGTATTGAAGTTCGTGAAGCGTGAAATTCGCCGCGGTAACAAGTACGATATGATCATTATGGATCCGCCGATTTTCGGGCGAGGTCCGAAGGGTGAAATCTGGCGTCTTCACGAAGCGCTGCCAGAATTGCTCGATCTGGTTATTCGGCTTTTGAGTAATCATCCTGTTGGCGTTTTGGTGAATGCATATGCCACCAATCTCTCAGCGTTGTCTTTGCACAATGTTTTGTCTTCAGCGATGAAAGAGTTTCAGGGAAATGTAGCGGCTGGTGAATTGGTCATCGTTGATGCATATCGCGCACATCCGTTACCAACCGCACTGTATGCACGCTGGTCTCAAGTCTAGTCAGGCAATAGAACGAACGTGATGGTGCGTTCACGGGTATGGCGGATCCAACCTGTAAACGCACCTTCACTGCATTATCTTTATGTTTGTTTTCTTTGTAAGCGAGGAATGACAACATTATGGCGAAGCAGAAGTTCGAGCGCACGAAGCCCCATCTGAATGTCGGCACCATCGGTCACGTGGACCACGGCAAGACCACGCTGACCGCGGCGATCACCAAAGTGCTCGCCCTGCGCGGCGCCGCCAGCTTCCTGGCCTACGACCAGATTGACAACGCGCCCGAAGAG